>NZ_JNWZ01000028.1 GCF_000716545.1 Kitasatospora phosalacinea
GAGAGCTACCTCGCCGGCCTCCAGCTTCGCGGCGCAATGATCTGGATCAAGGACCTCGCCAAGACCACCCCTTGATCACAACCGAATACGCTCCCTAGGAGCCCAGGATCCGGGCCTTGGCGCTCTCGTACTCCTGGGCGGACAGCGCTCCGGAGTCCGCGAGCTGCTGGAGCTTGGTGAGTTCGTCGGCCAGCGAATCCGTCGGCACCGGCCGGTGTTGGCGGACGATCGCTTCGTCGACGGCTTCTCGGAGCTCCTCGAACGCGGCGGCCTGGTTCTTCATGACGATCACGCTGTTCTCGTCGTGGATCGCGCTATTCGTCTGGTTGCCGAATCCGGACCGGCGCTCGGTGCCGCCCGGCACGGTGAACTGGATGAAGCCGTTCACCAGCTTTCCGGGCGGCTTCCATTGGACGGCCGTGATATGCGAGATGTGGATCCGTTTCTCGCCCTTGCCGACCGACGTCCGCGCCAGAAAACCCTTCCGGGTGATGGTGATGTACTCGCCGTCGAACGTGACCTGACCGTTGTATCCCTTGGCTTCGATCATGAATCCAGGATCAGCAGACCTGCCGGTTCCCGCACCTCGCCACGGTCCAGCGGCAGCGGCAGTGCCCCGGAGCAGCTCGCGTAGCTGGAGGCCCTCGGCGTGGCCTGGCAGTCCGGGCCCCGGCGGCCGGGCTGCCGGGGCGTAGTGGAGGGTCTGGAGGCCGTCACCCGCGGGTGGCGGCCTCTTCCTCTTGTGCACCTGGTCGGGGCGGGTTTCTGGGAGCACCGGCGTCCCGGCCGGGACCGGCTCGACAGCGGTGCGCGCCACACCCCTGTCGGAACCGGCCCGTGGTGCACCAGCAACACCTGCTGCGACCAACGGCATCTGATCAATGGCGATGTTCACTACCCAGCGCCGGTCGTGCCCGACGACCGCGGCCCTTCACTTCGACACCGTCACCGACGGGCCTCAGGGGAACGACTGCAGTCCTGAACCGGACCAGCCGTGGTCCCGCACCCCCGCTCGTCGAGGAGGTCTGTGATGTGACGGGAGCTCGCTGCGGCCGGGATGGGGACGATGTCTTCGTTGGACTCCACCATCGCCACGGCGGGGGTACCGGGGGGAAGCAGGCCGAGGAACCAGGCGATCGTGTCGGCCCAGAACTCGGGAGTGCCGTCGCGGAGGATCAGGTGTCGGTGGTCGACGTAGGTGCCGTGTCGTGGCTCGCCGTCGATGGTGATCTCGAAGTCGACGTAGTCGGCGCGGCTGACAGGCGCGTACTTGTGCCAGGTCTGGACGCCGGGGAAACGCGTAGCGAGGTGCCGTTCGACGTCATGCCTGCCGAGCGGCCACGACATGCCCTCGGGAGCGGCGACGAAGATTGCGTCCTGCACGGGTCTGCCTCCGTCAGGGGACGACGCGGACGTTCTACTACCCGCAGTTGTCCGGCTGGAGCGAGTGCACCGTCGCCAGCGTGAGCGTGGTGCGCCTGAGCACCTGGGCCCGGATGAGCCGGACCGTAGGCGGGATCGGCAGGGTGACGGGGGTGCGGCTCCACCGAAGCCACAGAGCCAGGTGGCCGAGCTCGGCGGCCTGGACGAGCTTGTCGAGGGACCACGCCTTCGTGCCCCGGTCCACCTCGATGCTGATCAGCCGTCCCTTGCCGGAGCGGTGCCGCAGCTGCAGGTCGAGGCGCCCGGTCCGGCCCTGCCGGGTAGCGGTGAGCAGGTTGACCTCCCGCCGGACCTCATATCCCAACTCGGTCGCCCAGGCGGCCACCGAGTTGGTGAAGAAGGCGGTCACTTCGGGGGTGGACAGGTCAGTGAACTGCTGGCGGTTGAGCCAGGCCCGCAGGGAGTTGGCGGCGGCATCCAGCCCGGCTTCTGGCATGAGCAACAGTCTGCCCTGTGGGCCTGACAGCTCGTCACGCCGCGCGCTGATCCTGGCCATGGCCGTCCGGCGGACGGGTCCACGAGGTGCCTCCCGTTCTCGTGAACATCAACCACGGTCCGGGGCGGGGAGCCTCCCGGAGCGGTGAACAGGGGAACTGCTCTATGTCAATCCCTTGGAGGCGTAGAGACCTTCCTTATGCGGCCAGGTTCTCCTGATGGCAGCCGGCGCGTGCTTCGCTGATGATCCGGTGGAAGAAATGCCTGATCCTCTCCTCCAGCCGCGCGCGCCTGAGCTCGCGGTTCGTCGGTGCGGCCGGTCTGCGACGCCACTTGTAGAACCACGCCTCGGAGACGCCGAGCGCGCGGCAGGAGACGGAGTGCGGTATGCCGTGTCCGGTCCTCTGGTCGCTGATCACCCCGACGAGTGCCGCCGGGTCCGCCACAGCTCCTTCACCCACAGGTCCATGCAGCGTTTGAGGACATCACGCTCCATGACCAGCTCCTTGTTCTCCCTCGTCAGCTCGGCGTTGCGCCGCCGCAGCCGCTTCAGCTCCTCCTGGGCACTCTCACCCCGCCCGCCCGCCCGCCCGCCCGCCACCGGCCGGGCCGGACTGCCGGGCCCGGGAGACCCAGCTGGCCAGCGTCGTGTCGTTGATCCCCAACTCCCTCGCGACCTGCGCGACCGGCTTGCCGGTCTCGGTCACGATCCGCACAGCCCCCTCACGGAACTCCGCGTCGAACTTCCGCCTCTTCTCTGCCATGACTCCCAACTTCCCCTGCAATCACGGCCTCTACGCTACGAGGGGATGCTCAGTCGCGAGGCGGTCGCGCCATCGGGCGGCCGCGGCGTGGGCCGGGCTGTCGGGCGGGGCCGGCAGCCCGGTCCGCCCGGTGGCGGTGAGGCCGCTCAACCGTGCGGGCCGCAGTCCGGGGACCGGTTGCCTGCCGCCTGCTTCCACGCCCAGGCTGCGATGCCCACCCGGTTACGGGTGCCGAGCTTGCGCTGGATGCTGGCGAGGTGGTTCTTCACCGTCCCCGGGGAGATGTAGAGCCCCGCGCCGATCTCGGCGTTGGTCGCCCCGCCTGCCACCTGCTCGGCGATCTCCCGCTCCCGCGCGGTCAGTTCCTCGACCGGGCCGCCTGTCGGCGGCCTCGCCGCCGCGGCACCGGCGACCGGTCCGGGCTTCGGCTCCGCTCCCGGGAATGCCATGTGTCGCAGGAGCCGCACGGTCACCTGGGGGCTGATCAACGCGTCTCCGGCAATCGCCGCCCTGACCGCCTCGGTCAGGAGGACCGGCCCCGAGCGTTTGAGCAGGAACCCCGCCGCACCGTGCCGCAGGGCCGTGTGCACGTACTCGTCCAGGTCGAAGGTGGTCACCACGATCACCTTGCACCAGTCGGACAGGTGCCGGGTGACCTCCAGGCCGTCGAGTTTCGGCATCCGGATGTCCGCGAGCACCACGTCCGGCCGCAGCCTCCGGGCCGTCTCCACGGCCGCGGCGCCGTCCGCTGCCTCGGCCACCACCGTCATGTCCGGCTGGGCGTCCAGGATCATCCGGAACGCACTGCGGACGTCCGCCTGGTCGTCCGCGACCAGGATCCGGATCGGACCCGTGCCCGTGTTCATGCCCGCGCCTCCCCCGTGCCGATCCGCGTCGGCTCCTGCGGTCGTTCCGGCCCACCGGGGGCTGTCTCCAGTGGCAGCGACGCCGTCACCCGCCAGCCCTGCCTCCCGTACGGGCCTGCTTCCAGCGAGCCGCCGAGGGCTTCCACCCGGGCTGCCAGCCCCGGGAGCCCGCTCCCGCCGCCCCGCCGCGGGCGCCCTCCCGGCGCCGGCGCCCCGCCGTCGTCGGTCACGGTCACCTCCAGCCGTTCGCCGTTGCGGCGGGCCCGCACCTCGACCGTTCGAGCCACCGGGGCGTGCCGCCGGACGTTGGTCAGGGACTCGACCACGATCCGGTGCACGGTGCCCTCCACCTCGCGCGGCACCGGCCCTTCCGGCAGCTCCACCCTGACCTCGGCACCGCCCGCGGCGGTGAACTGCTCGGCGACTCCCGCGAGTCCGGCGAGGCCGGGCTGCGGACCGCGGTCGGCCGCCTCCTGGCTGCGCAGCAGCTGCACCGTGCGGTCCAGCGAGGCCAGCGCCCGCTGCCCGGCCTGCTCTATCCGCTCAAACATCTCGGCCGCCCGCGCCGGGTCGACGGAGGCCAGGTACGCCCCCGCCTGGGCCTGGGCGACCATGCCGCTGACGTCGTGCGCCACGAAGTCGTGCAGGTCGTGGGCGAGTTCGAGCCGCTGGGTCCGCCTGGCCTCGGCCACCGCCCGGGCCCGGCCGTCGTCCAGGCCCCGCAGGTAGAGCCCGATCAGCACGGCCGGCAGGGACAGCATCGATCCGAAGCCGAAGAGCGTGAGCGCGTCGGTGGGCCCGTCGAAGCGGGACGGCCAGAGCGCGACCGCTCCGCCGGCCGTCCAGGCCGCCGCCGCGCACCGCGGGCCGTCCTCGGCGCGCAGGCTGAGAACCACCGCCAGCAGCAGGGCGGCCAGTTCGACCAGCCCGACCACCCCGGCCCAGCGTTCCGCCTCCGTCCAGGGGCCGGTGGCCCAGAGGGCGGCCGTGACCGTCACGGACGCCGCACCGCACGCGGTCGTCACCGCCGCCGCCCCGTACCGCCCGCGGACCGACCAGGTCGGCAGCAGGAGGGCCGGGACCACCAGGGACAGGAGCTGAGTCACCGTCACCGCCTCTCTTGGACTGCCGCCACATTACGACGCCGATGGGGGGCTGCGCCTGTGCCGATCGGCATATTCGGCAGGCCGGTTGAGCAGGGACATCAACCCGATCGGCACTGTCGCGGGCCCGCTCCGGACGGCCAGCCTTGAGGCACCGCACCGGCCGAGGGGCCGGGGCCGGAAGGGAGTCCACCGTGTCGAAGCTTGCGATCAACGCCTCCAGCACCGCGCGCCGGGCGGGGCCGGCCGGGGTGGGGGACGCGGCCGTCCCCGCGGTCCCGCCCGCCCCGCGCTGGGCCCGACTCGCCGCCGGGGCCACCGTCTGGACCACCGTCCCCTCCGGGCTGTGGCGGATCGTCTTCGGCTTCGGCGTGCCGCTCGGCTTCAGTGGTGCCACGGCCGCGCAGCACGCCGCGCACCAGCCAGGGTGGGGCACCGCCTACTGCGTGGTGCTGAGCGCGGTGGCCGAGGCGTTGGCCTTCCTGACCCTCGGCCTGGTTCGGCCGTGGGGCCGGGTGGCGCCCCGCTGGGTCCCGCTGGTCGGCGGCCGACGGGTGCGCCCGCTCGCCGCGATCGTCCCGGCCGCGCTGGGCTCGGCGGTGTTGACCGCGCTCGGCGCGCTCGCCCTGTTCGGCGGCTGGAGCCGGAACATGGCGGACCCGGATTCCCCGCACGGCTTCGCCGGGCTGGTGATGACCCTCGCGTACCTGCCCCTGGTGGCCTGGGGCCCGCTGCTCGGCGCGGTCACCGTCGACTACGCCCGTCGCACCCTGGGGCGCCGGTGAGGACGGGGGCGCGCTCCGGGGGCGGCCCGAGTCCGGCCGGGTCCGGACCGCGCGGCGGAGAGCGGCCGGTGCGCGGTGCCGCGGTGGGGCCGGGCGCGTCGCGGAGGGCCGCGCCGACGCGTGGACGTCGCTGGCGGGGCGGCGGCACCGCCGAACCGCCGGTTCAGGGGCCGTGCCGCTCAGGTGGTGGGGCGGCCCGCCGACTCGTATCCCAGGTCGCGCCATTCCTGCAAGAGCAGGCGCAACGCCTCGGTGACCGCCGGCCGCCGCCCCGTGCCCGACCGCCACAGGGCGTGGACCTGTCGCATGGGGGCGGGTTCGAGCGGGATCGACACGACGCCGTCCGGCAGCGGCCCGCGTCCGAGGCGGCCGACGAGCACCACCCCGAGGCCGGCCGCGACCAGCGCGAGCTGGGAGGCGGCCTCGGACGCCTGGTGGGCGAGTACGGGCTCGTGGCCGAGTCCGCGCATGGTCAGCTGCACCCAGTCGTGGCAGACGGCCCCCGGGGGCGGCGTGATCCAGTCCACGCCGACGAGGTCCTCGCGGGACAGGACGGTCCGAGGCGCCAGGGAGTGGGCGGCCGGCAGGCACACCTCCACCGGATCTTCGCCGATCAGCGTCCTCTCTAGGCCGCTCGGCACGGGCAGCCGGGCCAGCTCGGCGTCGTGCGCCAGACCGAGGTCGGCGACGCCCTGCGCCACCAGCTCGGCGCAGGCGTGGTCGAGCGCCTCGATGGTCCGTACCGTGAGGTCCGGATGCGCGGAGGTGAGCTTGGCGAGTGCGCCGGGCAGCAGTCCGCGGACGGCGGTCGGGGAGCTGGCCACCGTCAGCGTTCCGCTCGGCCGCCCCCGCCGCTCCTCCAGTCTCGCCTCGGCCTCCTGCGCGACGGCGAGCAACTGCCCCGCGGCCGCGACCAGGTGTTCGGCGTCGCCGGTGAGGGTGACGCCGCGGGCGTGGCGCTCCAGCAACGTGGTGCGGGTCTCCCGTTCGAGCTTGGCGATCTGCTGGGAAACGGCCGATGGGGTGTAGCCGAGGGCGGCAGCGGCGCCGCTGATGGAGCCGTGCACCGCCACCGCCCGCAGGGTGCGCAGCCGGGACAGGTCCAGCACGGGCCACCTCCGGCTTTCAGCATCGCTTCACGCCACCGTGAACGGATCCGGGCTGGTGCGGCGGTGCCGGGGCCCGCAAGATGATCAGCGGGCGGGCCCGCCAGCCGCAGGCACTGGGGCCACAACTCGCTTCGCCAGACGCCCATTTCCCCTACCGGAGGAGACGCCCATGCCGCAGACCCCGTCCGCTGCAGAGCACTACGAGCGGTTGCTCGCCGCACACTACACGTGGATGCTCGGCGGCGACATCCGCCCGGTCGCCCAGACGCAGGCCGAACTCCTGGAGAGGCTGGGTGTGCTGCCGCGGTCCGGCAACGACGTCGCCGTCGACCTCGGGTGCGGTCCCGGCCCCCAGTCGCTGGCCCTGGCACGACTCGGCTACGCGACGGTGTTCGCCGTCGACACCAGCGCCAGGCTGCTCGACGAGCTCAGCGAGTACGCGAAGGAGGCGCCCGCGATCCGCCCGGTGCGCGCCGACATCCGCGAAGCGCTGCCCCGGCTGGTCGCGGCCGGGTCCGCCTCGACCGTCGTCTGCATGGGCGACACCCTGACCCACCTGCCCGCCGCGCACGACGTCACTCGGCTGATGGCGGACGCCGCGCACTGCCTCGCCGACGGCGGGCTGCTCGTCCTGACCTACCGCGACCTCAGCACACCGCTGTCGGGGGCCGATCGGTTCCTGCCCGTACGGGCCACCGACGACCGCATCATGACGTGCTTCGTCGAGTCCGGCGCGGAGGACACCGTCACCGTCCACGACCTGATCCACACCCGCACCGAGGACGGCTGGTCACTGCAGGTCGGCAGCTACGCGAAGCTCCGCCTCGCTCCCGCGTGGGTCGCCGAGCAGTGCCGGGCCGCCGGGCTCCGCGTCCAGGAGGACGGCATCGGACCGCGGGGCCTGCGCCTGCTCACGGTGGTCAAGGGAGAGGAGTGAGCGGCGGCCGGGCCTCGGTGCCGCTCCGCCCCGGGATCGGGATGCCGAGCGGCGGCCCCGGCGGCTGACGGCTGACGGCGCAGTTCACCGTCGCCGTCCTCTTCTCGCCGGCTGAGCCCGGGTCCGGACCACCGGCGGGTCCGGACCACCGGAACGGTCGGCGAGCGGTGGCGTCGGGCCGGGGCGACAGGGCGGGGCGAGGACGGTTTCCCGGAAGCGGGCCACCGTCTCCTCCACGGCTGCCAGGTGGAGTTCCTCCTTGGTGCCGAACGGGCCGATCACGCCAGCCTTGCTCATGCCCAGGTCGTCGGCGAGCGCCCCGATGGTGACGCCCTCCAGGCCGGCGGCGACGGCCAGGGCGAGGAGGCGGTCGAGGATCCGGGCGCGAGTGGCGGTGGCGTCGGCGGTGGAGGAGTACCTGCGCCGTACCGGGCTGGTGAGCCGGTTGGCGAAGGCGCTGCCCGAGCAGGTGCAGGGGGCGCTGTCGGAGGCCGCGGACGAGCTCGCGCTGCCCGGGCTGGTCGGTTCCGCGGTCGGCCAGGTAGCCACCGCCGTGGTGCGGGCGGTAGGCGAGCGCCGTGCCACCGCCCGGGCGCTGGCCGGCTGCCCGCGGCTGGCGGACCTGCTGGAGGCGGAGCCCGATGTAGAAGCGCTGTCCTTCTATCCGCACCTGCTCGCCTACGAGATCGACCGGCTGCCGGCGAAGAAGGCCGGCGTGCCGGTGGTGCTGCTGGACACCTTCGAGGACACCGGCGACCGCACCCACCGCGACCTGGAGCGCCTGGTGCAGCGGGTCGTGTGGCTGATGCCCGACGCCCTGTTCGTCGTCACCGGACGCAGCCGGCTGCAGTGGGCCGACGCGGCGCTGCAGGGCCAGCTCGACTACACCGGCCCGGCGGCGTGGCAGCAGCTCGCCGCCCGCGTCCTCTCCGCCCGCGCGGGCACCGCGGACGCCTTGCCCGCCGCGGCGCCGGGCACCGCGGCCGCCGGCACCGGCACCGGCACCGGCAGCAGGGCGGAGGCCGACCGGCAGGTGCTCATCGGCGACTCCAGCCCGGAGGACTGCGAGGACTACCTCACCCGCCGCCTGAGCGGCCCGGACGGCGAGCCGCTGATCGGCGCACCGGTCCGCCACGCGATCGCCGCCCGCTCCCACAGCCTGCCGCTGTTCCTCGACCTCGCCTCGATGCGCTTCCTGGAGACCCGCCGCACCCGCGAACCCTCCCCACAGGACTTCGACCACGACTTCCCCGCCCTCGTCGCCCGCACCCTGCAGGACCTCACCCCCGACGAGCGGCACGTCCTGCGCGCCGTGAGCCTGTTGGGTTCTGTCCGCGCGATCACGAACGGAGCCAGATGGCCAGGGCGGCGACCGTGACGGTGCCGGGGAAGGGCCCAGACCCGGGACGGTGAACGGGACCTCGAGGGCCTGTTCCGCGCTCTCGCGAGGTAGCCGAACGAGCGCCTGCACCAAGGCGCATGTCCGTCGGTGACAGCCGGTTGCTTCGGCCCGGCCGAGCACCCGCCAGGACAGATCCCCCGTCAAAACCGCGCGGGAGCCGCGCGGGGGCCGACTTCCGAGCAGCCGGGGAAGTCGGCCCCTCCTGCGGTGCGGCCCTGTCGGAATCGCCCGGGCGGCATGAGGTCCTCTGGCGTTCGATCCCGGCCCCCGACCGGGGCGTTCGAGGTCCTGTGCCGTTCGTTCCGCGGTGCTGCCGGGTGCTGCCGGGTGCGGGCCGGGGCGGCAGGCGGCGGATCAGGTGTGACGATCTCGTGGGGTGAGGACGCGGGGCGGCTTCGCGTTCCGGTGCTCAGAGGTAGTGGACGCCGGTCAGTGCCTGCGCCGCCGACCAGAGCCGTCCGCCGACGGTCGGATCGGCCGCTTCGGGGCTGAGCCGTGCCCGGGTGACGCGGCCCCGTGTTTCGAAGAGTCCGGCCGGCCCGAAGAACTGGCCGCCGTGCGCGTCGGGATCGGTCGCGGCTCGCAGTTGCGGCAGTGCGCCCTGCTCCACCGCCTGGGTGGCGAGCAGGCCGAACCATGCGATCGCCCGTCCGAGCCGGCCGCGGTGTTCCCAGGCGCGGGGCGTCAGGTTGGTGCGGGTGAGGCCGGGGTGGGCCAGCGTGCTGGTGACGGGTGACCCGGCGGCCCTCAGCCGGCGGTCCAGTTCGATTCCGAAGACCGTGGTGGCGAGCTTGGAGCGGCCGTAGGCGGATGAGGCGCGGTAGTCGCGTTCGGCCATCAGGTCGTCGAAGTCGAGGTGCGCGCTCTTGTGCGTGATGGAGCTGAGGCTGACCACGCGCGCTTCCGGCGCGGCGGCCAGCGCGTCGAGGAGCAGACCCGTCAGGGCGAAGTGTCCCAGCATGTTCGTGGCGAACTGCAGCTCGAAGCCGTCGGCGGAGGTGCGGCGCGGGCCGAGCAGGACCACCCCGGCATTATTGACCAGCAGATCGACGGCCGGGTGGTCGGACGTCAGTTCGGTGGCAAAGGCGCGCACCGAGGCGAGAGAGGCCAGGTCGAGTTCGCGCACCTCGACGTCGCCTCCGATCCGGCGGGCGGCCCGCTCTCCGGCGGCGGTGTTGCGGACGGCGAGCACGACGCGGGCGCCACGGCGGACCAGTTCGGTCGCGGTGACCAGCCCGAGGCCCGAGTTGGCTCCGGTGACGACGGCGATTCGGCCGTGCTGGTCGGGAATGCGGTCGGTGTTCCATCCGGCCATGCGGTGCTCCTTGCGAAGGCGTGGATCCGTGCGGTGGAGCACGACAGTAGGAGCACGGCGGGACACCGGGGTGGTCCCCGCCTGCCTGGGTCTGCGCGACCCACCATGAACGCCCGGTACGGCGCCACACTGGTGGCATGACCCATCCGTACGCCCGTGAACTCGGTGATTTCCTGCGCGCCCGGCGCGGCCGGCTGCGTCCGCGCGACGTGGGCCTGGAGCCGGGCGGACGGCGCAAGGTCACCGGACTGCGGCGAGAGGAGCTGGCCCTGCTCGCAGGGCTGAGCACCGACTACTACCAGCGGATGGAACAGGGCCGCGAGACGCGCCCGTCCGACACCGTCCTGGACGCGCTCGCCGACGCGCTCGTCCTCGACGACACCGAACGACGGCACCTGTTCGCCCTGGCCCGCGCCGCCCGGCGGCCCACGCCCGTCCGGGCGGAGCGCGGGCCGGAGCAGGTCCCGGACAACACGCGGCGGCTGCTGCAGGTGATGAACACCCCGGCGGTCGTAATCGGCCGGCACCTGGACCTGCTCGCCTGGAACCCCATGGCGGAAGCGCTGCTCGGCGACCCGGGCGACCACCCCGCGCACCGGCTCAACATGCTCCTGCTGATCTTCGACGACACCGCGACCGGCGAGCGCAGCTGTCCGGACTGGGAACAGCAGGCACTGGACTACATCGGGATGATGCGCTCCGCCGTCGCCGCCGACCCCACCCATCCGCGTGCCACCGCGATCGTGGGCGAACTGAGCATCCGCAGTGCCGAATTCAGACGCCTGTGGGCCCGGCACGATGTCCGCTCGTCGATCAGCGGCACCAAGGTCTTCCACATGCCCGAGGTCGGTGACATCGCCCTCGACTGGGACACCTACCCCCTGCCCGGTGCGCCGGGCCTGGCCATGCTGGTCTGGACGGCCGCGCCGGACAGCGCCGACGCAGACCGGCTGCACCTCCTGGCCTCACTGCACGCGACCCGCCGACAGGCGCCGGCGCCGGAGCGGCGCTGAGTGGCAGCGGAGGGTGGCGGCGGGGCCGGGGAAGGCCGGGTGGCCGCCGTTCCCGCTACGGGGAGGGTGGTGCGCCGGACGGGCCGTCGGTGGAGGAGCCGACCACCTCGACGGTGTCGCCGGGATCGACGTGGTCGTAGAACCACCGTGCGTCGTCCGCCAGCAGGCCCACGGCCCCGTGGGTGGTGTTCGCCTTCCCGATGGCGGAAGGGGACAGCCAGGGCATCGAGCAGACGTAGGTGGTGGTCGTGCCGTCGGGCCGGACGAGCCGGACGCACCAGGCCGCGGTCGCGCCGTCCTGCCCACCGGAGGGGCCGTCGTCGGACATTCCGACCTTCGGGAGCTTGTCCTGGACCGTCATCCGTCCTCTCGGTGTCTCGCTGCCCGGCCGACCCGCCGTGACGTCCAGTACCGTCACCTGGCCGTCCTTCCCGGTGACCGTCATCCTGTGGCTGTCGGCGTCGATGACGGCACTGGGTACCGCGGCCTCGGCCTGACTGCCCGTCGGTGACGGCGAGGCGGCGGGCGGGGCCGGCGGCCGCGGTGCCGCGCCGGACCGAAGGCCGCCGGCGATCACGACGGCAGCCGCGAGCACGGCCGCGGACCCCAGCACGGTACGGCGCCGACGGCGGCGCCGGAGACCGGTGCGATGAACTTCGGCGGGCGGCAGGGGGACCGCGGACGGAGCGTCGGCGACCAGTTGCCGCAGGGCGACGGAGAGGTCGTCGGTGTCGGGGCCGGCGTGGTCAGGCACGGATGAGTTCCCTCTCGTCCCGGTCGGAAACGTGTTCGGCCAGTGCGGCCCGGCCGCGGGAGAGCCGGGCCTTGACGGTGCCCTCGGCGACCCCGGTCTCCCGGGCGACCTCGGCCACGGTCAGATCGCACAGGTGGAAGAGGACGATGGCCTGCCGCTGCGCCGCCGGGAGCCTGCGCAGCCCCGCGACCAGCGCGGTGTGCTCGGGCCCGGGGCCGGGCGCGTCCTCGGGCAGGTGGTTGCGGAGCATCAGGTCCAGGCCCCGGCGCGCCCGTCGCCAGCGGCTGACGGCCAGCCGCCAGGCCACCGTACGGATCCAGGCGTGGGGTGACCCCGAGTCGCTCAGTTGCCCGCGCCGCCCCCAGGCGCGCAGGAATGCTTCCTGCACCGCGTCCTGCGCCTCGCTGTAGTCCCCCGTCATGGCGTAGATCTGCCCCACCAGAAGGGAGAACGAAGACACGTAGAACGCGTCGAACTCCTCGTCGGTCATCCCGTTGCCGTTCCCGTCATCCGCGTCGAACGCACGCGCGTCCGACCGTAGTACCAACGCCGTGAGCGGCCGGTTGCATCGAATACCCGACGGATCCGCGCCGCCCCCGGTCCGTCCCGGGTCCAGAGCCGGAAGCGGCGGTGCACCGTCGACTTCGACGGCCCGGAGACGATCGCGGCGGACACCGCCTCGTCGTCCGGCTTCGCGGTCCCGCCTCCCTGCGGCCGCAACCGGGCCACCGGCGGCAACGGCTCCACCAGGTCCCACAGGCCGACAGGAACGATCCGACCCCGCCCGTCGCTGCCCATGGCCGATCCGCGGATCGGCCACCACAGGGGACACGCGGCAATGACCCGGCGGCGCCCCGCGCGGTGGCGGGAGCCCGCAGACGACTCGCGGACGACTCACGGGCAATTCGCTGGCATGAAGGCGCGGGTGCGGGGCAGGCGTCCGGTGCGGCGGACGAGGGCCCGGCCGATTCCCCCCTGAGGCCGGGCCCCCCGCCGCGTCGTACGCGGGTGGTCGCGAAGGTGGTTCCGGCAGACCCAGGTCGGGCGGTACCGGGGTCGGGCGGAACCCTGGGCGGCGGCGCGCGCGGGGACGACGATGGGTGGTGCGCCGCGAGGGACGCCGGGAGGACGGCGGCCGGCGGCGCGCACCGCCCGGACACCCGAACGTGAGGAACACCCGACGATGAACGCTCTGCCCACCACCCGGCTCGGCGGCACGGACCTCGACATCACCCGGCTCGGCTTCGGCGCGTGGGCGCTGGGCGGCGCCGGCTGGCGCTTCGCCTGGGGCGCGCAGGACGACGCCGACTCGATCGCGACCGTCCACCGGGTCGTCGAGGCCGGCGTCAACTGGATCGACACCGCGCCGGTGTACGGCCTCGGGCACTCCGAGGAGGTCGTCGGCAAGGCGCTGGCCGCGCTCCCGGAGTCCGAGCGCCCCTACGTCTTCACCAAGGTCGGCCTGGTGTGGGACCCGGCGGACCCGTCCGCCGCGCCGCGCAAGCTGCTCAAGCCGGCCGGCATCCGCGCCGAACTGGAGGACTCGCTGCGCCGCCTGGGCGTCGAGCGGATCGACCTCTACCAGGCGCACTGGCCCGGCGACGGCGCGCTGCTCACCTTCGGCCCCGACGAGGACCCGGCCGCCACGGCCCGGCACGCCACCGCCCTGGAGGAGTACTGGGCGACGCTGGCCGAGCTGAAGGCGGAGGGCAAGGTGCGGGCGATCGCGCTGTCCAACCACGACACCGCGCAACTGGCCGCCGCCGAGGCGGTCGCCCACGTCGACGCCATCCAGCCGCAGTTCAGCCTGCTGCACCGGGAGGCCGCGCCCGAACTGGCCTGGGCGCACGCCCACGGCACCGGCTCGATCGTCTACCAGCCGCTCCACTCCGGGCTGTTGACCGGCGCGTTCACCGCCGAGCGGGTCGCGGCGCTGCCGGTCGACGACTGGCGCCGGGGCGTCCCCGAGTTCACCACCGGCCTCGCGGCCAACCTCGCCCTGGTCGACGCCCTGCGCCCGATCGCCGAGGCGCACGGCACCACGGTCGCCGCCGTCGCGCTGGCCTGGACGCTGGAGTGGCCCGGTGTCACCGGCGCGATCGTCGGCGCCCGCCGCCCCGAGCAGGTCGACGGCTGGATCGAGGCGGGCGCGCTGCGGCTGACCGAGGACGACCGGGACGCGATCGCCGCCGCGCTCACCACCACCGGCGCCGGGGCCGGGCCGGTGTGTCCGTGAGTTCGGGCGCGTCGGCGAGCCCCGGTGCGTCCGTGAGTTCGGGCGCGCCGGCGAGCCCCGGGGTGTCGGCGAGGGCCGGCGCACCCGGGGCCGGACGGGGGTGAGGGCGGGGGTGCGGGTGGGGACGGGCGCCGCGGGGCCGGCCGAGCAGGATGCCCGCCACGACCAGGGCCATCCCGGCGAACCGGGCCGGGCCCGGGCGCTCGCCGCCCAGGGCGGCGCCGAGCAGGACGCCGGTGACGGGGTTCAGCAGGCCGATCAGGCCGACGGTGGCGGCGGGCAGGCGGCGCAGCCCGGCGAACCAGACCAGGAAGGCCAGCGCGGTGGCGATCAGCGAGGTGTAGCCGAAGGCGAGCAGCGCCGCGCCGTCCAGCGCGGGCGGGGCTCCCTCGGCCAGGGCCGCCACCGGCAGCAGGAGCAGCCCGCCGAGCGTCAACTGCCAGGCGGTGGAGGCCAGTACGCCCGGCCCGCCACCCCCGTCCGGGCTCCCGCCCCCGGTCGTCCAGCGGGTGGCGAGCACGTAGCCGACCGAGGAGACCAGCAGCGCTCCCGGCGAGGCGAGCAGTCCGGGCAGGCCGGCCGGGCCCGCGCCGTCCGCGAGCATCAGGGCCGCGCCGCCGACGCCGACCGCGCCGCCCGCGAGCTGGGCGGGCAGCGGGCGTTCGCCGGCCAGCAGCCAGGCGCAGAGCATCAGGGCCGGCGGGGACAGGGCCATCACCATGGCGGCGGTGCCCGCCGGGAGCCACTGCGAGGCCAGGTAGACCAGGACGAAGAAGGCGGCGGTGTTCAGCGTGCCGAGCACGGCCGAGCGCCACCACCAGGCGCCGCGCGGCAGTCGCCGGGCGGCGGCGAGCAGCAGGAGTCCGGCGGGCAGGGCGCGCAGGGCGGCGCCCCAGAGCGGGGCGTCGGCGGGCAGGTAGCGGTGGGTGACGTAGTAGTTGGCGCCCCAGGCGATCGGGGCGAGGGCGGTGGGCGCGCCCCATCGGAGGAAAGCTTCCATGGAAGACAATATAACTTCCACGGAAGACGTTCGGGCTATGCTGGTGCCATGGAGCAGCCCCTCGACCACGTCGCCCGGATCCAGGCCGCCTGGCGGCGCGAACGGCCGGACCTGGACGTCGCCCCGCAGGGCGTGATCGGCCGCCTGCACCGGGTCGCCACCCTGCTCACCCACGAGCTGTGCGCCGTCTACGCCCGCTACGGCCTGGGCGAGGGCGAGTTCGACGTGCTCGCCGCCCTGCGCCGGGCCGGGGCCCCGTACGAGCGCGCGCCCGGCGAGCTCGCCGCGCACACCATGGTCACCACCGGGGCCGTCACCAAGCGCATCGACCGCCTGGAGCGGGCCGGGCTGGTCACCCGCCGCGCCGCCACCGAGGACCGGCGCGGCCGGGTCGTCGCCCTCACCGGGGCCGGCCGCGAGCTGATCGACCGCGCCTTCGCCGACCACATCCGCAACGAGCACGAACTCCTCGCCGCACTCGACCCCGCCGAGGCCGCCCAGTTGGAGGCCCTGCTCACCGGCTGGCTCGCCCGCCTCGAACCCCCGGCCGCACCGGCCCCCTGAGCGCCGCACCGAACGAATCGGTCGAAAAGCCGCGCATGCCCGTGCCGGAACCGGGCAACCGATCCGCAGAACGACGAACTCCCGTCCCGAAGGAGGCAGTTGTGAGTGACGGCATGTGGGGCTACGAGAAGGCCGAGGGCTACAACCCGGGTGTCGACCTGACCGGCTACCGGGTCGAAGCCACCGACGGGCACATCGGCAAGGTCGACAAGCACTCCTACGAGGCCGAGGACGGCTACATCGTGGTCGACACCGGCCCGTGGATCTTCGGCCGAAACGTGCTGCTCCCGGCGGGCGTCGTCCGGCGGATCGACGAGGAGGCCAAGACGGTCTGGGTCGACCGCGCCAAGGAGGAGATCAAGGACTCCCCCGAGTACCACCGCGAGTCGCACGCCCTGGACGCCGACTACCACCGCGGCCTGGGCGGCTACTACGGCACCGGCCTGTGATCCGCCCGCCGGCGTGAGAGACGCCGCCGCGCCCCGTCGGCGGACGGGGCGCGGCGGTGCGTCGTGGTGCCGTCACCGTCCCCGGCCCGCCTACGGGTTGGCGGCCCCCCGGCCCGCGGGTGCGAACACCACCCGCTGCCCGGGCCCGAGGAACGCCGCCAGCCGCTCGGCCTCCGCCGCCACCTGCTCGGCGGCGGCGTCCGGCAGCGGGCGGAACGGACCGACCAGCAGCTCCGGGCCGCGGACCGCCCAGACGCCCGCGACGAAGCCGTCCAGCAGGAAGGTCGGCCGGACCCGGGCCGAGCCCGGCATCACCCGCGGGCGGTCGGGGTCGGCGAGCACCCGGGTGCGGTCCGCGTGCCCGAGCAGCAGGTTGTCGTACGCGGGCAGGAAGCGCACCGGGACGGGCCGGTCCAGGTCGGCGAGCACCGCGTCCGGCAGGTCGAACAGTTCGGTGCCCCGCTCGTCGCGGTGCACCCGCAGCCGGGGGCGCAGCTCCTCG
Organism: Kitasatospora phosalacinea; assembly: GCF_000716545.1. Classification (GTDB taxonomy): domain Bacteria; phylum Actinomycetota; class Actinomycetes; order Streptomycetales; family Streptomycetaceae; genus Kitasatospora; species Kitasatospora phosalacinea. The sequence goes on from NZ_JNWZ01000028.1 coordinate 16,678, forward strand.
AACACCGCCCGCATCCGGGTCAGTCCGGACCAGACCTGGAAGTCCCGCACCCCGGCCGGGCCGAACGCCGCCAGGTAGCGCAGCACCGCCGCGCCCGCCGACAGTTCGCCGGGCCGCTGCTCGGCGAGGGTCAGCGAGGTGTTGGCCCGGGTGCCCCAGCCGCCCCAGGCGGAGCTGTCCGGCCCGTGGACCACCGGCAGCCGCAGCTGCACCGCGGCCGCCAGCAGCCTCCCGTCCCGCCCCGGGTGGCGGGCGGCCAGCTCGGCGGCGAGGGCCTGCCGCGACAGCGGACGGCCGGTCAGCAACTCCCGCCCGGTGGCGGCCAGTTCGTCCAGGTCGAGCCCGTCCGTGGCGGGTGCGAAGTACCGGGACCGCGAGGTCCGGTCCAGCACCGGCTGGAGCAGCGGCCGCCAGCGGCCGAAGTCCGCCCCGCCGGAGAGGTGCTGGGTGCTGCGCAGCGAGGCCGAGCGCACCACCCGCCCGTCCGCGAGCGGCGCCGCCAACTCCTCGCGCCGGAAGCCCTCGATCCGGGCCCACAGCCCCAGGTAGGGCCAGTTCGGCTCCTGCCCCTGGAGCGCGATCAGCCGCTCCACCACCTCGGGCACGGACAGCCCCGTCCGTCCGGTCAGGAACTGCCGTTCGAGCAGCGTCCGGTTCAGGGTGCGGACGGACAGCACGTCGTTCATGCGGTGCGGGTTCTCCCGTCGGGTGGTGGACCTGCCGCCACGTTACGGGCCGAAGCGGTCACTTCCCGTCCGCAATTGCGGTGCCGGTGCGCAGGAGCGGGCCGCTCGTCGGGTGTGTCGGGCGGGCGGATCGATCTTCGACGGTCAGGATGGAGCTCCCCACGCCGCCCCGCCCCGCCCCGGGGCACCGCCGAGGAGCAGCCATGGACGTATCCGCGGGCCTGTGGGCCGCCACCATCGCGGCGCTGATCGCGCTGATCGTGGCCGACTTCTTCATCGGCGGCCGCAAGCCGCACGAGGTCTCCATCAAGGAGGCCGGCATCTGGACCACCGTGTGGGTGTTGCTGGCGGGCCTGTTCGGCGCCTTCGTGTGGGGGTACGGGGGGTCGAAGCCCGCGGTGGAGTTCTTCGCGGGCTACATCACCGAGAAGTCGCTGAGCATCGACAACCTGTTCGTGTTCATCCTGATCATGGGCAAGTTCGCGGTGCCGAGGATCTACCAGCAGTGGGTGCTGATGTTCGGCGTGATCGTCGCCCTGGTGCTGCGCGGCGTCTTCATCGCGGGCGGCGCCGCGCTGGTCGCCAAGTTCTCCTGGGTGTTCTACCTCTTCGGCGCGTTCCTGGTCTGGACGGCCGTCAAGCTGCTCAAGGAGGCCGGGCAGGACGAGACCGAGGAGGAGTTCGAGGAGGGGCGGCTGCTGCGGCTGGTCAAGAGGCACGTCCCGTCGACCGACGAGTACCACGGCACCAAGCTGTTCGTCCGGATCGACGGCAGGCGGCTGATGACGCCGATGACGACCGTGATGCTGGCCATCGGCACCACCGACGTGCTGTTCGCGCTGGACTCGATCCCGGCGATCTTCGGCCTGACCCAGGACGCGTACATCGTCTTCACCGCCAACGCCTTCGCGCTGATGGGGCTGCGCCAGCTGTACTTCCTGATCGGCGGCCTGCTGACCAGACTGGTCTACCTGTCCTACGGCCTGTCGGTGATCCTCGGCTTCATCGGCGTCAAGCTGATCCTGCACGCCCTGCACGAGAGCGGCGTGCACGTGCCCGAGATCGGCATCGCGTTCTCGCTGGCCTTCATCGTGGTGGTGCTGGCGGTCACCACCGTCGCCAGCCTGCTGGCCTCCCGGAAGGCGAAGGACGCGGCCGGCGCCTGACGGCGGGTCGGGCGCCGGCCGCCGGCGGGCTCAGCCGCGCGGGCTGAGCTCCGCCATCGCGCTCCAACCGGTGCCGGGCACCTCGACGTTGACGATCTCCGGCGTCCGGGCGATGAAGTCGGGCATCCAGGCCATCGCGGTCTTGAAGTGCTCCGACTCGACGTGCCGGGCACCGGCCTCGCCGTCCCGGAACGCCTCCAGCAGCACGTACTGGTGCGGGTCGTCGACGCTCCGGGACCACTCGAAGAAGACGTTCCCCTCCTCGGCCCGGGTCGCGGAGGTGAACTCCTCGACCCGCTCGATCCAGCTCGCGCCGTACTCGGGCCGGACGGTGAACTTCACGGCGATGAAGATCACGACTGCTGCTCCTCTGCGCTGGGTTCGCACACGCTCGCGTATGCCTTCACCTGCAACGATCGCAGACTTCACGGCCGCCGCGCGCCACCGGTGCCGCAGGTACGCCGCCGCGACCTCCCGCAGCCGCCCGTGCAGGCCGTCGTACGCCCGGGCCCGGCCCGGCACGGACTTCGGCGGCTTGACGGCCATCGTGTAGTCGGTGTCGCAGACGTTCGCCGCCGGGGCCAGGCCGGGCCGCCGCCCTTGACCGGGTCGACCACCGCGGTGGTGCGCACCGCCGTCTCCACCGCCGTCCCGCACACCTCGCCCTCGCCCTGCCGGGCGTGCCCGTCGCCGATCGCCGGCAGGGCGCCGTCGCCGCCGGGCCGGGCGGTCGTCAGCGGCGCCCGGCCGCCGAAGGCGTGGGCCCGGTCCTCCGGGCCGGGGGAGGGGCGGACGATCTCGGGCGGGGTCACGGGGCCTCCTCCACGGGGGCGTCGGCCGGGGCGCACCCGGCGACGGACGGTTCGGGCTTGAGGCCGGTCGCGATCAGACCGGTCGGCACCAAGGCGCCGACCGGCAGCCGACCGGCAGCCGGCCGAAGCCGAGCCGCCGGCCCGCCTCGCCGCGCTCTGACGCCGGGGCCGTGAGGTGCGGGGACGGGGGCGGGAGGGTGCGATGGGCGTCCGTCCGAGCCCCTACGATGAGCGGCATGACGACAGCGGGGCCGGGCGGCCAACTGATCGACGGCCGCTTCGAGTTGGTGTCGCGGCTCGGCGGCGGCGGGATGGGGCTGGTCTGGCGGGCCAGGGACGCGCTGCTGGAGCGGGAGGTGGCGCTGAAGGAGGTGCGCCCGCCGGATCCGGCGGTGCTCGACGCCGATCCGGCGGCCGCGTACGAGCTGCGCGAGCGCGTCCTGCGGGAGGCTCGGGCGCTGGCCCGGTTGCAGCACCCCAACGTGGTGACCATCCACCACATCGTGGACAACGCCGAACTCGCCCACCCCTGGCTGGTGATGGAGCTGGTCTCCGGCGGCTCCCTGCACGACCGGATCCGCCGGGGGCCGCTCGCGCCGCAGGAGGCCGCCCGGATCGGCCGGGGGCTGCTCGCCGCGCTCACCGCCGCGCACGCGGCCGGGATCCAGCACCGGGACGTCAAGCCGGGCAACGTGCTGCTGCGCGCCGACGGTACCCCCGTCCTCACCGACTTCGGGATCGCCGCGCTCAGCGAGTCCACCGGCCTGACCGCCACCGGCGCGCTGATCGGCTCGCCCGAGTACATCGCCCCCGAGCGGATCCGCGGCCAGGAGGGCGGCCCCGCCTCCGACCTGTGGTCGCTCGGCATGACGCTGTACGTCGCCGTCGAGGGGCACCACCCGCTGCGCCGGGCCAACAGCATCGCCACCCTCGCGGCCATCCTCGACCAGCCGCTGCCGCCGCCGGTCCGCTGCGGCGCGCTCGGGCCGACCCTGCTCGCGCTGCTCGCCCGCGACCCCGCCGAGCGGCCCGACGCGGCCCGGCTCGACCGGCTGCTCGCCGCCGCCGAGCAGGGCGTCGACGGCACCCTCGGCGGCAGCCCGGCCTTCTCGCCGACCGAGACCAACTCCCCGATCCCGTACAGCCGGACCGAGACCGACGGCGTCCTGCCGCACGCCCCCACCGGGGCGGGCCGGCCGCCGCGGCCGCGCCGGCGCACCGGGCGGGTGTCGGCGGCGGTGGTGGCCGGGGCCGCGGTGCTCGGGCTGCTGGGCTGGACGCTCGGGTCGGAGCTGTTCGAAGGGAAGAAGGCCGACAACGGCCACGTCCCCCTCGCGAAGGTCACCGCCCCGGCGAGCACCCCGGCCACCCCCGGGACGTCCGCCGGTGCCGGTGCCGGTGCGAGCGCAAGTACAGGTGCCAGTGCCAGTGCCAGTGCAGGTATAGGTGCCGCCGGACCCGCCGCCGGCCCCGGGGCGTCCGTCGACCCGGGTACCGGCCTGCTCACCGCCGAGGGCGCCCGCGGCCTGGTGGAGAAGATCCGCGCGGCCACCGGCAGCACCACCGTCATCGACATGTCGATCTATCCGGAGTACGCCAACGCCCGGGTGCTGAAGAAGGACGACCCGACGCGCTACGACGACGTCAGCTACCGCAACGGCAAGCTCACCAGCCGGCCCGGCGGCACCGTCGTCCCGGGACAGGACCCCGCCGACCTGGCGAAGATCGACTGGAACCAGGTCCCGACCGTGATGGCCACCGCCAGGGACCGGCTCGGCGTCCCGAACCCCGCGTCGAGCTACCTGCACGTCGACTACGGCTGGTTCGCCGACGAGATCACCCTGCGCTACTACGTCTCCGACGAGTACCACAGCGGTGGCTACCTCACCGCGGGCGCCACCGGGAAGGTCCTCCGGGTGGTGAAGTCCTGACCGGCCGGAGCACCGCGGCGGCCCCGCCCCCCCGCTGTCCGGGAAGGGGGCGGGGCCGCCGCGGCGGGCGGGCGTCAGCCGGCGGCCTTGGTGACGAACTCGGTGGTGTACGTCCTGGCGAGGTCGATGTCCGACTCCTTGCCCCGCACGTCCGGGTGGAAGGCGGCCAGCACGGCCAGCACGGTCTTCGGGCCGTCGGCGGGCATCACGCCGTCGGTGGTGAACATCGGCAGGGTGGCCTTGATCGCGGCCGCGTACTCGGCGGCGCCGCCCTGCGCGTAGTCGGCGGGCATCTGGGCGGCGATCTCCTCCGGGGTGTGGGTGTTCATCCACTTCAGCGTCTTCACGAAGGCGTCGGCGAGCTTCTGCACGGTGTCCTTGTTGCCGTCCACCCACGAGGTGTTCATGTACAGCGAGGAGGACGGGTACAGGCCGCCGAGCGCCGCCCGGGAGCCCTCGGGGGTACGCATGTCGTACAGCACGGTGCCGAGCTGCTTGGACAGGATGTTGGCCACCGTCGGGTCGGTGGTCATGCCGGCGTCGATCGAGCCCTGCTGGAGCGCGGCGATGAAGGTCTGGCCCGCGCCGACCGCGATCGGGCTGAACTCGCTGACGTCGACGCCGTTCTTGACCGCCAGGTACTTGGTGAGGAAGTCGGTGGAGGACCCGATGCTGGTGACGCCCAGCTTGCGGCCCTTGAAGTCCGCGCCGGACTTGATCGCGTCGGCCTGCTCGGCGGACACCACCTCCACTTCGCCGGGGGCCTGCGAGAACTGGACGACCGACTCGACGCTCTTGCCCTTGGCCTGGAGGTCGATGGTGTGGTCGTAGAAGCCGACGGCGCCCTGCACGTCGCCGGCCAGCAGCGCGGTGGTGGCGTTGACGCCGGCCGGCTCGCTCAGCAGCTCGACGTTGACCCCGGCGTCGGCGAAGTAGCCGAGCCGCTGGGTCAGCATGGCCGGCAGGTAGATGACCTTGTCCAGGCCGCCGACCATGATCTTGACGGTCGGCCCGTCGACCTTCTTCCCGGCGGGGGCGGCGCCGTTGTGGGACGTGGCGGCGTCGTTGGCACAGGCGGCCAGCGGCAGCAGGAGGACGGCGGCGAGGGCGGCGGCAGCGGTTCTGCGCATGGTGGGGGAGCCTCTCAGGGGCGGACGGGGCGGGGGAGGGTCAGCGGCCGTCGCCGGCGTCGGCCGGCTTCCAGCGGAACAGGCGCTTCTCGGCGAAGGTCAGCAGGCCCTCGGTGAACAGCGCGACCACGGCCAGGATGGTCATCGCGGCGTACACGCCCGCCGCGTTGAAGGTGCCCTGCGCGGCCGCGACCATCAGGCCCAGGCCCTTGGTGGCGCCGATGTACTCGCCGACGATCGCGCCGATCAGCGCGAAGCCGAAGCTGACGTGCAGGCTGGTGAAGATCCAGGTGGTGGCGGCCGGGACGACCACCTGCAGGGTGACCTTCCGGCTGTCCGCGCCCAGGATCCGGGCGTTGGCGACCAGGTTGCGGTCCACCTCGCGGGCGCCCTGGAAGGCGTTGAAGAACACCGGGAAGAACACCAGCACCACGGCCGAGGCGACCTTGGAGGCCGGGCCGAGGCCGAACCAGATCAGGAAGATCGGGGCCAGCACGATCCGCGGGATCGCGTTCAGCACCTTGACGTACGGGCCGAACACGTCCGCCAGGAACCGGACCCGGCCCAGCGCGATGCCCAGCAGCACGCCGCCGACCACGCCCAGCACCCAGCCGGTCAGCGCCTCGTACAGGGTGTAGCCGATCTGCTCGCCCAGCGAGCCCTGCGCGGTGCCGTGGGTGACCCACTGCCAGATCTGGGCCCAGATCCTCGACGGCTGGGAGAAGTTGAACGGATCGATCACCCCGGTGCGCGCGCACACCTCCCACAGGCCGAGGAAAGCGGCCAGCACGGCGGCCCGGGCCCCGTACACGCCCAACTTCCGATTGCGGGCCGCCCGTTCGCGCACCTCGGTGCGGGTGACGGCGGGGGTGGCGGGGGCGGCGGTCTCAAGCGGCACGACCCGCTCCTCTCTCACGGGTGATCCGGACCTCTTCGCCGAGCGAGGCCCAGATCTCGCGGTACAGCTCGACGAAGCGCGGCTCCAGCCGGACGGCCTCCACGGTGCGCGGGCGTGGCAGGTCGACGGTGAAGACCTCCTTGACGGTGGCCGGCCCGGCCGTCATCACCACCACCCGGTCGGCCAGCGCGATCGCCTCGTCCAGGTCGTGCGTCACGAAGACCACGGACGAGCCGGTGCCCGCCCACAGTTCGAGCAGCTGGTCCGACATCAGCGCCCGGGTCTGCACGTCCAGCGCCGAGAACGGCTCGTCCATCAGCAGGATCCGCGGGTCGTTGACGAAGGTCTGGGCCAGGGCGACCCGCTTGCGCATGCCGCCGGAGAGCTGGTGCGGGTAGCGGTCCTCGAACGCCGACAGCCCCACCCGGGACAGCCAGTCGCGGGCCTTCTCCCGGGCCCGGTCGGCCGGCACCCCGCGGAACCTCGGCCCCGCCATCACGTTCGACAGCACCGTGCGCCACGGGAACACGGCGTCCTGCTGGAAGACGAAGCCGACGTGCCCGTTGATGCCGGACACCGGCTCCCCGTACACCCGCACCTCGCCCTCGGTGGGCTCCTCCAGGCCGCTGACCAGTGTCAGGGTGGTGGACTTGCCGCACCCCGTCGGGCCGACGACGGCGACGAACTCGCCCGGGGCGACGGTCAGGTCGAGCTCCCGGACGGCGGTGTGCAGGGTGCCGGACGGCGTCCGGAAGCGTTTGGTCGCTCCGGTCAACTCGATCGCCGGGACGGCCCCGGCCTCGTGCGGGTCCACGTGAACCACCTACCTCCTCGGCCGGCTCCCTCGCCGGCCCGCTGCTGTGGACCGGGACGCTACGAGGGGCGGCGGGTGCGGCGGGAGCCTTGCGGGCGTAACGCGGCTTTGCCGCGTTGAGGGCTGTTGTGCTCGTTTTGCTTCCGCTACAACAACCGGGTCGGAACGGACCCGTGACGGCACCGGAACCGGGACGGGGCTGACAGAAACACGCCGGAAACATAGGGTGGCCCCTCACCCCGCACCCGACGGACGACCCCGCTGAGCAGGAAGGACACCGCGATGAGACGAACGCTCCGGCCGCACTGGCCGCGCCGGGTGTTCGCCCAGCTGCTGCTCAGCCAGACCGTGGTGACCGTCGCCGTCACCGCCGTCACCGCCGGCCTGTTCCTCGCCCCGGTCAGCGCCGAACTCGACCGCGAGGCCATGCAGCGCGCCCTGTCCATCGCCCAGGTCACCGCCACCGACCCGGACGTCGCCCGGGCCGCCGCCGACCGCGACACCGCCACCGCGCAGGACATCGCCGAACGGATCCGGCACGCCAGCCGCGCCGAGTTCGTCGTCATCACCGACGACCGCGGCATCCGGCTCTCGCACACCGACCCGGCCCGGATCGGCCTGCGGGTCTCCACCGACCCCGAACCCGCGCTGCGCGGCGAGAGCGTCACCGCCATCCAGGACGGCACCCTCGGCCGCACCGCCCGCGGCAAGGTCCCGCTGCGGCTCGCCGACGGCCGGATCGTCGGCGAGGTCTCGGTCGGCCTCAGCGACGACTCCATCCGCGGCCGGCTGGTCTCGATGGCCGGCGGCATCCTGCTCTGCGCCGGCGCCGGCCTGGTCGTCGGCCTCGCCGCCACCCTCGCCCTGGCCCGCCGGCTCAAGCGCCGCACCCACAACATCGCCGTCGCCGACATCGCCGCCCTGCTGATCGAGCGCGAAGCCATGCTGCACGGCATCCGCGAGGGCATGCTCGCCCTCGACGCCGCCGGGCGGATCCGGCTCGCCAACGACGAGGCGCTGCGCCTGCTCGCCCTGCCCGAGGACTGCACCGGCCGCACCGTCGACGAACTGCTGCCGCCCGGCCGGCTCGCCGACGTCCTCACCGGCCGGGTCGGGGGCACCGACCTGCCCGCCGTCCGCGACGACCGCGTGCTGGTCGTCAACCGGATGGCCACCGCCGACGGCGGCGCCGTCACCACCCTCCGCGACCGCACCGAACTCGAATCCCTGGTGAGGGAGTTGGACCACACCCGGGGCCTCACCGAAGCGCTCCGCGCCCAGGACCACGAACACGCCAACCGGATGCACACCCTGCTCGGACTGCTCGAACTCGGCCGCCACGACCAGGCCGCCGCGTTCATCTCCGAACAGTCCGGCACCCAGACCGCCCGCGCCGCCCGGATCGGCCGCCACGTCCAGGACCCGCACACCGCCGCCCTGCTCACCGGCAAGGCCGCCGTCGCCGAGGAACGCGGCATCCGCCTCACCGTCACCCCCGACAGCCACCTGCCCGACACCCTGGTCGACGCCCGCGCCCTGGTCACCGTCGTCGGCAACCTGGTCGACAACGCGATGGACGCCGCCCCCGGAGGCGCCGTCGAAGTGCGGCTGCGCACCGCCGGCACCACCCTGCTGGTCGAAGTCGCCGACAGCGGCCCCGGCGTCCCGCCCGAGCTGCGCGAACGCGTCTTCGAAGAGGGCTGGAGCAGCAAGGACGCCCCCGCCCACCGCCCCCGCGGCCTCGGCCTCGCCCTGGTCCGCCGCCTGACCGAACGCACCGGCGGCCGCCTCGCCGTCGGCACCGGCCCGCTCGGCGGCGCCCGCTTCACCGTCGAACTGCCCGAAGCCCTGCGCACCACCGATCCCGCCCTGGAGAACGCATGATCGACGTCCTCGTGGTCGACGACGACTTCCGGGTCGCCGACGTGCACGCCGCCTACGTCGCCAAGGTCCCCGGCTTCCGGGTCACCGGCACCGCGCACAGCGCCGCCCAGGCCCGCGCCGCCCTCGAACGCGCCCCCGCCGACCTCGTCCTGCTCGACCACCACCTGCCCGACGAGACCGGCCTCGCCCTGGTCCGCCGCCTGCGCGACGCCGGTATCCGCTGCGACGTCATGATGGTCACCGCCGCCCGCGACGTCTCCACCGTGCACGCCGCCATGCAGCACGGCGCACTCCAGTACCTGGTCAAACCCTTCACCTTCGCCGGACTGCGGGACAAGCTCACCGCCTACGCCGACCTGCGGCACGCCCTCGCCGGCCCCGCCGCCCGGGAGACCTCCCAGGACGAGGTCGACCGGATGTTCGCCGCCCTGCGCACCGGCTCCGCCCCCGCCCCCCACCTCCCCAAGGGCCACAGCGCCCCCACCACCGACCTCGTCCTCGCCGCCCTCCGCCGCGCCGCCGCCCCGCTCTCCGCCCAGGAAGTCGCCGACGCCACCGGCCTCTCCCGCTCCACCGCCCAGCGCTACCTCAGACAGCTCGCCCAGGACCGCCGCCTGCGGCTCTCCCTCCGCTACGGGGACACCGGCCGCCCCGAGCACCGCTACCTGCTCGCCGCGACCTCCCGCTGACCCCCGCCGCCGGCCCGGACCTCAGCCGGTCGGACGGACCATCGCCACCAGCTCCGGCGACAGCGCCGACGCGGGCTGCGCACCGAACGGCACGTACCCCCACCCCTCGTACACCCGCCGCACCCGGCCCTCCCCCGCCAGCGGATTGACCATCAGGCAGACCCGCCCCTCCGGCCGGCCGGCCAGCAGCGCGTCGTGGATCCGCCGCGCCGCGCCCGTGCCCCGCCACGGGCCCCGGACCCCGATCTCCCGGAGCGCGAGCACCGGCTCGTCGGTGAACCCCGCCGGCAGCGGCCCCGCCAGCCGCCCCCAGTACTCGTCACCGGGCCCCACGGTGTTCCCGTACGCGTACCCGACCGGCGCGCCGCCGTCGTGGCCGAGGACCAGTGCGAACCCCGCCCCGCCCGCGTGCCGGTCGAGGCGCTCGGCGAACGCCTCGACCCGGTAGTTCGGCTCGTGGAGCAGCGGCGCCCGCACGTCCGCGTACACCTCCAGCAACCCCTGCCGGACCTGCGGGGTCAGGACGGTGGAGCGGCGCAGCTCGACGGGCACGTGGGCCTCCGGTCCCTCGGCCGACGGACGGGCGGAGTCGGCGCACGGCGGTTCCCGCCCTCCCGGCGGGTCACGGTCGGCGCACCCTACCACCGGGGCGGCCGGGCGCCGGGGGCAAAGCCGGGGACAAAGCCGGGGGCAAATGCGTCGACAGCGCCTCCCGCCCCCGGCAGAGTGGACGCCCGTGACGAGCAGCGAACTGTGGAACCGTGAGACCGCCGAGCGCTACGACGCCGAGGAGGCCGAGGGCTCCTCGGCCGCCGCCCTGGAACCGGCCCTCGCCTTCCTGGCCGAACTCGCCGGGGACGGCCGGGCGTTGGAGTTCGCCATCGGCACCGGGCGGGTGGGCGTCCCGCTCCGGGAGCGCGGCGTGCCGGTGGCCGGGATCGAACTGTCCGAGCACATGGCGGCGGTGCTGCGGCGCAAGGTCGACGAGGAGACCCTCCCGGTGGTCATCGGGGACATGGCCACCACCGTCGTCCCCGGCGAGTTCACCCTGGTCTACCTCGTCTACAACACCATCTCGAACCTGCTCACCCAGGACGAGCAGGTCGAGTGCTTCCGCAACGCCGCGCGCCACCTGGCCCCCGGCGGCCGGTTCGTCGTCGAACTGCACGTGCCGCCGCTGCGGTTCCTGCCGCCCGGCCAGGTCGCGGTCCCGTTCGACGTCTCCGAGCGGCACCTCGGCTTCGACACCTTCGACCTGGTCGAGCAGGTCCTCGTCTCGCACCACCTCACCCGCGACGGCGACGACGGCCGCTACCGCCGCGAGGCCTCCCGCCACCGGTACGCCTGGCCGGCGGAGCTCGACCTGATGGCCCGGATCGCCGGCCTCGAACCGGAACGCCGCGTCGCGGACTGGGACGGCGCCCCGTTCACCCAGGACTCCGCGAAGCACGTCTCGGTGTGGCGCAAACCGGCCTGAGCCCGGCCGGGAGCCTCGGCAGCAGGGCCGCGCCCAGCGAGAGCCAGCCCCCCGCCAGCAGCCAGCCGCCCAGGACGTCCAGCGGCCAGTGCACGCCCAGGAAGACCCGGGTGAAGCCGATCGCGGCGGCGAACAGGGCGGCCCCCGCCGCCGCGGCGCGGGTCGCGGACGGCCGGGCCCGGGACACCGCCGCCGCCAGCAGGCCGGCGGACAGGGCGGAGGTGAAGGCGTGGCCGGACGGGAACGAGAAGGCGGACGCGTCGAAGGCCCAGCCCGCCGCGGGCGGCCGTGGTCGGGCGAAGCCGTGCATCAGGGCCTGCCGCAGCAGTTGTCCGGCCGCCAGCCAGACCGCCGGGGCGAGCAGGACCAGGGTCCTCCGGCGGCGCCCGGACGGGCGCCGGGAGCGGACCGAGAACGCGCCCGCCGCCAGCGCCAGCAGGTACGGGAAGACGTCGGTGCCCAGCGCGGTGACCGCCACCGCCAGCGAGCGGGCCACCGGCGGTCGGTGCGTCACGCCCCAGCGCACCGCGGCCGCCTCGAAGGCGAACGGGATCCAGCCGTGCACCGCCACCGCCAGGGTGAGCAGCGCGAACGCCCCGCCGCAGGCCGGGGCGAGCAGGGCGGGGCGGGCGGAGCGGGGGCGGCGCGGGGACGGGTCGGTCATCGGACCCCGGCCCGGCGGTGGGATCGGGGGGAACGGGGGAGCATCGTCGCGCCTTTCCGGGGAGCGCCGGGGCCGGGCGGCACCGTCAGGACCAGGATGGGCCAGGCGCGCCGGACGGTTGCCGAAGGGCTCGGAGTGTCCTTCGGCAGCCGCCCGGACGCCGCCCGGCAGCCGCCCGGGCCTGGCGGAGGGCGGCGGGGGCGGCGGGTGTCAGCCGCCGAGGACGGTGTTGCCGGTCAGCGTGCCGTCGACGCCGTCGACCGTCACCAGGTGCCGCACGCCGTCCGGGCCGAGCACCACGACCTGCCAGGCCCGGCCGCCGCCGTCCGTGGTGGCCGGGCGCAGCGACTCGGTCCGACCGCCGGGTACCGCGGCGGTCGCCTTCGCCACCGCGTCGGCGGCGGAGAGCGGGGGCAGCGGGGCCGGGGCGCCGGGGCCCGGCCGGTCCCGTCGATCCGTACGGTGGTCGGGCCGCGCCTCGCCGCCGGAACGGCCCTCGCCGGAGCGCCCCGCCCGCCAGTCGCGTCCGCCCCGCTCGTGCCGCTTCCCGCCGCGCGCGTCGTGTTCGCCGCGCTCGCCGTCGCGGGCCGAGACCTTTCCGCCGTGGTGCCCGTGGTGCCCGGCGGCCGCGACCGCCACCGCCCCGCCCCCGACCAGCAGCGCCGCCGCCGCGATCCCGCCGCCCCAGCGCGCCGCCCGCCCGCGCAGCCACACCGGCACCGGCCGCTTCGTCGGCGCGGGCGGCCGCTCCGCCCCCGACCGCTCCTGCTCGTCCACGTCGTCCGTCTCCCGTTTCCCCTCCCGGTCCGGGCACCGCGCCCGGACGGGCCCCCGCGTCGACGGGGCGCGCTGAAGGGTAGCCGAGCCGACCCGGAGGCACTTCCGGCCCCCCGCCCCCTCGGGCGCGGCCGGACCGCCGGGCGGGCGGACCCCCGGGCTACCCGGGCGGGTGGGGGCGGGTCAGGCCCAGGTCGTAGGCGAAGATCACGGCCTGGACCCGGTCGCGGGCGCCGATCTTGGCGAGGACCCGGCCGACGTGGGTCTTGACCGTCGACTCGGACAGCACCAGGCGTTCGGCGATCTCGCCGTTGCTCCAGCCCCGGCCGACGGCGAGCAGGATCTCGCGTTCCCGGCCGGTCAGGGCGGCCAGCCGGGGGTCGTCGTCGACCGGGCCGGGGGGACGGGCCGGCAGGTGGTGGGCGTAGGCGTCGAGCAGGCGGCGGGTGACGGCGGGGGCCACCACGGCGTCGCCGCCGGCCACCGCGCGGACGCCCGAGAGCAGTTCCTCGGGGCGGGCGTCCTTGAGCAGGAAGCCGCTGGCCCCGGCGCGCAGCGCGGCGTGGGCGTACTCGTCGAGGTCGAAGGTGGTCAGCACCAGGACCCGGGAGCGGCCGCCGGCGGCGACGATCAGCCGGGTCGCCTCGATGCCGTCCATGCCGGGCATCCGGATGTCCATCAGCACCACGTCGGGGCGCAGTTCGGCGGTCAGCCGGACCGCCTCCGCGCCGTGCCCGGCCTCCCCGGCGACCGAGGTGTCGGGCTGGCTCTCCAGCAGCATCCGGAAGCCGAAGCGCTGCAGGGGCTGGTCGTCCACGATCAGGACGGTGGTCACGCCGGGTCTCCGATCGGGTCGAGGGCGGGCGGCGCGGGCGGTGCGGGAGAAGCGGGCGGTGCGGACGGGTCGGGAGCGGGGGCGGGGGCCGGGAGGGCGGCGACGGGCGTGACGTCCAGGTCGGCGAGCACCGACCAGCCGCCGCCCGGGGCCGGCCCCGCCGAGACGGTGCCACCGTACAGCGCGGCCCGCTCCCGCATGCCGGTGAGACCCTGCCCCTCGCCGGGCGGCGCGCCGGGCGCGGGGGCGCCGCCGGGCGGCCCGCCGTCGTCGACCCGGACCCGCAGCCGGGTGCCCGCGAGCGAGACGGTGACCCGGGCGCGGGCCCGCGGCCCGGCGTGCTTGAGGGTGTTGGTCAGCGCCTCCTGGACGATCCGGTAGACCGTCAGCTGGACGCCGCGGTCCAGCGTTTCGAGGGCGCCCTCGGTGCGGTGCAGCACCTCCGGGCCCGCCGCCCGGATCCGGCCGCACAGCTCGTCCAGGTCGGCGACGCCCGGCTGCGGGGCCAGTTCGGGGCCGGCGCCGTGCTCGCGCAGCACGCCCAGCATCCGGCGCAGCTCGCCGAGCGCCTGCCGGCCCGCGTCGCCGATCAGGGTCAGCGCCTCCTGCCCGCGTTCGGGGGCGGAGCGGGCCGCGTACGCGCCGCCGTCCGCGAGGGTGATGATCACCGACAGGTTGTGGCCGATGATGTCGTGCATCTCCCGGGCCACCCGGGCGCGTTCGCTCGCGGCGGCCAGCCGGCTGCGCTGGTCGCGCTCCACCTCCAGCCGGGCGGCTCGCTCGCGCAGCCCGGCCAGTTGGGCGCGGCGCACCCGCACCGCGATGCCCAGCGCGACGGCGGCGGTCACCGCGGCGGCCAGGAAGAACAGCACGTCCCACACCGACACCGCCGAGGACAGCCGGGCCGCCACCAGGCCGATGCCGAGCGCGCAGGCCGCGCAGGCCCACGCCAGGTCCCGCAGCCGCCCGTGCAGGGCCAGCGCGTACAGCGCGAGCAGCAGCGCCGCGTCCGCCCGCAGCGCCGCGCCGAGTGACCACTGGAGCAGGAACACGGCCGTCACCGCGGCGAACGCGGCCGCCGGCCGGCGGCGGCGCCACAGCAGCGGCAGCAGCAGTGCGGCCTGGAAGGCCAGTACGGCGGGCAGCGGCAGGTGGGTGAAGGCGACGCGGTGCCCGCGCGGGCCGTCGCCGTCGCCGTGCACCAGGTCGGGGACGCAGAACGCCAGGTAGGAGAGGACGACCACGGCGGCGTCCAGCAGCCAGGGGCGCCGGGCGGCGGGCCCGCGCAGGCGCTGCCCGGCCCGGGCCAGCCGGTCGAGCAGCGGATGGCCCGGCAGCGGCGCGTCCTCGGCGCCCGCGGCGTGGTCGGTTCGGACCGGATCGTGCACGGGAAGCCCCCGGGGTGGTCGGACGGGGTGCGCCGCGGTGCCCGGACGGCCGTCCGGGCACCGCGGCGGCGGGCAGGTCAGTGTGTCAGGCGTCGCGCCGCAGCAGCCGCACCGCGCCGCCGGCCAGCGCGGCCGCGGTCCACAGCGCGAACACGGCGAGCCCGGCGCCCGGCGACAGCGTGGTGCTGTCGTGGTGCAGGGCGAACACCGCCTGGCCCGCGTTGCTCGGCAGGTACGGGCTGATGTGGTCGTGCCACGAGCTCGGCAGCAGCGACACCAGGCCGGGCACCAGCATCAGCGAGGCGACCAGCACCGAGATGCCGCCCGCGATCGAGCGCAGCAGCATCCCCAGCGCGACGCCGATCACGCCGACCAGGGCCAGGTACAGGCCCGCGCCGAGCAGGCCGCGCACCACCCCGGCATCCGAGAGGGTCAGCGCCGCCCGGGTGCCGGAGAGGATCCCGCTGCCGAGCAGGAAGGCCACGAACACCCCGGCGGTGGCCAGCACCAGCGCGACCACCCCGTACACCAGGGCCTTCGCCCACAGCACCGGCAGCCGGCGCGGCACCGCGGCCAGCGTGGAGCGGATCATGCCGGTCGAGTACTCGCCCGCCGCGATCAGCACGCCCAGCACGCCGAGGGCGAGCTGCGCGAAGTTGGTGCCGAACAGCGACAGGCTGAGCGCGTCGGCGTCGGCGAAGTCCCGGTCCATGGGGCGGCCGGAGGTCAGCCGGGACTTGAACTGGTAGGCCGCGATCACGCCGAACGCCACCAGGAAGAACAGCCCGAGGCCCAGGGTGATCCAGGTCGAGCGCAGCGACCAGGCCTTCGCCCACTCCGAGCGCAGCACCCGGACGGCGGTGACCTCGTACGGCGGGCGGGCGGGGCGCTCGGCGGCGGCCGGCGCGGCGGGGGTGGGGGCGATGGTGCTCACGCGGCGCTCCTCGGGGTCTCGGCGGTGGTGGTGGTGGAGCCGTGGTACTCCACGGCGTCCCGGGTCAGGTCCATGAAGGCCTGCTCCAGGGAGACCGTGCGGGTGGCCAACTCGTAGAGCGCGATGCCGTGTTCGGCCGCGACGGTGCCGATCCGGCGGGCCGTCAGGCCGGTCACCTCCAGCTCCTCCGAGCCGCTCCGGCCGGTGATCTCGACCCCGGGCCCGGTGAGCAGCCCGCGCAGCTTCGCCGGGTCGGCGGAGGCGACCGTGACCCGGTCCCCGCCGGCCTGCGCGACGAGTTCCCGCACGGTGGTGTCGGCCAGCAGCCGGCCCCGGCCGACCACGATCAGGTGGTCGGCGACCAGCGCGACCTCGCTCATCAGGTGCGAGGAGACGAACACCGTCCGCCCCTCGGCGGCCAGGCCGGTGAGCAGGTTGCGGATCCACAGCACGCCCTCCGGGTCGAGGCCGTTGACCGGCTCGTCCAGCATCACCGTGGCCGGGTCGCCCAGCAGGGCCGCCGCGATGCCCAGGCGCTGCCCCATGCCCAGCGAGAACGCCCCGGCGCGCTTCCTCGCCACCGACTCCAGGCCGGTCAGGCCGATCACCTCGTCGACCCGGGAGCGCGGGATGCCGTGGGTGTGCGCCAGCGCCATCAGGTGGTTGAACGCCGAGCGCCCCGGGTGGATCGACTTCGCCTCCAGCAGCGCGCCGACCTCCTGCAGCGGCGCGGCGTGCTCGGCGTAGCGGCGGCCGTCGACCCGCACCGACCCGGAGGTGGGCGCGTCCAGTCCGACGATCATCCGCATGGTGGTGGACTTGCCCGCGCCGTTCGGGCCGAGGAACCCGGTCACGCTGCCCGGTCTCACGGTGAAGTCCAGCCCGTCGACGGCGGTCTTCTCGCCGTAACGCTTCGTCAACTGCTGCGCCTCGATCATCGGCCCGCTCCCTGCCGCCACCCGGCCGGGACCGTCCCGACCGCCTCGTAGCCACGCTAGGCGCGGCGCGGGCCGGGACGGCGGCACCCGGGGACGATCATTCGCCGCCCGGTGGTACCGCGGTACTACCCCCTTCGGGTGCCGGTACCAGCGCGGCGACCAGACGGCGGATCAGCTCCGGGCGGTCGTCCGTCCCGGCGTGACCGTGCATCAGCAGGTGGTGGACGGTGCCGACCAGGGCGAGCGCCAGCATCGGGCAGTCGGCGCCGGGGGAGAGGCGGCCGAGGCCGCGCTCGGCCTCCAGGTACGCGGTCATCGCGCCCTCCACCGCGCCCGGCCCGGGCGCGCCGTCCCGCCAGGCCCGCCCGACCCGTTCGGCCGCGCCGGGGCGGGAGAGCGCCGCGGCGGCGATCACCGGTCCGTTCGCGCCGAGCAGGACGAGCGCCGCCCGGGCCAGGTTCTCCCGGACGTCCCCCCGCCCGGCCCGGCCGGGCAGCGGGGCGACCTCGGCGGCGACCTTCGCGAAGCGGTCCAGGACGAGTTGCGCGACGAAGTCGTCCAGGTCGGCGAAGTGGTTGTACAGCAGCCCCTTCGCGCAGCCGGCCTCCTCGGTGACCGAGCGGTTGGTCAGCCCGGTCGGGCCCTCCCGGGAGAGCACCCGTCCGGCCGCGGCGAACAGCCGCTCCCGGACGTCGGGGATCGCTACGCCGCGCGGTGACATTCGGGTCCTCCCGGTGGGGGCCTTGCCGGTATGGGCACTCGCCCATACGCTGGGTATGGGCAGATGCCCATCCTAGCCTTCCCGACAGGGGGACTCCATGTCCGCACCGGTGAACACCGCACAGTCCGAAGCCTGGAACGGCGCCGAGGGCCGCCACTGGAGCGACCACCAGGACCGCTGGAACGCCGTCAACGAAGGCTTCGACCGGCCCCTGCTCGACGCCGCCGCGATCGGCGCCGACAGCCGCGTCCTCGACATCGGCTGCGGCGCCGGCCGGACCACCCGGCTCGCGGCCCGCACCGCCGCCGCCACCCTCGGCCTCGACCTCTCCGGCCCGATGCTCGCCACCGCCCGCGCCCTCGCCGCCGCCGAGGGTCTCGACCGGATCGCCTTCGAACAGGGCGACGCCCAGGTCCACCCGCTGCCCGACGCCGCCTTCGACACCGCGATCAGCCGTTTCGGCACCATGTTCTTCGCCGACCCGGTCGCCGCGTTCGCCAACGTCGCCCGCGCCCTGCGCCCCGGCGGTCGGCTCGCCTTCGTCTGCATGGCCGACCCGGCCCGCACCGAGTGGATCGCGGTGTACGACACCGTCCGCGAACTGCTCGGCGTCCCCGCCCAGGAGCCCGGGCCCGCCGACGGCCCCGGCATGTTCTCGCTCGCCGACCCGGCCCTCGTCCGCCGCGTCCTCGACGCGGCCGGCTTCGACCGCGTCCGCACCGAACCCGTCGAGGCCGCCGGCCGCTTCGGGCACGACGCCGAGGACGCCGCCGACCTGCTGCTCGGCTCCGGCCCCGGCCGGCACCTGCTCACCCTCCTCGACCCGGGGAACCCGGACGCCGCCGCCCCCCGGGTCCACGCCGCCTTCACCACCGCCCTCACCCCCCACCAGGGCCCCGACGGCGTCCGGCTGCGCACCGCCGCCTGGCTGGTCACCGCCGTCCGCCGCTGAACCGCCGCCCGCCGCCGAGCCGCCGTCAGGTTCCGGGCCGCCGTCCGGTTCCGCCCGGTTTCGCCGTCCCGGCCGGGGGCACACGCGCCGCATGGACCAGTCACAAGCGCCGGTGCTCGAGGCCCTCGCAGCTTTCCACGCCAACCCGCTGACCGTGTTCACCCCGCCCGGGCACAAGCAGGGGCGGGGTGCCGACCCGCGGGTCCTGCGGGCCCTCGGGCCGGACGTGTTCCGTTCCGACGTGCTGGCCAGCGGCGGCCTCGACGACCGCACCGACTCGCGCGGCATCCTGCCGCACGCCCAGGCACTGATGGCCGAGGCGGTGGGCGCCGATCACACCTTCTTCTCCACCTGCGGCAGCTCCCTGTCGGTCAAGGCCGCCATGCTCTCCGTCGCCGGGCCGCACGAGGAACTGCTGGTCGGCCGGGACGCCCACAAGTCCGTGGTGGCCGGGCTGATCCTGGCCGGCATCCGCCCGGTCTGGGTCGACCCGTCCTGGGACGCGAACCTGCACCTGGCCCACCCGCCGCGCGCCGAGGCGTTCCGCGCCGCCCTGGAGCGGCACCCCGACGTCAAGGGCGCGCTGGTCACCTCGCCCACCCCGTACGGCACCTGCGCCGACCTGGAGGGCATCGCCGAGGTCTGCCACGCCGCCGGGAAGCCCCTGATCGTGGACGAGGCCTGGGGCGCGCACCTGCCCTTCCACCCCGACCTGCCGCAGTGGGCGATGGACGCCGGGGCCGACGTCTGCGTCACCTCCGTGCACAAGATGGGCTCCGCCCTCGAACAGAGCTCGGTCTTCCACCTCCAGGGCGACCTGGTCGCCCCCGACGTCCTCAAGCAGCGCGAGGACCTGCTCGGCACCACCAGCCCCTCCGTGCTGGTGTACGCCGCGCTCGACGGCTGGCGCCGCCAGATGGTCCAGCACGGCCGCGAGCTGTACGGGGCCGCCCTGACGCTCGCCGCCGACGTCCGCGAGCGGATCGAGGCCGTCGAGGGCCTGCACGTCCACGGCCGGGACGACTTCTGCGGCCCCGAACTGGCCGCCGACCTCGACCCGCTCCAGGTCATCATCGACATCTCCGCGCTCGGCACCACCGGCTACCGGGCCGGCGACTGGCTGCGCTCCCACCACCAGCTCACCCTGCACGTCTGCGACCACCGCCGGATCAGCGCCCAGCTCACCCACGCCGACGACAGCACCACCGCCGACGCCCTGCTGCACGGCCTGCGCGAACTCGTCGCCGCCGCGCCGACCCTGCGCCCGGCCACCACCGTGGACGTCCCCGACCCCGGTGAGCTGCGCCTCGACCAGGAGGCGCTGCCGCGCGACGCCTTCTTCGGGCCGACCGAACACGTGCCGCTGGAGAAGGCGTCCGGCCGGATCGCCGCCGAGATGCTCACCCCCTACCCGCCCGGCATCCCCGCCGTCGTCCCCGGCGAGCGCCTGAACGACGCCGTCCTGGACTACCTGCGCACCGGGCTGGACGCGGGCATGCTCGTCCCCGACAGCGCCGACTCCGAACTGAAGACCGTCAAGGTCGCCCGCGAGACATGAGCACCGGCACCCCCCGCCCCGCTCTGCCGGACAGCGCCGTGCTGGCCCGCCAGGTCACCGCCGCGCTCGCCGCCGCCGGCCACACCGTCGCCACCGCCGAGTCGCTGACCGCCGGACGGCTCGCCTCCGTCCTCGCCGACGCCCCCGGCGCGGGCGGGGTGTTCCTCGGCGGCGTCGTCGCCTACGCGGCCGAGGTCAAGAGCGGCCTGCTGCGGGTGGACGAGGCCCTGATCGCCGACCAGGGCACCGTCCACCCCGAGGTGGCCGCCCAGATGGCCGAGGGCGTCCGGGCCCGCACCCACGCCACCTACGGCCTGGCCACCACCGGCGTCGCCGGGCCCGCCCCGCACGACGGCCGGCCCGTCGGCACCGTGCACGTCGCCGTCAGCGGCCCCGGCGGCACCCGCACCGCCCGGCCCGAACCACCCACCGACCGCCCCGCCGACATCCGGGCCGCCGCCGTCGAAGCCGCCCTGCGGCTGCTGCGCGACCACCTGCGGCCCGGCGGCTGAACGGGCCGGGCCCGACCCCCCCGAGCGAAAGGCACCGATGGGACGGCTGACCACCAGCGACCCGCACGCCCCCGGCTGGAGCCGCCGACGGCAGGGCCGGGGCTTCTCCTACCGCGACACCGACGGCACCCCGCTGCGCGACCCCGCCGCCCTGGCCCGGATCAGGGCGCTCGCCGTCCCCCCGGCCTGGACCGAGGTGTGGATCTGCCCGAAACCCACCGGGCACCTCCAGGCCGTCGGCACCGACGAGGCCGGGCGCCGCCAGTACCTCTACCACCCCGACTTCCGGGCCCGGCGCGAGGCCGCCAAGCACGACCACGTCCTGGCCTTCGCCCGGACCCTGCCCGCCCTGCGCGCCCGCCTCGCGGCCGACCTCGAACTGCGCGGCCTGCGGCACGACCGGGTCGCCGCCTGCGCGGTGCGCCTGCTCGACCTCGGCTTCTTCCGGATCGGCTCCCCGGCCTACCGCGAGGCCAACGGCTCGCACGGCCTCACCACGCTGCTGCGCGCGCAGAGCACCGTGCGCGGCGACCGCCTGCACTTCTCGTACACCGCGAAGTCCGGCCGGCACCGCGAACTCACCCTCACCGACACCGCCGCCGCCCGGACCGTCCGCGCCCTGCGGCGGCGCGCCGACCGGGACCCCGCGCTGTGGGCGTACTGGGAGGGCCGGTGCTGGCACCCCCTGACCGCCCCCGACCTGAACGGCTACCTGCGCGAGCACACCGGCACCGACGCCACCGCCAAGGACTTCCGCACCTGGCACGCCACCGTCCTCGCCGCCGTCGGCCTGGCCGGCTCCCGGTCGGGGCCTGGCCGCCGCGCCGTGGCCCGGGTGGTCAGGGAGGTCGCCGACCACCTGGGCAACACCCCGGCCGTGTGCCGGGCCTCCTACATCAACCCGCGCCTGCTGGAGCTGTACGACCGGGGCGTCACCATCGCCGACGCCCTGCCCGACCCGGCCCCGGGCCCGGCCGCCGAACGGGCCGTCCTCGACCTGCTCGGCCCCTGACCGCCCGGCGCATACCGGGCCGCCCCCCCGGGTACACGCGGCAGCCGCCGGACGGAGTGCGGCGCACGCAGCACGGGACACCCGGCACGGAACACCCAGCACGAGCACGCAGCACAGCAGAGCACGGAGGTGGAGCATGCGAGAACGGATCGACCGGATCGCCGAACCCTGGGGCGACCGCACCCCGTACGGACCCGGGCAGCCGTGGCCGGTGCGCCGCGACACCCACCTGACCGGGACGGGCGTGGACCGCTGGGTGCCGACCGCCTCGCTGCTGCACTCCAACGGCGACGCGATGGACGTCGCGGTGCGCGACGGCCGGATCGTCGGGGTGCGCGGCCGGGCGGACGACCGGGTCAACCGGGGGCGGCTCGGCCCCAAGGACCTGTTCGGCTGGCAGGCCAACCACGCCGACGACCGGCTCACCGTGCCCCTGGTGCGGCGGAACGGCCGCCTGGAGGAGAGCGACTGGGACACCGCGATGGGCCTGGTCGTCGACCGGACCAGGCACCTGCTGGACGCCCACGGCCCCGGCTCGATCGGCTTCTACACCTCCGGGCAGCTGTTCCTGGAGGAGTACTACACCCTCGCGGTGATCGCCCGCGCGGGCATCGGCACCAACCACCTGGACGGCAACACCCGGCTGTGCACCGCCACCGCCGCCGAGGCGCTCAAGGAGACCTTCGGCTGCGACGGCCAGCCCGCCTCGTACACCGACGTCGACCACTGCGACACGCTCGCGTTGTACGGCCACAACATGGCCGAGACCCAGCCGGTGCTGTGGATGCGGGTGCTGGACCGCCTCGCCGGGCCCACCCCGCCCCGGCTGCTGTGCGTCGACCCCCGGCCCACCCCCGTCGCGGCCCGCTCCGAGGTGCACCTCGCCCCCCGGATCGGCACCAACGTCGCGCTGCTCAACGCGCTGCTGCACGAACTCGTCCGCACCGACCGGATCGACCACGCGTACGTGGACGCGCACACCGTCGGGTACGAGGAACTCGCCGCCGGCGTCGCGAGGTGCACGCCCGCGTGGGCCGCGCGGATCTGCGACGTGCCCGCCCGGGAGATCGAACGGGCCGCCGAACTGCTGGGCGAGGCACGGGCGTTGCTCTCCACCGTGCTCCAGGGCGTCTACCAGTCGCACCAGGCGACCGCCGCCGCCGTCCAGGTGAACAACATCCAGCTGGTGCGCGGCATGCTCGGCCGCCCCGGCTGCGGGGTGCTCCAGATGAACGGCCAGCCCACCGCCGAGAACACCCGCGAGTGCGGCGCCGACGGCGACCTGCCGGGCTTCCGCAACTGGGAGAACGAGCAGCACGTCGTCGAACTCGCGAAGCTGTGGAACGTGGACGTGGACCGCATCCCGCACCACGGCCCGCCCACCCCCGCGATGCAGATCTTCCGGTACGCCGAGCAGGGCTCGATCAAGCTGCTGTGGATCTCCGGCACCAACCCGGCCGTCTCGCTGCCCGAGCTCGCCCGGATCCGCGAACTCCTGCGCTCCGAGGGCCTGTTCACCGTCGTCCAGGACCTCTACCCGACCGAGACCGCGCTGCTCGCCGACGTGGTGCTGCCCGCCGCCACCTGGGGCGAGAAGACCGGCACCTTCACCAACGCCGACCGCACCGTCCACCTGTGCGAACAGGCCGTCGAGCCGCCCGGACAGGCCCGCCCCGACCTCGCCATCCTGCTCGACTACGCCCGCCGGATGGACTTCCGCGACCGCGACGGCGCCCCGCTGATCGGCTGGCACGACCCGCGCGGCGCGTTCGAAGCCTGGCAGCGCTGTTCCGCCGGGCGCCCCTGCGACTACACCGGCCTCAGCTACGAGCTGCTGCGCGAACGCGGCGGCGTCCAGTGGCCCTGCGACGCCGACCACCCCGACGGCACCGAACGCCTCTACACCGACGGCATCAGCTGGGCCGCCCCCGACACCTGCGAGAGCTACGGGCGCGACCTGGTCACCGGCGCCTCCGTCTCCGAGACCGAGTACCGGGCGCTCAACCCCCACGGCAAGGCGGTGCTCAAGGCCGCCGAGTACCTGCCCCCGCACGAGGACGTCAGCGACGACTACCCGCTGCAACTCACCACCGGCCGCACCCTCTACCACTTCCACACCCGCACCAAGACCGGCCGCGTCCCCCAACTCGACGCCGCCGCCCCCGAGATGTGGGTCGAGATCGGCGCCGGGGAGGCCCGCCGGCGCGGCCTGGGGGAGGGCGACCTGGTCGAGGTCGCCACCCCGCGCGGCGCCGTCCGGGCCCGGCTGCGGGTCACCGCGCTGCGCGACGGACTGCTCTTCCTGCCCTTCCACTACGGCTACTGGGACACCCCCGGCCGCACCGGCCCCGGCCCCGAGGGCGGGCGCGCCGCCAACGAGACCACCGTCACCGACTGGGACCCGGTCTCCAAACAGCCCCTCTACAAGACCGCCGCCGCCCGCCTCACCCGGCTCGCCCCCGCCGACGGTACCCCTGCGCCCGCCCCCACCACCACCGCTTCCGCACCCGCCGACCCCGCCGCCGCACCCCCCACCACCGGCGGCCCCGCCGCGCTCGCCGACCAGCGGCCCGAACCCGCACCGGAGGCCACCCCGTGAACCCCGTCGAAGCCGTCCTGCGCACCCTGCACGACGGCGAACTCGCCCTCCGGGACGACCTGCTGGCCGCCGCCGGGGACCACCGCGCCGAGCACGAGTTCCACCACGTCGCCACCGACACCGCCCGCTGGTCCGCGGAGCACGCCCGCCTGATCGCCGCCACCGCCGCCGCCCGCGACCTGCACCTGCCCGCCGACCGCGACCCCGCCGCCCTCACCCGGCTGCGCCGCAAGGCCGCCGAGGACCTCGCCCCGCGGCCGGACGGCCTCCCCGACCTGCTGGAGACCCTGACCGCGCTGCACCTCGCCGCCACCCGCAACTCGCTGCACTGGGAGATGCTCGCCCAGGCCGCGCAGGCCGGCCGGGACGGCGAACTGCTGGACCTGGCGAGCCGCTGCCACCCGCAGACGCTCCGCCAACTGCGCTGGACCAACACCCTGATCAAGACGCTCGCCCCGCAACTGCTGACCGCGAGCTGACCGCAGCAGTCCCGAGAGGAACCACCATGCGCATCGGATACACCCTCATGACGGAGCAGCGCGGCCCGCGCGACCTGGTCGCCGACGCGGTCCGCGCCGAACGGGCCGGGTTCGACTTCGCGGTGATCTCCGACCACTACTTCCCCTGGCTGGACGAGCAGGGCCACGCCCCCTACGCCTGGGCGGTGCTCGGCGCGGTCGCCCAGGCCACCGAGACGCTGCCGCTGATGACCTACGTCACCTGCCCGACCGTCCGCTACCACCCGGCGGTGGTGGCGCAGAAGGCCGCCACCGTGCAACTGCTCTCTGAAGGGCGCTTCCGGCTCGGGCTGGGCAGCGGCGAGAACCTCAACGAGCACGTGGTGGGCCGCGGCTGGCCGCCCGTCGCGGTGCGCCAGGAGATGCTGGCCGAGGCCGTGGAGATCATCCGGGCGCTGTTCGCCGGCGGGTACGTCACCCACCACGGACGGCACTTCCAGGTCGACGGCGCCAAGCTGTGGGACCTGCCCGACCAGCCGCCCCCGATCGGCGTCGCCGTCTCCGGGCCGGTCTCCTGCGCCACCGCCGGGCGGCTCGCCGACCTGGTGATCGCCGTCCAGCCCGAGCGGGAACTGCTCACCGCCTTCGCCGAGGCGGGCGGAGCCGGCAAACCCTCGGTCGGCCAGGTCCCGATCTGCTTCGACCGCGACCGGGACGCCGCCATCGCCCGCGCGCACGCCCAGTTCCGCTGGTTCGGCGGCGGCTGGAAGGTCAACGCCGACCTGCCCGGCACCGCTGGCTTCGCCGCCGCCAACCAGTACGTCCGCCCCGAGGACGTCGCCGCCTCCATCCCGTGCGGCGACCGGGTCGAGGACTTCCTCGAGGCCGTCCGCCCCTACGCCGAGGCCGGGTTCGACGAACTCGCCCTGATCCAGGTCGGCGGCGACAGCCAGCCCGGGTTCACCGACTGGGCCGAGAAGGAACTGCTGCCCGCGCTGCGCGCCGCCTGACCCGGACCGCCGCACCGCCGCCCCGGTCTCGGCCGGGGCGGCGGTGCGGCGGCGCGGTCGGTCAGGGCTTGAACAGCACCTTGATCGCGCCGTCGCGCTTCTGCTGGAACATCGCGTACGCCTCCGGCGCCTCGTCCAGCGGCAGGTGGTGGGTGGCGAAGGAGTCCACGCCCAGCGGGTCCTCGTCGGTCAGCAGCGGCAGCAGCTCGTCCGTCCAGCGGCGCACGTTGGCCTGGCCCATCCGCAACTGGATCTGCTTGTCGAACATGGTCAGCAGCGGCAGCGGGTCGGCCGCGCCGCCGTAGACGCCCGACACCGAGACGGTGCCGCCGCGCTGCACCAGCTCGATCGCCAGCTGCAGGGCCTGGAGCCGGTCCAGGCCGGCCTTCTGCATCAGCGGCCGGGCCAGCGCGTCCGGCAGCAGGCCGGTCATCCGCTGCGCCACGGACGCGACGGGGGAGCCGTGCGCCTCCATGCCGACCGCGTCGATCACGCTGTTCGGACCCAGCCCGTCGGTCAGGTCGCGCACCGCCTGCGGCAGCAGCTGGGGCCGGTCGTTCAGGTCCAGCACCACCGCGCCGCGCTCCCGGGCCCGCTGGAGCCGCTCCGGGACGAGGTCGACGCCGATCACCTGCCGGATGCCCGGACGCAGCAGCGCCATCCGCACGCACATCTCGCCGATCGGGCCCAGCCCCAGCACCAGCAGCGTGCCGCCCTGCGGCACCGCCGCGTACTCGACGGCCTGCCAGGCCGTCGGCAGCACGTCGGAGAGGAAGACGAACCTGTCGTCCGGCGGCCCCGCCGGCACCTTCACCGGCAGCGTGTCGCCGAACGGGACGCGCAGCAGCTCGGCCTGGCCGCCCGGCACCTGGCCGTACAGCTTGGTGTAGCCGAACAGCGCCGCGCCGCTGCCGTACTCGCGCACCTGGGTGGTCTCGCACTGCGAGTGCAGCCCCTTGGCGCACATCCGGCAGGTGCCGCAGCTGACGTTGAACGGCACCACCACCCGGTCGCCCGGGCTCAGCGAGCCCACCGCGCCGCCGACCTCCCGGACGACGCCCATCGCCTCGTGGCCCAGGATGTCGCCCGGGTCGAGGAACGGTCCGAGCACCTCGTACAGGTGCAGGTCGGAGCCGCACAGGCCGGTCGAGGTCACCTCCACCAGCACGTCCGAGGGTTCTTGGATCCGGGGGTCCGGGACCTCCGTCACCTTGACGTCCCGCCTGCCCTGCCAGGTCACCGCACGCATCGCGCGCTCCTTCCGTGGGGATCGGTCAACTCGTTCGCGGGCCGGGCTCGTTGGTGTGACGGCCGGCCCGATCGCCGAGCGCGGTGAGGACCGGCACCAGCCGGCCCGTGCGCCCGGCCGCGGCCTGGCCCGACAGGTCGTGCTCGGCGACCCGGCCCGGGCCGGGCAGCAGCCGGCCCGCCGCGCCCAGCAGCGCCCCGAACGTCGCCGGGGCCACTCCCTCCAGGCGCACCGCGAGCTTCGCGGCCGGGGTCAGCACCAGCTCCGGCCGGCCCCGCTCGGCGGCCCGCACGATCCGGCGCGCCGCCCGGCCCGCGTCCATCGACAGCAGCGGCATGCTCGCCGCCGCGCCGAACCAGGCGTACTCCAGCGGCGCCCGGCCGGAGAACCGGGCCGCCCGGTGCGAACCCGTCCGCATCAGCCCCGGCACCACCGTGGTCACCCGCACCCCGGTGCCCGCCAGCTCCACCCGCAGCCCGCGGGAGAACGCCGCCAGCGCGGCCTTCGCCGTCACGTACGGCAGCAGGTGCGGTGCCGGGACGGGCCCGCCGATCGAGGCGATGTTCACCACCGACCCGGTGCCGCGCTCGCGCATGCCCGGCAGCACCGCCAGCACCAGTTCCAGCGGGGCCGCCACCATGACGTCCCAGGAGAGGCGGAAGTCCTCCTCGGCCAGGGCCGACAGCGGCCCGACCTGGATCACCCCCGCGTTGTTCACCAGCACGTCCAGCGGACGCCCCAGCCGCTCGGCCGCCTCCGCGGCCACCGCCCGCCCCGCGCCCGGCACCGACAGGTCGCACTCCAGCGCCGCCCACCGGGTCGTCAGCCGCCCGAGCCGACGCCCCGCGGCGGCCAGTTCGGCGCCGTCGCGGGCACAGACCGCGACCCGGCAGCCGCGCCGGGCCAGCTCCTCCGCGACCAGCAGGCCCAGCCCGCGCGAACCGCCGGTCACCAGCGCCGCCCGGTCCGCGAAATCCGTCCGCTCCACGGCCGCCACCTCTCCTCGGCTGTCTGATCGCGTTGCGCCTGCCCGAGGTGCAGGGGAGGAAACGGGGCGATAAGAGATACCTGGGGACATTCGTCCGTTTCTGTTCGGGGCCGACCGGTTAGCCGAGCCGGTAACGCCCCATGACGCCCGCGTTCCGAAAGGACACCCATGACTGCCGACGACACCCGCCCCGACCTCCCCGGCGAGCCGACCGCCGGTGAGCCCACGGTCGAGGAACCCGTCGAGCCGCGCCCGCCCCTGCCCCCCAAGCCCGACCAGGCCGCGCCCACGCCCCTCTCGGCGACCGGCCGCGGCCCGCGGACGGACGGTCCGGTCCGGGCCCAGGACGGCGCCTACCTCACCACCGCGCAGGGCGCCCGGCTGCCCGACTCCGACCACTCGCTGAAGGCCGGACCGCGCGGCCCCGTCCTGCTCCAGGACCACCACCTGCGCGAGAAGATCACCCATTTCGACCACGAGCGGATCCCCGAGCGCGTGGTGCACGCCCGCGGCGCCGCCGCGCACGGCGTGTTCGAGAGCTACGGCACGGGCGCGGGCCTCACCAAGGCGGGCTTCCTGGCCGCCGGGGCCAAGACCCCCGTGTTCGTCCGGTTCTCCACCGTGCTCGGCTCGCGCGGCTCCGCCGACACCGTCCGCGACACCCGCGGCTTCGCCACCAAGTTCTACACCGACGAGGGCGTCTTCGACCTGGTCGGCAACAACATCCCGGTGTTCTTCATCCAGGACGCGATCAAGTTCCCGGACGTGGTGCACGCCGCCAAGCCGCACCCCGACCGGGAGATCCCGCAGGCGCAGTCCGCCCACGACACCTTCTGGGACTTCGTCTCGCTGCACACCGAGGCCACCCACCACACCCTGTGGAACATGTCCGACCGGGGCATCCCGCGCTCCTACCGGACGATGGAGGGCTTCGGCGTCCACACCTTCCGCCTGACCGCCCCCGACGGCTCCACCAGCCTGGTCAAGTGGCACTGGAAGCCCAAGCTCGGCGTCCACTCGCTGACCTGGGACGAGGCCCAGCTGATCGGCGGCGCCGACCCCGACTTCCACCGCCGAGACCTGTACGACGCCATCGAGGCCGGCGCGTACCCGCAGTGGGAGCTCGGCGTCCAGGTCATGCCCGACACCCCCGAGCAGACCTTCCAGGGCATCGACCTGCTCGACCCCACCAAGATCGTGCCCGAGGAACTGGTCCCCGTGCAGCCGCTCGGCCTGATGACCCTGCACGCCAACCCGACCAACTTCTTCGCCGAGGTCGAGCAGGTCGCCTTCCACCCCGGCCACCTGGTGCCCGGCATCGACATCACCGACGACCCGCTGCTCTCCGGCCGGCTCTTCTCCTACCTGGACACCCAGATCACCCGGCTCGGCGGCCCCAACTTCGCCCAGATCCCGATCAACCGCACCCACGCGCCAGTCAACGACATGCTGCGCGACGGCTTCCACCAGGACGCCGTGCACTCCGGCGTCGCCCCCTACAAGCCCAACTCGCTGGACGGCGGCTGCCCGTTCTTCGCCGGCGCCGACCAGCACGCCTTCATCGAGCACCCGCAGCCCGTCCCCGAGGCCAGGAAGGTCCGGGAGGCGCCCGCCTCGTTCGACGACCACTTCAGCCAGCCCCGGCTCTTCTGGGCCAGCATGACGGCCGTCGAGCAGGAGCACATCATCAACGCCTACAGCTTCGAGCTGGGCAAGTGCACCGAACCGGCCGTCCGCGAACGCAACCTGCGGGTCCTGGCCCGGATCGACCGGCGGCTGTGCGCCGAGGTCGCCCACGCCCTCGGCCTGCCCGTCCCGGAGACCGGGGCCGCCGACGGACCGGTCGAGCCCAGCCCCGCGCTCTCCCAGCTCGGCCACGAGTGGCCGATCGCCGGCCGCACCGTCGGCATCCTCGCCGGGCCCGACACCGACCCCGCCGTCCTCGACGCCCTCCGGGAGGCCGCACTCGCCGCCGACCTGGTGCCCCTGGTGGTCGCCCCCACCGGCGGTGACCCGGCCCGGGTGCAGCGCAGCTTCGCCACCGCCCGCTCGGTCGAGTTCGACGCCGTCCTGCTGGCCGACGTCCCCGGCCCCGCCGCCGACGCCGCCCCCGCCCGGGACGCCCGCGCCGCCGGCCCGCACACCACCCTCGACCCGCGGCTGGTCCTGCTGCTCGGCGAGGCCTGGCGGCACGCCAAGGCGATCGGCGGCTGGGGCGGGGCCCGCGACGTCCTCACCGCGGCCGGCCTCCCGGCGGACGGTCCCGGCATCGTCTTCGGCACCGACCCGGTGCAGGTCCTGCGCGACGTCGCCGACCTGCTCGCCGGGCACCGGGTCTGGGACCGCTTCCCGCCGCCCGCCGCCGGGAACTGACGGGCCCCGCCCCCGGAGCGGACCGGCCGGAGCGGATCGGACGGATTTTCGTACCGGCCTCGGCATGAGCGGACGATCACCGGGCAGACGGCTGTCGTACCGACGTAAATGCCAAATAAGGCCAACCAAGGAGGACAAATCGTGGTTCCGCTCCTGCTGGTCCTGCTCCTCGCCCTGCTGCTGTTCGGCGCGGGCTTCGCGGTGAAGATCCTGTGGTGGGTCGCGGTCGTCGTGCTCGTCGTGTGGCTGGTCGGCTTCATCGCCCGCAGCACCAACGCGACCGGCGGTCGCGGATGCTGGTACCGCTGGTAGCGCACCCGCGGCACCCATGACGACGACGCCGGCGGCGGAGGCACACGGCCTCCGCCGCCGGCGCGTTCGCGTCCGTGCCCGTGCCCGTGCCCGTGCCGTGATCCGCGATCAGGCCGGAGGCCGGGGCGGGGAGGGACGGGAAGGGGCGGGCCGGGCGCTCACCAGGGGGAGGTGCGCGGACGGGTGTCGTCCAGGAGCGGCGGGGAGAGCGGCTGCCACTCGATCATCATGATGGTCGCGTCGTCGGTGAGCCCCTCGTCCTGGTGCTCCAGGATCGCGTGCATCAACCGGCGCAGGGTCTCCGGCGCCGTCTCACCGGCACCGGCGGCCCGGATCACGAAGTCGGTGAACCGGGCCAGGCCGAAGAACTCGTGGTTGGAGCCCTTCGCGTCCACCACCCCGTCGGTGTAGATCAGCAGCCGGTCACCGGGCTTGAGCGAGAAGGTCCGCACCGTCCGCGGGGCGCCGGTGTAGTGGCTCAGCCCCAGCGGCAGTTCGCCCGGGCCGTCCAGCGCGCCGGGAACCACCTCGCCGGAGCGGATCAGCAGGGGGTGCGGGTGGCCGCAGTTGGCCCAGTGCAGGGTGCCGGTGGCGACGTCCAGGCGCAGGAACACGCCGGTGGCGAAGCGGTCGGGGAACCAGGCGTGCAGCGCCTCGTCGATCGTGTCCACCAGGTCCGGCAGGTCGGCGCCGTTGCGGCGGGCGTTGCGGCAGGCGCCCAGGGCCAGCGCGGCGGTCAGACCGGACGCCAGGTCGTGGCCCATCGCGTCCAGCACCGCGGCGTGCAGCACCCCGTCGGCCAGCGAGTGCTCGAACGCGTCCCCGCCCAGCCGGTAGGCCGGCTCCAGGACGGCGGTGGAGATCGCCCGGTCGGTGCAGACGGTGCGCGGCGGCAGGAAGGCCCGGAGCAGCTCGGACGGCAGGCTCATGGTGTCCGCCCGGGTGCCGTGCGCGTAACTGTCGCTGGTGTCGCGCTTGGAGGTGATCACCATGGCGAGCACCGAGGCCAGCAGCCGGCAGCGCCGCACCGCCTCCCGGTCCAGGGACGCCGTGCGCAACCCCAGCACGCCCAGCCGCTCGGCGCCGTCGGTCAGCGGGAACCAGGCCACCAGCCCCGCCCCGGTGTCCTCGGCCACCCGCATCGAACCCGTCCGGAACGCCCAGCCCGCCAGCGTGCCGTCGATCGGCAGGTCCGGCCCGTCGGCGAGCGCCACCAGGCGGTGCTGCTGGATGTCGGCCAGGTAGACGGCCGCCGCCCCCAGGCCCAGCGCCCGGGTGTACTGCTCGGCGAAGCGCGGCGCCTCCCCCGGATCGAGGGTGCGGCCCGCGGTCAGGAACTGCTCCAGCAGCTGTTCGCCGAGGTTCAGGGGAGGGGTCTCGTCAGGCATCTCTCACGCCGATCTCTCGGACCGGCCCCTCGGACCGATCACGAAGGGCGGCCCTACGCGGCTTCGGCCCGCTGCTCCGGGGCCCCGGCCGCGGCGGGCGGCCGAGCGTCCCCCACCGCGCGGCGCTCGACCGGACGGGGCGCGGGCCCCGCGTGGCGGCCCAGCCGCAGGTCGCGTTCGAGCTCCTCGATGCGGGCCGCCACCTCCGCCGGGTCCGGCCGGAGGGCGACGGGACGTCCGCGGTCCAGCGCCACCTTCCCCACCAGGCCGTGCAGTGCCAGGACGGGCAGCGCCACCGGCCACAGCGCGCCCGCGCACAGCGCGAACGCCTCGGCCTGCTGCCGCTCCTGCCGCTCGAACGTGCCGACCCGCCGCGCGTCGGCCACCGCCGGTCCGCCGCCCGCCCGCAGGAAGCGCTCCCGCTCCCGCCGGAAGACCGCCCGGGCCGTCAGCAGCCCGCCGAGCACGTAGCCCGCCATCACCCCCAGACACAGCAGCACCACCGCTGACCGCCTCCTCGATCGCCGAAAGCCTCCGGATACGCCGCACGTATGCCCGACATTCCGGCGCCCAACGGGCCGATCGCCGCAAAAGCCGCCCGGGCGGGGCCACCGCCAGGGCGGCCCCGCCCGGGCGGCCGGTCAGCGGCCGACCGGACCGCTCGGGTCGCCCGGATCGCGCGGGGAAGCGGTCGGCGTGGGGTCGCCCGGCCCGTCGCCCTCCGGAGTGCTCCAGGAGCCGGCCCGCGGGGCCGCGGGCTGGGCCCCCGTCGGGGGACGCCGACGGGCCCGCCGACGGCTGCCCCACACGAACGCCCCGATCAGTGCGGCGACGATGATCAGCGCCGGAATGACCACCACCAGGAGGGACGGGCCGCTCGACTCCGCCGCCAGCATCACGTCGACCGTCATGACCTGCTCCTTCGTTCTCGCTCCGGCAGGCCCGTCCGATCGGGCCCGCGCTGCACCCCGCATACCCGGGTGATCCGGAATGAATGCCCGAAAGCTCCGGATACGGGCGTGTCGTCCTCGGCGTGCCGGGTAGGCGGTACGACTGTCGAAGAGGGGCGGCCTACAGGACCGGTCCGACTCCTTCTACGGGGAATCCCATGAAGAATTCGAAGTTGGCAACCGCCGTGGTCGCGGGCTACTTCCTCGGGCGCTGGCACAAGGCCCGCTGGGCGCTGGCACTGACCGGGATGGCGGCGGGAAAGAAACTCAGCACCAACCCGGGCGCGCTGTTCGGGCAGCTCATGGAGTCCTCACCGCAATTGCGCGGTCTGGTGGACGAGATGCGCGGTGACCTGACCGAGGCGGGCAAGAAAGCCCTGGTCACGGCTGCGGGCAACCGGATGGGCGCGCTCACCGACCGCCTGCAGCAGCAGACCGAAGCCATCCGCGACCGCACCGCAGGACGCGGCCGGGACGACGAGGAACCGGAGGACGAGGCGGAGCCGGAGGAAGGCGAGGAGCCGGAGGAGTCCGAGGAGCCAGAGCCGGACGAGGCGGAGGACGAGGAAGAGGAGCCGGACGAGGCGGAGGACGAGGAAGAGGAGCCGGACGAGGCGGAGGACGAGGAAGAGGAGCCGGACGAGGCGGAGGACGAGGAAGAGCCGGAGGAACCGGAAGAACCCGAGGAGTCCGAGGAGGAGCCGGAGGAGAAACCGCCGCCGCGCCGCCGTAGTTCGCGCAGCAGCGGCACCTCCCGGGCGAGCGGCGGGACCGGCGGGGCGACGAAACGCCCGTCGCGGGCCAAGAGCGGCACGGCGTCCGCCCCCTCCCGTTCCACCAGCAGCGGCAGTGGTAGCGGCGGTGGCGCGGCGAAGAAGACCGCGAAGAAGGCGGCGTCACCGCGCAAGTCCACGGCCGCGAAGCGGACCGCTTCGTCGGCGTCCGGTCGGAAGTCGACCGGGACCGAGTCCGCCCGCAAGAGCGCCGGGACACGGGCCTCGGCCAAGAAGACGAAGGCGGGGTGAACGGCGATGGCCAAGCAGTCCCAGTCCGATGACGGCAAGGGCGGCTCGGGCGGCGTGCTGGACGCGCTCCCCACCGACCGGTTGATGGAACAGGCCCGGGAGTTGGCGTCCGCGCTGGGGGAGCGGGCGATGACGGCGGCGGCCGACAAGGTCGGCGGGGTCACCGAGAAACTCGTCGACTACGTGGCGAACGGCGGCAGCGGGGGCGGGGGCGGGGACGACGGCGATGACGGTGACGGCGGCGGGGGTGGCGGAGGCGGCGGTCTCAAAGGGTCGATCGCGAAGAAGCTGCTGGGGGCGGGAGCGTCCAGCGTGAAGGAGGCCGTGACCGGGAAACTCGGTGGCGGCGGGGGCGGTGGCGGTGGTGGAGGGAACAAGGAGACCAAGGTCACCAACATCGTCGAGCAGATCGACGTCGGAGTCCCGGTCCGGGTCGCCTACGACCAGTGGACGCAGTTCCAGGACTTCCCGAAGTACACCAAGCGCGTCGAGCAGGTCGACCAGTCCGCCGACGAGAAGCTCAGCTGGAAGGCCGGGATCTTCCTCTCGCACCGCACCTGGGAGTCGACGATCGTCGAGCAGGTCCCGGACGAGCGGATCGTCTGGCGCTCGAAGGGCGAGAAGGGCTCGGCGGACGGCGCGGTGACGTTCCACGAACTCACCCCCAACCTGACCAGGATCCTGCTCGTCATCGAGTACCACCCCCAGGGCCTGTTCGAGCGGACCGGCAACCTGTGGCGGGCCCAGGGCCGGCGCGTCCGGCTGGAGTTGAAGCACTTCCGCCGCCACGTGATGACGCGGACCATCCTCGACCCCGAGAGCGTCGAGGGCTGGCGCGGCGAGATCCGCGACAGCGAGGTCGTGCGCTCGCACGAGGACGCCGTGAAGGAGGAGGAAGAGCAGCAGGACCAGGACGACCAGGACCAGGACGAGCCGGACCAGGACGAGCCGGACGAGGGCGAGGACGAGTACGGGGAGGGGCCCGACGACCAGGACTACGAGGACGAGGACGGCGAGGACGAGGATCCGGACGGCGAGTACCAGGACGAGGACGAGGACGCGGACGAGGAGGAGGACGAAGGCGAGGACGAGGAAGCGGACGAAGACGCGGACCAGGACGAGGACGGCGATTACGAGGACGAGGCCGAGGAGGAAGAGGAGGAGGACGAGCCCGAACCGCCCGCCCGCCGAAGCTCCCGCCGGACCTCCTCCCGGAAGAGGTGAGAGCGGTGTCAGTGGCCCCGCGTTCCAGCAACTACATGTCCCGCCCCTCCTCCTCGGGCCTGGTGGACGTCATCGACCTGATCCTCGACAAGGGCCTGGTCATCGACATCTACCTGCGCGTCTCCCTGGTCGGGATCGAACTGCTGACCATCGACGCGCGGATCGTCGTGGCGAGCGTCGACACGTACCTGCGCTTCGCCGAAGCGGTCAACCGGCTCGACATCACCCAGGACCGGAGCGAAGGGCTTCCGCAACTGGTCAACGACATGCAGGAGGGCGGGGCCCGGCACAAGACCCGCGGCGCGCTCGAAGGCGTGAAGGAGAAGGTGACCGGCCTGGTCGGCGGGGACGACGAGGACGACGGCGAGGAGGAGCAGGAGGAGCGGCCCCGTCGGCGGTCGCGGCCGACCCGGAAGGGGAGTGAGCGATGAGTGACGCCCTCCCGCCCGACCGGGCCTGCTACGTCTACGGCATCGTCCCGGTCGGCACCCCCGCGCCGGAGGGGGCGGCCGGGGTCGGTGATCCGCCCGCGCCGGTGGCCCTGGTGTCGTACCACGAGGTGGCCGCCCTGGTCAGCGAGATCGACACCAGCCGTCCGCTCGGCACGCCCCAGGACCTGATCGGTCACGCCCGGGTGCTGGACGCGGTGGCGGCCGGACGCACGCCC
The DNA here is from genome assembly GCF_000716545.1 of Kitasatospora phosalacinea. GTDB lineage: Bacteria > Actinomycetota > Actinomycetes > Streptomycetales > Streptomycetaceae > Kitasatospora > Kitasatospora phosalacinea. Next base: position 52,699 of record NZ_JNWZ01000028.1, read on the forward strand.
GTCCTGCCGTTCCGGTTCGGCGCGGTGGTCCGGGACGAGGCGGCCGTCACCGACGAACTGCTCGCCCCGCAGGAACAGCGCTTCCTGGCCGCACTGGAAGGACTGGACGGACTCGCCCAGTTCACCGTCCGGGGCACCTACCGGGAGGACCGGGTGCTGCGCGAGATCCTCGACCAGCGGCCGGACATCGCCCAGCTCCGGGAGGAGGTCGGCACGCTGTCCGAGGACGCCTCCCGGTACCAGCGGATCCGGCTCGGCGAACTGGTCGCCGAGGAACTCCGGACCCGCGCCCGGGCCGCCGCCGACGAACTGGTGACCCGGCTCGGACCGCTCGCGACGGCCACCGCCCGCGCCGACTCCTCGGCCGACCAGCCGGTCAACGCCTCCTTCCTGGTCGCCGAGGACAGGTGGGAGGAGTTCGAGGACGCCGCGGACGGGCTCGGCGGCGACTGGGAAGGCCGGATCGACCTCCGGCTGCTCGGCCCGCTGGCCCCGTACGACTTCGCCTCGGAACTCGTCGACGCACAAGGACGCCGGTCATGGGACTGATCACCGGCCTGCTGACCCTGCCGCTCGCCCCCGTCCGGGGCGTGGTGTGGGTGGCCGAACGCCTGCACGAGCAGGCCTGGCAGGAACTGAACGACCCCGCTGCCGTGCGCCGACAGCTGATGGACGTCCAGTCCGCCCGGGAGGCGGGCACGATCAGCGAGGAGGACGCGGCGGCCAGGGAAGCGGAACTCGTCCGGCGGCTGCTGCCGCCCACCGAGGGCTGGGAGGTGTGAACCGTGCCCGAGTCACGCACCCGCCGCCCGGCGCACGACTCGCCCACCGGCGCGCCGCGACGGCGCACCGCCCGCGACCCCGAGACGGAGCCGCGACCCCGCCGCCGCCGGACCGCCGACGAGCGGGCCGACACCGACGAGCGGGCCGACACCGGCGAACGGGAACGCGAACGTGCGCAGCCGCCCCGGCGGCGGCGCCGGACGCCGGACGAGAACGAGTCGGCCCCCGCACCCGCCCGCCGTCGCCGGACCGCCCGGCGCGCCGAGCCGGAGCAGGCCGAGTCCGAGCCCGAGGAGGTCGAGGAGGAGCCGGAGGAGGAACCTGAAGAGGAGCCCGAGGAGGAGCCTGAGGAGGAATCTGAAGAGGAGCCCGAGGACGACGAGGGCCCGGAGCGCGCCCGGATCGACGCCCCCGAGGCCGCCCGCCGGGCAGCCGCCCAGGTGCGGGCGATGACCGGGCGCAGCCCGGAGGGCGTCACCGGGCTGGAGCGGACCGAGGAGGGCTGGCGGATCGGCATCGAGGTGGTGGAGAGCCGGCGGATCCCCGACTCGACGGACATCCTGGCGCTCTACCGGGTCGACCTCGACCAGGACGGCGGTCTGCTCGCCTACCGCCGGGAGAGCCGCTACCACCGGGGCAGGTTCCCCGAGGAGGAGCAGCCGTGAGCACCCCCACTCCGTGGCGCGGCACCGGCGCGGCGCCCGCGTACCCCGGGACCGCCGCCGCGCCGCAGCCCGCCAACCTGGCCGACCTGCTCGAACGCGTGCTGGACAAGGGCATCGTGATCGCCGGGGACATCCGCATCAACCTGCTGGACATCGAGCTGCTCACGATCAGGATCCGGCTGCTGATCGCCTCGGTCGACCGGGCCCGCGAGATGGGCATCGACTGGTGGGAGCACGACCCCACCCTCTCCTCCGGCGACCACCGCCGTGACCTCGCCGCCGAGAACCGCCGCCTGCGCGAACGCCTCGGCGAACTGGAGGCCGCCCGCTCGAAGGACAACCCTGACGGCGGGACCGGGACCGGGACCGGGACCGGGACCGGAGCCGAGACCGAGATCGAACCCGGGGCCGGAGCCGAGGAACCCGGGCCGGACGACGCCCCGTCGCGGTCGCGCCCGGCCCGGAAGGGCACCGGCGCCCGGCGGCGGGAGGCGCGATGACCTACACCTGGCTGTACGCGGTCGCCCCGGCGGGCCCCGACGCGTCCCCGTGGCAGGTCCTTCCCGAAGGCGTCGCCGACGAGCACCCGGGGACGGTCGAGGCCGCCGACCTGCTCGCGGTCGTCGGGCCGGTGCCGGACGCCGACTTCGACACCGACGCCCTGCAGCGCCACCTCGGCGACCCGCAGTGGCTCGAACGCGCGGTGCGCGCCCACCACCGGGTCGTCTCCGCGACCGTCGGCCGGGCCCTCCCGGTCCGCTTCGGCACGGTGTACCGCGACGAGGACCGGGTCCGCGCCCTGCTGACGGCGCACGCCGACGAGATCCGGACCGCCCTCGCCGGCATCGCCGACCGCACCGAGTGGGGCGTCAAGGCGTACCTGGACCGGGCGCGCTCGGACGGCGAGACCGATGGGGCCGGTGAGGCCGGTGACGGCCCCGGCCGCCCGTCGGACGACCGGCCGGGCACCGCCTACCTGCTGCGCCGCCGGACCGCCCGCGACCGGGCCGAACGCGCCCTGGCGGACGCCGCCGGACAGGCCCGCCAGGTCCACCTGGCGCTCTCCGACCTCGCCGACCGCAGCACCGAGCACCCGCCGCAGCCCGCGGAGGCGACCGGCGTCCGCGACCCGATGCTGCTCAACGGCGCCTACCTGGTGCACCGCGCGCGGGAGGCCGAGTTCGCCCGCGCGGTCGCCGGCCTCCGGGAGCGGCACGGCCCCGCGCTGCGGGTGGAACTCACCGGCCCCTGGCCCCCGTACTCCTTCGCCGGCCTGCCGACCGGGGGCGACGCGGGATGACCACCGGCGACCTCGCCCCCGAACTGCGGCAGCACGACGTCGCGCTGGTCGACCTGCTCGACCGGGTGCTGGCGGGCGGCGTGGTGATCGCGGGCGAGATCACGCTCTCGATCGCCGACGTCGACCTGGTCCGGATCAGCCTGCGGGCCCTGATCGCCTCGGTCAGCACCCTGGCCGCCGACGGGGTGGGCCGGGTGACCGGCGAGGGGGCCGCGCCGTGAGCGGGGGAGCGGCCCGCCGGGTCGAACTCGACCCCGAGGAGGTCGGGCGGGACCTCGCGTCCCTGGTCCTGACGGTGGTCGAACTGCTCCGGCAGCTGATGGAGCGCCAGGCGCTGCGCCGGATCGACCACGGCGACCTGGACGAGGAGCAGGTCGAGCGGCTCGGCCTGACCCTGATGGCGCTGGAGGAGCGGATGGCGGAGCTCCGCGAGCACTTCGGCCTCACCCCCGAGGACCTCAACATCGACCTCGGTCCGCTCGGTCCGCTGCTCTCCACCGAATGACGCCGGACGGCACCGGGTGCGGGTGCCGGTGCCGTCCGGCGGGGTTCAGGACGCGCGCTTGAGGTTCCGGCGCGGGCGGGCGGCGGCCTTGAGCGCGTACTGGAGCTGGTCGCGGGTCATGGTGGACCGGTGCGGGATGCCGAGTGCGGCGGCCCGCCGGTAGAGCTCGGTCTTGCTGAGCGAGGCGAGGTCCTCCACGGCCTCCGCGCGCTCCGGCGGTTCCGCGGCCTTCGCCGACCTGGCCGGCTTGACCGGCTTCACGGCCTTGACCGCCTTCGGCGCGGGCCCTGCGGCCGGTTTCGACGCCGCCTTCGCCCGTCCGCCGCCGCTCCGGGCCCGGCCGGCCCCGCCGCCCTTCGCCCGGGCCTGGTCCAGGCTGCGGCGCAGGACGTCCACCAGGTCGGTGAGGTCGGTCGCCTCGGGCTCCTCCCCGGCGGACAGGGCGATCTCCCGGCCCTCGGCCTTCGCCTCGACGAGCGCCCTGACCCGCTCCTCGTAGGTGTCGTGGTACTCGTCCGGGTCCCAGTCGACGGTGAGCATGTCGATCAGCTGCTCGGCGGTGGAGAGTTCGGTCCGGTTGAAGTCCTTGCGCCGGGCGGGCAGGCCGGGGACCTCCTGCTGCGGGTCGCGCAGTTCGTCGGACCAGTGCATGGTGCGCAGTTCGAGCAGCCCGTCGGTGGAGTCGACCGCGGTCAGGTACTCCCGGCCGCGCATCGAGAACACGGCGATCCCGGCCCGGTGGGAGTGCGCGAGTGCCTCGACCAGGAGCTGGTACACCTTGGCGGTCGCCGGATCGGCGGGGCCCAGGTAGTAGGTCTTGTCGAAGAAGACCGGGTCGATCTCCGCCAGGTCGGCGAAACCGCCGATCTCGATCGTCCGCGACCGCCCGGGGGCCAGCTCCTCCAGCTCGGCGGGCTCCACGACGACGTACTCGCCCTCGGTGAGCTCGTACCCCTTGACGACGTCCTCGTACGGGACCTCCTCGCCGGTGCGCTCGTTCACCCGTCGCAGCCGCACCCGGTCGGTGGTGCCGCGCTGCAACTGGTGGAAGCGCACCGCGTGCGACTCGGTCGCCGGGTACAGCGCCACGGGCAGGCTCACCAGCCCGAACGACAGCGTTCCCTTCCACACCGGCTTGGCCATCGTGCCCACCTTCCTCCACCGGACGCGCACCGTCGTGCCACGGCCCGCGACCGTCCGTTGCCTGCCGCGCGGGTGCCCGGTCCGGTCCGCGCCCACACCAGGTTCCGGCCGTCCGCTCCGGGCCGCACCCGCACCCGCACCCGCACCCGCACCCGGCTCCGGCGCGGCGGGGAGGGAGGGGTCCTCAGGCGGTGCCGGGGCCCTTCGTCCTGCGCTCCGCCCGGCCGGCCCGGACCAGGGCGGCGCCCAGGACGGCGTACTCCTGCGGCGGCACCAGGCGGGCCAGCCCCTCGGGCGTGCCGGGCAGCCCGAGGTCCCGCGCCGTCCGGCACACCCGGGCGTCGAAGGACGGGCGCAGCCACGGCCACACCGCCTGGGCCTCCCGGCAGAAGACGTCCGCGCCGACCGGGCCGATCCTGGGCACCTCCCGCAGCAGGCCGCGCAGCGCCCCCGGGTCGCCGCCCGCCTCCGCCGCCATCCGGCGCAGGTCGCCGCGCCAGCGCTCCAGGACGAGTCGCGCCCCGTCACCGAGCGCGGTGGCGGTGCTCTCGTCGTAGCGGACGTAGTGGGCCCGGCCCAGTGCGTCCACCCGGTCCTGCCAGGTGGAGTCCGCCATCGCCCGCGGGGTGCGCAGCCCGGCCCGGGAGAGCTCCCGGGCGGCCGCGGTGGCCGTGTCGGCGCTGATCCGGATCGAGCTCAGCACCGTCAGCACCAGCAGCCGGTACAGCGGCGAGGGCCGGTCGCGCAGCGTGATCCCGGCCTCCCGCGCGTACGTCCGGCCGTGCTCGTCCAGCAGTCCGGAGACCGTCGTCCCGCCCGTCATCGCCACACCTCGCCCTCTCCCGCCGCGCATGCCCCGGATCCGTCCGGCCACGCCCGCCCGCAGGTGTCGGACCGGCCCGGCCGGGTACACGGGTGGGCCACCGGAGAGGACGGGCGGCCCACCGGGGCGGTCCGGGAACGGGGCACGCCATGACCACCGTCGAGATCCGGGCCAGCGGCCGGATCGTCCAGCTGAAACGGGCCGACAAGGTGCTGTTCCCGGCGGACGGCAGCGCCGGGGCGCTCACCAAGGCCGACCTCGCCGCGCACTACCGCCGCGTCGCCCGGCGCATCCTGCCGCAGCTGCGCGGCCGCCCGCTGATGCTGGAGCGCTACCCCGACGGCATCGACGGCGCCCGGCTGGTCCAGAAGGACACCCCCGGCCACTTCCCCGACTGGATCCGCCGCAGCGAACTGCCCAAGGCCGGCGGCACCGTGGACTATCCGGTCTGCGACGACCTGGCCACCCTGGTCTACCTGGCCGGCCAGGGCTGCGTCACCCCGCACCGCTGGCTGTCCAAGGCCGACCGGCCCGACCACCCCGACCTGCTGGTCATCGACCTCGACCCGGCGGACGAGGACTTCGAGCCGGTGCGGGAGAGCGCCCGGCTGCTGCACGACCTGCTCGACGGACTCGGCCTGCCCGCCGACCTGATGACCACCGGCTCGCGCGGCCTGCACGTCCTGGTCCGGCTCGACCGCCGGGCCCCCTTCGACGAGGTCCGGGCCTTCGCCCACGACGTGGCCGCGCTGCTCGCCCACCGCCACCCCGCCCTGCTCACCACCGAGGCCCGCAAGGCCGCCCGCCGGGGACGGCTCTACCTCGACGTCCAGCGCAACGGCTACGGCCAGACCGCGGTCACCCCCTACGCGGTCCGCCCGCTGCCCGGCGCACCGGTCGCCACCCCGCTGGCCTGGGACGAACTGGACGACCCCGCACTGACCGCGCGCCGCTGGACCCTCGCCACCACGGAGGAGCGCCTGGCCGCCCCGGACCCGTGGCGCGACACCCCCCGCCGCGGCCGCTCGCTGGGCCCCGCGCGCCGCCGACTGGAAGCGCTCCGGACGAGCTGAGCGGCTGCTGAGCGGCTGCTGAGCGGCTGTTGAGCCGCCCCGGGCCGGAACAGCGTCGAGCCCGCCCGGGCGGGGGTTCGGGTACCCGGCCCGCCCGGACGGGAGTCAGTGGAGTCGACGCGACTCAGAAGCGGCGCCAGCGCGCGGAGGCGAAGGAGAACACGCCGTACAGGACCAGTCCGGCGGCCACCACGACCAGCAGCCACGGGCCGGCCGCGCTGTCGGCGAAGGAGCGCAGGGTGTCGTCCATGCCCCGGGCCCGCCCGGGGTCGAACCGGACGGCCGCCGTCACGGCGAACGCGCCGGCGACGGCGTACACGGCGCCGCGGGCCACGTTGCCGGACACGCCCGTCCCGGTCACCGTGGTCCGGGTGCGCGGGCGCATCGACGCGGTGTCGAGCTTGCGCAGGAACCGCCGCTGCACGGCGCGCACCGCGATCGCCACGCCGACGCCCGCCAGCAGCAGCCCGGCCGCGCCCACCAGCCAGCGGCCGCCGGGCCAGCCCAGCGTGGTCGCGGTCCAGTCCTTGGAGGCCGAGTCGCTGTCCGAGCCGCTGCCCGAGCCCGCCGCGTACGAGGCCGTCCCCCACGCCACGAAGCCGTAGAACACGGCCCGGCCGGCCGACAGCAGCCGGGAGCCGGTCTTCTTCTGCCCGGCCTCGCCGAACACCGCCGTCGAGGCCCGCCACAGGGCCATCCCGACGAAGCCGACCGCCAGCGCCCACAGCAGCGCCGTGCCGAACGGCCGCACCGCGACCTGGTGCAGCGCCCCCTGCCGGTCGGCGTCCTCCCCGCCCGCCCCGAAGGCGATCCGCAGGGCCAGCACCCCGACCAGGGCGTAGATCACGCCCCGGGCCACGAAGCCCGACCGGCCCGCGACCGTCGTCACCCGGTCCGCCGAGTCACCAGCACGTGTGTTCGATTCCATCGACGTCCTCCTCGTTGCTTCGCTCCGAACGGTGGTCGCGGTCCGGCTCAGTCGAGCGCCCGGCCGCGGGTGACGAGGTTGCCGATGACCACGTAGACCACGGCGGGGATGCCGTAGTCGAGGAGGACCTGCGCCGTGTGGTTGGAGACCGTGAACAGCCCGCGCGACCAGCCGGAGAGCCAGTCGGCGGCGGTGTGGAACCAGTGGACGAGGCCGTTGCCCTGGTTGGCGTCGAAGAGGTCCAGCAGGATCCAGACCACCAGGATCCCGGCGAGGACGTGGGCCAGTACCGATATGACCGAAGTTGTCCGTCTCATGGCTGCCGCATTGCCCGTCTACGAGACCCCAAACCCGTTGTGGGGAAAGGGAGTTCAGTAATATCGCCGACGCCGGCGGAACCGGCCGGGCCGGCGGGGCCGGCGGCCTGAGCGACCGTCACCCGCGGGGTCAGAGGAAGTGCCGGATCGGGGCGGTGGCCGTCTCCAGGGCGCGCCGGCCCAGGCCGCGGCGGTGCCAGCGCTCCGGGGTGACGGTCTCGCTGCGCGCCAGGTCCTCGTCGAAGTGCCGGTCCAGGACGGCGGTGAACTCCTCGTCCACCACGGCGAGCACCACCTCCTCGTCGTGGTCGAGCGAGCGCCGGTTGAAGTTCGCCGAACCGACCACGGCGGCCGTCCCGTCGACGGTGAGCACCTTGGCGTGCATCATCGTCGGCCCGTACCGCCAGACCGTGACCCCGGAGGCGGCCAGCCGTCCGAAGTGGCGCTCGCCCGCCAGCTGGCACACCCGCTTGTCGGTGTGCCGCCCGGGCACCAGCAGTTCGACGTCCACGCCGCGGCGGCCCGCGGCGCACAGCAGGTCGACGAAGTAGTCGTCGGGTGCGAAGTACGCCGTCGCCAGGCGCAGCCGCCGCTCGGCCGAGGAGATCACCACCCGCATCAGGGTCTGCAGGTCCTGCCAGCCGACGGCCGCCGAACCCCGCACCACCTGGACCACCGCGCCGCCCGGCTGCTCGTGCTCCTCGAACCGGTCCGCCGCGTCGTACAGGGTGCCGGGGGCGCACTCGGCCCAGTTCTGCGCGAAGGCCGCCGCGATGCCGTCCACGGCGGGCCCCACCACCCGCACGTGGGTGTCGCGCCACTCGCCCGGGTGCCGGGCGTCCCCGCACCACTCCTCGGCGATGCCCACGCCGCCGGTGAACGCCGTCCGGCCGTCCACCACCAGGACCTTGCGGTGGCAGCGGTGGTTCTGCTTGAACGGCGACAGCCGCACCGGCCGGCGGAACCAGGAGATCCGGACGCCCGCCCCCTCCATCAGGTCGATCAGCTCCGGCTCGATCAGCCGGCTGCCGAACCCGTCCAGCAGCAGCCGCACCCGCACGCCCTGCGCGGCCTTGCGGGCCAGCGCCCGGGCGAAGGTCCGGGCGATCTCCCCGCGCCAGTAGACGAACGTCATCAGGTCGACCGTCCGCCGCGCCCCGTCGACGGCCTCCAGCATGGCGGGGAAGATCTCGTCGCCGTTGCGCAGCGGAGTCAGCAGGTTGCCTTCGGTCGCGGCTATGCCGATCAGCGACTCCAGTCGGCGGCGCAGCACCCGGCCGCCCTCGGACGGCGCGGCGACCGGAGCGGCGGGGGCGGGATCGGGCGCGGTCTCGGTGGTCATGGAGGGTCCCTCCGTCCGGGGGCGGGTGCTGTGGCGGGCCCTCGGTTACCCACTGCGCGCGGATCAACGCCTGCCGACCGGCCGCAATCGCGCGGGACGGATCACGGAGGGATGAAAACGCCGGTCCGGGGGACACGGGTGCCATGACGAGGATTCAGGGGCGCGTGCCGCCGTACGTCGCACTGGTGGTGGCGGCGGTCGCGCAGGGGGCGGCGCTGGTCGCGGCGGGACTGCTGATCACCCACCCGCCGGCGGGCTGGTGGGACCCGGGCGAGAAGGGGCTGGTCGGCTGGTTGGCCGCGCACCGCACCCCCGGCCTGACCACGGCGAGCGAGTGGCTCTCGACCATCGCCTTCACCCCGGCGATCGTGGCGGTGACGGCGACCGTCGCCGTCCTGCTGCTGCTCCGGCACCGGCGGCGGGCCGCCGTGCTGCTCGCGGGCGCGGTCACCCTGCAGGCGGTGCTGTTCGTGTCGGCCGCCCACCTGGTGGACCGGGCCCGCCCGGACGTCGTCCGGCTGGACGGCTCGCTGCCCACCTCCAGCTTCCCGTCCGGGCACGTCGGGGCGGCCACCGCCCTGTACGGGGGCCTGGGCCTGCTCGCCCTGCACGCGGTGCGCGGACGGTGGCGGGTGCCGCTGTGCGCGCTGGCCTGGGCGGTGCCGGTGCTGGTCGCCGCCAGCCGGCTCTACCGGGGCATGCACCACCCCACCGACGTGCTGTTCGGCGTGCTCAACGGCGCGGCCGCCCTGTGGGTGGTGGCGCACGCGCTGCCCGCCCGCGCCCGGCGGGCACCGGCCGTCCCCGCCGAAACGCCGCACCCGCCCGCCGCGCTGGTCTACAACCCGCTGTCGGTGGACGACGCCCTGCTGGAGCGGCTCGCCGCGGTCCTGGTCGCCCACGGGTACGCGCCGCCGCGCCGCCTGCCCGGCGAGGCCGAGGACTGCGGCCGGGCGGCCGCCGAGCGGGCACTCGCCGACGGCGCCCGGCTGGTGGCGGCCTGCGGCGGCGACGGCACGGTCACCGCCTGCGCCGAGGCCCTGGCCGGAACGGGCGCCGTCCTGGCGGTCGTCCCCTGCGGCACCGGCAACCTGCTGGCCCGCAACCTCGGCCTGCCCACCGACCCCGAGGCGGCGCTGACCGCCGCCCTGACCGGCCGCACCCGCCGGATCGACCTGATGCGCGCCGAGGGCGACGGCCTGGACGGCCGGGCCGCCGCCGTGATGGCCGGCATGGGCCTGGACGCCGCCGTGATGGCCGACACCGGCGCCGCCCTCAAACGCCGCCTCGGCTGGCCCGCCTACGCGGTCGGCATCGCCCGGCACCTCGGCGACCGGCGGTTCGCGCTGACCGTCGCCGTGGACGGCGCCGAACCGGTGCGCCGCCAGGTGCGGATGGCGGTGGTCGGCAACGTCGGCACCCTCCAGGGCGGCGTCCGGCTGCTGCCCGACGCCGCGCCCGACGACGGCCTGCTCGACCTGGTCCTGGTCCAGCCGCACGGGCTGCGGGGCTGGGGCGGCACCGCCCTGTCCCTGCTCACCGGACGGCGCCGGCCCGGCCCGGCCGCCCCGCTGGAGCACTTCCGGGGCCGCCGGATCGAGCTGACCGCCGACCGCGCTCGCCCCCGGGAGTGCGACGGGGACCCGGTCGGCGACGGCCGGGTGCTGGCCCTGACGGTGCGCCCGGACGCCCTGCTGGTCCGCGTCCCGGGCACTTCGGCGTCGGACGCGTCGGCGGCGGTGGAGGTGCCGGACGCGTCCGCCGCGACCCGGCCGGCCGCCGCACCGGCTTCGGCCGCCGCGGCGGGCCCGGCCGGGACCGAGCGGAAGCGGGTGGCCTGATGGGGACCGCCAGCCGGGTCAGACCCGGCCGCGAGCACCTCTCCGCCGACGAGGCCGTGCACACCCTGCGCCGGGGCGCCTGGTGGCCGCTGGCGCGGGACGCCTTCGTGCGCTTCCGCTACGCCGACGGGTTCAGCCACGCCCGCGCCCTGGCCTTCCAGGCGGTGCTGGCCCTCGTCCCGTTCGCGATCGCCGTGGTCGGCCTCGCCTCCTCGCTGCACGGCGGCCCGCTCGGACAGGTGGTCGCGGGCAGCATCGAACGGATGGTCCCGGCCTCCAGCGCCGACCTGGTGCGGGACGTCCTCGACCGCAGCCGCCACCGCACCGGCGGCACCGTCGCGCTCTGGTTCGGCGCGCTGTTCGCGCTCGCCAACCTGGTCACCGCGATGTCCCAGATCGAACGCGGCGCCAACCGGATCTACGGGATCGAACGGGACCGCCCCTTCGACCGCAAGTACGGCCGCAGCCTGCTGATGGCGGCGGGCGCGGGCCTCCCGCTGGCCGCCGGCTTCCTGGTGCTGGTGGCCGGACCGCAGGTCGCCGAGGCCGCCGACGAGGTGTTCGGGCTGGGCCCGGTCACCACCGGCGCCTGGACCCTGCTGCGCTGGCCGGTCGGCGTGCTGCTCACCGTCACCTCGGCCGCCCTGATCTTCCGCCGGGCCCCCCGCCGCCACCAGCCCGGCTACAGCTGGCTGGCCTTCGGCGCGGGCGTCCACCTGGTGCTGTGGCTGGCGGCGACCTGGCTGCTCACCCTCTACCTGCGCCTGAGCGGCTCCTTCGACGCCGTCTACGGCCCGCTCAGCGCGGTGTTCTCGCTGCTGGTGTGGGCCTACCTGACGGCGATCTCGCTCTTCCTCGGCCTGTCCTTCGCCGCCCAACTGGAGGCCGACCGGATCGGCCGGCCCGGTCCGGTGCTGCCCGATCCGCTGGCCACCGACCAGCCCGCGGAGGACGACCGGCCCGCGGCGGACCTGCCGCCCGACACCGGCACCGGCGCCGGCGCCGACACCGACTCCGGGTCGGCACCCGAGCGCGAGCCGTCGCCCCGCGTACCGCGCCCGGGAAGGAGGGAGCCGTGATCCGCCGCCCCACCCTGCGCACCCCTGCGCCCCGCACCGCGAACCCGCGCACCGCGAACCGGCGCGGCGCCGACCTGCGGCTGGGCGAGCGCCTGCTCGCCGCCGTCGCCGCGTTCGCGGTGGCCGCCGTACCGACCGCGCTGCTGCTGGTGCTGATCGAGTCCCACTGGCCGCCGCTGCACCGGCTCGACTCGGGGGCGGCGGGCCACCTGCACGCCACCGTGCGCGAGCACCCCGCCGTCCTCTCGGCGCTGCGCACCCTCAGCAACGGGGTGTGGGACCCGCTGACGATGCGGCTGCTGGTCGCGGCGGCCGTCGTCTGGCTGCTGTGGCGGCGGGCCTGGCGGCTGGCGGTGTGGGCCGCGGCCACCGTGGCCGCCTCCGGGCTGATCGGCTGGGCGGTGAAGGCCGCCGTCGCCCGGGCCCGGCCCGCGCTGCCCGACCCGGTGGCGCACGCCCCCGGCTTCTCGTTCCCGTCCGGGCACGCGATGACGGCCGCGACCTGCTGCGCCGTGCTGCTGCTGGTGTTCTCGCCGGTGCTGCGCCCGCCGTGGCGGTGGGCGGCCCGGGGGCTGGCCGGACTGAGCGTGCTGGGCGTGGGGTTCACCCGGGTCGCGCTCGGCGTGCACTGGGCCAGCGACGTGCTGGGCGGGTGGCTGCTGGGCCTCGCCCTGGTGGCCGCCACCGCCTGGGCGTTCGAGGGCTGGCGGCGCGACACCGGTCGTCCCGTCCCGCCGCCGCTCGCCGAGGGGCTGGAGCCCGAGCTCGCCCCGGACGGACCGGAGCGACCGGAGGAGTGAGCGCGGGCCGGGGGTGGCTCAGCCGCCCCGGTGCAGCGCGGCGATCGCGTCCTCGACGGTGTCGTGGCAGGGCAGCACCCGGTCCACGCCGGTCATGGCGAGCAGTCGGCCGACGTCGGGGGTGGTGCCGACCAGGGCCAGCGAGGTGCCGGCGATCCGGGTGCGGCGGAAGGCGAAGAGCAGTTCGGCCACGCCGAGGGAGTCGCAGAAGCTCAGCAGCGTGAGGTCCAGCACCAGCGGCAGCGTCTCGGCGGTGCGCTCCACGGCCCGGTGCAGGCGCGGCGCGGTGTGGTAGTCCAGCTCCCCCGCGAGCACGACGACGGTCGCCCCCACGGGATGGACGCGGACCTCGATGGTCAGGGCGTACTCGGGCACGGGGCTCCGTACGTTGCGAGGCGGGCGGGCAGGTGGGTGAGCGGGGTGCGGTGGCCGCGGCGGGCCCGTCGGGTGGTGGGGCGGCCGGGCGCGGCCGGGGGTCAGTCGAGCCTGGCGAGCAGCAGCGCGACGTCGTCGGTCTGGGCCCGGGCGAACGAGGACAGCAGCAGGTCGGCCGCCGGGCCCAGTTCGGCGGGGGCGGTGGCGAAGGCGTCCCGCAGGGCGTCCAGGCCGCTCTGCAGGTGCTCGCCGGGCACCTCGATCAGGCCGTCGGTGACCAGCAGCAGGGTGGTGCCGGGCGGCACGGCGCAGTCGACCGGCGGCGGCTGCGGCACGTTCAGGCCGAGCAGGATGCCGTGCTCGGTCAGGTAGCGGGTGGTGCCGCCCGGCAGCCGCAGCAGCGGCGGCAGGTGGCCGGCGTTGGCGACCCGGACGCTGCGGCGGTCGGGGGCGATCAGCACCAGGCAGACCGTCGCGGTCAGGCCCGGGCGCAGCCGGGTCAGCAGGGTGTCCAGCCGGTGCAGCAGGGTCTGCGGGTCGTGGCCCTCGATGGCGTAGGCGCGCAGCGCGTGGCGCAGCTCGCCCATCGCCATCGCGGCCTCCAGGGAGTGGCCGGCCACGTCGCCGATCGCCAGCAGCAGCCCGGCGGGGGTGTCGATCGCCTCGTAGAAGTCGCCGCCGATCTCGCTGCGGGCGGAGGCCGGCTCGTACCGGACGGCGAGGTCGACGCCGGGGACGGCGGGCAGCCGGCTGGGCAGGAAGCTGCGCTGCAGGGTGAGCGCGAGGGCGTGCTCCTCGGCCTGGCTGCGCTGGGCCTCCAGGGCGAGCGCCCCGGCCTGGGTGAGCTGGGGGAGCAGCCCGCGCTCGTCGGGGGCGGCGACCGCGTTCCGGTCGACGACCACGGCGAGCAGCGGCCGGCCGGGCTTGGTGCGGGCCGCCACCAGGGCGACCGGCCCGGCCGGCAGGCCCGTGCCGTCCAGCCCGTGGTCGGCCAGGACGCCGTGCCACTCGTCGGCGTCCAGCAGGGTGGTGGCGGTGCCGGTGGCGTCGCCCAGGGTGTGGTGGGCGATGACGTCGAGCAGCACGGGCGGGGCCTGGAGCAGCCGCACCTCCTGGCCGGCCGGCAGGCCCGGGCCGTGGTGGGCCAGGTGCAGGGCGTCGCGGTCGGGTCCGAGGGCGATCGCGGTGGCCCGGGCGGCGCCGAGCCGGGCCGCGCCGAGCGCGGCCGAGGTGACCAGCGCGTCCGTGTCGGCGGCGCCGTACAGGTCGAGCGTGCTGCGGTGCAGGGCCGCGACCCGGGCGGCCAGGCGCTCGGCGCGCCGGCGGGCCCGGGCGTAGCGCAGCACCGCGGTGACGGTGGCCTGGAGCTCGGCCGGGTCTATCGGTTCGGTCAGGTAGGCGTCGGCGCCCCGGTGCAGGCCCTGGGTGCGGTCGCTGGCCTCGATCGCGGTGGCGGAGATGTGGACCACGGGCAGCGCGGCGGTGCGCGGCCCCCGCTTGATCCGCTCGCACACCTCGAAGCCGGTCATGTCGGGCAGGCTGATGTCCACCACGGCGAGTTCGGGCAGCTCGGCGGTGGGGGAGCGCTCCAGCAGCGCGAGGGCCTGGGCGCCGTCGACCGCCTCGACGACGGTGTGCCCGGAGCGGCGCAGCCAGCTGCCGACGACGTAGCGGGTGGCGTCGTTGTCGTCGAGCACCAGGACGGTGGCGGGCTCGGCGTCCGGGCCGGTCCTGGTCATGATCCGTCCTCGGGTGGGTGCGGTCGGCGCGGTGCGGTCGGGCGGGGGTCGGACAGGGCGGCGGCGATCCGGCCGCTGCTCAGGCCGGACTTGGGCAGCACCGCGCGGGCGTGCGACAGGCGGGCCCGGTCGGCGGCGGTCAGCGAGGCGGAGGTGAGGATGACGACGGGCGTCTGCCGCAGCGCGGGATCGGCCCGCAGCTCGGCGAGGACCTGGTACCCGTCGACGTCCCCGAGGTGCAGGTCGAGGACGATCGCGTCGGGCCGGTTGTCGCGGATCACGGCGAGCGCGGCCGCGCCGTCGTGGGCCTCCACCACCCGCTCGGCGATCTCGTGCAGCAGCGGGCGCAGCACGTCCCGGAACGCCGGGTCGTCGTCGACCGCGACCAGCACGCCCAGCCGGGCGCCGACCGGCGGGGCCGGGCGCGCGGGCAGCCGGACGGTGAGCGAGGTGCCCCGCCCGGGGGTGCTGTCCAGGCGCAGCGTGCCGCCGAGGATCTCGGTCAGCCGGCGGGCGTACGGCAGGCCCAGGCCCGTGCCGCGGCGGCCCCGCTGGTGCGCGCCCTTCACCTGGTAGAACTCCTCGAAGACGCGTTCGTGCTGGTCGGCCGGGATGCCCACGCCGGTGTCGGTGACGGTCAGCACCAGGACCGGGACCTCGGCCCCGGCCTCCTCGATCCGGGCGGTCAGCTCCACCGAGCCCTGCTCGGTGAACTTCAGTGCGTTGGACAGCAGGTTGCGCAGGATCCGCACCAGCATCGTCTCGTCGCCGAGCAGTTCCCCCGGCGCCTCGGGCGCGGGGCCGATGCGCAGCGCGACGCCGGGGCGGGCCAGGCCGCGCAGGGTGCCGTCCAGGTGGGTGAGGACGGCCCGCAGGTCCAGCGGCGCCCACAGCGGGTCGAGGGTGCCGGACTCCGCCTTCGCGACGTCGAGCAGCTCGTCCACCAGGGCGAGCAGGGTCCGGCCGGAGTCCGCGATCAGGGACAGCTGGCGGAAGCGCTCCTCCGGCGGGGCGCCGGCGTCGGCGCGCAGCAGCTCGGCCAGGCCCACCACCGCGTTGACGGGGGTGCGCAGCTCGTGGCTGACGTTCGCCCAGAACCGGCTCTTGGCCTCGCTGGCCTCGCGCAGCTGCCGGGACTTCTCGTCGAGTTCGGCGTACAGCGCCACCACGCCCCGGTTGGTCTCCTCCAGCTCCTCCGAGAGCTCCGAGTACAGCGCCAGGACGCCCCGGTTGGTCTCCTCCAACTCGCTGTTCAGGCGGCGCAGTTCCTCGCGCTGGGCACGGGTGTGCTCCAGGGCGGCGATCAGGTCGCGGGTCTGCGCCCGGGAGTCCTCCAGGGCGCTGGGTCCGGTGTGCGCGTCGAGCAGGCGGCGGGCCCGCCCGACCAGCTCCTGGTCGTGGTCCGGGCCGTGGCCCAACCGCTGCTCGATGCGCACCAGACCGTCCCCGCCTCCGTGCTCGTGGTGGGTGGACAGCAGCCGGGCGGACGCCTCCAGCGCCTCGGTGGGCAGCCGGTGACCGCCCCGCCAGACCAGGGTGACCCGCAGGGCTCCCGGCGGGCCCGGCAGCAGGTCGAACTCGGCGGTGAGCCGTTCGGCGCCGAGCAGGCCGCGGCCCAGCTCGCTCAGCGCGGTGGCCAGCCGGACGGCGTCCTGCCCGTCCGCGCCGAGCAGGTCGGCGACGGCGCGGGCGCTGCGGCGCAGCGCGAAGGTGTCCCGGGCGGCGGCCACCGAGGTGGTGCCCAGGTGCACGGCCGACTGTCCGTCCCCGTGTCCGTCGGGCCGGTGGTCCGGCTGCCCGGTCGGCGCGTTCACCAGGCACCCTTCGCGACCACCACGCCGGCGTCGTCCCGGCGCACCCCCGCCTCGCGCAGCAGCAGGGCGGCGGCGGTGACGGGCAGGTGGGAGAACAGGCCGGGGACGTCGACGGCCCGCCAGCGGTCGGTCAGCCCGTCCGAGTGCAGCACGACCGCGCTGCCGGGCGGCAGGTCCTGCCGGACGGTGTGCGGCGCGGGCAGCTGGTGGCCGACGATGCCGGGGGAGGAGGGCAGCGAACGCCGCGCCCCGGTGGCGGTGTCCACCACGAAGGCGCTGACGTTGCCGACCCCGCAGAACGTCAGCCGGGCGGCGGCCGGCTCGACCAGGGCGACGGCGACCGCCCCGCCGCGCCCGGCGCGCAGCACCCGGTGCAGGTCGGCCAGCACCTGTTCGGGCCGCTGCGCGGGGCCGCGGTGGAAGGCGGCGACGGCGTCCGAGGCGGCCCGGGCGGCGAGCGGACCGTGGCCCAGGCCGTCGCAGAACATCAGCAGGAAGGCGCCGGAGCCCTCCCCGGGGCCCGGCTCGGCGGAACCCTGGACCCGGGGCACCCGGTTGGTCAGCACCGACCAGTCCAGCGCGCCCCCGGCAGGCCGGGCCGGGACGGGGTCGGGCAGCGGCGTCGGCCCGGCCGGGCGGACCGCCCAGGCGTCGCCGCACAGCTCCTGCCCGCTCATCGGCCGGGTCAGCCCGGCCGCGGCCGGCTCGCCCGCCGCGGCCGCCGCCCGGCCCGCCGGGGTGCGGTTCCAGAACCGGGCGGTCAGCACGGTGCCCCGGCCCGGCAGCGAGTGCAGGTCGAAGGCGTCGGCGAGGCGGGCGACCGCGCCCAGGCCGATGCCCAGGGTCGAGCCGGAGGAGTAGCCGTCGGCGAGCGCGGCCGGGACGTCCGTCATCCCCGGCCCGCTGTCGACGGTGAGGAACTCCAGCGCCGCCTCGGTGTCGGTGCGCACCACGCGCAGCACCATCGCCCCGTCGGCGGCGTGCCGGCGCAGGTTGGTGGCGGCCTCGCTGACGGCGAGCGCCACCTCGGCGGCCCGCTCGGGCAGCAGGCCGATCCGGTGGGCGAGCTGCCGGGCCGCGGTGCGGGCGGCGGCGGGCAGCGAGTCGGAGTGCCGGAACCAGACGGTGTCCTCGTACCCGGCCGGGGCGGCGGTCACCGGGCCCACTTCGTCACCGACACCTTCGTCCCGGCGCCGGGCGCGCTGTCCAGCTCGAACTCGTCCACCAGCCGGCGGGCCCCGCTCAGGCCCAGGCCCAGCCCGCCGCCGGAGGTCCAGCCGTCGGTCAGGGCGAGGTCCAGGTCGGGGATGCCGGGGCCGCTGTCCTCGAACACGGCGTGCACGCCCACCCGGGCACCGTTGCGGACGGTGGCGCAGCGCATCCGGCCGCCGCCGCCGTACACCAGGGTGTTGCGGGCCAGTTCGCTGGCCGCGGTGACCAGCTTGGTCTGGTCGACCAGCGACAGCCCGCACTGCTGGGCGTACGTCCGGACGGTCTGCCGGGCCCGCACCACGTCGTCGTTGGACCCGATCGGCACGGTCTGCTCGCCCTCCACCCGTGGGCCGGTCACGGGCGGCCCGTACGCGCGGTACGGTCGCGTTCCAGCAGGGCCAGGCCCTTCTCCAGGGTGAGCGCGGTGCGCACCCCGCCCAACGAGAGGCCCAGTTCGACCAGGGTGATGGCCACCGCCGGGCGCATGCCGACGACCACGGTCTCGGCGTCCAGCATGCGCGAGATCGCGGCGGTGTTGGCGAGCATCCGGCCGACGAAGGAGTCGACGATCTCCAGCGCCGTGATGTCGATGACCACGCCGGTGGCGCCGGTGGCGACGATCCGCTCGGCCAGGTCGTCCTGCAGGTCCAGGACGATCTGGTCCTCCAGGTCGACCTGGATGGAGACCAGCAGGACCTGGCCGAGCTTCAGGACGGGGACGCGGTCGCTCATCGGGAGCCGCCGAGGGGGGCCTGCGCACCGCTGAGCTGCAGGACGTGGCGCAGCGCGTCCTGCAGGGTGGCCTTGGTGACGATGTCGCCGAACTGCACGCCGAGCGCGACCAGGGTCTGCGCGATCTGCGGCCGGATGCCGGAGATGGTGCACTCCGCGCCCATCAGCCGGGCGGCCACCACCGTCTTCAGCAGGTGCTGGGCGACCTCGGTGTCCACGGCGGGCACACCGGTGATGTCGATGATGGCGTGCTCGGACTCCGAGTCCACCAGGCTCTGCAGCAGCTTCTCCATCACCACCTGGGTGCGCGCCGAGTCCAGCGTGCCGACCAGCGGCACCGCCACCACGCCCTCCCACAGCTTGACCACCGGCGTCGACAGTTCGAGCAGCTGCTCGGCCTGGGCGCTGATGATCTCCTCCCGGGTGCGGGCGTACGCCTCGATGGTGAACATGCCCAGCGAGTCCAGCAGCCGGGTCAGCTGGAGGTAGGCCTTGACGTCCTCGGCGGTGCTGTCCTCGGTGGGCTCCAGCACGTCCTTGCAGGCGAAGACGCTGACGGCCGTCTCGGTCGGCGTGAAACCGTGCCGGGCCCTGGCCCGGGAGAGCTCCACCAGCAGGGCCCGGACCTCCGAGTACGCCTCGTCCCGCCAGTCCAGACCGCCCTTGTCCAGGGCCTGCACCAGCGACTGGTACAGCTCCGAGAGCTCGCGCTCCAGTTCGGCCCGGCTGATCCGGCCGCCGAGGGTCGCCGACACGGCCGTCACCCACTGCTCCTGCACCGCATCGTCCCGGGTGAGCAGCTCCACGAGCCGTTCCGACGCACGCTCCACCGCCATCAGGCGCTCTCCTCGCTCCTTGGGCCCCCGTGGTCGGGGGCCCGTCCGTCGCACGACGGCACGCGGTGACCCGAGCCGGTCGGCCGGGTCACCGCGCGCCGTCTGCCCCGCTCACCGCGGGGTATGCAGGGGAGGCCGGAAGTTTTGCTGGCGGCTCCGCGACGGGGGAGCGGTGCGGCTCAGGGCCGCTCCGCGTGCTCGGCCCGGAACATCCAGGCGTGCTTCTCCAGCGCCGCCGTCGCCGTGATCAGCAGGTCCTGGGTGACGGGGTCGGCCTCGCCGGTCTTCGCGATCCGCTCGCGCATCCGGGTGACCACCGCGGTGAGCGCGCCCGTCAGCTGCTCGACGACCGCGGTGTCGGCCTGCCAGCCGGAGGGCACCTCCGGCAGGCCGCCGGCCGCGACGGTGGCGGCCCGACCGTCCGGGCTGACCCCGACCGCCGCCGCCCGCTCCGCCACCTGGTCGGCGAAGTCGCGGGCGGTGGTCACCACCTCGTCGAGCTGCAGGTGGACCGAGCGGAAGCGCGGCCCGTACAGGTTCCAGTGCGCCTGCTTGCCGATCAGCGAAAGGTCCACGAGATCGACCAGGGCGCCCTGCAGCGCCTCCCCGGCCGTGTCGCGGTCGTGTTCGGCCAGCGGGCTGCCGGTGGCGATGTCCATCGTCTGTCCTCTCCACGTCGGGGGCGGCCGGCGAACGCCGACCGCCCCCTCGGCTGCCCGCCGCGACCGGACGGAAACCCGTTCGCACCCCGGATAACGATTCAGCATCATCCGCATGGACCTCCCGGTCGGGGGTAGCCGCGTGGGCGCCGCCCCGGCCACCCGGGCCGAGTCCCGCCCCCCGGGTCCGGGCCGCTCGCACAGGCACGCCACCGGCGCACCAGTCACGAACAGGAATGGGGACCCGCATGCCCGTCGCCGTGTCCAGGCCGATCTCCGTCACCCTCCCGGAGAGCCCGTACCCCCACGTCCCGGTCACCGGGCAGCTGCGCTTCGACCCGGGCCTGCCCTACGGCGTCGGCCTGGCCTTCCCGCCGCGCCACCCCGGCGACGAGGAACTCGTCTGGTGGTTCGGCCGCGAGCTGCTCGCCGAGGGCCGCCACACCCCCACCGGCGACGGGGACGTCCGGGTCGCCCCCGGCGTGGACGGCCGGATCCTGGTCACCCTCGGCAACCGGCACGACCGCGCGGTGATCAGCGCCCCCGCCGAGACGGTCACCGCGTTCCTCGCCGACACCTTCGCCCAGGTGCCCCCCGGCACCGAGTCCGCCCACCTCGACCTCGACCTCGGCCTCGCCCGACTGCTGGCCTGACCGCCACCGCCCCGACGCCCGGTGCGGCCCGTCCCTCAGACGGACAGCACCACGCGGATGCGCTTGCCGCCGCCGGGCAGCGGACGGACCTCCCAGCCGGTGGCGACCAGCTGCACCAGCGGCCACCCCCGGCCGCCCAGCCGGGCCGGGTCCCCCAGGACCGTCCGGTCGTCCAGCGGGTGCGCGTCGGAGGCGTCCTCGACCTCGATCGTCAGCACCCGGCCCCCGCCGCTCGTCCGGGCGGCGAACCCGGTGACCCCGCCGGCGTGCCGGATCGCGTTGGTGACCAGCTCGGTGACGGCGAGCCGGGCGTCCCCGAGCAGCCGGTCCCCGACCTCCGGATGCCGGCCCAGCACCTCGGCGACGACCGCCCGGGCCTCGGCCGCGGTGCGCACCCCGCCCACCGCCCGCGCCCGCAGCGTCCCCGCACCCGCGCCCGCCGTCTCCGTACCCGGCGGGCCCGTCGCGGCGGCACCGTAAGCGTGATCGGTCATGGCGGGCATGGTAGTCGGCCGCCGTTCCCCGGGTCCCGCCGCTCCCGGATCCCCGCAGCTCCCCGGGCTCCGACCGCCCCGGACTCCCGGTCGGCCCGGCCTCCACCGGGCGGCGGTAGCATGGCGGTTCGGGTGCGGCCCGCCGGATCCGTTCGCAGGGTTCCGGCAGCCCGCGCCACACCCGTCGACCGCGGTGGGCCCCCGGGCTCCGGCCGGGCGGCGGAAACCTATTGCGAGGTGAGGGCCTGTCAGGGCCCGGACGATGGCATCTTCGACTTCCCCCGCGGCGACCACCGAGTGGGAGTTCCTCGCCGCCTCCCCCTACCCGGTGGCGGTGCTCGGACCCGACGGGGAACTGCTCCACTCCAGCCACGGCGCCCGGCGCCTGCTGTCCGGGCCGGGGGGCGGTCCCGCCGGGGTGCCGCACTGGTTGCGCCGGGCCCACCTGGGCCTCCCGGCGGACGGTGCCCGGCCGGGGACGGTCCGCCACACCGACCCGGTCGCGGGCCCGGTCGAGGCCCATCCCACGCCCCGGCCCGACGGCAGCGCGGCGTGGTGGTTCATCCTCCCGGAGGGGTGCGCGGGCATGCTGCCGCGGCCGGCCGGCGGCCCCTGCGACTGGGAGCTGCTGACCCGGCTGTCCGGCCTGCTGCTGTCCTCGCTGAACGTCGAGCGGGTGCTGGAGACGGCGGCCCGCCAGACGGCGCTGCACCTGGCGGACGCCGCCGTGGTGCTCGCCCCCGGCTCCGGACGGACCCTGCGCCTGGTGACCTGCCTGCGCGGCGGCGATCCGGCGCACGTCCAGCTGCGGGCCGACCCGGCGGAGGTGCCCGGCCTGGCCGAGGCGCTGCAGGGCTTCCCGCCGGTGCCCTCGCGCTGGATCGACCCGGACGCCGCCCCGCAGTGGCTGGTGCCCGCCGGTTTCGGCCGGGTGGGTTCGGTGCTGGTCACCCCGCTGCCCGGGCACGGCGTCTCCGCCGGGGCGCTGGTGCTGCTGCGCGCGCCGGGCAGCGGGCCGTTCGCCACCGAGGAGGAGGCCTTCGCCCGGATGTTCGCCGCCCGGGCCGGCGCGGCCGTCTCCGCGGCCGTCATGTACTCCGAGCAGGCCGCCGTCACCGACCTGCTGATGCGCGAGCTGCTCCCGCCCAGGCTCGAACACCTCAACGGGGTGGACTTCGCGGGCGGTTACCGGGCCTCGGTCGACCGCGACCGGATCGGCGGCGACTTCTACGACGTCCACCCCGCCGCCGAGCCCGGCGGCGAGACGCTCGCCCTGCTCGGCGACGTCAGCGGCAAGGGCCTGGAGGCCGCCGTGATGACCGGCAAGGTGCGCAACACGCTGCACGCGCTGCTCCCGCTGGCCGACGACCACGGGCGGGTGCTGAACCTGCTCAACCGGGCCCTGCTGACCTCCCACCACACCCGTTTCGCCAGCCTGGTGCTGGCCTCGGTGCGCCGCGAGGACCACCGGGTGCGGGTGCGGCTGTCGGCCGCCGGGCACCCCGCGCCGATGGTGGTCCGGGCCGACGGCCGGGTCACCGAGTCCACCACCCTGGGCACCATCGTCGGCGTCCTGCCGGAGGCCGGCACCCGCACCGACACCGTCCTGCTCGACCCCGGCGAGGCGTGCGTCCTGTTCAGCGACGGCATCACCGAGGCCAAGGGCGGGCCCACCGGCCGCGAACAGTTCGGCGACCACCGCCTGCGCCAGGCGCTCGCCCAGTGCGCGGGCATGCCCGCCGAGGCGATCGTGGAACGGATCCAGATGCTCACCGCGCAGTGGCTGCGCGGGGGCCGACACGACGACATGGCGGTCATGGTCATCGCCGCGCCCCCGCGCGGCCACCTGGCCGTGGTCAGCGGACAGCGAGGACACACGGCATGAGCAGCGACGCCTCGACCACCACCCGCCGCCCCGACCAGCCCCCGGCCCCGCCCGCCCCGGCCCCGGCCGTCCTCGTGCC
>NZ_JNWZ01000029.1 GCF_000716545.1 Kitasatospora phosalacinea
CCACGTCTCGGACTCGTACTTCGTCGTCGCGCACTTCCACTACGTGGTGTTCGGCACCGTCGTCTTCGCGATGTTCGCCGGCTTCCACTTCTGGTGGCCGAAGATGACCGGCAAGATGCTGGACGAGCGCCTCGGCAAGATCACCTTCTGGACGCTGTTCATCGGCTTCCACACCACCTTCCTGGTGCAGCACTGGCTGGGTGCCGAGGGCATGCCGCGCCGCTACGCCGACTACCTGGCGAGCGACGGCTTCACCACGCTGAACACGGTCTCGACCATCGGCTCGTTCCTGCTCGGCCTGTCGATCCTGCCGTTCCTGTACAACGTCTGGAAGACCGCCAAGTACGGCGAGAAGGTCGCCGTCGACGACCCGTGGGGCTACGGCCGCTCGCTGGAGTGGGCGACCTCCTGCCCGCCGCCGCGGCACAACTTCACCACGCTGCCGCGGATCCGCTCCGAGTCCCCGGCCTTCGACCTGCACCACCCGGAGATCGCCGCGCTGGACTACCTGGAGAACCACGGTGAGCCGGCCAAGCACTTCGAGGGTGTGACCCCCGCGCAGTACGACCGTCCGTCGCTGGGCAAGGGCAAGAATGAGGGTGACGCCCGATGAAGGAACAGGGCAAGATCTTCGCCGGTCTGTCCGTGTTCGTGCTGGCGATCGCCATCACCTACATGATCTGGACCGGTAAGTCGGACCACGGCCTGGAGGCCGCCGGCACCACCGCGCTGTTCCTGGCCTTCGGCCTGTGCGCCTTCATCGGCTTCTACCTGGCGTTCACCGCGAAGCGGGTGGACACCGGCGCGGGCGACAACCCCGAGGCCCAGGTCTCGGACGACGCCGGCGAGGTGGGCTTCTTCGCCCCGCACAGCTGGCAGCCGCTCTCCCTGGCGATCGGTGGCGCGCTGGCCTTCCTGGGCGTCATCTTCGGCTGGTGGCTGCTGTTCTGGTCGATCCCGATCATCCTGATCGGCCTGTTCGGCTGGGTCTTCGAGTTCTACCGCGGCGAGAACCAGAACCAGTAGGTTCCGGATCGCGCCAGTCGCACGGCGGGCCGGGTGCTCCCTTCGGGGGGTGCCCGGCCCCCGTCGTTCCCGGGGGTTACCGGGCGTCGTCCCCCGCCCGGGTTACCCGGAGTGCCGACCGGGTGACGCCTTCCTACGCTCTGAGGCAGGTTCACACCCCCTGGGAGGTTCCGTTGAAGGGCTCTCGGATAGCCGGCAGTACCCGGACCGCGCTGGCCGCCATGTTGGTGCTGGCCCCCGCCGCGGCCTGTTCCTCCGACGGCGGATCGTCGGAGAAGGACTCGTCCCGTCAGATCGACGTGACCCCGCTGCTCCACACCTCGGCCACCGGGGAGAAGGCCGACCCCGACGAGGCGTACAGCGTCACCACGGACGGCACCGCGAAACTCGACGCCGTCACCGTCACCGGACCCGACGGGAAGCCGGTGGCCGGTGAGCTCGCCGCCGACCAGCAGCACTGGCAGACCACCGACCCGCTCCGGGCCGGCGCCGCGTACACCGTCAAGGTCGCGGCCGAGGACGGCAAGGGCGGCCACGGCGAGACCGACTCCACCTTCACCACCGCCGAGGCGCAGCACGTCGTCACCGCCGAACTCGGCCCCGACAGCTCGGGCAGCGGCGTCTACGGCGTCGGCCAGCCGCTCACCGTCAAGCTCTCCGAGGCGGTCACCGACCCGGTGGCCAGGCAGCAGATCGAACGCGGCCTGACCGTCACCTCGCAGCCCGCCGTCACCGGCGCCTGGTACTGGGTCGACGACGAGAACCTGCACTTCCGGCCGCAGGAGTACTGGCCGGCCAACACCACCGTCAAGCTCGCCTACGACCTGCCCGGCATCCGGATATCCGACGGCGTCTACGGCGGCGAGGAGCAGACCCTCGCGCTGCGGACCGGCGACCGGGTCGAGGCGCTGGTCGACGCGGGCACCGACCAGCTGACGTACAAGCGCAACGGCGAGGTGGTGAAGACCATCCCGGTCACCACCGGCAAGCCCGGCTTCGACACCCGCAACGGGGTCAAGGTGGTGCTCGGCCAGGAGTCCGACGTCCGGATGAGCAGCGAGACGATCGGCATCGCGGCCGGCAGCAGCGAGGCCTACGACCTGGACGTGAAGTGGGCGACCCGGGTCACCTGGAGCGGCGAGTACGTCCACGCCGCGCCCTGGTCGGTGTGGGCGCAGGGCAAGGAGAACGTCAGCCACGGCTGCACCGGGATGAGCACCGACGAGGCGAAGTGGTTCTTCGACAACACCCGGGTCGGCGACATCGTGCAGGTGGTCAACAGCAAGGGCCACGAGATGGAGCCGTTCGGCAACGGCTTCGGCGACTGGAACATCGGCTTCGACGAGTACGTGAAGCACAGCGCGCTGGGCAAGCCGGTCAGCACGGCGGTGCCGGAGGAGGCGGTGAACGCGACGCCGAGCCCGTCGGTCAACACCGGCCCGGGTCCGTCGGCGAGCGCGAGCCGGTGACGCACGGGTCCCCGCGCCCCCCCCGGGGCGCGGGGATCTCCGCGGTTCAGCCGCGGGGCGCGGCCAGGGGCGGGTGGACGGGGCGGGGGGTCAGCAGCCGGTAGGCCGCGGCGGCGGTGAGCATGCCGGCCGGGAGGGAGAGGTCGGTGCCGTCCAGGGCGGCCGCGATCCAGCCGGTGAACAGGCGGGTGGAGAGGCAGAGCGCGGCGGCGGCGGTGCCGAGCAGCAGGGCGCTCGCGCCGGCCGGGTTGACGCCGCGGGAGTACCAGTAGGGGGAGTCGGGGGTCTCGTCGGTGAGGTCCGGGCCGTGGTAGCGGTTGCGGCGCAGCAGGATGTCGACGGCGTAGACGGCCATCACCGGGCCGGTGAGGGCGACCATCAGTTCCAGCGCGTCGTTGACGGTGTCGAGGAAGTCGGAGACCAGCAGCGCGTACAGGGTGAGCGCGACGCCGAGCACCCCGTCCAGGGCGACGCTGCGGGAGCGGCGGACGCGCAGGCCGACGGCCTGCAGGGCGAGGCCGGAGGAGTACGCGGTCATGGCGTTGTTGGCGACCGCGCTGAGCACGATGGCGAGCAGGAACAGCGGCCGGAACCAGCCGGGCAGGACGGCGGTGAGGGCGGACTGGGGGTCCGTCATGTCGAGGGTGGTGGCGGCGAGGGTGCCCAGCGCGGTGAACAGGACGCTGGGGACGAAGGCGCCCAGCGCCGTCCAGCCGGCCACCGCGCGCGGGGAGGCGGTGCGGGGCAGGTAGCGGGAGAAGTCGGCGCTGGTGGAGTAGGAGAGCGGGGCGGAGGCGATCAGCGCGGTGCCGCCGGCCAGCGCGGCGACCAGGGCGGCGCCGTGCAGGGGTTCGGCGGGCCGGTAGTGCCAGTCGGTGTGGCCGCCGGTCAGCAGGTAGCCGCCGAGCAGCAGGAAGACCGCGGTCAGGACGAGGGTGAACGGCCCGTACAGCCGGACGATGGCGGCGTGGCCGTACACCGAGATGGCCAGGGTGGCGGCCGCGATCAGCACGATCAGCAGGACCTTGAGCGGGGTGCCGGGGGTGAGGCCGGCCCGTTCGGCGAGGCCGAACGCGGCGAGCGAGGCGGCGGCCCAGTTGAGCGCGAGGTAGCAGACCGAGACCAGCCAGCCGGTGACGGCGATGTTCACCCGGTTGCCGCGGACGCCGAACATGGCCCGCATGATCACTTCGCTGGGGGCGCCGGCGGCCGGGCCGCTGACGGCGAGCAGGCCGACGCAGGCCCAGAGCAGGTTGCCGGCGACGACGACGGCCAGCGCCTGCCACAGGTCGAGCCCGGTCAGCACCAGGGTGCCGCCGACCACCAGGTTGAGGTAGCTGACGTTGGGGGCGGCCCAGACGGCGAACAGTTCGCGGGGGCGGCCGCGGCGCTCGGAGTCGGGGATGTGGTCGATGCCGTGGGCTTCGATCCGGCCGGCCCGGCCGGTCGCGGGCGGGTGCGTGGGGAGCTCCGTGTGGGGGTCTGGAATCGTGGATTCCATGGAGTCCTCCGAGGTTTCGAGTGCGGGTGCCGGTGCGGTCGGCGGTGCGGGAGCGGCCGATGCGGAAGGCGGCTTGTCTATTGGTCGCACATCCAATAGCGTGCGGGGCATGTCGTCAAGCGTCCAGCCGAAACGGGTGCGCAAGAACCCCGAGGCCAGGCGGGCGGAGATCGTGGCCACCGCGGCCCGGATCGCCCTCGCCGAGGGCCTGGAGTGCATCACGATGCGGCGGGTCGCCGAGGAGCTGGGCGTCCGCCCCGGACTGATCAGCCACTACTTCCCGGTCGCCGAGGAACTGGTCGCCGAAGCCTTCGGCGCCGCCGCGAGCGGGGAGCTGGCCGAACTGCTGCCCGACGCCGACGCCCACCTCCCGGCGGTGCGGCGGCTGGCCCGCTTCCTCGGCCGCACCGAGGGGCCGCGCTACGACGAGCTGAGCCGGCTGTGGCTGAACGCCCGCCACCTCAGCCGGTTCCGCCCCGCCCTGCGGGAACGGGTCGGCCGGCAGGAGGCGCTCTGGCGGGAAGGGCTGACGGCACTGCTGCGCGACGGCGTCGAGTCCGGGGAGTTCCGCACCCCGGACCCGCACGTCACCGCGATCCAGCTCCTGGTCGTCCTGGACGGCCTGGGGGCGCACGCCAACACCGACCGCACCGGCCGACCCGGGGCGGTCACCGGGATGGCGCACGCCCTCGCCGAACGCGGACTCGGCCTCCCGGCCGGAGCGCTCGGCACCCCGCACTGACCGCACCACCGCTGAGGAGCCACCCGTGCACCCCGACCTCGTCCTGACCAACGCCCGGCTGCTCGACCCCGGCAGCGGGGCCTTCCTGCCCCACGACACGCTCACCCTGAGCGGCGGCCGGATCGCCGGGTTCGGACCGGACGGCGGGCGGGGGAGCGGCGCCGAGGTGGTCGACCTGGACGGCGCGGTGGTCGTCCCCGGCCTGGTGGACGGCCACCTGCACCCCGTCTCCGGCGCCGAGCGCACCGCCGGGGCGGACCTGTCCGGCTGTACCGACCTGGCCGCCGTCCGCAGCGAACTCGCCGCCGCCCGGAGGGAGTTGAAGGACGGGCAGTGGCTGCGCGGCTGGGGCCTGGACCCGAACGCCTTCGGCGGGCTGCCGGTCTCGGCCGACAGCGTGGGGCCGGTGCTGGACGGCATCCCCGCCGCGATCGACCTGTTCGACGCGCACTCCATGCTGGTCAGCCGGCGGGCGCTGGAACTGGCCGGGATCGACGGCCCGCGCCGCTTCGATCAGGGCTCGGCCGAGGTGGTCTGCGACGACTCCGGCCGCCCGACCGGCCTGCTGCTGGAGGACGCCGCCTGCGAACTCGTCGAGGCGATCGCCCCCCGCCCGAGCTTCGAGGAACTCTGCCGGGCCACCGCCGACGTGCTGCGCCGGATGGCCGCGGCGGGCCTCACCGGCGGCCACGCGATGGACGCCAACGGGGACAGCCTGGCCGTCTACGCCGCCCTGGAGGAGCGCGGACAGCTCCCGCTGCGGCTGCGGATCGCCCCCTGGGTGCAGCCCGGCGCGGGCCCGGCCGAGCTGGCCGAACTGGTCCGCCGCCAGGGCGAGGGCGGACGGCGCTGGCAGGTCGCCGGCGCGAAGCTGTTCATGGACGGCACCATCGACAACGGCACCGCCTGGCTCGAACTCCCGGACTGCCACGGCGAGTCGACCGGCGCGTTCTGGCCCGACCCCGCCGCGTACACCCGGGTGATCGGCGAACTGCACCGGGCCGGGGTGGCGACCGCCACCCACGCGATCGGCGACGCCGCCGTCCGGCACGTCCTGGACGCGGTGGAGCTGGCCCTCGCCGAGCACGGACCGGGCGCCCGGCACCGGGTCGAGCACGTCGAGACGGTGCCCGACGACACCGTCGCCCGGTTCGCCGCGCTGGGCGTCACCGCCTCGATGCAGCCCACCCACTGCACCGACTACACCCGGGCCGACCACACCGACAACTGGTCCCGGCGACTCGGCGAGGAGCGCGCCAACCGGGCCTTCCGCTGCCGCGACCTGGCCGAGGCCGGAGCCCGGGTCGTCCTCGGCTCGGACTGGCCGATCGCCCCGTTCGAACCGCTGGGCGTGATGGCCGGCGCCCGGCACCGCCGCCCCAGCCGGGACCTGCAGCAGCCCCCGCACCTGCCCGGCCAGGCCCTCTCCCCGCTGCGGGCCCTGGCCGGGTACACCCTCGCCCCGGCCTGGGCGGCGGGCGAGGAGACCCGCGCCGGACGGCTGGCCCCCGGCTTCCGGGCGGACCTGACGGTGCTCGCCCGGGACCCGCTGACGGTGCCGGACACCGAACTGGCCCGGGTCCCGGTGCTGATGACGGTGCTCGGCGGGGAGGTCACGCACCGGGCGGTGTGAGGAAGCGAGCGGACGACGGCGCCACCGGCCCCTGCGCGGGAGCTGGTGGCGCCGTCCTCGCGTTCGGCCCCGCCCGGGAACCCCCGGGAGGGCACGGGCGGGCCGGGACGAGTCAGCGGTAGGCCACGCCGAGGGCGGTGGCGACGGCGGCCAGGGCCTCGTCGCGGGTGAGGCCGAGGCGGGCGGCGCGGGAGGCGTACTCGGCGGCGGCGCCGGCGGCCAGGCGGTGCGCGGCGTCCCCGGAGGGGGCGACGGTGGTGCCCGCCCGGCCGTGGGTCTCGACCACGCCGTCGGCCTCCAGCTCGCGGTAGGCGCGGGCCACCGTGTTCGCGGCGAGGCCGAGCCGCTCGGCGAGGGCGCGGACGGTGGGGAGCTTCAGGCCGACCGGGAGCTCGCCCGTACGGGCCAGGGCCGCGATCTGCGAGCGGATCTGCTCGTAGGGCGGGGTGGGGGACTGGGCGTCGATCACCAGGTGCACCCGGCCAACATAACAGGGCCCCGCGGCCGGGCCGCCCCGCTGTGACAGAACCCCCACCGGCCGGAGCCGGTGGGGGTTCTGACGTGGCGTGACAGCTACACGGGATCAGTGGTGGCCGTGGCCGCTGGTGATCTCGTGGTACTCCTCGGTGGTGGGCTTGGCGATCTGGTTGCCCTCGCCGTAGAAGCCCTCGGAGAGCTTCACCCGGGCCTTGGTGATCGCGCCGGCCTTGCGGGCCACACCGTTCTCGTCCGTCTCGGCGGGCAGCTCCAGCGGCCGGGGCTGCTCGTGGGCGGTGAGGGTGTGCAGGTCCTTCTGCGGCAGCGGCGTGTGGACCTCGACGAACTCACCGTGCGGCAGGCGCTTGATGATGCCGGACTCGCGCCCGTGCAGCACCTTGTCCTTGTCGCGGCGCTGGAGGCCGAGGCACCAGCGCTTGGTGACGATGAAGGTGAGGACCGGCACCACGAAGAAGCCGACGCGGACCGCGTAGGTGATCGTGTTGATCGACATGTGCAGGTGGGTGGCGACCAGGTCGTTGCCACCACCGACCAACAGGACCAGGTACAGCGCGATCCAGGCCGCGCCGAACGCGGTGCGGACCGGGGCGTTGCGCGGGCGGTCCAGGATGTGGTGCTCGCGCTTGTCGCCGGTGACCCAGGACTCGATGAACGGCCACACCGCGATGGCGACCAGCACCAGCGGGAAGATCATCAGCGGGATGAACACGCCCAGGTTCAGCGTGTGGCCGCCCCAGACCGAGATCTCCCAGCCCGGCATGAAGCGGATCAGGCCCTCGGCGAAGCCCATGTACCAGTCGGGCTGGGCGTCGGTGGAGACCTGGTCCGGACGGTACGGGCCGTACGCCCAGACCGGGTTGATCGTGGCGACCGCGGACATCACCGCGATGATGCCGAACACCAGGAAGAAGAAGCCGCCGGCCTTGGCCATGTAGACCGGCATCAGCGGCATGCCGACGACGTTCTTCTCGGTCTTGCCCGGGCCCGCCCACTGGGTGTGCTTGTGGTAGAAGACCAGGATCAGGTGCGCGACCAGCAGGCCCAGCATGATGCCCGGGATGAGCAGCACGTGGATGGTGAAGAAGCGCGGGATGATGTCGGTGCCCGGGAACTCGCCGCCGAACAGGAACATCTGGATGTAGGTGCCGACGATCGGCACCGCGAGGATCGCGCCCTCCATGAAGCGGATGCCGGTGCCCGACAGCAGGTCGTCCGGCAGCGAGTAGCCGAAGAAGCCGTCGAAGAAGCCCAGGCACAGCAGCAGGAAGCCGAACAGCCAGTTGATCTCGCGCGGCTTGCGGAACGCGCCGGTGAAGAAGACGCGCATCATGTGGACGAACATCGCCGCCACGAAGACCAGCGCGGCCCAGTGGTGGATCTGGCGGATCAGCAGACCGCCGCGGACCTCGAAGCTGATGTTCACCGTCGAGGCGTACGCCTCCGACATCCGGATGCCGTTCAGCGGCAGGTAGCTGCCGTGGTAGACGGTCTCCGCCATGCTCGGCTTGAAGAACAGCGTCAGGTACACACCCGTGAGGATGATGATGATGAAGCTGTAGAGGCAGATCTCGCCGAGCATGAAGGACCAGTGGTCCGGGAAGATCTTGCGCAGGTTGGCCTTGGCCAGGGAGTAGATCCCCAGCCGGCCGTCGACCCAGTCGGCGGTCGCCTCGGCCTTGTTCGCGGGCTTGGCCCGGGTGCTGGCCGGCTTGGAGGCACTGCTCTTGGTGCCGCTTGCGGAACTCATCGCGGACGCTCCCAGTAGCTCGGGCCGACGGGCTCGTCGAAGTCGCCGGTGGCGATCAGGAAGCCCTGCTCATCGGTGGTGATCTTCAGCTGCGGCAGCGGGTGGCCGGCCGGGCCGAAGATGACGCGAGCGCCGTCCGCCAGGTCGAAGGTCGACTGGTGGCAGGGGCAGAGCGCGTGGTGGGTCTGCTGTTCGTACAGCGAGATCGGGCAGCCGACGTGGGTGCAGATCTTCGAGTAGGCGAGGATGCCCTCGAAGCCCTTGTCACGGGACTCGGCGTCCTTGATGTCGCCCGGAGCGATCCGGACGATCATCAGCGCGTCCTTGGCGATCTGCTGCTGGAAGTCCTCGGCCGACTCCTCCAGACCCTCGGGCTTCGCGAAGGTCAGCGAGCCCTGGACGATGTCCTCGGGCTTCATCGGCTCGTTGGTGTTCATGTTGACGAGCTTGATCGGCTTGCTCGGCTCGGCCTCGTTCCAGCCGGTGTGGAGCAGCTTCTTCTCCGGCAGCGGGCCGAGGTCGCGCAGCAGCACCACGCCGGACAGCGGCACCAGGGCCATCGAGCCGATCAGGGTGTTGCGGATCATCTTGCGACGGCCGAAGCCGGACTCCGCGGCACCGGTCTTGAACTGCTCGATGACGTCGTTGCGGACGTCGTCGTCGGCCTCGATCGGGTGGCGCTCGGCCGGCAGCTCGTGGTCCGACATCAGGGTGCGGGCCCAGTGGACCGCGCCCGCGCCGATGCAGAACAGCGCCACGCCGAGGGTCATGCCCAGGGCGAAGTTGAGGGCGCTGACGTGGCCCAGCGGGAAGATGTAGACGATCTTGTCGGCGTCGATCGCGGCGTAGGACGCGATGAAGCCGACGGTCGCCAGCATCGAGACCACGAACATCAGCGACACCTGGCGCTCGGCCCGCTTGGCGGCCCGCTCGTCGATGTCGGTCCGACGCGGCTCGTGGGCCGGCAGGCCCGGGTCGGCGAACGGGTCGTCGTGGGAGACGACGTCCGTGCCGTGGGAGGCCACGTGGGCCTCCGGCAGGTTCTCTGACATGTCGTGGCTCATGACTTCTTGGCCTTGGTGGTGTGGGCGGCGACCCAGATCGCGATCACGATCAGCGTGCCGAGACCGAAGATCCAGCCGAACAGGCCCTCGGTCACCGGGCCGAGGCTGCCCAGAGCGAGACCGCCCTGGTTGGGCTCGTCGTTCGTGTGGCGGACGAACGCCACGATCTCGCGCTTCTGCTCTTCCGGCATGGTGGTGTCGGGGAAGGACGGCATGTTCTGCGGGCCGGTCTGCATGGCCTCGTAGATGTGCTTGGCGTCCACGCCCTCGAGGGACGGGGCGTACTTGCCGTTGGTCAGCGCGCCGCCCTTGCCCGCGAAGTTGTGGCACTGGGCACAGTTGGTGCGGAACAGCTCGCCGCCCTTGGCGACCTGCTCGGCGTTGGTCACCTCGTTGCTGGACGGCTCGTACTGCTCGGTGGTCGGGGCGACCGGGCCGGGGCCCAGCGAGGCCACGTAGGCGGCCAGCTGGTCGATCTCGGCCTGCGAGTAGACGTTCTTCTTGCTCGGGACCTGGGCGCCGGGCTGCTGGGCCGGCATGCGACCGGTGCCGACCTGGAAGTCGACCGCGGCGGAACCGACGCCGACCAGCGAGGGGCCGTCAGAGGTGCCCTGGCCGTTCAGGCCGTGGCAGGAGGAGCAGCCGACGGCGAAGAGCTTCTTGCCCTCGTCGATGGCGAGCGACTGCGCGGAGCTGTCGGCCTGCGCCTTCCCGGCGGGCGCGAAAGCGGCGTACAGCCCCCCGGTGGCCGCCAGGGCGAGAAGTAGGACGACGACCGCCGCCAGTGGGTGGCGCCGTCGTGCGGAGAGCTTTTTCACGGAATAACCCCGGTGTCAGGATCTGGTCGGCAGCAGCCTGCCCCCGACTCCCACGCGTCGAGGTGACGCGGGGTCAGGGGGCGGGGCGGCTGTTACTTGATCAGGTAGATGGTCGCGAACAGGCCGATCCACACGACGTCGACGAAGTGCCAGTAGTACGACACCACGATCGCCGCGGTTGCCTGCTCGTGGGTGAACCGCCGCGCCGCGTAGGTCCGTCCGAGGACCAGCAGGAAGGCGATCAGACCACCCGTCACGTGGAGTCCGTGGAAGCCGGTGGTCAGGTAGAACACCGTGCCGTACGGGTCGGAGGACAGCGAGAGACCGTCCTTCTTGACCAGCTCGGTGTACTCGAAGATCTGGCCGCCGATGAAGATGGCGCCCATCACGAAGGTGATCGTGAACCACGAGCGCAGCTTCTTCACGTCACCGCGCTCGGCGGCGAACACGCCGAGCTGGCAGGTGAGCGAGGAGAGCACCAGGATCGTGGTGTTGACCGAGGAGAACGGCACGTTGAGGGCATGGGCCTTCTCGTGCCAGAACTCGGCACCCTTGACCGAGCGGAGGGTGAAGTACATCGCGAACAGGGCCGCGAAGAACATCAGCTCCGAGCTCAGCCAGACAATGGTTCCGACGCTGACCAGGTTCGGCCTGTTGACCGCTCCGTGCGCGTGTCCGGTTTCTGTTGCTGTTGCTGTCGCCACGACGGACATTATGTCGGTCCCTTATTCCGTCTTCACGCCGGGGGGTGTCCCTCGGAGTGTCCGGTGCGTGAGGTATGCCCGCCTCGCGCACCGTCCGTTTTCTGACGGTTGTTCGGACCGGGTGGGCCCGCTGGGCCGCCGGAGTGAGTCCGGGGCGCGGCGGCTTGAGCGAGATCGCGCCGGGGTCTCCGCAGGAAGCGCGTGCGGGAGTAGCATCCGTCCAAGGACGTGGCCCGGGTCACACTGGGCCGTTCGGTCGGGGCCGCCCGGCGTGGGCACACATATAAGAGGACGAGCACCAGGAAGCAGGGGCCATGGCGCAGCACTCCGACGAGACGCTCACCGTTCTCGTCTACAGCGACGACCGCAACACCCGTGAGCAGGTGACCCTCGCCCTCGGTCGGCGGCCCGCCGCGGACGTCCCCGCCCTGGAGTACCTGGAGTGCGCCACCGCCCCCGCGGTGCTGCGCGCCCTGGAGAAGGGCGGCGTCGACCTCTGCGTGCTGGACGGCGAGGCCGTCCCGGCCGGCGGGCTGGGCCTCACCCGGCAGCTGAAGGACGAGATCTACGGCTGCCCGCCGGTCCTGGTCGTGATCGGCCGGCCGCAGGACTCCTGGCTCGCTGCCTGGAGCCGGGCCGACGCCGCGATCTCGCACCCGGTCGACCCGGTCGCCCTGGCCGACGCCGCGGTCACCCTGCTGCGGGCCCGGCTGGCCCGCCGGGCGCCCGCCGGGCGCTGACCGTCTCACGGGCGCGTCTCAACTGGAGAGAAGGGGACGGCAACTCCGGGCGGCCGTCCCCGCTCGCTCGATAGGCTGACGTCGTTTCTTCGGGATTCCTCCGGGACGATGACGAGAGCTGGAGTCAGCCATGGTGAACGTGCACTCTGCGAACGGCGGTAGCGACCCCGCGCAGGTGGTCCGCACCTGGCCGGACCTGCTCTCCTCGCTGCTGGGGGGCAACGACCTGGCGCAGGCCGACACCGCGTGGGCGATGGACCGCATCATGAGCGGCGAGGCCAGTCCCGTGCAGGTGGCCGGCTTCCTGATCGCCATGCGCGGCAAGGGCGAGACGGTCGAGGAGATCGCCGGCCTGGTCGAGGCGATGTACGCGCACGCCCTGCCGCTGGACATCCCCGGCCCCGCGGTCGACATCGTCGGCACCGGCGGCGACCGGGCCAAGACGGTCAACATCTCCACCATGTCCGCGGTGGTCGCGGCCGCCGCCGGGGCGAAGGTCGTCAAGCACGGCAACCGGGCCTCCTCCTCCGCCTCCGGCTCCTCGGACGTGCTCGGGCGGCTCGGCGTCAACCTGGAGCTCTCCGCGGAGCGGGTCGCGGCGGTGGCCGAGGAGGTCGGCCTGACCTTCTGCTTCGCCGCGAAGTTCCACCCCTCGATGCGCCACACCGCCCAGGCGCGCGCCGAGTTGGCCGTCCCCACGGTCTTCAACATCCTCGGCCCGCTCACCAACCCCGCCCGGGTCACCTCGCACGCCGTCGGCTGCTTCGACACCCGCCTGGCCGGGCTGATCGCCGGCGTGCTGGCCCGGCGCGGCGCGCAGGGCCTGGTCTTCCGCGGCGACGACGGGCTCGACGAGCTGACCGTCACCACGACCTCGCAGGTGTGGGTGGTCCGCGACGGCGAGGTGACGGAGACCCGGTTCGACCCGCGCCAGGTGGGCATCGAGCTGGCCGGCGTCGAGGCCCTGCGGGGCGCCGACCCCGAGTACAACGCGGACGTCGCCCGGAGGGTGCTGAACGGCGAGCGCGGCCCGGTGCGGGACGCCGTCGTGCTCAACAGCGCGGCCGCGCTGGTCGCGCTCGACCTGGGGGAGGCGCCGCTCACCGAGCAGCTCGCGGCGGCGATGGCCCGGACGGTGGCGGCGATCGACTCCGGCGCGGCGGGGGCGCTGCTCAAGCGCTGGGCGGAAGCGACGCAGGCGTGAGGCGTCCGGCGGCTCGGGCCTCCGGTGGGCTCCGGCCGGTAGCGGCCGGGACCCGCCGTTCCCCGGGCCGCCGGACCGCTCCCCCTCGTCTCCCGGGAAGTCCGTCTCGGCATCCGGACGGGTGTTGAGACGGGGCGGGTGTCGTGTAATCTCTTCGCCAGGTCATGAGTGACAGCGCGTAGCCCCAGCTGGCTGTCCGGCAACCCTCCGTCCGTGGCGGGGTGCCCTGGGTGAGGACCGGGCTGCGCGGCGACAGGTCCGCGTGGCAAGCGCGGACCTGCGGAGCCAATCCTCCGGGGTCCTGACCCCGTGGAGGAGTGCACCCATGTCTGTCACCACCGAGATCTGCGAGCCGCTGGCGGTACTGGGCGCGGACGTCGAGGTTCCGCTGGCTTCCGGCGAGAAGGTCGGGTACGCGGCGCTGGACTACGCGGCGAGCGCCCCGGCGCTGAAGCGGGTGTGGGACGACGTCGCGGCGTACGCGCCGTACTACGGCTCGGTGCACCGCGGGGCCGGTTACCTCTCGCAGCTGTCGACCGACCTGTTCGAGCAGAGCCGGCGGACCGTCGCGGAGTTCCTGGACCTGCGGGACGGGGACCAGGTGGTGTTCACCCGGGCGACCACCGACTCGCTGAACCTGCTGGCGGGCGCGGTGCCGGCCGGCACCGAGGTGTTCGCGTTCGAGACCGAGCACCACGCCTCGCTGCTGCCGTGGCGGCGCGAGGGCCTGACGGTGCGCTACCTGCGGGCGCCGCGTTCGCACGCCGAGGCGGTGGCGGCGCTGGAGGAGGCGCTGCTGGGCGCGGCCGAGGGCCCGAAGCTGTTCTGCGTGACCGGCGCGTCCAACGTGACCGGCGAGCTGTGGCCGGTCAAGGAGCTGACCGCGGTCGCGCACCGCTACGGCGCCCGGGTGGTGCTGGACGCGGCCCAGCTGGCCCCCCACCACCGGGTCTCGGTGCGGGAGCTGGGCGTCGACTGGGTGGCGTTCTCCGGGCACAAGCTGTACGCGCCGTTCGGCGCCGGCGTGCTGGCGGGCCGCTCCGACTGGCTGGACGCGGCGGAGCCGTACCTGGCCGGCGGCGGGGCGAGCCGGACGGTGGCCCGGGAGCTGGACGGCTCGGTCGCGGTCGAGTGGCACACCGGCCCGGCCCGGCACGAGGCCGGCTCGCCGAACGTGATCGGCGCGTACGCGATCGCCTCGGCCTGCCGGGCGCTGGACGAGGCGGGCTTCGAGGCGCTGGAGGCCCGGGAGCGGGCGCTGGTGGCGAAGCTGACCGAGGGCCTGGCGGAGATCCCCGAGGTGCGGGTGCTGAACCTGTTCGGCGAGGGCTCCGACCGGGTCGGCGTGGTGTCGTTCGTGGTGCGCGGCTGGAACAGCTCGCACTTCTCGGCCGCGCTGTCCGCCGAGTACGGCATCGGCGTCCGGGACGGCCTGTTCTGCGCCCACCCGCTGGTGCGCACCCTGCTGGGCGGCGAGGAGTCGGGGCCGAGCGAGTGCGGGGCGCCGGAGCCGTCGCTGCCGGGGGAGCGCAGCCTGAACGCGATCCGGGTCAGCTTCGGCGCCGGGACGCCCGTCGAGCACCTGGACCGCTTCCTGTCGGCCGTCCGGGAGCTGGTCAGTGACGGCGCGAAGTGGAGCTACCGCAACGAGGGCGGCCGCTGCGTCGCCGACACCGGGCAGCAGCGCTGAGGCTCAGCCGTCCAGGCCGAGCGAGAACGCCGCCTCCAGGTCGTGCTGGGAGTAGGTGCGGAAGGCGATGTGGGTCTCGGTGTTCGTCACGCCCGGGACCTTGTTGAGGCGGCCGGGGATCACCTCGGCCAGGTCCTCGTGGTTGCGCACCCGGACCATCGCGACCAGGTCGTACGTCCCGGTGACGGAGTAGACCTCGCTGACGCCCTCGATGGCGGCGATGGCCTCCGCGATCTCGGGGATCCGGTCGACGTCGGTGTTGATGAGGACGATCGCGGTGATCACTGAGCAACTCCTGTTCGAGAAGGTCCGCCCAGGGTATCGCCCGCCGGACGGGCGGCCCAGGCGAACAACCAGCCCGTCACGAAGCCGATCACGTGCACCAGGTAGGCCACCCCGTCGCCGCCGGAGGTGACCGACCAGAACTGCAGGGCGAACCAGAGGCCGAGCACCAGCCAGGCCGGGAAGCGCAGCGGCAGGAACAGCAGGACCGGCACCAGCGTGGTCACCCGGGCCCGCGGGTGCAGCCGCAGGAACGCGCCCAGCACCCCGGCGATCGCGCCGGACGCGCCGACCAGCGCCCGCACCGCGTCCGGGGTGCCCTCCTCGGCCAGCGCGTAACCGTAGGTGGCCAGGACGCCGATCGCCAGGTAGCCGACCAGGAAGCGGACCCGGCCCAGCCGGGCCTCCACCGCCGGGCCGAAGACGAACAGGAACAGCAGGTTGCCGACCAGGTGCAGCCAGCCCGCGTGGACGAACAGCGCGGTTACCGCCGACAGTTCGGGGATCTTGCCGGGGGTGGCCGGCAGCACGCAGCCGGGCGCGGCCGGGGGGAGCGCCGCCAGCTCGGCGGCCGACAGCGGGTGCCCGCCCAGCAGCTCGGCCGGGACGGCGCCCCAGCGGTGCTCGTAGCGCTGCTCGGCACAGGCCCGGGCGTCGCCGCTGCCGTACAGCGGGTTCAGGCCGGACGGGCCGGTCAGCATGGCCAGCGCGGCCAGGGCGATCAGCAGGTACGTGGCGACCGGGGTGCGGGCGGCCCGCACGGCCGCCGGCGAGCCGGCCCGGGCGGGGGCGGAGAGCACCATGCCGGTCAGCATTCCTCGGGGGCGCACCCGCGACACCGGGCGCTGCTCCGGCCGGGTGAGCGTCCGGGCTGTGGACCGGTGGGCCGTCCGTCCGGCCGCAGGCAATAGGCTGGAGGCCCGGAACCGGGACCAGCCGAGAGGGACCACTGATGAGCATTGCCGCGCCGACCGCCGAGACCCGCTGGCGCTGCACCCTGTGCGGCAACCTGACCCGTTTCGACGTCACCCGTTCGTCCCGGGTGACCGACTTCCTGCACTTCGACCTCTCCGGCGAGTCCAAGGTCGAGGAGACCCAGGTGCTGTCCGAGACCATCGAGTCCGTGCGCTGCCGCTGGTGCAACGCCGTCGACCAGGTCGAGCTGGTGGCCCGCCCCGGCGCGGAGGAGGCCCCGGAGGACGGCGCCCAGCAGGGCTGACGCGACTTCGACCGCCCCGCGTTCCCGTCCGGCCCGGACGGGGGCGCGGGGCGGACTCGTCGGCGGGGTGCTGTCGGTGCGGCACGGTAGACGGGACAATTGGCAGCAGCGGCGGACACCAACGCCCCGCCCGGCACCCGCCGGAGGGGCCCGCCCGGGATCAGGATCGGAGCCGAGGACAGTGGCGGAGGCAGCGAACGCGCCCGCGGGCACGGACGGGACCGCGCCCGCCCCGGCCCCGGAGCCGCACGGAGGTGCGGAGACGGCCGGGCGCCCCCTGCCCGAGGGCGTGCGCCGGCGGGTGGTCGGCATCGCCTCGGACGCGCTCGGCGGCATCGCGGCGGGCGAACTGCCCGCCTCGCTGCGCCCGTACGCCAAGTTCACCCCGGCCCGGCGGGCCAAGTACGCGGCGACCGCGCTGGCCGCCGCGCTGGAGTCGGACCCGGCGTTCCGGGTCCGGATAGCCGAGCGGCTGCGGCTGGGCCAGCCCGACCTGGTGCAGGCGCTGGAGGCGGGCACCGTCCCGGCCGCCGCGGACCCGATGGACGTCGCGGCCGCCGCCTACCTGGTGCGGCCGTCCGGCTGGACCCGGCTGGTGGAGGAGGCCGGCGAGGAGGCCGAGCGGGTCGACGCCGAGGGCGCGGTGGCCGAGGCGGCCCGGCTGGCCGAGAAGCTCCAGGAGGAGCTGGCGGAGGCCCGGACGGCCGCCCGGGCCGAGCTGGAGCGCCACCGGGCCGAGGCCGAGGGGGTGCGCAGGGACGCGGAGTCGCTGCGCAAGAAGGTCCGCTCGCTGGAGGCGGACACCCGCCGGGCGCAGGCCGAGAGCCGACGGCTGGTCGGGGAGCTGGAGGCGGCCCGGGCCGCCGCGGCCGCCGAGCGCAGCGCTGCGGAGAGCGAGGCCAGGCGGCTGCGGCACCGGATCGCCGAGCTGGAGGCCGCGGTGGAGAGCGGGCGGCGCACCGCCCGCGAGGGCCGCAGCGTGGAGGACATGCGGCTGCGCCTGCTACTGGACGCCGTGCTGCAGTCCGCCCAGGGCCTGCAGCGGGAGCTGGCGCTGCCGGTGACGGCGCTGCGCCCGGCCGACCTGGTGGAGGCGGTGGAGCCGGGTTCGGCCTCGCCGCACGACGTGGCCCGGCGCGGCCTGGCCGAGGACGACCCGGCGCTGCTGGACCAGCTGCTGGCCATCCCGCAGGTCCACCTGGTGGTGGACGGCTACAACGTGACCAAGAGCGGCTACCCCCAACTCCCGTTGGAGCAGCAGCGGATGAGGCTGCTGGGCGGGCTGGCGATGCTGGCCCAGCGCACCCAGGCCGAGGTGACCTGCGTCTTCGACGGCCAGGACCTGGACGTGCCGGTGATCATGGCTCCGCCGCGCGGGGTGCGGGTGCGCTTCAGCCGGACCGGGGAGACCGCGGACGAGCTGATCCGCCGGCTGGTGCGGGCCGAGCCGCAGGGCCGGCCGGTGGTGGTGGTCTCCGCGGACAAGGAGGTCGCGGACGGGGTGCGCAAGGCGGGCGCCCGGCCGGTGGCCTCGGTGCTGCTGCTGAACCGGCTGGCGCGCAGCTGAGGCGCGGTCAGGGGGCCGCCGGGCGGCCGGAGTGTGACGGTCCGGTGAAGGGGGTCGCACGAGGTGGACCGGAAGCCCCCGGGAGTGGACGCGAGGCCGGGGACTTCACTAGGGTCTGGCGTCAAACCTATATTCCGGACTGTCACTCGTTGGGGTGAGTCCAGCAGGAAGAAGGAGCACCCCCTTGGCCTCCCACCGCCGTCCCAAGCAGCCGAGCCGTGCGCGGATCTCCGTGTTCACCGCCGCCGCCGCGACCGCGGTCGCCCTGACGGCCCAGGCCAGCGCGCACGCCGCCCCGGCCCAGCCGAACAAGGACGAGGTCAAGGCGCAGGTCGACAAGCTGCTGGAGGAGCAGGAGCAGGCGGCCGAGAAGTACAACGGCGCCAAGGAGCGGGCCGACCAGCTGCGCAAGCAGGCCGCCGACCTGCAGGACCAGGTGGCCCGCGGCCAGGAGCAGCTGACCGAGCTGGCCTCGGGCCTCGCGGTGGTCGCCGGGGACCAGTACCGGCAGGGCGGCGTCGACCCGTCGATGCAGCTGATCCTCTCCGCCGACCCGGACCAGTACCTGGCCAAGGCGTCCTCCTTCGACCAGGCCGCCAGCTCTCCAAGCTGAACGCCGCCGACCGGGCCGCGATCCTCCAGGGCGACGGCGGCGGCACCGCCTCGCGCGGTTCCTCCCGGTCCACCGTCGACCCCTCGACCCTGCCGAAGGCCAGCGGCTACGCGGCGGTCGCGGTGAGCGCGGCGCTCGGCAAGCAGGGCTCGCCGTACGTGTGGGGCGCCACCGGGTCGAGCACCTTCGACTGCTCGGGCCTGATGGTCTGGGCGTACAAGCAGGCCGGCGTCTCGCTGCCGCGCACCTCGCAGTCGCAGGGCAGCTACGGCGTGAACGTGGGCACCGACTGGCACAACGCGCAGCCCGGCGACCTGGTCATCTACTACGGCGACCGGCACCACGTGGGCATGTACATCGGCAACGGCCTGGTGGTGCACGCGCCGCGCACCGGCGACGTGGTGAAGACGATGAAGGTCGACACCCTGCCGATCTCCACCATCCGCCGGGTCTGACCGGTCGACCTGACGGGCCGACGAACCGGACAAACGCCCCACCGGGCGACAACTGACGCATCGTGACACGCCCGGACGGGTCGAGATCCCCCTGTGATCCGCGACACGTCCGGGCGTGGCATTTCTCAACCATATGGTGAGAATTATTACGCTCAGTGTAGCGAATCGATCACGTTCGGTCATATTTGCCGGGGTATTTGATTCAGAATCAGATTTTTTTCTGACAAGGATTTGAACGGATCACGGATCGGTTACTAGGGTCTTGCCTCGACCACCGCAGAGTCGATCGCCCAAGGGGGGCGACGGCGGAGGTCGCCGCCGAGTCCGTGACGCAGCGGGCAGACCGTCACCACCGGGTCTGCCGACGGGGATACCCCCACGGGGGTGCTGTCGAACGGAGCCGGGGAACCACGTTCCCCCGGGGTGAATCGGCGCCGGGCCGACCGCGGTACGCGGCCGGTGAGGCGTCGTAGGGCGTCTCTTCCGGCCCGAACCCGTCAGCTCACCCGGTAGGCGGTGTGAGGAAGAAGGAGTCCGCCTTCGTGGCGTCCCATCGCCGTCCCAAGCCCGCAGGCCGTGCCCGGGTCTCGATTCTCACTGCCACCGCCGCCGCTGCCGTGGCGCTGTCCGCCCAGGGCGGAGCGCACGCCGACCCCGCGCCGACCAAGGACCAGGTCAAGCAGCAGGTCGACCAGCTCAACGAGGAGGCCGAGGTCAAGACGGAGGCGCTCAACGCGTCCGTCGAGAAGCAGCAGGAGCTGCAGAAGCAGGTCGGCCAACTGCAGGACCAGCTCGCCCGGCAGCAGGAGCAGGTGACCACCGCGCAGGAGGGCCTGGCCGGCATCGCCGCCGAGCAGTACCGCACCGGCCGGATGCCGCAGACCGTGCAGCTGATGCTCTCCAGCAGCCCGGACGCCTTCCTCGGTCAGGCCGGCACGATGAACGCGGTCGGCTCCACCCAGGCCGACCTGCTCAAGACCTTCAAGGGCGAGCAGGCCAAGCTCGACGCGCAGCGCAAGGAGGCGGAGGCCAAGCTCGCCGAGCTGGACGCCACCACCAAGTCGCTGCAGGCCGACAAGGACGAGGTCAAGGCGAAGCTGGCCAAGGCCCAGGACCTGCTCAACACGCTCACCCAGCAGGAGCGCGAGCAGCTCGCCGCCGCCGAGGCCAAGGCCGCCGAGAACGCCAAGGCGCAGGCCGAGGCCGCCGCCCCGCAGCGGGCCTCCCGGGACACCGCGCGCGAGGTGCTCAACGCCCCGGCGACCTCCAACTTCGCGGGCAACGCGGTCGGCGCGGCCCTCTCCAAGCTGGGCAGCTGGTACTCGTACGGCGCGGCCGGGCCGAGCACCTTCGACTGCTCCGGCCTGATGCAGTGGGCCTACAAGCAGGCCGGGGTGTCCATCCCGCGGACCTCGCAGGCGCAGGCCTCGGCCGGCACCAGCCTGGGCACCAACATCGCCAACGCCCGGCCGGGCGACCTGATCATCTACTACGGCGACCAGCACCACGTCGGCATGTACGTCGGCAACGGGCAGATCGTCCACGCCCCGCACACCGGCGCGCAGGTCCGCTACGAGTCGGCGACCGTGATGCCGATCAACAAGATCGTCCGGATCTGACGGACCGGCAGGCCCGGTGGCCCGGTACCCCGCACGGGGTGCCGGGCCGTCCTCGTTCTGCTGTCCGATTCGCGGTCAAATATTCGCTGCTGTCGGGGTTTGGACTGGATCGATCCGACTCGCTAACCTC
The DNA here is from genome assembly GCF_000716545.1 of Kitasatospora phosalacinea. GTDB lineage: Bacteria > Actinomycetota > Actinomycetes > Streptomycetales > Streptomycetaceae > Kitasatospora > Kitasatospora phosalacinea. Next base: position 20,722 of record NZ_JNWZ01000029.1, read on the forward strand.
TGCCCCCGGGCCCCCGCGAGGACGGCCGTCCGACGGCGGACGGCGGCGGAGGCCGGCCGCAGATCGGAGCCGTCGCGCGTGTCCGTGCACCGTCGCACCCCACTGCCCGGCGTCCAGCGCCTCGCCCGCGCCCTGGCGCTCACCGCCGCCGCCACCGGCGCGCTCGGGCTCACCGTGAGCGGGGCCGCCGCCGCGCCGCGCAGCCCGGCCGAGCCGGTGGGCCGCAGCGAGGTCAAGTCCCGGGTCGACCAGCTCTACGAGGAGGCCGAGCGGGCCTCGGAGAAGTGCAACGCCACCCAGGAGCGGCTCAGGCGGCTGCAGGTCGAGGCCGGCGGCCTGCAGGACCAGGTCGCCGCCGGGCAGGAGGAGCTCAACCGGCTGCGCGGCGACCTGGCCGCCGTCGCCGCCGCCCAGTACCGCTCCCAGGGCATGGACCCCACCGTCCGCCTGATGCTCGACCAGGACCCGGCCGGCTACCTGACCGGCGCCCGCTCGCTCGAACAGGCCACCTCCCGGCAGACCGACAGCCTCCGCGAGCTCGCCGAGCGGCAGCGCCGGCTGGACGAGCGGCGGCGCGAGGCGGGCGCCAAGCTCGCCGAACTGGAGCAGGTCCGGCAGCAGCTGTCCGCCGCCAAGGACGACGTCCGGGACCGGCTGGCCAAGGCCCAGCGGCTGCTGAACGGCCTCGCCCCCGCCGAACGGGCCGGGATGGCCGCCGACGACGCCCGGGAGGCCAGGCAGCGCGCCACCCGGGGCACCGACCGGATCGACCTCGGCGACCAGCCGCCCTCCTCCGACCGCGCCGCCGCCGCGCTGGCCGCCGCGATCTCCAAGATCGGCTCCCCGTACGTCTACGGATCCACCGGCCCCGGCACCTTCGACTGCTCCGGTCTGATGTACTGGTCGTGGCGGCAGGCCGGAGTGACCCTGCCGCGGACCTCGCAGGCGCAGGCCACGGCCGGCCGGCGGGTGAGCCTCGCCGACGCCCGGCCCGGAGACCTGGTGATCTTCTACAGCGACAGGCACCACGTCGGCATGTACGCCGGCGGGGGCGTCGTCGTGCACGCGCCCTACCCCGGCGCCCGGGTCCGCTACGAGAGCGTCGGCGCGATGCCGGTCAACACGGTGGTGCGGGTCTGAGCCTCGTCGACGAACCCCTGGTCACCGACCTGCCGACGGCCGCCGGGCCGCCGCGGGCCGGTGTCCCGCTGTCCCGGCGGGCCGCCCTGCTGCTGGCCGCCGCCGGGGCCGCCCAGCTGTCGCTGCCCCGGGTGCTGCCGGAGCGGCCGCGTCCGGCCGCCCCGCGGCAGGACGCCGGGGGGTCGCCGTCCGGGGTGCGGGAGAGCGTCGTCCGGCTGCTGTCGCTGCGCGGTCGGGCCGTCGCCGCCCGGGACACCGAAGGGCTGCTGGCGCTCGGCGCGGCGGGCACCGAGGAGGCCGACCGGGACCTGCTGACCCGCACCGCCGGGCTGCGCTTCACCGAGTACGCGCTGCGGCTGACCTCGTTCGCCGAGCCGCCGGACGGGACGGACCGGTTCACCGTCGGCGCCCAACTCGGCTACCGGCTGGGCGGCGTGGACGACTACCCGGCGCTGCTGGAACGGCAGGTCGAACTCGTCCGGGAGGCGGCCGGCTGGCGGGTGGCCCGGGAGACGCCGACCGGCGCGGCCGCGCCCTGGGACCTGGGCACCGTACGGGTGGTGGAGGGCGGGCGCAGTACGGTGCTCGGCCTCGGCGAGGGCGCGGAGCTGACCGCCCTCGCCGCGCTCGCGGACCACGCGGTGCCCGCGGTGGAGGCCGTCTGGGGCCCGTCCGAGGCCCGGCTGCTGCTCGAACTGCCGATCACCGAGCAGCAGTTCGCCCGCCGGATGGACGTCGCGGCGGACGCCTACCAGGGCATAGCCGCGGTCACCCTGGCGGTCGGCGGCGCCCCCGTGCACACCCCCGCCGACCGGATCGTGGTCAACCCCGAGGCCTACCGGCAGCTCAGCGACCTCGGCCGCCGGGTGGTGGTCACCCACGAGGCCACCCACGTCGCCACCCGGGCCGACACCAGGCCGTGGACGCCGCTGTGGCTCTCCGAGGGCGTCGCCGACTACACCGGCTACCTGGACTCCGGGCGCACCGCCCGGCAGATCGCCCCCGAGCTGGCCAAGGACGTCCGGGCCGGCCGGGTGCCGACCGCGCTGCCCGTCGACGCGGCGTTCACGGCCGGGGCGGCGGGCATCGCCCAGGCCTACGAGCTGGCGTGGATGGCCTGCGAGCTGATCGCCCGCAGGTTCGGGCAGGACCGGCTGGTGGCGTTCTACCGCACCGTCGGGGCCTTCGGCGAGGGCGGGCTCGACCGTGCGATGAGGGCCCAACTCGGGATCGGCGTGGCGGAGTTCACCAGGGACTGGACGGGCGAGGTGGCCAGGCTCGGGGCGTGACCTCGGCGTTCGGAAGGCGTTCGGGAGGCGCTCAGGAGGCGGCGAGCGCCCGCTCCAGGCCCGCCGCGTCCAGGAACGCGGTGTGGGTGCCCGCGACGGTGCAGGTGTACGCCCCGGCCACGGCGCCGGCCCGCATGCACTCCTCCACCGGGCGGCCCGCCAGCCGGTGGTGCAGGAAGCCCGAGACGAAGGCGTCGCCCGCGCCGTTGCTGTCCACGACCGGCGCTCCCGGGTCGACGGTCGGGAAGTGCCGGGGCGCGGCGTCGTCGCGGGTCAGCAGGAAGGCGCCGTCCGCGCCCGCGGTGGCCACCACCAGCTCGGCCCGACCCCGCTCCAGCACCGCGCGCATCGCCGCCTCCGGGCGGTTCGCCAGGCCCGCGGCGGAGAGGAACACCACGTCCGAGCGCAGGGCGTAGTGCAGGTGGTGCTCGTTGGCGCCGTCCCAGGCGTGCAGGTCGGTGGAGCTGCTGCGGCCCAGGCGCTCGATGTCCGGGTACATGTCCCGGTTGACACCGGTGATCGACAGGTGGACGTGCGCCGAGCGCTCCAGCAGCGGCAGCCAGAACTCGCGCGGCAGTCGGGCGTCGGCCGGGTGCCGGCCGTCGTAGAAGGAGAACCGCAGGCCGTCCCGGTCGACCAGGTTGACGCTGCGCGGGGTGCCGGCCGGGGCGGGCAGGTGGCTGAAGTCCAGGCCGCGGCGGGCGTACTCGGCGAGGATCAGGGCGCCCTGCGGGTCGTCGCCGAGGAAGTCGGCGAACTTGGTGCGCAGGCCGAGCGCCAGGCAGGCCAGGGCCACGCCGTTGCCGGTGTGCGCGGGGTAGTCCAGCACCGGGGGGACGCCCACCGAGTCGCGGCCCGGCGGGACCTCCAGCCGGTCCACCCGCACGATGGTGTCCACGCCGACGCCGCCGACGATCAGGATGTCGTAGTCGATCATCCGGCGATGGTGGCAGCACCGGGCCCCGCTCTGCAAGGAGTTTCAGAAACTTGCAGAAACGGGGGTCGGGGGTCGGAGGCGTCAGCCCCGGTCGGCCGGGGTGAGGTCGTCCAGCAGGTCCTGCTCGTAGGCGATGCCCGGGCGCACCGGGTACTGCGGGGCGATCTGTTCGGCCGGCAGCACCACCGTGGTCAGCGTCTCCGGGCGCCGGGTCGAGCGCCACAGCCGGTACGCCGAGAGCACCGTGCACACCACCAGCAGCAGGTTGCGGGCGGTCAGCACCAGCACCCCGCCCAGCTCGCTGTGGTTCACCGCGCCGAACATCACCGGGAACTCCACCGTGGTCAGCACCGACGCCACCAGGATCGGCACGGCCACCGGCCGCTGGCTGCTGCCCCGCACCGTCAGGCACACCGCGACCAGGCCGACCACCCAGATCATGTACTGCGGCGAGATCACCCGGCTGGTCGTGATGAAGATCAGCAGCGCGCACAGCGCCGCGTCGAAGGTGGTCGCCGACGACCAGCGGGCCGCCCGCAGCCGCCACACCAGCAGCCAGCCGAAACCCGCCACCGACAGCCCGACCATCACCTTGGAGATCACCGGCACCCACGGCCCCAGGAACTCCGTCGAGCCGTAGTTCATCGTCACGGTGCCGTGCCACGACCCGGCCAGCCGCGCGAAGTGCAGCGGCAGCGCGCCCACCGACTCGATCTCGATGCCGCGCTCCGACTGGAACTTCAGGAACTCGAACGCCCCGTTCATGCCCGCCGTCAGCAGGAAGCCCAGCGCGGCCGCGAACGCCAGCGCCGAGGTCCACACCCGCCTGGTCCGCCGCCCGCGCGGCGAGCCGATCAGCGCCAGCAGCGGCCACACCTTCAACAGCCCGCCCAGGCCCAGCAGCACCCCGCTCAGCGCCGGGCGCCGCAGCATCACCAGCAGCCCGGCGATCGCCAGCGCCGTCACGATGATGTCGTAGCGGCAGTACGCCGTCGGCCCGAGCAGCGGCACGCCCACCACCCAGTACCAGGCGCCCAGGTAGCTGCGGCCCTTGCGGACCCCGGCCCGCATCAGCAGCGCCATCGCGGCCGCGTCCACCACGCCGCAGATCACGAAGAACGACACCAGGTACGACCAGGGCAGCAGCCCCGGCGCCAGGATCACCAGCGCCGCGCCCGGCGGGTACTGCCAGGTCACGTCGTCCAGCGGGAAGGTGCCGGTGCGCAGCACCTCGTACCAGCTGTGGTAGATCACCGAGATGTCGGAACTCACGTCGCCGATCTTCACGACGTTGACGACCATCAGGATGATCAGCGTCCGGGTCGCCACCCAGCCCGCCCCCAGCGCCCACAGCGGACGGCGGCTCGGCGCGGCACCGGCCCGGGACGGCGGAGCCACCGGCTCCGCGCCGCCGGCCTTCTCGGCCTGGGCTGACTCCACTGCGCTCCTTCAGGTCGTCGCGTGCGCGTCGGGACACCGGGCGCGTCGGGGGCCCCACCGGTAAAGGACCGAAGTCCCGCCCGAAAGGTTGCGACGGTGGCCCCCACCTTCACCGAACCGTGTCCGACCGGCCCTTGCGGGCTCCGGACCCGGCCCCGCCGGAGCGCCGGACCGTGTTCCCGTTGAACGGACACGGTGACCTATCGTACGGACCACGCAAAGGTAGTCCGCGCACCCCCCGACCGAGCGAGCCGAGGCATGCACAAGACACTCATCGTCACGAACGACTTCCCGCCCAGGCCGGGCGGGATCCAGACGTTCGTCCACAGCATGGCCGTCCGGCAGCCCGCCGACTCGATCGTGGTGTACGCCTCCACCTGGAAGGACGGCCGCGCGGCCGCCGAGTTCGACGCCCGCCAGCCCTTCCGGGTGGTCCGCGACCGCACCGGGATGATGCTCCCCACCCCGCGGGTCACCCGCCGGGCCGCCGAGATCCTGCGCGCCGAGGGCTGCACCTCGGTCTGGTTCGGCGCCGCCGCCCCGCTCGGACTGATGGCCCCCGCGCTGCGCAGGGCCGGCGCCGAGCGGCTGCTCGGCATGACCCACGGGCACGAGGCGGCCTGGGCCGGGCTGCCGGTCTCCGCCCGGTTGCTGCGCCGGGTCGCGGCCCGCACCGACGTGCTGACCTACCTCGGCGAGTACACCCGCTCGCGGATCGCCCGGGCCGTCGGGCCGGCCGCCGCCCGGCGGATGGTCCAACTGCCGCCCGGCGTCGACGAGTCCGTCTTCCGGCCGGACTCCGGCGGCGACGCGGTGCGGGCCCGGCTCGGGCTCAGCGAGCGGCCGGTGGTGGTGTGCGTGTCGCGGCTGGTGCCGCGCAAGGGGCAGGACACCCTGATCCGGGCCCTGCCGCAGGTACTGGCGGCCCAGCCCGACGCGGCGCTGCTGATCGTCGGCGGCGGGCCCTACCGGGCCGAACTGGAGAAGCTGGTGGACGCGGTGGGCGTGCGCTCCTCGGTGGTCTTCACCGGCGAGGTGCCCTGGGAGGAGCTCCCGGCCCACTACGGGGCCGGCGACGTCTTCGCGATGCCCTGCCGCACCCGCCGGGGCGGCCTGGACGTCGAGGGCCTGGGCATCGTCTACCTGGAGGCCTCCGCGACCGGCCTGCCGGTCGTCGCCGGGGACTCCGGCGGTGCGCCGGACGCGGTCCGCGAGGGCGAGACCGGGTACGTGGTGCCGGGCAGGGGCGGGGAGTCGCTGCTCGCCCAGCGGCTGGTGCGACTGCTGGGCGACGAGGGCCTGCGACGCGGCATGGGCGAGGCCGGCCGCAAGTGGGTGCACGAGGCCTGGCGCTGGGACATGCTCGCGGAGCGGCTCACGGGGCTGCTGCAGGAGCGCTGAACCCGGCCGGGGCGGAACCCGGCCGGGCGCGGGGCTACTTGGTGTAGAGGCCCTCGATCTCGGCGGCGAAGTCCTTGAGGACGACGTTGCGCTTGAGCTTGAGGGAGGGGGTGAGGTGGCCGCCGGCCTCGGTGAAGGTGGTGGTGAGGAGGCGGAACTTCTTGACCGCCTCGGCGTGCGAGACGGCCTGGTTGCCGTCGTCGATCGCGGCCTGGACGGCCGCGAGCAGGTCGGGGTCCTCGCGCAGCTGCTCGACCGTCGCGTCGGCGGGCTTGCCGTTGAGGGCCTTCCAGCGGGGGAAGAACTCGTCGTCGACGGTGACCAGGCAGGCGATGAAGGGCTTGCGGTCGCCGACCACCATGACCTCGCCGACGATCGCGTGGGCGCGGATGCGGTCCTCGATCACGGCGGGGGCGACGTTCTTGCCGCCGGCGGTGACGATGATCTCCTTCTTGCGGCCGGTGATGGTCAGGTAGCCCTCGTCGTCGAGGGTGCCGAGGTCGCCGGTGGCGAACCAGCCGTCGCGCAGCGCCTCGGCGGTGGCGGCGGGGTTGTTCCAGTAGCCGGTGAACACCTGCGGACCCTTGAGCAGCACCTCGCCGTCCTCGGCGATCCGGATCGCGGAGCCGGGCAGCGGCTGGCCGACGGTGCCGATCTTGGGCTTGTCGTCCGGGTTGAAGGCGGTGGCGGCGCAGGACTCGGTGAGGCCGTAGCCCTCCAGGACGGCGAAGCCGATGCCGCGGTAGAAGTGGCCCAGCCGTTCGCCGAGCGGGGCGCCGCCGGAGATGGCGGTCTTGCAGCGGCCGCCGAGGGCGGCCCGGAGCTTGCCATAGACCAGCTTGTCGAAGACCGCGTGGCGCAGGCGCAGGCCGAGCGAGGGACCGCCGGCGTCCAGGGCGCGGCTGTAGGCGACGGCGGTGTCGGCGGCGCGGTCGAAGATCCTGCCCTTGCCGTCGGCCTGGGCCTTGGCGCGGGCGGTGTTGTAGACCTTCTCGAACACCCTGGGGACGCCGAGGATCAGGGTCGGCTTGAAGGAGCCGAGCTCCTCGGTGACGTTCTTGATGTCGGAGACGTGGCCGAGCTTGACCGGGGCGATGGCGGCGGCGATCTCGGCGATCCGGCCGAGCACGTGGGCGAGCGGCAGGAACAGCAGGACGGAGGACTCGCCGGTGCGGAACAGCTCGGGCATCCGGGCGGTGACGTTGCCCAGTTCGGAGAGGAAGTTGCCGTGGGTGAGCTGACAGCCCTTGGGACGGCCGGTGGTGCCGGAGGTGTAGACGATGGTGGCGATCGAGTCCGGCCCGGCCAGCACCCGGCGCCCGGCGATCACCGCGTCGTCCACGCCGGCGCCGGCCAGGGTGAGCGCGGCGATGCCGTCCCGCTCGATCTGCCAGGTGTGCTTCAGCCCGGGCAGGGAGCTGCGGACCTCCTCGACCACGGCGGCGTGGGCGTCGGTCTCGGTGACGACGGCGAGCGCGCCGGAGTCGCCGAGGATCCACCGCACCTGCTCGGCGGAGGAGGTCTCGTACACCGGGACGGTGACCGCGCCGGCGGTCCAGATCGCGAAGTCGAGCAGCGTCCACTCGTAGCGGGTGCGGGACATCACGGCGACCCGGTCGCCCGGGCCGAGGCCGGCGGCGACCAGGCCCTTGGCGACGGCGTGCACCTCGGCGAGGAACTGGGCGGCGGTGAGGTCCTGCCACTGACCGGCGGACTTGCGGCTGAGCACAGCGACGCCCGGGTGCCGCTCCGCGTTCTGGTGGACCAGGTCGGCGAGGTTGCCGTCGCTCGGGACCTGGTAGCGGGCCGGAAGGCTGAACTCGTCGAGCAAGACTGCTCCTCGTCTGCGACGCTGCGGGACGACTGGACGTTACTGCCGGGTAGGCACGTTCGACCAGGGGGGTCGGCCCCGGTGTTCCGATCGTCACACCGCAGGTCGGAAGTGGGGCGGGTCGAATCGAACCCTACGGCAGCGCGGAGGTGACCCGCCGGTAGGTGCCCGCGCGGGAAGCGCGCGGCCCCGCCCGCGATAGCCTCTGCTGGGCGCACAGCAGCACAGGGAGATCGCGGAGGCCGCAATGGCGGAGCACACCAGGTCGAGCATTGTCATCGACGCCACCCCGGCCGAGGTCATGGCGGTGATCGCCGACTTCGCCGCCTACCCGCAGTGGACCGGCGAGGTCAAGGAGATCGACGTCCTGGAAGCGGGCCCCGACGGCCGCGCCGCCAGGGTGCGGCTGCTGCTGGACGCCGGAGCCATCCGCGACGAGCACACCCTCGCCTACACCTGGGACGGCGACCGCGAGGTCAGCTGGACCCTGGTCAGCAGCCAGATGCTGCGGGCCCTGGACGGCTCGTACGCGCTCGCGCCCGCCGGCAAGGGCACCGAGGTCACCTACCAGCTGGCCGTGGACGTCAAGATCCCGATGCTCGGCATGATCAAGCGCAAGGCCGAGAAGGTCATCATCGACCGGGCACTGGCCGGACTGAAGAAGCGCGTGGAGGGCTGACCGGGCCCGTGGCCATCCGCACCGTACTGGTCAGCGGCCCGGAATCCGGCCGGATCGCCGCCGCCACCGCCCTGCACCACGCCCGACGGGGCAGCGACACCCTGCTGCTCGCCGCCGACGACCCGCACCGCGCCGTCGACGACCTGCTCGGCGTCCGGCTCGGCCCCGAACCCGTCGGACTGGAAGCGCGCCTGGCCGCCGTCCGGCTCGACGAGCAGGCCGCCTTCCGCGCCGCCCTCGACGGCTGCCGCGACCGGCTCGCCCCCGCCCTCGACCTGATCGGCGCCCAGCCGCTCGACCCCGAGGAACTCGCCCCGCTGCCCGGCACCCGCGCCCTCGCCCTGCTGCGCGAACTGCCCCGGGCCAAGGCCGAGGTGCTGGTGGTCGCCGCCCCGCCACCCGCCGAACTGATCGCCACCCTCGCGCTGCCCGCCCAACTGGAGCGCTACCTCGCCCGCTTGCTGCCCGAACAGCGCCAGGCCGCCCGCGCGCTGCGCCCGCTGCTGGCCAACCTGGCCGGCGTCCCGATGCCCACCGACCGGCTGTTCGAGGCCCGGGCCGCCGCCTCCGCCGCGCTCGCCGAGGCCGCCGCCGCGATCTCCGCCCCCGGCACCACCGTCCGCCTGGTGCTGGACGCCGCCCGCCCCGCGCCCCGCGCGCTGGCCCGGATCCGGGCCGGACTCGCCCTGCACGGCCTCCCGCTGGACGCCGTGGTCGCGCACGGCGCGCTGCCCGCCGCCGCGGCCGGCTCCGCCGACCCCTGGCTGGCCGCGACCGCCGCCCGGCAGGACGGGCAACTCGCCGAGGTCGCCGAACAGTTGGGCGAAGTGCCGGTGCTGGTAGCCCGGCAGCCCGACGGCGGCCTGGAGCAGCTGGCCGAACGGCTCTACGCCGCCGGGGACCCGCACCCGCCCGCCCCCGCCGAGCCCCGGGTCGAGGACCTGCTCGCCGCCGAGAACCGGCTCGTCTGGCACCTGCCGCTGCCCGGCGCCGACCGGGGCGAGCTGGAACTGCTGCGCCGCGGCGACGAGTTGGTGATCGGCGTCGGAGGTTACCGGCGAGTCCTGGCACTCCCGTCCGGTCTGCGCCGTTGCACGGTCAGCGGGGCCGGACTGGCGGACGGGGTGCTGTCGGTGCGGTTCACGCCCGATCCCGCGCTCTGGCCGCGCGGATAGCGGGCAAGCGGGTACGCACGGTCGGCCTGACGGATGAGGAGTGGCGCGGTGAGCACCGGACAGCAGCAGGAGCAGGGACAGGGTTCCGACCAGGACCAGGAGCGGGAGCGGCCGGGCGCGGCGGGGGAGTTCGCGCCGCTGGTCGAGGAGGTGCGCAAGTTCGCCACCGCGCTGGGCGTCAAGGCCGTGGAGATCGGCGGCCGGCTGCGCGAGTCCAACCCCGAGGTGTACGGCCACCTCGCGGCCGCCGGCGGTGAGCTGCTGGCCGCCTACCGGGCCGCCGTCACCGGGCACGAGCGGAGCTGGTCCGCGCCCCAACACGCCGAGGCCGAGCGGGTGGACCTGGACGGGCCCGCAGGGGCGTCCGACAAGTAATCAACCCGGTCGAGCAGGGCTGTCACACTGCGGCCCCGACCAGTTACCGAACGGTACCGTTGGTATGACTTCTGAAGGCACCATGACCAATGGGTCTGGAATTGCCTTCGAATAATGTACGCCTGACTGTATACGTGGGTACCCCCCAGCGGGTACGGTTCCGCTGAGCGGGAACGAGTGAATAGCTGAGGGACACATGGCTCTGACCATCGGCGTGGACGTCGGCGGTACCAAGATCGCAGCAGGCGTGGTCGACGAGTCCGGCGAGATTCTGGCCAAGACCCGGGTGCCGACCCCGGCCGACCCCCAGTGGGCGGTCGACGCGATCGCCCAGGGCGTACGGGAGTTGAAGGAGCAGTACCCCGACGTCGCCGCGGTCGGCGTCGGCGCCCCCGGGTTCGTCAACCGGGACCGCTCCACCGTCCTGATGGCGCCCAACATCGCCTGGGAGAACGAGCCCCTCAAGCAGCGCGTCGAGGAACTCACCGGCCTGGAGACCGTCGTCGAGAACGACGCCAACTGCGCCGCCTGGGCCGAGTTCCGGTTCGGCGCCGCCGCCGAGTACGAGGACATGGTCCTGATCACCGTCGGCACCGGCATCGGCGGCGGCATCGTCCTCGACGGTCGGCTGCACCGCGGCCGGTTCGGCGTGGCCGGCGAGATCGGCCACCTGAACATGGTCCCCGACGGCCTGGAGTGCGGCTGCGGCGGCCACGGCTGCTGGGAGCAGTACGGCTCCGGTCGGGCGCTGCGCCGCTACGGCCGCGAGCGCGCCGCCGCCGACCCGATCGCCGGCAAGCGGATGCTCGAACTCAACGACGGCGTCGCCGAGACGATCCGCGGCATCCACATCACCGAGGCCGCCGAGGAGGGCGACGCGCTGGCGCTGTCCTGCTACGCGGAGCTCGCCGACTGGCTCGGCCGCGGCATGGCCGACCTCGCCGCGCTGTTCGACCCGGGCGTCTTCGTCCTCGGCGGCGGCGTCTCCGACTCCGGCCACCTGCTGCTCGACCCGGTCGCGGCGAGCTTCCAGCAGTACCTGACCGGCGGCCCGGCCCGGCCCCGCGCCAACGTGGTGCTGGCGTCGATGGGTTCGGCCGCGGGCATCGCGGGCGCGGCGGACCTCGCGCGGATCTAGCCTCCGGCACCGGAACGCGAACGGGAGCACGAGCGCGCGGCGGGGCCGCGACGGACCGGCAGGTCACTGCCCCGTCGCGGCCCCGCCGCGCGCCCGCCTCCTGCCGCCGGCCTCGCCCCGCGCCCCGGGTGCACGCTTCGCGCCCGGTGTCTGCACGTTTCCGCAACCCTCCACCGCGCCCGTCCTGTTACTGTCGGTCAGGTGACGGACACTGATGTTGCGTTGGCCTCGTCCGGGGCGGAGCCGGACGGGGCGCGGCGGGTGCGGGTGCTGAGTTACAACGTGCGGTCGCTGCGGGACGACCGGGCCGCGGTGGCCCGGGTGATCCGGGCGTGCGAACCGGACGTGGTGTGCGTGCAGGAGTCGCCGCGGTACTGGAAGACCGAGAAGGCGGCGGCCTGGCTGGCGCACAGGACCGGGCTGGTGATCCTGGCCGGGGGCGGGCGGGTGGCGGCGGGGCCGCTGCTGCTGGGCAACCTGCGGGTGGACCTGCTGGAGCTGCGGGACGTACTGCTGCCGAAGACCCGGGGGCTGCACGCGCGCGGGTTCGCGAGCGCGCTGCTGCGGATCGGCGGGAGCCGGCCGTTCTCGGTGACCAGCTGCCACCTGAGCCTCGAACCGACCGAGCGGCTGCGGCAGTTCGACCTGCTGCGCGGCCAACTGCGGCCGGGGGAGCCGGGGGTGATCGCCGGAGACTTCAACGAGCCGCCCGAGGGCCCCGGTTGGCGCGCGCTCGCGGCCGAGCTGACCGACGCGCACGCCAAGGCGCCCTGGGGCGGGACGTACACCTCGGTGCCGAAGCTGCCCTACCAGCGGATCGACGGGGTGTTCACCACGCCGGACGTCGAGGTGCTGGGCTGCGGCGTGCCGTACCCGCTGCCTGGAGTCTCGGAGGCGGACCTGCGCGCGGCCACCGACCACCTGCCGGTGCTGGCGGCGCTGCGGATCCCCGCGCCGGAGCGAGCCGAGGCGGAACGAGCCGCGCCGGAGCGAGCCGAGGCGGAGTGATCCCAGGCGGAGTGGCCCGGACCGGAGCCGACCGCGTCGGCGCCCGGGCGGACGCCCGAACCCCCGCGCACGGTACGGCCGTTCAGACGACCGCGCCGCCGTTCGGGTCCTCCGGCTCGTCCTCGTCGCGGTCCTTCATCCGGGCGACCAGGGTGCCGAAGCCGCCGAGGAAGGCCAGCAGACCGACCCAGGCCGGCCAGCCGGAGACCTCGTGCCAGACCACCGCGTCGAACAGCAGCAGCGCGGGGCCGCCCAGCACGGCCAGCCAGGCGAACTTGGCGGTGGTGTCGGCGGGGGGCAGCGGCGGCGGCTCCGGCGGGACGAAGTGGCCCTCGTCCGGGTCCTCGGCGGGGGTGTGGTCGCGCGGCCCGTCGCCTGGGCGGGGGACGGGGCGCGGGGTGAAGTCGCCCAGGCCGCCGTTGGTCGTGGTGGGCGCCGTCGGGCCGGGCCGCTGCTCCCGCTCGCCGCGCGCCCGCAGGTTCTCGGCCTCGGGCCAGGCCGGGTCGGTGAGGTCGACCGGGTCGTCGAACTGGGCGACCAGCGCGGCGAAGATCGCGTCCTGCTCGGCCTGGCTGCCCGCGGCGGGACGGCGCGGCGCGGCCGGCGCGGTCGCGGCCCCGGCGCCCTCCGGTTCGGCCGGCTTGGCCGCCCCGGCGTCCTCGCGGGCCTCGCGGGGCAGGTCCTCGTCGTCGTTCGCCTTGCTGGTCTCGTTCACATTCGGCCTTTCAGCCCGAGTGGGTACCGGCATCGACCGCCGCTGCCGGGGCCAGCCGCCGGACGAAGTCGAGGCTCGCCCCGAAGACCAGACCGGCGTCGTGGTCCAGCGTGGCCACGTGGAAGCTGCGCGTCAGCGGCAGCTCCGTCACATCGGTCGAGGATATCCGGGCGAGCACCATGGCCGAGTTGCGCGGCGAGACCACGTGGTCCTGCGGACTGTGCATCAGCAGAACCGGCTGGGTGACCGCCGGCATTCCCGCCCCGGCCTCCTTCCACAGCCGGGCCAGCGACCAGGCGGCGTGCAGCGGGACGCGGTCGTAGCCGACCTCGGTGGCGCCGGGGAGGGCGATGTCGCCCGCCACGCCGGGGAGGGACGGCAGCAGGTGGCGCAGCAGGGGGAGGAGTGCCGTCGCGGGGTTGTCGGAGCGCACCGACGGGTTGACGAGCACCAGCCCGGAGACCCGGTCGCCGTGCTTCGCGGCGAGCCGCAGGGCCAGCGAGCCGCCCATCGAGAGCGCGCAGACGAAGACCCGCTCGCAGGCGGCGGCGAGTTCCTCGAAGGCGGTCTCGGCGGTGGCGTACCAGTCCTCCCAGCGGGTGGCCTGCAGGTCCTGCCAGCGGGTGCCGTGGCCGGGCAGCAGCGGGACGGAGACGGTCAGGCCGGCGTCGGCGAGGTGTTCGGCCCACGGGCGCATGGACTGCGGGGAACCGGTGAAACCGTGAATCAGCAGCACACCGACCGGACCGCCCGCTCGGCGGTACGGCTCGGCTCCCGGCAGCAGCGGCATGCGGTACTCCTGGAGGTGCGGGCAGGGTGAGGGTGGATCGATGGTCCCACGGGCGCGATGCGCCGTACAGGGGCCCGGTGCGGGGGCGGACGGTTCGCCGGTGCACCGGGCGGCAGACGGGGGCATTAGGATCGTCCGGTCCGCACCACAGGAGGCCCCGGTTGTTCTACCGACTGATGAAGATGATCGTCGCGCCGCTGCTGCGGATCTTCTTCCGGCCGTGGATGGAGGGCGAGGAGAACATTCCGGACGAAGGTCCGGCCATCCTCGCCAGCAACCACCTTTCGTTCTCCGACTCGTTCTTCCTGCCGGCGCTGCTCAAGCGCCGGGTGACCTTCATCGCGAAGGCCGAGTACTTCACCACGCCCGGCATCAAGGGCCGGCTGACCGCCGCGTTCTTCAAGGGCGTCGGCCAGCTCCCGGTGGACCGCTCGGGCGCCCGCGGCGCCGGTGAGGCGGCGATCCGCAGCGGCATCGCGGTGGTCGAGCGGGGCGAGATCTTCGGCGTCTACCCGGAGGGCACCCGCTCGCCCGACGGCAAGCTGTACCGCGGCAAGGTCGGCGGCCTGGCCCGGGTCGCGCTGGCCACCGGCGCGCCGGTGATCCCGGTCGCGATGATCGACACCGAGAAGGTGCAGCCGCCCGGCCAGGTGATGCCCAACTTCGGCGTCCGGCCCGGCATCCGGATCGGCCGCCCGCTGGACTTCTCCCGCTACCAGGGCATGGAGAACGACCGGTTCATCCTGCGCTCGGTCACCGACGAGGTGATGTACGAGATCATGCGGCTGTCCGGCCAGGAGTACGTGGACATCTACGCGACCGCCGCCAAGCGGCAGCTGGCCGAGGAGAAGAAGGCCGCGGACGCCGACCGCAAGGCGCAGCAGAAGGCCGAGAAGGCCGAGAAGGCGGAGGCCGAGAAGGCCGGAGCCGAGGGGAAGGCCGCGGCGGACGAGCAGAAGGACGACGGGGCCTGACGGCCCGTCACCACAGGGGGGGCTCGGGATGGAGGACCACAGACCCGTCGTCGGGACGGTGGAGGAGCGCGGACCCGCCGCCGCGCCGCGCCGCGCGCCGGAACGGGCGGGCGGGCCGGTGCCGGCCGGGCCGGCGGCGGCCGTGGTGGCCGGCGGGATGTCGGTGGAGCTGCCGCTGTGGCGCGCCATCGGCTACTTCCGGGTGCTCGCGCTGGCGTACGCGGTGCTGCGCTACCTCACCGCGTACCGGGAGTTCCTGCACCCGGTGTCCGGCTGGATCTTCCTGGGCGCGCTGAGCCTGTGGACGCTGGCCTCCACCCGGGCGTTCGCCGGGCCGCAGCGGTGCACCTGGCCGGTGCTGGGCACCGACCTGACGGTCGCGGTGACCGGCATCGTGATGAGCGGGATCATCGACACCCCGGCCCGGATCCACGCGGGCGCGCCCACCCTGCCGACCATCTGGGCGGCCGGCACCGTGCTGGGCTTCGCCGGCCGGGGCGGCTGGCGGGCGGCCGCGTTCGCCGGGGCGGTGATCGGCACGGCCAACATCCTCGGGCACGGCGGGATCAGCCCCGACAACCTGCACAACATCGTGCTGCTGCTGGTGGCCGGCTGCGCCATCGGCTACGTGATCGAACTGGCCCGGGCCAGCGAGGCGGTGCTCACCCGGGCGCTCCAGGTGGAGGCCGCCACCCGGGAGCGCGAACGCCTCTCCCGGGACATCCACGACGGGGTGCTGCAGGTGCTCGCCCTGGTGCACCGCCGGCAGGGCGACGCCGCCGAACTCGGCCGCCTGGCCGGCGAGCAGGAGCGCGCGCTGCGGGCCCTGATGGCCGGGCAGGCGGCCGAGCCGGACGAGCCGGGCGGCGAGCGGGACCTGCGCCCGCTGATCTCCCGGCACGCCGACGAGCGGATCACCGTCGCCGCGCCCGCCACGCCCGTCCTGCTGCCCGCCGCGGCCGCGTCCGAACTGGCCGCCGCGGTCGCCGCCGCGCTCGACAACGTCCGCCGGCACGCGGGGGAGTCGGCCCGGGCCTGGATCCTGGTCGAGGACGAGCCGGAGGCGGTCACCGTGTCGGTGCGCGACGACGGCCCCGGCTTCCCGGCCGGGCGGCTCGCCGAGGCGCAGCGCGACGGCCGGCTCGGGGTCGCGCAGTCGATCCGCGGCCGGATGCTCGACCTCGGCGGCAGCGCCGAGCTGTACTCGGCGCCCGGGGAGGGCGTCGAAGTGGAACTGCGGTGGCCGAGGAGCGGGGCATGACGACTGACCAGCCGGTGCGCGTGATGGTGGTGGACGACCACCCGATGTGGCGCGACGGGGTGGCCCGGGACCTGGCGGAGGCCGGGTTCGCCGTGGTGGCCACCGCCGGGGACGGCGAGGAGGCGGTGCGCCGGGCCCGGGCCAGCACCCCGCAGGTGGTGGTGCTGGACCTCAACCTGCCCGCGCTGTCCGGCGCCGAGGTGTGCCGCCGGGTGGTGGCCGCCGACCCGGCGGTGCGGGTGCTGGTGCTGTCCGCCAGCGGCGAGCACGCGGACGTGCTGGAGGCGGTGAAGTCCGGGGCGACCGGCTACCTGGTGAAGTCGGCGGGCCGGGAGGAACTGCTCGACGCGGTGCGCCGCACCGCCGTCGGCGACCCGGTGTTCACCCCCGGCCTGGCGGGCCTGGTGCTCGGCGAGTTCCGCCGGCTGGCCGCCGAGCCGGGCGCCCACGCCGAGCCGGCCGCGCCGCAGCTGACCCCGCGCGAGACCGAGGTGCTGCGGCTGGTCGCCAAGGGCCTGTCCTACCGGCAGATCGCCGACCGCCTGGTGCTCTCGCACCGCACCGTGCAGAACCACGTCCAGAACACCCTGGGCAAGCTGCAGCTGCACAACCGGGTCGAGCTGGTCCGGTACGCGATCGAGCAGGGGCTGGACGAGGAACTGGGCTGAGCGCCGCCGGAGTTCAGGCCGAGCAGCGGTCCCCGGCGGAGGTGGTGACCGGCTTGAAGGTGTCGCGCAGCTCCTTGTCGGTGAAGTCCGGGCCGAAGCCGAAGGAGGTGCGCAGCGCGTTCATCCAGTCCGGGTCCTGCAGGTAGTCGTTGATGGCCCCGCGCAGCAGTTCGCAGGCCTTCTGGTGGCCCTTGGGCAGGACCATCATCAGGAACTGGGTCTTGCCGATGTGGGCGTCCCGGGCCACCCGGTAGGCGCGCCGGCCGCCGCTGCCGGAGTTGACGGCGACGCCCTGCAGCACCAGGTAGTCGGAGAGCACCGCGTCGGCGGTGTCGTCGTCGACCCGGTCCAGGCACTCCTTGAGGTTGGCGCCGGTGACGGTCACCCGGGGGCCGATGTCCTTGAGCTGGGCCTCGGCGGTGGTGCCGCCGCTCACGCACACCCGCAGCGGCTTCAGGTCCTCGGACTTGGCGACCGTCCGGGTGTCGTCGGCCTTCAGCAGCACGCCCAGCGGGGTCTGCAGGTAGGGGCCGGCCAGGTCGTAGTCCCGTTTGAGGCTGTCGCGCTCGGAGATGTCGGCGACCACCAGGTCGACCTTGTTGTGGTTGGCCTTGCCGTCGGTGAGGGCGTCCTCCCAGTTGGCGGTGGTCACCGTCAGCGAGGTGTACTCGATCTTGCGGGAGCCGAGCACCCTCATCGTCAGGTGCGGCTCGAAGCCGTCGTACACCCCCTTGTCGGTGAACTCGGACATGCCGGGCCGGTCGGTCTTGAAGCCGACCTTGACCGGCAGGCCGTCGAACGGGGACTTCTCCTGCCCGCCGGAGCAGCCGGACGCGGCGGTGCCGAGCAGGAGCAGGCCGGCCGCCAGGCGGGCGGGGCGCGGGACGTGCACGGGGGCCTCCTAGCGGGTGAACCGGACGGTCTGGATGTCGATGTCCTGGGTGCAGTTGTCCATGCCGTTCAGCTTCAGCGTCAGGCGCAGGCCGGTGCGGCCGGAGGGCACGGGGACGGAGACCTTGGCCTTCAGGGGCCGCGGGCCGCTGCTGCCGCCCTGGTCGATGCTCAGCTCGCCGGTCAGGCCGACGCAGGTGCCGGTGTCCGGGTTGGAGTCGCTCAGCGCGAGCTCGGTCTCCAGCCGCTTCGCGCCCGGCGGGACGTCGACCGTGGTGAAGGACGTGCCGCCCGGGTCGACGGTGCGCTTGACCCAGATCACGCGCTGCTCGGGCAGCGGCGGCGGGTCGTCGGGCCAGGCCACCGCCGTCACCAGGCCGGCCGTCGCCAGCAGGGCCAGGCCGACGGCCGCCAGGACGAGCCGGCGGCGCTCCCGGAGCGGCGGGGACACCGGGAGCCGGGGCGGCTGCGGGGGCGGCTCCGTCTCCCGCAGCGGCGGCGGCCCGTTGCGGGACTTCTCCACCTCCTGCCGGGCGTGCCACGCCAACTGCCCCTCCTGCTGGGCGGACAGGTCCTCCAGCAGCAGGGTCGGGCTGCCGATCACCAGGGCGTGGGTGGCCATCTCGACCAGCCGCCGCCCGTCGGCCCGCACCGGCGTCACCGGCGGGAAGCACAGCACGCCCGCGATCACCACCAGGTCGGCCCGCTCGTGGACGGTCAGCCCCGGCGCGCCCTGCACCCGGGCCAGGAACGCCACCCAGTCGCCGCGCAGCTGCGCCCCGGCGACGCCGACCAGCCAGTCGTGCAGGTGGCCGATCGCGGCGGACGGCTGCCCGTGCTCCTCGGCCAGGAACTTGGCGATCCGGGCGGCGGACACCGACAGCTCGTGGTGCTGCACCTGGACGGGGTAGTTGGTGGTCTCGGCCAGGTGCCGCTCCAAGTCCGGCAGCACGGGCGCGAGTTCGTGCCAGCCCGCCAGGATGCGCTGCAGCAGGCGCCGGGTCTCCCAGGTGCAGCGGTCCATGCTCACTCCTCCGGTCCGGGGTCCGGGCCGAGGCCCAGCAGGGCGCCGAGCCCGTCCAGCGCCCGGTGCGGGCCGCACAGTTCGCGGGCCCCGGCCAGCAGGGCGCGCAGCGCGCCGGCGGGGTCGCGGTGCTCCAGGCAGGCCGCCGCGAGCGAGCGCAGGTGCACGGGCGCGAGCGCGTGGTACGGGACCCTGAGCTCCTGGCCGGGGCCGAGCCCCTCGTTGACCGCCCGCACCAGCTCCAGCCGCACCGCCGGGTCCTGCAGCGGGAACGGTTCGCCCAGCAGCCGGGCGACCGCGCCGGCCGTCACCGCCGGGCCGGGCGCCGGGCGGGCCGCCGGTGCGAGCGCGGGCGGCAGCAGCGGCAGCAGCGCGGACAGCGGCGTCAGCCAGCCGCCCACCGGGTCGTCGCCGTCCGCGGTGGCCTTGACCACGCCGACCACCCGGCCGTGCCCGTCCAGCGCCATGCTGCCGCTCAACCCGCGCTGGATCCAGCCCTGTTGGACGCGCAGCCCGAGACCGGAGGGCCCCGCCACGGTCAGCCGGGCGGACTCCGGGCCGACCTCGCCGGTCACCGGGTTCACCGCGAAGCCGTGCACCAGGACGGCCGCGCCGCCCGCCGGGTCGCGCTCGCCGAGCGGCACCGCGGGGGCGCCGGCCAGGCCGGGCGCGGTGAGCAGCGCGAGGTCCGGCGGCGGGTAGGCGGCCGCGCCGGGCGCCGGTTCGGGCGGGAACAGCCGGGCGGCGCGCACCGGGTGGGCGGCCGCGCCGTGCCGGACGGTCAGCTCCGGGTGGCCGTGCACCACGTGCGCGCAGCTGACCAGCAGGCCCGCGCCGAGGTGGAAGCCGCTGCCGAGGAAGGCGCCGGCCGGGTCGGCGAAGCGGACCGCGGCGCTGTCCGGGCTCACTCGGCGGTGCGGTCGTCCGGCCGCCGCCAGCTCAGCCGGACCACCAGGCTGGCCTCGCCGGTGGCCTCGGCGAGGACGCCGATCAGGCGGCCGGATTTCATCCCCAGGGTGAGGCCGAACTCCACCTCGAACTCGTCCGGGTCGCCCGCCTCGCGCGCCGTCTCGCGCGCCCAGCGGCCGACCGAGCGCACCGTGCGCCGGACTTCGCCGAGGCCGTGGGTGACCGCCGAGGAGACCGCCCCGGCGTCCCCCGCCGGGCGGCCGGGGCCCTGGCGGACGGCGGCGTGCAGGACGGTGCCGTCCTCCAGGGCGATCTCCACGGTGTCGAGCACCGGTGCGTTCGTCATGTCTCCCCCAATTCATGACCGACGGGCAGGATATGAATACCAGTCAGTTCGGAAGAGATCCAGACCTTTCCGGAAGAGCGGGGGCGGCGGGAGCGGGCGGCCGGTTTCAGCCGCGCACGGCCGCGGCGGTGCCCATCAGCCCGGCGACGATCTCCACGCCCTCCCGGGTGAGCACCGACTCGGGGTGGAACTGCAGTCCGGCGAAGCCGGGCCCGCGCAGCGCGTGCACGTCGCCGGTGCGGGCGTCCCGGGAGACCTCGATCCCCTCGGCGGCCAGCCGCTCGGCCGCCGCCGCGTCGCAGCGGGCGGTGAAGGTGTTGTAGAAGCCGACGGTGCGGCGGGTGCCGAACAGGTCCACCGCCTCCTGGGCGCCCTGGTAGGGCACCGCCTTGCGGGCCAGCGGCAGCCCGAGTTGCGCGGAGAGCAGCTGGTGGCTGAGGCAGACCGCGAGCAGCGGCGCGGTGCGCTCCCCGGAGCGGACGGCGGCCAGTGCGTCGGCGACGACCGGGCGCAGCAGCGCCATCTTCGGGTCGGCCGGGTCGGCCGGGTCGCCGGGGCCGGGGCCGAGCACCAGCGGGCCGCGGTGCGCGGCGGCCAGTCCGCGCAGCCCGGGGGCGTCGTAGCGGACCACGGTGACGGTGTGGCCGAGCGAGCGCAGCAGGTGGGCGAGCATCGCGGTGAAGGTGTCCTCGCCGTCCACCACCAGGGTGTCGGCGCCGGGCAGCGGCGCGGCGGGCTGCTGCATCCGCAGCCAGAACGGGGCCAGGCCGGCCCGGCGGGAGTCCAGGGCGGCCTGCACCCGGTGGTCCTCGCCGAGCCGGGGCCGGGCGGCGCTCTCCTTGGCGGTCCTGGCCGGGCGGGCGCCGATCGCGGAGAGCACCCCGGCGGCCTTGGCGTGCGTCTCGGCGACCTCGGAGTACGGGTCGGAGTGCCGCACCAGGGTGGCGCCGACCCGGACCACCAGCGAGCCGTCGGCGGGGTCGATGTCGGCGGCCCGGATGCAGATCGGCGAGTCCAACTGCTGGCCGCCGCTGGCCGAGCGGCCGATCAGGGCGAGCGCGCCGGAGTAGTAGCCGCGCCCGCCGCGCTCGTACCGGTCGATCACCCGGGTGGCGTTCTGCACGGGGCTGCCGGTGACGGTGGCGGCGAACATGGTCTCCCGCAGCACCTCGCGGACGTCCAGCGAGGTGCGGCCGCGCAGCTCGTACTCGGTGTGCGCGAGGTGCGACATCTCCTTCAGGCGCGGGCCGAGCACCTGCCCGCCGAGGTCGCCGACCGCGCACATCATCTTCAGCTCCTCGTCGACCACCATGGTGAGCTCCTCCAGCTCCTTGGGGTCGCGCAGGAACTCCAGCAGCGAGTCGGCGGTCGGGCCGCCGGCCGGGTAGCGGTAGGTGCCGGAGATCGGGTTCATCACCACGGTGCCGCCGGACTGCCGGACGTGGACCTCGGGGGAGGCGCCGACCAGCACCCGGTCGCCGGTGTGCACCAGGAAGGTCCAGTACGCGCCGCGCTCGTGCTCCAGCAGCCGGCGGAACAGGGTCAGCGCGGTGGCGGTGGAGTACCCGGCCAGCTCGGCCCGGAAGTCGCGCCGGATCACGAAGTTGGCGCCCTCGCCGCGTCCGATCTCGTCCTCGATCACCCGGCGGACGATGCCCGCGTACTCCTCGTCGTCGATGTCGAACTCCCCGCCGCGCAGTTCCACCGGGGCGTCGGGCAGCGCGGCCAGCACCTCGGCCAGCGGCAGCGCGTACTGCTCGTCGACGGACAGCGCCCGCAGCGGGGTGCCGTCCTGGCGGGCCGTGAAGCCGCGCTCGCGGATCTGCGCGTACGGGACGAGGGCCAGCAGGTCGTGCCGCGGGCCGCCGGCCGGGACGCCCGCGGGCAGCGGGAGGTCGGCCAGCGTCCGGTGGTCGGAGACCTCGCCGACCAGCAGTTCGACGGTGTCGGGGGCGAGTCGGGGCGCGCGCCGGTGCAGCAGGGCGAAGGCGGGGGCGCCTGGGGCGGCGAGTCGGGCGAGCAGGGCGGCGGTGGTGGTCACGGCTGCGGGTTCCTTCCGGGAGGTTGCTCTGCGGGGGTTCCGCCGCCTCCGGGAGGCCGTGACGCTGCACACACGCGTCGACGGCCGCCCCGGAGGGCGGCCGTCGTTCGTCGCTAGGGACGCGCGATCAATGGGCCGCCCAACGGGCTGGCCCACCACCAGGAGAAGGGGTGCGTCACGGTCACGGACCAGACCATAGCCCACCGGCGGGCGGCGCGGGGAGGGATCGACGGGATGTCCATTTCCCGTCTCACCCAGCGGGCGGCACCCCACGTCGCCCCTGCCACCCCGTAGCCTTGCCCTGTGACCGTGACTAACCACTCCTGGCAGTCCCTGCCCGCGGCGCAGCAGCCTGAATGGCCGGACCAAGAGGCTCTGCGCAAGACCCTTGCCGAGCTCGCCTCCTATCCGCCCCTCGTCTTCGCCGGCGAGTGCGACCAGCTGCGCGCCCGGCTCGCGGCCGTCGCGCGTGGTGAGGCGTTCCTGCTCCAGGGCGGCGACTGCGCCGAGGCGTTCGACGCCGTCTCGGCCGACCAGATCCGCAACAAGCTGAAGACCCTGCTGCAGATGGCGGCCGTGCTCACGTACGCGGCGTCCGTGCCGGTGGTGAAGGTCGGCCGGATCGCCGGCCAGTACTCCAAGCCCCGTTCGAAGAGCACCGAGACCCGCGACGGCGTGACGCTGCCGACCTACCGCGGCGACTCGGTCAACGGCTTCGAGTTCACCGCCGAGGCCCGCGTCCCGGACCCGGAGCGCCTCAAGCGGATGTACAACGCCTCCGCCGCGACGCTCAACCTGGTGCGCGCCTTCACCACCGGTGGTTACGCCGACCTGCGCCAGGTGCACGCCTGGAACCAGGACTTCGTGCGCAACTCCCCGGCGGGGCAGCGCTACGAGCAGCTGGCCCGGGAGATCGACCAGGCGCTGGCCTTCATGAACGCCTGCGGGGTGGCCCCGGAGGAGTTCAAGACGGTCGAGTTCTTCTCCTCGCACGAGGCGCTGATCCTGGACTACGAGACGGCGCTGACCCGCACCGACTCGCGCACCGGCGAGCTGTACGACGTTTCCGGCCACATGGTGTGGATCGGCGAGCGCACCCGGCAGCTGGACCACGCGCACATCGAGTTCGCGTCGAAGATCCGCAACCCGATCGGCGTCAAGCTCGGCCCCACCACCACGGTGGACGACGCGCTGACCCTGATCGACCGCCTCGACCCGGAGCGCGAGCCCGGCCGGCTCACCTTCATCACCCGGATGGGCGCGGGCAAGATCCGCGAGCACCTGCCCACCCTGGTGGAGAAGGTCACCGCGTCCGGCGCCCAGGTGGTGTGGATCACCGACCCGATGCACGGCAACACCTACGAGGCGTCCAGCGGCCACAAGACCCGCAAGTTCGACGACGTGCTGGACGAGGTCCGGGGCTTCTTCGAGGTGCACCGCGCGCTGGGCACCCACCCGGGCGGCATCCACGTGGAGCTGACCGGCGACGACGTCACCGAGTGCGTCGGCGGCGGCGACGAGGTGCTGGTCGACGACCTGCACCAGCGCTACGAGACGGCCTGCGACCCGCGGCTCAACCGCAGCCAGTCGCTGGACCTGGCGTTCCTGGTCGCCGAGATGTACCGCGGCCAGTAAGCCCCCGCGCCCTGCGGGGCGGATGTGACGAAGGCCCCTCCGTTTCCGGGCGGTTCCGGACGGAGGGGCCTTTTTCGTACCCGGAGCACCGGGTAAGGTAAGCCTCAGCAAACCGAACCGATCGGAAGGGGCCGCACATGTACGTGTGCATGTGCCACGCGGTCACCGAGGCCCAGGTCAAGCAGAAGATCGACGAGGGGGCCAACACCCCCCGCCGGATAGCCCAGGGCTGCAAGGCCGGCACCGACTGCGGTTCCTGCGTGCGGCGCATCCAGGCGCTGCTCGGCGAGCACGGCGCCCGCCCCTGCCCGACCGCCCGGCTGGCCGAACGGCTCGGCCTGGCCGATCCGGCCACCGCTCCCGCCGTCGCCGCCGCCCCGAAGGCCGCCTGACCCGGAGGCCGGCTGGCCCGCCCGGGCGGTTCCCCGGCTCAGCTCTCCGGCTGCTCGATCAGCTGCGCGATGTAGAGCGCCTCGCCGAGCTTGTCCAGCAGCTCCAGCTGGGTGTCCAGGTAGTCGATGTGGTGTTCCTCGTCGGCGAGGATGGCCTCGAAGATGTTCGCCGAGGTGACGTCGTTCTTGGCCCGCATCACCACGATCCCGCGCCGCAGCCGGTCGATCGCCTCGACCTCGACCTGCCGGTCGGCCTCGAACATCTCCTTGACCGTCTGCCCGATCCGGACGTGGAACAGCCGCTGGTAGTTGGGCAGGCCGTCCAGGAAGAGGATCCGGTCGGTCAGCACCTCGGCGTGCTTCATCTCGTCGAAGGACTCGTGCCGGGTGTACTTGGCGAGCTTGGTCCAGCCGAAGTTCTCCTGCATCTTCGCGTGCAGGAAGTACTGGTTGATGGCGGTGAGTTCGGCGGTCAACTGCTCGTTGAGGAACTCGATGACCTCGGGGTCGCCCTGCATGGCCTGCCTTCCTGTGCGCATTCCGGTCGGTGCCCGGATGCCCCGAATCGTGGCAGCTGAACGGGTGCGGTTCCAGTAAGTTCACGCTTACAGCCGCCCCGGAGATCGGCTTTTCCGGCCCGCCGACACCGCTGTGACCTGCGGCGACGCGGAAAGCATTGCGCCGTTCGGGGGTATCTCACCCGAACGCCCGCACGCATTCCCCCCGCGTTTCCCCCCTCCGCCGCGGTGGATTTCCCCGGGGGCGCGCGGCAGGGGCGCGTACGGTTCGGCGCCCGCCGTCTGTCACCATGGAGGACATGGGTCAGCACGAAGCGGAACAGCGGCCGGAGACTGACCCGAGGCTCCCCCCGGGGCAGCGGCCGCAGCGCGGCTGGCCGGTCCTCCACTACGGGCCGGTGCCCCGGTTCAAGCCGCAGAGCTGGGACTTCCAGGTGTTCGGGGCCACCGCCGACGCGGAGAAGGCCGGCTGGGACTTCACCGGCTTCCACGCCCTGCCCAAGACCACCGTCCGGGGCGACTTCCACTGCGTCACCAAGTTCTCGATGCTCGACAACGAGTGGACCGGCGTCGCCGCCCGGACGGTCCTCGACCTCGTCCCGCCCGACCCGTCGGTCACCCACGTGATGGTCTGGGCCGAGTACGGCTACAGCGCCAACCTGCGGCTGGCCGACTTCGCCGACCCGTCCACCGTCCTCGCCACCCACCACGACGGCCGCGTCCTCACCCTCGAACACGGCTTCCCGGTCCGCCTGGTGGTGCCCCACCTGTACGCCTGGAAGGGCCCCAAGTGGGTGCGCGCCGTCGAGTACATGCGGGCCGACCGGCGCGGCTTCTGGGAGGAGCGCGGCTACCACAACCTCGCCGACCCGTGGCGCGAGCAGCGCTACTCCTACCAGGAGGGGCCCGGGGACGGCCCGCTGCGCTGAACCCCGGGCCCGGGCGTCAGAACAGGCTGATGGTGATCGTCACGGTGCTGCCCTGCCTGGCCGGGGTGTCCGCCGCCGGGGACTGGCCGGTGACCTTGCCGATCGGGATCAGGCCGGCGATCTCCGGCACGAACCCGGCGTCCTGCAGGGCCTTCGTGGCGTCCTCCTTGCTCATCCCCTCGACGTCCGGCACCGCGTGCATGCCCTTGGAGACGGTCAGCGCCACCGGCGAACCCGGCGACTGCCGGCTGCCCGCCGCCGGCTCGGTGGAGATCACCGAACCCTTCGGCACGGTGTCGCTGTACTCCTCGCGGCTGGTGCCCGCCGTCAGCCGGGCGTCGCCCAGCGCCTTGGCGGCGTCCGCCAGCGGACGGCCCTTGACGTCCGGCACCTGCACCCGCTCCGGACCGCGCGAGAGCACCACCTTCACCGCGTCGCTCTTGCGGACCCGGGTGCCCACGCCCGGGTCGGTGGAGATCACCGAGCCCTCCGGCGCCGACTCGCTGAACTGCTCGCTGAACGAGCCGTGCAGGCCGTCCCTGTCCAGCGCCGCCGCCGCCTGCTCCCGGTTCTGCCCCAGCACGCTCGGCACCGTCGCGTACACCGCGTTGGACAGCGCGTACGTCACTCCGCCGACCAGCAGCAGCACCGCCGCCAGCACCGCCGACCAGATCAGCGGCCGCCGCCCGAAGCCGAAGCGGCGGGCGGGGCGCGGCCGGCCGCGCGGCGGGTCGTCGTCCACCGCCGGGCGCACCGGCGGCAGCAGCTCCGGCGGGACCTCCAGCACGCTGGTGCGGTCCAGCGCCGGGACCTTCTCGATCACCGCGGTGGCCTCGCCCGGGCTGTAGCGCGGGGCGGGCCGGGTCGAGGCGGGCGGCTCCGCGTCCAACTGCTCGACGGGCAGCGAGCGGCGGGCCCGCTGCACCGAGGCCAGCAGCTCCACCGCGTCCCACGGCCGGTCCTGCGGGTCCCGGGCGGTCGCCGCCGCCACTATCGCGTCCAGCTCCGGGCCCACCGCGGGGGCGGTCAGCGACGGCGCCGGGACGTCCTCGTGCAGGTGCCGGTACATCACCTGGGCGGCGTGCTCCCCGGTGTGCGGCTTGACGCCGGTCAGCATCTCGTACAGCAGGATGCCCGCCGCGTAGACGTCCACCCGCTGGTCGGTGGGCTCCTGGCGGATCTGCTCCGGCGCCAGGTACGAGACGGTGCCCAGCAGCTGGCCGGTCTCGGTGGCCGAGGTGGCCGCCGAGTCGGTGCCCGCCAGCACCCGGACCAGGCCGAAGTCGGCGACCTTCACCATGCCGTTGTCGGTGATCAGCACGTTCTCCGGCTTGACGTCCCGGTGCACCAGACCCGCCCGGTGCGCCGCGCCGAGCGCCGCCAGCACCGGCTCCAGCACGTCCAGCGCGGCCCGCACCGACAGCGCCCCCCGGTCGCGCAGCACCTCGCGCAGGTTGCCGCCCGGCACGTACTCCATCGCCATGAACACGGCCCGCGGGTCGGCGCCCTGGTCCAGCACGTTCACCACGTTCGGGTGGGCGAGCCGGGCCACCGCCTTGGCCTCCCGGATGAAGCGCGCCGTGAAGTCGGCGTCCCCCGCCAGCGAGGGGTGCATCACCTTCAGCGCCACGGTGCGGTCCAGCCGGGTGTCGGTGCCCCGGTAGACGGTCGACATGCCGCCGACCGCGATCCGCTGTTCGACCCGGTAGCGGCCGTCGAGCAGCACGCCGTACAGGGGATCGTCGAGGGTCATGTCCACCCGATGAGTCTAGTGCCGAGGGGGTGCCGCCCCGGGCGGGCCGGGCACCGGGGCGGGTCGGCGACCCGCCCCGCCACCTGGGACGCCACCCGGCGGCGGCCGGTTCGCCCCCGCCGGCTCAGAACGCCGGGCGCTCGCGGGTGTCGGCCAGGCCGGCGGTGGGGGAGGAGGCCTCGGCGTAGTAGCGGCGCGGGATCCGGCCGGCCCGGTGGGCGAGCCGCCCGGCCTCGACGGCCCTGCGCATCGCCTCCGCCATCAGCACCGGGTCCTGGGCGCGGGTCACCGCGGAGGCCAGCATCACGGCGGAGCAGCCGAGTTCCATCGCCAGCGCGACGTCGCTCGCGGTGCCCGCGCCCGCGTCCAGCACCACCGGGACGCCCGCCGCCTCCACGATCAGCTGGAAGTTGTGCGGGTTGCGGATGCCCAGGCCGGAGCCGATCGGCGAGCCCAGCGGCATGATCGCCGCGCAGCCGACATCCTCCAGCTTGCGGGCCAGCACCGGGTCGTCGTTGGTGTACGGCAGCACGGTGAAGCCGTCGTCGACCAGCGTCTCGGCGGCGTCCAGCAGTTCGATCGGGTCGGGCAGCAGCGTCCGCTCGTCGGCGATCACCTCCAGCTTCACCCAGTCGGTGCCGAGCGCCTCGCGGGCCAGCCGGGCGGTCAGCACCGCCTCGCCCGCCGTGTAGCAGCCCGCCGTGTTGGGCAGCACCCGGATGCCGTTGCGCTCCAGCACCTCCAGGACGGAGCCCTGGGTGGCGGTGTCGACCCGGCGCATCGCCACCGTGGTCAGCTCGGTGCCGGAGACCTGGAGCGCCTGCTCCAGCACCTCCAGGCTGGGCGCGCCGCCGGTGCCCATGATCAGGCGGGAGCCGAGGACGGTGCCGCCGATGACGAGTGCGTCGTCAGCCATGGTTCAGCCTCCCTGGACGGCGGTGAGGATCTCGACCCGGTCGCCCTCGCCGAGCGCCGTGGCGGACCACGAACCCCGGGGCACCACGGCCTCGTTGACGGCGGCGGCGACACCGGTGTTGGCGGCCGACACCTCGGCGACCACCACGTCCAGCGTGGTGGCGGCGGGCAGGGTGCGCGGCTCGCCGTTGACGGTCAGGGCGATGGTGTTCATGCGGCGGCCTTCGGGGTGAAGCGGGCGGGGGTGAAGTCGGCGGCCAGCGGCGGGAGTTCGCCGGTGGCCAGGTAGTCGGCGAGCAGGTCGGCGGTGACCGGGGTGAGCAGCACCCCGTTGCGGTAGTGCCCGGTGGCGGCGGCCAGGCCGTCCAGCGCGGTCGGGCCGAGCAGCGGCGCGTTGTCCGGCGAGCCCGGGCGCAGCCCCGCCCCGGTCTCCACCAGCGGCAACTCGGTGATGCCGGGCACGAGTTCGTGCGCGTCCCGGAGCAGCTCGTAGACGCCGCCCGCGGTGACGGTGGTGTCGTGGCCCAGCTCCTCGGTGGTCGCGCCGACCACCAGCTCGCCGTCGGCCCGCGGCACCAGGTACAGGTGCTGCCCGCGCACCACCGCCCGCACGTTGCGGGACAGGAACGGGCCGTGCGCGGTGGGCATCCGCAGCCGCAGCACCTGGCCCTTGACCGGGCGGACGGCCGGCAGCACCCCGGTCGGCAGGCCCGGCAGCAGGTGGCTGCGCGAACCGGCGGCCAGCACGGTGCGCCCCGCCGTCACCCGCTCGCCGGTCGACAGCCGCACGCCCGCCGCCCGGCCGCCCTCCACCAGCAGCTCGGCGGCCTCCGCCCGGTGGAACACCACGCCCGCGCGCTCGCAGGCGGCGACCAGCGCGGCGGCCAGGCGGCGGCCGTCCACCTGGTGGTCCTCGGCGACGTGCAGGCCGCCGCGCACCCCGGGAGCCAGCATCGGCTCCAGCCGGCGGCACTCGCGGCCGGTCAGCCACTCGGACGCCAGGCCCAACCGGCCGTGGAAGGCGTGCAGTTCGCGCAGCTCCGCGCGGTCGTCGGAGTCCAGCGCGACGGCCAGCGTGCCGGTGGCCCGGTAGCCGGTGTCCAGCCCGGTCAGCTCGGTCAGCTCGGCGGCGAACGCGGCGTACCGCTCGTTCGACGCCATCCCCAGGCGCAGCAACGGCTCCTCGCCGTACTGGAGTTCCGTCACCGGGGCGAGCATGCCCGCGGCGACCCGCGCCGCGCCCCCGCCCGGCCGGGGGTCGACCAGCGCGACCGCCAGGCCGCGCTGCGCCGAGCGCCAGGCGACGCCCAGCCCGATGATGCCCCCGCCGACCACCAGCACGTCGGGCGCGTCGGAATGTGCCACAGCGGCTGAATCTCCCTTCGCCGGCATGACCCGGATCAGGTTCGGACGGTCGCGGGCCGCCGCAGCCCGCCTCTCAGCCCGGTGCGCCGGGCTCCCGTGTGAAGTGAAGTCACCCCCACCATAACGCCGGGCCGCCGCCCACCCGAAGGCACGGCCCCGGGGCGGCCGTCCGGCGGTGGGTAGGGTGGACGGCGTGGCTGAGCTGAGGGCAACGGACCGGGTCGTCGTGGTCGGAGCGGGCATGGCGGGCGCCCAGGCCGCCCTGGGCCTGCGGCAGGGGGGCTGGCGGGGGCCGCTCGCCCTGGTCGGCGAGGAGCTGCACCTCCCCTACGACCGCCCCCCGCTCTCCAAGGACGTCCTGCTCGGCAAGGCCGACGCCACCGCCTTCGAGATCGACTGGCACGACCTCGGCGTCGACCTGCTCACCGGCCGACGCGCCACCGGCCTCGCCGACGGCGTCCTGCGCACCGACCGCGGCGAGCTCCGCTACGACGCCCTGGTGATCGCCACCGGCGCCGCCCCGCGCACCCTGCCCCACCTGCCCGGCGCCCGCACCCTGCGCACCGTCGACGACGCCCACGCGCTGCGCGCCGCGCTCACCCCCGGCCGCCGGATCGTGCTGGTCGGCGCCGGCTGGATCGGCGCCGAGACCGCCACCGTCGCCCGCGGGCTCGGCTGCGAGGTCACGGTGGTGGAGGCCGCCGCCACCCCGCTGGCCGGCGCGCTGCCCGCCGAACTCGGCGCCCTGATGGCCGACTGGTACGCCGCCGCCGGCGTCGACCTGCGCTGCGGCACCGCCGTCGTCGGCGCCGCCGACGGCGGGGTGCTGCTCACCGACGGCACCCGCCTGCCCGCCGACGAGGTCGTGGTCGGCATCGGCGCCCGCCCCGCCACCGACTGGCTGGCCGGCGGCCCGCTCGCGCTCGACCCCGACGGCACCGTCCCGGTCGACGACCGGCTGCGCACCGCCCTGCCCGGCGTCCTCGCGGCCGGCGACTGCGCCTCCTACCCCTCCGCCCGCTCCGGCACCCGGCTCGCCGTCCAGCACTGGGACCACGCCCTGCACTCCGGCGCCGCCGCGGCCGCCTCCCTGCTCGGCACCCTCGACGCCCCCTACGACCCCGTCCCGTACTTCTGGTCCGAGCAGTTCGGCCGCACCGTCCAGTACGCCGGGCGGCACGCCGGGGCCGACCACCTGCTGTGGCGCGGCTCCCCGTCCGACCCCGGCTGGACGGTGCTGTGGCTGCGCGACGGGGCCCCGGTCGCGCTGCTCGCCGTCGACCGGCCGCGCGACCTGGCCCAGGGCCGCCGCCTGATCGAACGCGGCGCGGTGCTCGACCCGGCGCGCGCCGCCGATCCGGCCGTCCAGTTGAAGGCCGCGGCCCGGTAGCGCCTAGGCTGGGACCGTGAGCGAGATTGATCCCAAGATTGACGCCCTGGTCCCCGCCTGGCTGTACCTGCCCGACATCTCGGAGCGGTGGGGCGTGGTGATCACCGAGGTCCGTGACATGGTGCGCAACCGCACCCTGCTGGCCGTCCGCCGCGGCCCCAACAAGTCCCTGCAGGTCCCCGCCGACTTCATCGAGGACGACGGCCCGGTCAAGCACCTGGTCGGCACCCTCACCGTGCTGCGCGACTGCGGCTTCTCCGACCAGGAGATCCTCGAGTGGATGTTCACCGAGGACGACTCCCTGCCCGGCAGCCCGATCCAGGCCCTCCGCGAGAACCGCGGCACCGAGGTCAAGCGCCGCGCCCAGGCCATGGCCCTGTGACGGCCGCCCCCACCACCCGGCGGCGGCTGGCCGACGCCCGGCTCTACCTCTGCACCGACGCCCGCCGCGAACAGGGCGACCTGCCCGAGTTCCTGGACGCGGTGCTGGCGGGCGGCGTCGACATCGTCCAGCTCCGCGACAAGGCCCTGGAGGCCAAGCAGGAGCTGGAGCACCTGGAGGTCTTCGCCGACGCGGCCCGCCGGCACGGCAAGCTGCTGGCCGTCAACGACCGCGCCGACGTCGCGTACGGCGCCCGGCCCGACGTGCTGCACCTCGGCCAGGACGACCTGCCGGTGGCCGTCGCCCGCCGCATCCTCGGCGAGGACGTGCTGATCGGCCGCTCCTGCCACGCCGAGGACGAGGTCGACACCGCCCTCACCGAACCCGGCGTCGACTACTTCTGCACCGGCCCGGTCTGGCCCACCCCCACCAAGCCCGGCCGCCACGCCCCCGGCCTCGACCTGGTCCGCCACGCCGCCGCGCGGCGGCCCGAACGCCCCTGGTTCGCCATCGGGGGCATCGATCAGGACAACCTCCAGCAGGTCCTGGACGCCGGTGCCACCCGCGTCGTCGTGGTCCGCGCCCTCACCGCCGCCGAGGACCCGGGCGCGGCCGCCGCCGCCCTCGCCGCCCGCCTGCGCTGAGACCCGCGCCCCCGCCGGGAACCGCGCGGGGGCGGACCGCACTCCGTGCAGGCATGGACCACACCGCGCCCGCCGCCCGGCGCGCCCGCCGGACCGCGCTGCTCGTCCCCGCGCTGCTCGGCGCGGTCGCCGTCGCCTTCCTCGCCCAGCGGCCGCTGCACCACGCCGGGTGGCACGGCTGGACGGGCACGGCCAACGGCATCGTGTTCCTGACCGTGGCCACCCTGCCGGCCGCCGCGCTGACGGTGCGGGTACTGGCCCGGCGCCGCCGCGCCGCCGGGGCCGAGCCCGGGTGGGCGCGGCGCTCGGCGCTGGCCGAGGTCGGCATGGTGTACGGGACGGTGCCGTGGGTGCGGATGATCCTGCTGCCGGGCGTCGACCCGGGCGGTCCGCGCCGCCGGGTGTCCCCGGTGCCGCTGCACGACATCGCGGAGATCGTCGCCGCCGGCCCGCCCGCCACCGCGGCGGCCCAGATCGTCGGCAACCTGCTGGTGTTCGCCGCGCTCGGCTTCCTCGCCCCGGTGCGGTTCGCCGCGCTCGCCTCGGTGTGGCGGGTGCTGGCGCTCGGCGCGGCCTGCTCGGTGCTGGTGGAGGCCGCCCAGTACGGGTTGCGGCTGGACCGGGTCTCCTCGGTCGACGACGTGCTGCTGAACGCGGGCGGGGCGGCGCTGGCCGCGCTGGCCGCGCGCCGCTGGTGGCGCCGCCCGGCGGCGTGAGGCCCCCGTCAGTACTTGCGGACCGTCGCGGCGTCGGCCAGCGCCCGGAGCACCTCGCGGGTCGGGCCGCCGGCGATCGGGGCCGCGTCCAGGGCGTCCAGCGCCTCGGCGAGCAGCGCGTCGATCCGGGCCTCGACCAGGTCCGGGGCGCCGCTCAGGGTGATCAGGTCGCGCAGGGCGGCGATCTCGTCGGCGTCCAGGCCGGGCGCGCCGAGCCGGGCGTCCAGGTGGGCGGCGTCGGCCGGGCCCAGGCCGCGCATGGCGTGCGCGACCAGCAGGGTGCGCTTGCCCTCGCGCAGGTCGTCGCCGGCCGGCTTGCCGGTGACCGCGGGGTCGCCGAAGACGCCCAGCAGGTCGTCGCGGAGCTGGAAGGCCTCGCCCAGCGGCAGGCCGAAGCCCCCGAGCGCGTCGACCAGGCCGGGGTCGGCGCCGGCCAGCAGCGCGCCGACCTGGAGCGGCCGCTCGATGGTGTACTTCGCGGACTTGTAGTGCAGGACGGTCCGGGCCCGGTCGATCGCCCCGCCGTCGGCGGAGTCGCCCGCGACCGGCTCCAGCACGTCCAGGTACTGGCCGATCATGACCTCGGTGCGCATCAGGTCGAACGCGGGCTTGGCGGCCGACACGGCGGACGTCGGCAGGCCCGAGCGCTGGAACAGCTCGTCGCACCAGATCAGCAGCAGGTCGCCGATCAGCACCGCCGCGGACGCCCCGTACTGCTCGCGGTCGCCGCGCCAGCCGCCCGCCCGGTGCAGGTTCTCGAAGCGGCGGTGGACGGCGGGCAGGCCGCGGCGGGTGTCGCTGCGGTCCATCAGGTCGTCGTGCACCAGGGCGCTGGCCTGCAGCAGCTCCAGCGCGGCCGCCGCCCGCTCGATCCCGGGCTCGTCCGCGGCGCCGCCGGCCGCCCGCCACCCCCAGTAGCAGAACGCCGGGCGCAGCCGCTTGCCGCCGTCCAGCAGGAAGTCGCGCAGCGCGTCGGCGACCGGCCCGAGCCGGTCGGAGATCCCGGAGAGCAGGGCCGCCCGCTCGACCATGAACGCGCCGAGGGTGCGGTTCACGCGGTCGCGCACGTCCTCCGCGTCGACGGGGTTGCGGGGAAGGCGGATGGAGGAGGGCACCTGAGACTCCGGATCGATGGGGCTGACAGTCAGATTAACGCTCTGAGCGGGGTGGCCCGTTCCACCGGGCTCCGGCGCCCCGCGGCCGGTCGGCCGAAAATGCCGGGTGGTGTCTCAGGAGGTGGACGTCGTGTGTCCGGCCCGAGCCGCCGACGGATAACCTGCCTGCATGGCACTCGGGATTCCCAGCACCAGAAACGACCGCGCGCAGACCGTGCGCGACCTGCTGGCGGCCGGCGACCGCTCCTTCTCCTTCGAGTTCATGCCGCCGCGCAACGAGGAGGCCGAGCGCAAGCTCTGGGACGCGATCCGCCGGGTGGAGTGCCTGGAGCCGAACTTCGTCTGCATGACGTACGGCGCGGGCGGCTCCTCGCGCGGCCGCACCGTCGACCTGGTCGGCCGGATCGCCACCGAGACCACGCTCACCCCCGTCGCCCACCTCACCGCCGTCGACCACTCGGTGGCCGAACTGCGCAACATCATCGGCCAGTACGCCGACCAGAACGTGCGCAACGTGCTCGCGGTGCGCGGCGACCCGCCCGGCGACCCGCTGGGCGAGTGGGTCCGCCACCCCGCGGGCGTCACCTACGCCGCCGAGCTGGTCGAACTCATCAAGGGGATCGGCGACTTCTGCGTCGGCGTCGCGGCGTTCCCGCAGATGCACCCGCGCTCGGAGAACTGGGACGAGGACATCCGGCACTTCGTCGCCAAGTGCCGGGCCGGCGCCGACTACGCGATCACCCAGATGTTCTTCGAGGTCGAGGACTACCTGCGGCTGCGCGACCGGGTCGCCGCGGCCGGCTGCGACACCCCGATCATCCCGGAGATCATGCCGGTCACCAACGTCCGCCAGCTGGTGCGCTTCCCGCAGCTGTCCGGCTCCCCCTTCCCGGAGGACTTCCAGCGCAACCTGGAGGCCGTCGCCGACGACCCGGCCGCCCTCCGCGCGGTGGGCCTGGAGCACGCCACCGCCATGGCCGAGCGGCTCCTCGCAGAGGGCGCTCCGGGCCTGCACTTCATCACGCTGAACCACTCCACCGCGACGCTGGAGATCTACCAGAACCTGGGCCTGCACACCCGCTGATCCGGGACGGTCGGGCGGTGCGGTCCGGGATGCGGTGGTGTGCGCCCGGAGGCTGTACAGTCGCCCGCAACCGCGCGGTGATGGTGGCGTCTGGAGGTTGCGGGGATGGGCATCGGATACCTGCTCCTCTATGGCGCGTTGGCCCTGGTCGCGCTCTGGCTGACCGCCGAACTGCTGCTGCAGAACCGGGCCCCGCTGCACTGGCGGGCGCTCGCGCTGCTGGGCTTCCTGGGCGTGGTCGCCGGGATGCGCGCCTCCTCGGTGCCGGTGATAGTGGCGGGCGCGGCCGGCTTCGCGCTCGGCCAGCTGATGGTGACGAACTCGGTCAAGCGCGGCCGCCCGGTGGGCTGGTCGCTGCGCCGTTCGGACGGCCGGCTGCCCGGCCCGCTGGCGAAGGTCCCGCTGCTGGCCGCGGCCACCGGCGGGACGGCCGCCGCCGTCGTCGTCGCGGAGCCGGTCGTCCCGGTCGGGGAGGTCGGCCCGGTCGAGGACGAGCCGTACGAGGCCCCCGACCCGTACGACGGGCGCCCCGCCGGGTACGAGGAGTTCCAGCAGCTCGACGCGGGCGTCTACGCCGAGGACCCGGGCGCCTACCAGGTCCCGCAGCAGCCCCAGTACGGCTACGCCCAGCAGGAGCAGCAGTACCAGCAGCAGGACTACGGCTACCAGCAGCCGTACGTCCCGCAACAGCCGCAACCGCAGCCGCAGTTGCAGCTGATCGGCTACGACCAGTACGGGCAGCCGGTCTACCAGGACCCGTACACCCAGCAGCAGTACCAGCAGCTGTACGTCCCGCAACAGCCGCAGCCGCAGCCGGACCAGAACTGGTACTACCAGCAGCAGTACTGACGACCGGTCAGGCCGGGCCGAGCAGCCCGGCGGTGATCGTGGCGGACATCCCGACCCGGGCCAGCCCGCCGCCGGGGTGGGCGTGCGCGCCGATCAGGTACAGGCCGGGCGGGCCGGGCCGGTTGGCCTGCGCGAGGTGCCCGCCGGCCAGCGAGGGGGGCGGGACGGAGGCGGTGAGCCGGGTCTCCCGCCAGCGCAGCCGGGGGCGCAGGTCGAGGCCGGCGCCGGCCAGGTGGGCCAGCAGCCGGTCGGCGTAGGCGTCCTGTTCGGCCCCGGTGAGGGCGAGCGCGGCGGGCACGGTGACGGTCAGCACGGCGGCCTCCGCGTCCGGGCCGGGCACCAGCGACGGGTCGTCGGGCCGCAGCACCTGCACGGTGGGGCGCTCCGGCAGCGCGCGCCCGGTGAACACCGCGCGGGCCTCGGCCGCCCCGTCCGCCGCGTGCACCACGGTGCGGTGCGCGGTGCCCCCGGGGCGGGGGCCGTCCAGCGCGAGCAGCACGGTGAACCGGCCCGGCGCGGGCGCGGCGGGCGCGGCGACGCCCAGGCCGGGCACCGCCGAGAGCACCGCGTCGGCGGTCAGCACCCCCTCGTCCGTGCGGACGCCCACCACCCGCTCGCCGTCCCGCTCCAGGGCCCGCACGGGGGTGTCGAAGCGGAACTCCACGCCGCGCTTCCCGCACCGCTCGAACACCGCGTCGGCGAGCGCCCGCAGCCCGCCGTCGACGTACCAGACGCCGAACGTCTGCTCCATGTACGGCAGGACGGTGGCCGAGGCGGGCGCGTTCAGCGGGTCCAGGCCGTGGCGCAGCGCGTACTCGCCGAGCAGCGCCGCCGGGCCCGGCCCGCCGCCCAGTTCGCGGGCCACGTCCGCCAGGGTGTGCCGCCCGCGCGGCAGCAGCCGGGACAGGCCGCGGCGCGGCGGCACCGGGTACGGGTCGGCCGGGTCGACGGCGGGGCGCGGCTCCTCCAGCAGCGGGCGGCGGGTCGCCTCCCACACCGTGCGGCCCCGGTTGACCAGCTCGCCCCAGCGCGCGCCGACCCCCGCCCCGAACGCCTCGTCCAGCGCCCGGCCGGTGCCGTCCCGGGAGGCGTTGGGCAGCAGCAGTTCGGTGCCGTCCGGGAACAGGTGCCGGCTCTCCGGGTCCACCGGCCGCAGCCCGACCAGCTGTTCCAGCGGCTCCCGCCCGGTCTTCAGCGCCAGGTCCCGGTAGACGGCGGGCAGCGCGAGCAGCCCCGGCCCGGTGTCGAACCCGAACCCCTCCCGCCGGTAAGCCCCCACCTGCCCGCCGTGCGTCCCGGCCGCCTCCAGCACCGTCACCCGGTGCCCGAGGGTGGCCAACCGGGAGGCGGCCGCCAGACCGCCCATGCCTGCGCCGACGACGATGATCCGAGCCATGGCAGAAGATCCTATGCGCCCCGCCTCCGGCCCGTCCGCCGCCCGCCCGGACAGTGCCTAGCCGGCCGCCGCCGCTCCGCCGGCCCGCCGGAGCGCCCGGCGCTCCTTCCGGCGCAGCCAGAAGCGCCGGATCCGGGTCACCGCGAACCACACCACCAGCACGCCGAGGGCCAGCAGCACCGCCGCCGCCGAGGCGGCCAGCCACGGGTGGAAGATCGCCAGCGTCACCAGGCCGGCCACCGAGAGGTCCTCGGCCAGGCTCAGCAGGATGTTCGAGGCCGGCTCGGGGGAGGTGTTGACCGCCATCCGCAGGCCCGCCTTGACGCAGTGGCTGAGCAGCGCCGTCGTCCCGCCGACCGCCCCCGCCGCGACCTCGCCCAGCGAGCCCGGGTCGTGCGCGGCCATCAGCGCGCCCACCGTCGCGCCCGCGACCGGGCGGATCACGGTGTGCACCGCGTCCCAGGCGGTGTCCACGTACGGGATCTTGTCCAGCACCGCCTCGCACAGGAACAGCAGCCCGGCGGCCAGCAGCACGTCCGCGCGCTCCAGCACCGGCGGCACCGAGTCCGCCCCGCCGAAGCGCCCGAACAGGCCGAGCAGCAGGACCACGGCGTACGCGTTGATCCCGCTCGCCCAGCCGCTGGTGAAGATCAGCGGAACGGCCCCCACGGCGCCCCCCTTCGACGCGTCCGCCCGGACCTCGGGCGGGACGCGGCCACCGTACCGGGCCCGGCGCGGGTCTCGGGAGGGCGGGAGGGGGGAGCGGGAGGGCGAGCGGGAGGGCGACTGAGTATCCGTACTCAGGTCACCGGTTGAGTAGCCGCACGGATACCCGGCGGCCCCGGGCGACGGCAGAGTAGGGGGCACCGGGAAGGCCGCCGCCGGGCGGAGCCGCCCGGAGCGCTCGGGGCCCGACCGTCGGGTTCAGGGGGAACGACGGTCGACACCACGGCCCGGAGCGCGACCGACGGCCGGAGCGAGGGGGCCGGGCACCGCCGACACGGGGCGGCGGAGCCCGGCCCCCTCCCCTGGGGGGGAATCCGGGGGAGACCGGCCGTGGGGGACGACTGGAACGGGGTCGGGGGACCCCGGGTTGTCAGACCCCCCGTTCACGATGGATGCATGCGCGGGCCGACCGGTCCGGGCAAGGTCCGGAGTGAACGGGGGAGACCCATGACCATCAGTCGTCCTGAGCCTGTCGCCCGCCCTGCCGTCCAGTCACCCGCCGTCGACCAGCCCACCCTGCCCGTCTCCCGCGGCAGTGACGTCCACCCGGTGCTGCGCCGCGGCTCCGCCCCGCCGGCCGCGCTCGAACTGCTCCGGCACGCGCACCGCACCCTGGTGCACGCCCGCGGCCGGCAGGACCCGCTGGAGCGCTACGCCACCGCGCACCTCGCCGCACTGCGCGCCACCGCCGCCGTGCTCGCCGTCCGCGGCCGCCCGGTGCGCAACCCGCGCCGCCGCCAGGCGATCCGTCCGGCCTGGGAGCTGCTGCCCGAGGTCGCCCCCGAACTCGCCGAGTGGGCCGCCTACTTCGCGGCCGGGGCGCGCCGCCGGGCCGCCGCCGAGGCCGGCATCGCCGGCGCCGCCGGCGAACGGGACGCGGACGACCTGATCCGCAACACCGCCCTGTACCTGCGCATAGTGGAGCGGATCCTGGCCCTGCACCCCTGACGCCGGGCGCCCGCTGTCCGGCGCTGCGCCGCGCCCCCGTCCGGCCGATTCCGGCGGATAAGGTGGGGGCGTCCGGCCGTGGATAGACCTGCCAAGAGGGGTGCCGCCTTGTATCCGACTCGTCCCCGCAGTGCGCTGCGTACCGCCGTGGTGTGGGAGGTGCTGCGGGAGGCGCTGGAGCGGCGCTCCGCCGAGCTCGGACGGCCGGTCCTGGAGGTCGTCGACACCGGCGGCGGCACCGGCAACTTCGCCGTGCCCGTGGCCAGGCTGGGCCACCGGGTCACCGTGGTCGACCCCAGCCCCGACGCGCTGTTCGCCCTGGAGCGCCGGGCCGCCGAGGCCGGCGTCACCGAGTTGGTCCGGGCCGTCCAGGGGGACGCCCAGACGCTGCCCGACCTCGTCCCGGCCGGGTCGGTCGACGCGGTGCTCTGCCACGGCGTCCTGGAGGTCGTCGACGACCCCGCCGAGGCGCTCGGCAACCTGGTCCGCACCCTCGCCGCGGGCGGCCTGGTCAGCCTGCTCGCCGCCAACCGCAACGGCGCGGTGCTGGCCCGCGCGGTGGCCGGCCAGTTCGCCGAGGCCCGCACCGCGCTGGACGCCGCCGACGGCCGCTGGGGCGCCGGAGACCCGATGCCCCGCCGCTTCACCGGCGAGCAGCTGGACGCGCTGGCCGCCGACGCCGGGCTGCGGGTCACCTCCGTGCACGGCATCCGGGTCTTCGCCGACCTCGTCCCCGGCGTCCTGGTCGACACCGAGCCCGGTGCGCTGGACGCTCTGCTCAAGCTCGAGCTCGCCGCCGCCGAGCAGCCCGCCTTCCACGCCGTCGCCACCCAGCTGCACCTGCTCGCCGAGGCGATTTGACCTTCCCCGGGGGCACCAAGCGGGGCCCTCGCTCGTTGCAGGGGTGCGGGCCGCCGGTGCGGTGGCCCGCACCACGTCTGATTGACCACGCCGAACCACGGCCGTGGACCGTATGATCTGGGTAAAGCCGGTAAGCATGACGGCCAGACCGGTGGGGCATATGGACCACACAGGCCCGAGCCAGGGGTGGCGGACCGGTCGCCCCGCGACCGACGAGTAGGAGGACTCCGTGCCGCTCTCGGAGCACGAGCAGCGACTGCTCGAGCAGATGGAGCGAGCGCTGTACGCCGAAGATCCCAAGTTCGCGTCAGCGCTCGAGGGAACCGGCCTGCACACCTACACGCGTCGGCGGGTCTACCTGGCCGTGGCGGGGTTCGTGGCGGGCATCGCGCTGCTCATGGGCGGCCTGGTCGCACAGGTCATCTGGGTCAGCGTGATCGGGTTCCTGGTGATGCTCGGCTGTGCCGTCCTCGCGGTCACCGCGTGGCGCCGCGGCCCGGCCGGACACGGCCCACGGCAGGCGGCAGCGCCACGCCGGAAGTCCGGTGTCGTGGATCGAATGGAACAGCGCTGGCAGCGGCGCCGCGACGAACAGAGCGGCCTGTAGCAGCGTCCACCACAACGTGGTCCGCCCCGGGAGGGTCTCCTCCCGGGGCGGACCTTTTCGTGCGCGCCCGCCGGCCCGCGCGGTTCCCCGCGCCCGGCGGGCGCGGGGTCCGACAGGGCTAGCCGTCCTTCTCGCGCCGCCGGAACGGCCTGGTCACGGCCGCCCGGACCGCCGCCACCCGTTCGGCGGTGCGCTCCCGGCGGACCGCAGCGCGGTCCTGGGCGCGCCACCACAGCCGCACCGCGGAGGCCGGCAGCAGCAGCGCGCGCAGCCGGCGGACGCGGGTGGCGCGCACCCGCAGCGCCTCGCGGGCGGCCCGGACGTCGCCGCCCAGGTACGGGGGCGCGTCGGACTCGCGGGCGTACATGACGCGCTCGGTGGCGAGGGCGACCCGGCCCGCGGCGGCCGCGGAGTCGGCGTCGAGGCGGGCGTCCTCGGCGAGCCGGCGCACCGCGTTGCGCGGGGTGCGGGCCTCGTCCGGCGGGATGCCCAGGTCCCACGCGGAGTCGACGAGTTCGGCCCAGGCGGCGAGCACCTGCTCGTCGGTGAGCCGCGGCCCGTCCGCTCCGGACAGGTGGCGGCCGGCGCCCAGGCGGCGGCGGCGCAGCCTGGTGCGCCAGAGCATCGGGAAGGCCAGTGCCGCCAGCAGCAGCAGGACGCCCGACCCGGCCACCAGGGCCGGCCAGGTCCGCCACCAGGACGCCTCGACGGTCCTGTGCTCGGCCAGGGCGGTCTCGTCGCCGCACTCGCCCTGCCGGCGCTGCTGCGGGGGGCAGTCGCTGGAGGCCGACGGCTGGGCGGAGGGCCGCTCGCTCGGCGCGGCGCTGGTGGGCGCGGTGCTGGGCGCGCTGGTGGGCGTGGTCTGCTGGACCGAGTACAGCGGGGTGGTGCCCCGGTTCGGGGTCGGCTCGAAGCGCATCCAGCCGTAGCCGTTGAAGTACAGCTCGGGCCAGGCGTGGTAGTTGGAGCTGCGCACCACCCGGTCGGTGCCGTTGGAGGAGCCCGGGGTGAAGCCGATCGCGACCCGGGCGGGGATGCCCAGCGAGCGGGACATCGCGGCCATGGTGGCGGCGAAGTGCACGCAGAAGCCCTCCTTGTCCTGGAGGAACTTGGCGATGGCGTCCGGCCCGGTCCGCGAGTCGATCTTGGTGTTGTAGGTGAAGCCGCCGCTGGTGAAGTACTGCTGCAGGGCGACGGCCTGGTCGTACGGGGTGCTCTTGCCCTTGGTGACGTCCTTGGCGGTGTCGGCCACCACGGACGGCAGGTTGGACGGCAGGCCCAGGTAGCGCTTGGAGATGTCGGCCGGGGGCGTCCCGGCGCCGCGCAGCTGGGCCGCGGTGGCGTTGACGGCCACCGAGCCGACCGAGTAGCTCAGCCCCTTGCTCTTCTGGCCGTTGACGCCGCCGACGGTGCGCCCGACCGGGTCGAAGCGCCAGTTCGAGCTGTTCGGCAGGTCCACCCAGGACATCGGGTAGGGCATCGGCAGCCAGGTGGTGCTCAGCCGGTCGGAGACCGTGATCTTGGTGCGGACCGAGGTGGTGGGCAGGTTCGGGCTCAGCCCCTCGGGGGCGGGCACGGTGCTCGGCATCGGCTGCGGGTCCTGGTCACCGGTCAGCCACTCCTGGCCGTTGAACTCGCTGAGCTCGGCGATCCGCAGGTAGAGCTGGTCGGCCTCGGGCGAGTCGGTGGAGAAGGTCAGCAGCTCGGTGTCGTCGCTGGAGCGCAGGTTGGCGGTGAGCGCGACGACCAGGTTGAGCGAGCGCTCGTCGCCCTTGCCGTCCCCGCCTCCGGTGCCCTCGCCACGGTGGCTGCCCAGGCTGTCGAACAGGCCGCCGCCGACGGCGGGGGCCAGCACCGGCAGCAGCACGGCGGCGGACAGCGCGATCACGCCGATCCGGCGCCCGCCGTTGGACAGCGCCACGGCGGGACGGCCGGTGCCGTGGAAGACCCGGCCCCAGCGGGTGAGCCGGTCCTGGCCCTCGGTGTAGAGCAGCGCCAGGTAGCCGGCGGCCGCGAACAGGAACCACAGCCACATCCCGCCGGGCGACCCGGCCAGCCCGCCGGCCACCGAGTACAGGGCGAGCAGCGGCAGGCCCGCGGCCGCGGCCCGGCGGTAGGTGACCGCCAGGGCGTCGACCAGCACGGCCACCAGGGCGACCGAGCCGACCACGATCAGCCGCAGGCCGTCGGTGGCCGGGGCCGGGATCGCGTACTCCTGGATGTCGGCGCCGCCCCGGGTCAGCAGCGAGGAGACGGCGTCCAGCGCGCCGGGGCCGGGCAGCAGGCCGGCGCTCATCGAGGACTGCACGGTGGTGAGCAGCAGCACGTACAGCACCACGACGAGCTGCAGCGGCGGCACCAGGGCCCGGGGCAGCGGCAGGGCGCGCAGGCCGGCCCCGGCGCCGGCCGCGACGGCGACCATCAGCAGCCCGTGCGGGGCCAGGGCGAAGGCGTCCTGGAACAGCGGGGACAGGCACAGCGCGGCCAGGGCGGTGGCCAGGGCCGCGCAGAGCGTCAACTTGGCCCGGGTGGTCAAGCGCCGACCTCGTCTCGGTAGGGAACGGTGGTGTTCTGGGTGCGGTCCGCTGCCCGCCACAGGGCGGGCAGCGAGTCGCCGGCCCGCACCGGCAGCACGGTCCAGCCGGACTCGCGCAGCCTGGCCGTCCGGGCCCCGACCTGCTCGTCCGCGCTGTCCGGCAGCAGGTGGCGCAGCCCCGACCAGGTGCCGGTGTCCAGC
This sequence comes from Kitasatospora phosalacinea, assembly GCF_000716545.1. GTDB lineage: Bacteria > Actinomycetota > Actinomycetes > Streptomycetales > Streptomycetaceae > Kitasatospora > Kitasatospora phosalacinea. Next base: position 63,716 of record NZ_JNWZ01000029.1, read on the forward strand.
AGCAGGACGACGGCGCCGCCGGTGCGCCGGCGCAGCCGGGCCAGCCGCTCCACCTGCTCCTCGTCCAGCTCGCCGACCACCGCCACCAGCAGGCCCTCGCCGCCGAGGCGCAGCACCTCCTCGGCCCGGGCCAGGGTGCCGCCGTCGGAGTGCTCGACCACGGCCAGCGCGTCCAGCAGCGTGCCGACCGACTCGGCGGCGCTGGTGCCGCCGCCGCTCGCGCCGGCGCCGGGCACCGAGAAGCCGGTGTCGGTGAGCAGCCGGGTGCGGTAGCCGCGCTGCACCAGGTCGACCGAGACCGAGGCGGCGCAGGACACCGCCCACTCGAACGAGGACGCCGGGCCGGAGCCGCGGTGCGCGGTCTCCCGGGTGTCCAGCAGCACCGTGGCGCGGGCCCGCAGCGGCTGCTCCTCGCGGCGGACCATCAGCTCGCCGTACCGGGCGGTGGACTTCCAGTGCACCCGGCGCAGGTCGTCGCCGTGCCGGTACTCGCGCGGGATGACGTCGTCGTCGCCGGCCAGCGCCAGGGTGTGGCTGTTGGAGTCGCCCTGCCCGCCGGACTCGCCGGGCAGCCGGACCCCCGGCAGGTCCTGGACCTGCGGGACGACGGTGAGCACGTCCGCGGCGGTGAACGCGCGGGTCAGCTCGCACATCCCGAACGGGTCGGACAGCCGCAGCTGCAGCGGCCCCAGCGGGTAGCGGCCGCGCAGGTCCGAGCGGACCCGGTAGGACACCTCGCGGAAGCCGCGCGGCTCGACCCGGTCCAGCACGAAGCGCGGGCGCGGGCCCAGCACGTACGGGACCTTGTCCTCCAGCAGCAGCAGACCGGTGGGCACCCGGGAGACGTTGTCCAGCCGCAGGTGCACCCGGGCCTCCTGGCCGGCCGCGGCCCGGTGCGGGCTGAGCCGGCGGCCGGAGGCCACCCGGTAGCGGGTGCGCACCAGCAGCGCGGCCGCCGCCAGCGGCAGCGCCGCCAGCAGCACGCCGACCTGGAGCAGGGCGGCCTGGCCGAACACGAACGCGCAGACCGCGGCCGTCAGCCCGGCCGCCAGGAAGGACCGCCCCCGGGTCGTCAGTCCGCGCAGCGCGGCGCGCACCCCGGAGGCGCGGACGGGGCGGGCCACCTCAGCGGCCCTGCGGGCGCGGGATCGGCAGGCGGGCCACCAGGTCGAGCACGACCTGCTCGACCGTGCGGCGGCTCAGCTGGGTCTCCGAGGTCGGCAGCAGGCGGTGGGCCAGCACCGGGGCGGCGAGCACCTGGATGTCGTCCGGGAGCACGTAGTCGCGGCCCTCCAGGGCGGCGTGCGCGCGGGCCGCGCGGACCAGGTGCAGGGTGGCCCGGGGGGAGGCGCCGAGCCGCAGTTCGGGGCTGGTGCGGGTGGCGGCGACCAGGTCGACGGCGTAGCGGCGGACCGGGTCGGCGACGTAGACGGTCTTCACCAGGTCGATCAGCTTGAGCAGGTCGGAGGCGTGCGCGACCGGCTGCAGGTCGTCCAGCGGGTTGGCCGCGGAGTGCAGGTCCAGCATCGCGAACTCGGCCTCGGCGCTGGGGTAGCCGATCGAGACCCGGGCCATGAAGCGGTCGCGCTGCGCCTCGGGCAGGGCGTAGGTGCCCTCCATCTCCACCGGGTTCTGGGTGGCGATCACCATGAACGGCGAGGGCAGCTCGTGGGTGGTGCCGTCGATGGTGACCTGGCGCTCCTCCATCGACTCCAGCAGCGCGGACTGGGTCTTCGGCGAGGCCCGGTTGATCTCGTCGCCGACCACGATCTGCGCGAAGATCGCGCCCGGCCGGAACTCGAAGTCCCGCTGGTGCTGGTCGAAGACGTTGGTGCCGGTCACGTCGGACGGCAGCAGGTCGGGGGTGAACTGGATGCGGCGCACCGTGCAGTCCACCGAGCGGGCCAGCGCCTTGGCGAGCATGGTCTTGCCGACGCCCGGCACGTCCTCCAGCAGCAGGTGGCCTTCGGCGAGGAGCACCGTCAGGGCGATCCGGACCGCCTCCGGCTTGCCCTCGATCACGCTCTCCACGGACTTCCGGACCCGGTCGACCACCGCTGCCAGCTCCGCCATCCCGGCCGGTTCCCGCCGGTCCTGGCGGCCGGATTCCGGCTGATCCGTGCCCTGTCCGTTGATGGTCGTCACCCGTACGCTCCCATGTTGCACAGTCGCCGGGCGGCTGGTTCGAGCCCGGCCCACCCCGAATACCTGGCGCATTCTTCCCTGTCCCACGGCCAGAAGTCACCCGGCCGGGCGACAACGCGAAGGCTGTCCCGGTTTGGGACGGGGAGCGGGCCGCCGCGGTTTCGGCCGGGCGGTCGGATCTCACGGGACGGACGCCCGCCGACCGTCCGTCCCCGCCGTCCGTCCCGGCCGGTTCGCGCCGCTCGGACGGCTCCGCCCGGCGCGCCCGCCGGGCCCCGCGCCCCGTGCCCGGCGGCCGCCCGGAACCGGTCCGACCTGCGCGAACCGGTACGGCCGGCCGGGTGGTGCGCCGGAGCGGGGCGTTGACTGGCGGGGCGCGGGCGATAGGCTGCAGGCGCAGTGGAGCACGGCGGACGGCGTCCGGCAACCGGGCGGGCCGCCCTCCACGCCGGGTCGGCCCGTACGCGCGCACGCCGCCCGTGGCCTCCTCCCGCTCCGTGCCCACCTGGCGCACCTTCCCCGGTGCCGGGCGGTCGCTCCTTCCCCCGAGCGAGCGGGCGGGGACCACGGGCGGCGTGCGTCCCGGCCCGCCCGGTGCGCGAGAATGGCCCGGCCACACCGCACCTGAGGAAGGGCCCCGCCCCCGTATGAGTACCGACAGCCCCGCCCCCCGGCACATCCCGGTGATGCTGGAGCGCTGCCTGGACGCCCTCGCTCCGGCGATCTCGGCGCCCGGCGCCGTCGTGGTGGACGCCACCCTGGGCCTGGGCGGCCACAGCGAGGCCCTGCTGACCCGCTTCCCGGACGTCCGCCTGATCGCCGTCGACCGCGACCCGCAGGCCCTGGAGCTCTCCGCCGAGCGGCTCGCCCGGTTCGGCGACCGGGCCACCCTGGTGCACGCCGTGTACGACGAGATCCCGCGCGTGCTGGACGAGTTGGACGTCCCCGAGGTGCACGGCGTGCTGTTCGACCTCGGCGTCTCCTCGATGCAGCTGGACGAGGCCGACCGCGGCTTCGCCTACGCCCAGGACGCCCCGCTGGACATGCGGATGGACCAGACCCGCGGCATCTCCGCCGCCGAGGTGCTCAACACCTACAGCCACGGCGACCTGGCCCGGATCCTCAAGGTGTACGGCGAGGAGCGGTTCGCCGGGAAGATCGCCTCCGCGGTGCTGCGCGAGCGCGAGCGGGAACCGTTCAGCACCAGCGCTCGTCTTGTGGAGTTGGTCCGCAACGCCATCCCGGCGGCCACCCGGCGCACCGGCGGCAACCCCGCCAAGCGGACCTTCCAGGCGCTGCGGATCGAGGTCAACGGCGAGCTGGAGGTGCTGGACCGGGCCATCCCCGGCGCGCTGGACGCCCTCGCGGTGGGCGGCCGGATCGTGGTGATGTCCTACCAGTCGCTGGAGGACCGCCTGGTCAAGCAGTACTTCCAGGCCGGCGCCACCTCCACCGCCCCGCCGGGCCTGCCGGTGGTCCCCGAGGAGCTCCAGCCCTGGCTGAAACTCCTCACCCGCGGTGCCGAACTGGCCACCGAGGAGGAGATCGAGGAGAACCGGCGCGCCGCGCCCGTACGGCTGCGCGTGGCGGAGAGGATCAGACGGACCCGGAGGTAGCCAGCCGCCGGGAGCAGCGGAGCGAAGGGGAGTGGAGCGGTGCCGGTGGCCGGCGAGCGGACCCGGGGGAGCGTCCCCGGGCAGGGGGGCAGGGCGCGGATCACCGTCCGGCCCGGAGCGCGCTCGATGCGGGGGCGCACCCCGTTCGCGGTGCTGGTGGTCGCCCTGCTGTCGGCCGGGCTGCTCGGGCTGCTGATGCTCAACACCGCCCTGAACGAAGGGGCGTTCACCCTCTCCCGGCTCAAGAAGCAGACCACCGAGGCCACCGACCAGCAGCAGACCCTGCAGCAGCAGATCGCCGAGCAGTCCGCGCCCGACGCGCTGGAGCGGCGGGCCCGCGAGCTCGGCATGGTCCCCGGCGGCGACCCGGCCTTCCTCAACCCGGACGGCACGGTCACCGGCAAGGGCAGGCCCGCCGAGGACAGGCCGCCGGTGCCGCGCCCCAGCGCCGCCCCGTCCGCCTCCGCCGACCCCTCCGCGTCCGGCTCCGCGTCCGGTTCCGCCTCGCCCTCGCCGGGCGCGGGCCCCGCCGACCCCGGCATCGACCTCGCCCCCGCACCGCCGGCCAGCCCGTCCGCCGGGGCGCAGCGGTGAGCCGCCCGCCCGGCGACGCCCCCCGCCCGCGCCGCACCCCGCCCGCCGGCTCCGGCCGTCCCGCCGCGGGCTCGGGCCGTCCCGCCGCGGGCTCGGGCCGTCCCGCCGCGGGCTCGGGCCGTTCGGCCTCCGGCCGCTCCGCCGCGTCCCGGCAGGGCTCCGGCACGTCCGGCTCCGGCCGTCCCGCCGAGCAGCCGCCGCGCCGCCGGGTCGGCGAACCGCGTCGCACCGCCGACGGCGCCCCCGCCCGCCCGTCCCGGCCGCGGGCCGCCGCCGGGCACCGGGAGGTCGCCCCGCCGCGCCCCAGCGCCCGCCCGGCCCGCCGCCCCGGCCCGCCGCGCCGCCCCGCCCCGTCCGGGCCGCGGACCATCAAGCTGGCCGACCCGCGGCGCCGGCTGCGGCTGGTGACGGTCTGCCTGCTGCTGGTCTTCGCGATCTTCGCGGGCCGGCTGGTGCAGCTGCAGCTGCTGGACTCCGACGCGCTGGCCGCCGCCGCGGGCGCCAACAAGTACGTGCGGGTGTCGCTGCCCGCCGAGCGCGGCTCGATCACCGCCGCGGACGGCACCGTGCTGGCCACCTCGGTCGACGCGTACGACATCACCGCCGACCCGACCATGTTCACCCCGGAGGCGACCCACCTGCCGGACGCCCCGGAGCAGGCCGCGGCGCTGCTGGCACCGGTCCTCGGGCAGCCGAAGGAGAAGCTGGCCGAGAAGCTGCACCCGAACAGCAAGAACCCGAAGAGCCAGTACGCGCTGCTGATGGCCCGGCAGTCCCCGGAGACCAAGAACCAGATCGCCGACCTGAAGTCCGCGCTGGCCAAGCAGGTGGACACCGCGGCCTGCCGCGCCCAGACCCAGCTGCTCAAGAAGCCCGCCGACAAGGGCGGCCGGCAGTTCCTGGACACCGCCTGCGTGAACCCGCTGGCCGGGCTGTTCTGGGACCAGTCGACCCGGCGCAGCTACCCGGCGGGCGGCCTGGCCGCCAACCTGGTCGGCTTCGTCAACGCGGAGGGCGTCGGCACCGGCGGCCTGGAGCTGCAGTACCAGCAGCAGCTGGCCGGGCAGGACGGGCACTCCACGTACGCCTCGGCGGGCGGCAACCGGGTCGCCACCGCGGGCGGCGCCCGGCAGGACCCGGTGCCCGGCAGCGATCTGCGGCTGACCGTGGACCCGGACATCCAGTGGGCGGCCCAGCGCGCCATCACCGACCAGGTCGCCAACGCCGGGGCGGAGAAGGGCTACGTGGTCGTCCAGGACGTGAAGACCGGCCAGGTGCTGGCGATGGCCGCCTCGCCCGGCTTCGACCCGAACGACCTGGCCTCGGCCCGCGCCGACCAGCTCGGCAACGCCGCCCTCCAGGACGCGTACGAGCCCGGCTCCACCGCGAAGCTGATGACCATGGCGGCGGTGCTGGACACCGGCAAGGCGGACTGGGACACCCACGTGGAGGTGCCCAACACGCTGCAGCGGGCGGACCGGGTGTTCCACGACGACGTGGACCACGAGACCTGGTACCTGACCCTGGCGGGCGTGCTCGCCAAGTCCTCCAACATCGGCACCATCGAGGCGGCCGAGCACCTGGGCGCCACCCAGGCCGAGTCCAACAAGGTGCTGGCCGACTACCTGGACCGGTTCGGCATCGGCAAGCCCAGCGGCCTGGGCTTCCCCGGCGAGACCCGCGGCATCCTGGCCAAGCCCGAGGACTGGAGCGGCTCGCAGCAGTACACCATCCCGTTCGGCCAGGGCCTGTCGGTGAACGCCCTGCAGGCCACCTCGGTGTTCTCCACCATCGCCAACGGCGGCGTGCGGGTCGCCCCCAGCCTGCTGGCCGGGACCACCGGCCCGGACGGGAAGTTCACCCCGGCGCCCGCCGGGGCGCAGAACCGGGTGGTGTCCGAGCGGACCGCGAAGACGCTGACCGAGATGCTGGAGTCCGTCGTCACCGACGAGCAGGGCACCGGCAACACCGCGAAGATCCCGGGCTACCGGGTGGCCGGCAAGACCGGCACCGCGAACCGGGTGGACCCGAAGACCGGCAAGTACTCCGGGTACACCGCCTCCTTCATCGGCTTCGCACCGGCGGACCAGCCCCGGGTGACGGTCTCCTGCGTCATCCAGGACCCGGTCAACGGCCACTTCGGCGGGCAGCTGTGCGGGCCCGTCTTCAAGCAGGTGATGGAGTTCACCCTCAAGACCCTCCAGGTCCCGCCGAGCGGCAGCGAGGCGCCGAACCTGCCCGTCGACTGGAAACCCTGAGATGAGCGACACCCCCCGGCGCGCGCAGCGCCCTGTGAGCAGCGTCACGGAGCAGGCCCGGTTTGGCCCCGGGGGGCGCGGGGCCGATAGCCTTCCGGCCGTGCCGAAACCCGAACAAACCCCCGCGAGCCCGCCCCGCCCCAGCCGCACCGCGGCGCTGCCCCTGGCCGAGGCGGCCAGGCTGCTCGGACTGGCCCCCGCCGAGGGCCCCGAGACCGCCGGGCTCGAAGTCACCGGCGTCACCCACGACTCCCGGGCGGTGCGGCCCGGCGACGTGTACGTGGCCTTCCCCGGTGCCAACCACCACGGCGCGGCGTTCGCCGCCGCGGCCGCCGCGTCCGGCGCGGTCGCGGTGCTCACCGACGCCGCCGGGGCCGAACTCGCCGCCGGCGCGGGCGTCCCGCTGCTGGTGGTGGACAGCCCGCGCGAGGCGATGGGCCCGCTGGCCGCCGCGGTCTACGGGGCGCCCAGCGAGAGCATGCTGATGATCGGTCTGACCGGCACCAACGGCAAGACCACCACCTCGTACCTGGTCGAGGGCGGCCTGCGCGGGGCTGGCCGGCTGGCCGGCGTGATCGGCACCGTCGAGATGCGGGTCGGCGAGGAGCGGGTCAAGTCCGAGCGCACCACCCCCGAGGCCACCGAACTGCACGCCGTGCTCGGCGTGATGCGCGAGGCCGGCGCGGACGCGGTGGTGATGGAGGTCTCCAGCCACGCGCTGGTGTACGGCCGCACCGACGGCGTGGTCTACGACGTCGCGCTGTTCAACAACCTGACGCCGGAGCACCTCGACTTCCACCCCGACATGGAGGACTACTACCGGGCCAAGGCCCGGCTGTTCGAGCCCGGCAAGTCCCGCCACGGCGTCGCCAACCGGGACGACTCCTACGGCCGCCGGCTGGCCGGCGAGGCCCGGATCCCGATGACCACCTTCTCCGCGTCCGGCGACCCGGCCGCCGACTGGCGCGCCGTCGACGTCCAGCCCGGCCCGGCCGGCTCCACGTTCCGGGTGGTCGGCCCGAACGGCGAGCAGGCCGAGGCCGCGGTGCCGCTGCCCGGCCCGTTCAACGTCTCCAACGCGCTCGGCGCGATCACCGTGCTGGTCACCGCGGGCGTCGACCTGGACGCCGCGGTCGCCGGGGTGGCCGCCGTCCCCGGCGTGCCCGGCCGGATGGAGAAGGTCGAGGCCGGCCAGGACTACGTCGCCGTGGTCGACTACGCGCACAAGCCGGACGCGCTCAGCTCCGTCCTCGCCTCGCTGCGCGAGGTCACCAAGGGCCGGCTGCACGTCGTCGTCGGCTGCGGCGGCGACCGCGACCCGTACAAGCGCGCCCCGATGGGTGCCATCGCCGCCCGGCTCGCCGACACCGCCGTCCTCACCAGCGACAACCCGCGCTCCGAGGACGCGCTGACGATCCTCGCCACCATGCTCACCGGCGCCGCCGAGGTGCCCGAGGAGGAGCGCGGCGAGGTGCTCGCCGTCCCCGACCGGAGCGAGGCGATCGCCCTGGCCGTGGCCCGCGCGCACAGCGGGGACACCGTGCTGGTGGCGGGCAAGGGCCACGAGTTGGGCCAGTACGTGAAGGGCGAGGTCCGCCCGTTCGACGACCGCCAGGTCCTGCGGACCGCGATCGAGCGCCAGATCATGGAGGTTGACCGGTGATTGCTCTGACCCTGGACGAGGCGGCGCGGGCCGTCGGCGGGACGCTCGACAGCGCGGACCCGCAGGCGTCGATCACCGGCGCGGTGGTCACCGACAACCGGCAGATCGAGCCCGGCGGGCTGTTCGTCTGCGTGGCCGGCGAGCGCGTCGACGGCCACGACTTCGCGGCGAAGGCCGTCGCCGACGGCGCGGTCGCGGTGCTCGCCACCCGGCCCGTCGGCGTGCCCGCGATCCTGGTGGACGACGTGGTGGTCGCGCTCGGGCGGCTCGCCCGCGCCGTGGTCGCCCGCTCCGCCGACGTGCGGATCGTCGGCCTGACCGGCTCGGCCGGCAAGACCTCCACCAAGGACCTGATCGGCCAACTGCTGTCCAAGCACGGCGAGACGGTCTTCCCGGCCGGTTCGCACAACAACGAGATCGGCCACCCGCTGACCGCCCTGCGGATCGCCCCGACGACCCGTCACCTGGTGATGGAGATGGGCGCCCGGCACAAGGGCGACATCGAGTACCTGACCGGCATCACCCCGCCCACCGTCGGGCTCGTCCTCAACATCGGCACCGCCCACCTCGGCGAGTTCGGTTCCCGCGAGGCCATCGCCGAGGCCAAGGGCGAGATGGTGGAGGCCCTCTCGCCCGAGGGCGTCGCCGTCCTCAACGCCGACGACCCGCTGGTGCGCGCGATGAGCAGCCGCACCAGGGCGCGGGTCGTGCTGTTCGGCGAGTCCCCGGACGCGCACGTCCGCGCCACGGACGTTCGCCTGGACGCCACCGGGCGGCCGCAGTTCACGCTCAGCACCCCGGCCGGTTCCGCACCCGTGCGGCTGCGCCTGTACGGTGAGCACCACGTCTCGAACGCCCTCGCCGCCGCCGCGGTGGCGGTGGAGCTCGGGATGCCCGTCGACCGCGTCGCCGAAGCACTCAGCGAGGCGGGTGCGCTGTCCCGCTGGCGCATGGAGGTGGTCGACCGGGCCGATGGCCTCACCGTCGTCAACGACGCCTACAACGCGAACCCGGAGTCCGTGCGGGCCGCGCTGCGGACCCTGGCGACGATGGCGGGCACCGGCCCGGAGCGCCGCCGCACCTGGGCGGTGCTCGGTGAGATGCGGGAGCTCGGCGAGGACAGCCTCGACGAGCACGACGCCATCGGACGGCTCGCGGTACGGCTCGACATCACCAAGCTGGTGGCGGTCGGCGGACGCGAGGCGGCCCGGATGGAACTGGGCGCGAGGAACGAAGGTTCGTGGGGTGAGGAGTCGGTGCTGGTGTCCGACGCGGACGCGGCGATCGAGCTGCTGCGCAGTCAGGTGCGGCCGGGGGACGTGGTCCTGGTGAAGGCCTCCCGTTCGGTGGGTCTGGAGAAGGTCGCCGAGGCGCTGCTCGCGGACGGTGCCGCGAAGTGAAGCAGATCCTGTTCTCCGGCATGATCGGCCTGGTGCTGACCCTGCTCGGCACCCCCGCGCTGATCAAGGTGCTCGCCCGGCACGGCTACGGCCAGTACATCCGCGACGACGGCCCCAAGGCGCACCACAGCAAGAAGGGCACGCCCACGATGGGCGGCATCGCCTTCATCCTGGCCACCCTGATCGCCTACTTCGCGACCAAGGCGATAACGGGCGAAATGCCCAGTGCCTCCGGCCTGCTGGTGCTGTTCCTGACGGCGGGCCTCGGCCTGGTCGGCTTCCTGGACGACTACATCAAGGTCGTCAAGCGCCGCTCGCTGGGCCTGCGGGCCAAGGCGAAGCTGCTCGGCCAGTCCTTCGTCGCGCTGGCCTTCGCCATCCTGGCGATGCAGTTCAGCGACAGCCGCGGCCTGACCCCCGCCTCCACCAAGCTGTCCTTCGTGCAGGACTCCGGCTGGGCGATCGGCCCGGTGCTGTTCGTCATCTGGGCCTACTTCATGATCGCCGCGATGTCGAACGGCGTGAACCTGACGGACGGTCTGGACGGCCTGGCCACCGGCGCCTCGGTGATGGTCTTCGGCGCCTACACCTTCATCGGCCTCTGGGAGCACGGCCAGAACTGCGCCTACGCGATCAAGGCCACCGCCTCCTGCTACGACGTCCGCGACCCGCTGGACCTCGCGGTGGTCGCCGCCGCGCTGATGGGCTCCTGCTTCGGCTTCCTGTGGTGGAACACCTCGCCCGCGAAGATCTTCATGGGCGACACCGGCTCGCTGGCCCTCGGCGGCGCGCTGGCCGGCCTCGCCATCGTCTCCCGCACCGAGTTGCTGCTCGCCATCCTCGGCGGCCTGTTCGTGATCATCACCCTTTCGGTGATCATCCAGGTCGGCTCGTTCCGGATGACCGGCAAGCGCGTTTTCAAGATGGCGCCGCTCCAGCACCACTTCGAGCTCAAGGGCTGGAGCGAAGTCCTGATCGTGGTCCGGTTCTGGATCATCCAGGGCCTGTGCGTCGCCGTCGGACTCGGACTCTTCTACGCGGGATGGGTGACCGGATGAACAACCCGGAGTGGGCCGGACTTCCGGTCGTCGTCGCGGGACTCGGCCTCTCCGGGATCAGCGCCGCCCGGGTCCTGCACGGACTCGGCGCGCACGTCACCGTCGTCGACGGCGGGGACGGTCCGGGCCTCGCGGCCAAGGCCGCCCCCCTCGCCGAAGGGGGCGTCACCGTCCGCCTCGGCGACGGCGCCACCCTGCCGGACGGCACCCGGCTGGTGGTCACCTCGCCCGGCTGGGCCCCCGACAGCCCGCTGTTCGCCGCCGCGGCCGAGGCCGGCGTCCCGGTCTGGGGCGACGTCGAACTCGCCTGGCGGCTGCGCACCCCGCACCCCGCCACCGGCGAACCCGCCCCCTGGCTGGCCGTCACCGGCACCAACGGCAAGACCACCACCGTCCAGATGCTGGCCTCCATCCTCACCGCGGCCGGCAAGCGCACCGCCGCCGTCGGCAACGTCGGCGTCTCGGTGCTGGACGCCGTGCTGGCCGAGGAGCCGTACGACGTGCTGGCCGTCGAGCTCTCCAGCTACCAGCTGCACTGGGCGCCCTCGCTGCGGGTGCACTCCGGCGCGGTGCTCAACCTCGCGCCCGACCACCTCGACTGGCACGGCTCGATGGAGGCGTACGCCGCCGACAAGGGCCGCATCTACGAGGGCAACCAGGTCGCCTGCGTCTACAACCTGGCCGACCCCGCCACCGAGGCGCTGGTCCGCGAGGCCGACGTCGAGGAGGGCTGCCGGGCGGTCGGCTTCGGCCTGGACGCGCCCGCCGTCTCCAACCTCGGCGTGGTCGACAGCCTGCTGGTCGACCGGGCCTTCGTCGCCGACCGGGCCAACGCGGCCGCCGAGATCGGCGCCGTCGCCGACGTCAACCCGCCGGCCCCGCACAACATCGCCAACGCGCTGGCCGCCGCCGCCCTGGCCCGCGCCTACGGCGTCGACGCCAAGGCCGTCCGGGACGGGCTGCGCGCCTTCACCCCCGACGCGCACCGGATCGCGCACGTCGCCGAGGTCGACGGCGTGACCTACGTCGACGACTCCAAGGCCACCAACACCCACGCCGCCGCCGCCTCGCTGGCCGCCTACGAGCCCGTGGTGTGGATCGCCGGCGGCCTCGCCAAGGGCGCCACCTTCGACGAGCTGGTCGCCGCCGCCGCGCCCCGGCTGCGGGCCGCCGTGCTGATCGGCCAGGACCGGCAGTTGATCCGCGAGGCGCTGGAACGACACGCCCCGCAGGTCCCGGTGTTCGAGCCGGCGCCGGGCCAGACTGGCGCCGGGGCGATGGCGGGGATCGTCGAGGCCGCGGCCGCCGCCGCGCACGAGGGCGACACCGTCCTGCTGGCGCCCGCCTGCGCCTCGATGGACATGTTCACCAACTACGGTGAGCGCGGCGACCTGTTCGCCGCCGCCGTCCGGGCGCTGCGCCCCTGAAGCACGCACCACGAGGTCGCGCCCGCCGACGGCTCACCGCCCCGGGCGCGGCCTCGCCGTCGGAGGAGCCCGGCGCGTTCCCGTCCGTGACCCGAACCGTGAGGAGCCCGTGGTGCCGACCAGGGAGAAGGAGCCGCCGCAGGGCCTCCAGCTGATCTCGGCGACCACCACCACCTTCAAGTCGGCCGGCCCGATCGCCCGCTTCCGGGCCGCCCGGGAGCGCTTCGGCTACCTGATGGCCCGCCCGCTGACGCCCTACTACCTGATCCTGGGCGCCTCGCTGCTGCTGGTCGTGCTGGGCCTGGTGATGGTGTTCTCCGCCTCGCAGAGCGTGGTGCTGGAGTACGGCCTGCCGATGACGTTCTTCTTCCGCAAGCAGCTGGTCGCGCTGCTGCTCGGCGGGGCGATCGCGGTGGTGCTGACCAGGGCCCCGGTCCGGGTGCTGCGCACCGCCGCCTACCCGCTGCTGTTCGGCGTGGTGGGCGCGCTGGTGCTGGTGGCCATCCCCGGCGTGGGCGTGCGGATCAACGGCAACCGGAACTGGATCAGCCTGGGCTTCTTCCAGATCCAGCCGTCCGAGTTCGCCAAGCTCGCCCTGCTGCTCTGGGCGGCCGACCTGCTGGCCCGCAAGCAGCGCACCCACATGCTCGACCAGTGGAAGCACCTGCTGATCCCGCTGGTGCCGGGCACCGTCGTGCTGATGATGCTGATCATGATCGGCGGCGACATGGGCACCACCATGGTGCTGATCGCGATGCTGTTCGGCCTGCTCTGGATGGTCGGCGCCCCGCTGCGGCTGTTCGCCGCCACCCTCGGCATCGCGGTGGTCGCCTGCGCCGCGCTGATCATCACGGTGCCGCACCGCCTCGGCCGGCTCTCCTGCGTCGGGGTCACCAAGCCCGACCCCAGCCTGGACTGCTTCCAGGCCCTGCACGGCCTGTACGCCCTCGCCGCGGGCGGGCCGTTCGGGTCCGGACTGGGCGCCGGGGTGGAGAAGTGGGGGCAGTTGCCGGAGGCCCACACCGACTTCATCTTCGCCGCCACCGGCGAGGAACTCGGACTGGTGGGGACGCTGTCGGTGCTCGCCCTCTTCGCGGCACTAGGCTACGCGGGTATCCGAGTGGCCCTCGGCACCACGGACCCGTTCGTGCGGTACGCGGCGGGCGCCGCCACCACGTGGATCATGGCTCAGGCCGTGGTCAACCTGGGGTCGGCGCTGGGACTCCTGCCCATCGCGGGCGTCCCGCTGCCGCTGTTCTCGTACGGCGGTTCCGCGATGCTGTCGGCCATGTGCGCCATCGGGCTGCTGCTGTGCTTCGCACGCAGCTCCCCGGCGGCGAAGGCAGCGCTGGCTGCCCGGCCCCGCAGATGGCGGAAAGGGGCCAACTCCCGGTTCGGGCCACTCCTGGACCGGGTGCTGCCAGGTAGGAAAACCACAGCGCGCAAGGCCCCCCGGCCGCCGCGCAGGGAGCGGTGAATTTCGGTGCATGTCGTACTCGCCGGCGGCGGGACCGCCGGTCACATCGAGCCGGCCATGGCGCTCGCGGACGCGCTGCGCAGGCACGACCCGTCCATCGGGATCACCGCCCTCGGCACCGAGCGCGGCCTGGAGACCAGGCTGGTCCCGGAGCGCGGCTACGAGCTGGCGCTGATCCCGGCCGTGCCGCTGCCGCGCAGGCCCACCCCGGAACTGATCACCGTGCCGGGCCGGCTGCGCGGCACCGTGCGCGCCGCCCAGGAGGTCATCGAGCGGGTCAAGGCGGACGCGGTGGTCGGCTTCGGCGGCTACGTGGCGATGCCCGCCTACCTGGCGGCGAAGCGGGCCGGCGTGCCGATCGTGGTGCACGAGGCCAACGCCCGCCCCGGCCTGGCCAACAAGATCGGCGCCCGCTACAGCGACTTCGTCGCGGTCTCCACCCCGGACTCCAAGCTGCGCGACTCCCGGTACATCGGCATCCCGCTGCGCCGCACCATCGCCACCCTGGACCGCGGCACCGTCCGCCCGGAGGCCCGGCACTACTTCGGCCTCGACCAGCGGCTGCCCACCCTGCTGGTCTCTGGCGGCTCGCAGGGCGCCCGCCGGCTGAACGAGACGGTGCAGGCGATCGCCCCCCGGCTCCAGCAGTACGGCGTGCAGATCCTGCACGCGGTCGGCCCGAAGAACGAGCTGCCGACCATCGACGACATCCCCGGCATGCCGCCGTACCGGGTGCTGCCGTACCTGGACCGGATGGACCTGGCGTACGCGGCGGCCGACATGATGCTCTGCCGGGCCGGCGCGATGACGGTGGCCGAGCTGGCCGCGGTCGGCCTGCCGGCCGCGTTCGTGCCGCTGCCGATCGGCAACGGCGAGCAGCGGCTGAACGCCCAGCCGATGGTGAAGGCGGGCGGCGGCCTGCTGGTCGACGACGCCGAGCTGACCCCGGACTGGGTGCTGAAGAACGTGCTGCCGGTGCTGACCGATCCGGCCAAGCTGTGGGAGATGTCGCGCGCGGCCGCCGAGTTCGGCCGCCGGGACGCCGACGACCTGCTCGTGCAGATGGTGTACGAGGCGATCGACGCCGCCCGCGGCGGCCGGCGCCGTGGCTGACGAGGAGTACGACGAGGAGCTCGGGGAGGACGGCGAAGCCGCCCGTCCGCCCCGGCTCCGGCTGTCCCGCCGGGGCGTCGGGGTGCTGGTCGCGCTGGGCGCGCTGGTGGTCGGCGGCCTCGGCTGGACGGTGTTCTTCTCCTCCGCGCTGGACGTCCGGGGGGTGGCCGTCCAGGGCCTGGACTCCGGCAAGCTGACCCGGCAGGACATCGAGCGGGCGCTCGGCGGCACCGCGGCCGGCCCGCTGGCCCGGGTCGACCTGGACACGGCCGAGGCCCAGGTGGCGAAGGTCCCCCGGGTCGCCTCGGTCGAGGTCTGGCGGGGCTGGCCGCACACCCTGCGGGTGAAGGTGACCGAGCGCCGCGCGGTGGCGGCGATCCAGCACGAGGGCGGCGGTTTCGTCCAGGTCGACGCCGACGGTGTGGAATTCGCCACTGAGCCCGGGCCCCCGCCCGGCGTCCCGGTGGTGGCCCTCGAACCGAGCGGGCCCGCCCAGGACGCGGTGGCCGTCATCGACCGGCCGACCCTGGTCCGCTCGGCGATCACGGTGGCCGCCGGACTGCCGCCGGACGTGGCGAAGCAGGCCGGTTCGCTCACGGTCTACTCCTACGACGACATCCGGCTGCGGCTGGCCTCCGGCGCGACCGTCCGCTGGGGCAGCGCCGAGGACACCCCGCGCAAGGCGAAGGTGCTGACGGCCCTGCTCGGTCAGAAGGCGTCGAATTACGACGTGACTGCGCCGGATGCCCCGGCGGTGTCGGGTTGATCCGGTAAGTTCTGTCCCCGGGGCGGTATTGACGGAGCCCCGGCTCCGGTCCGACCCTTGGTGGTCACCCCGGTTTCACCGAGGGGTCGATGATCACATAGGCTCAAAAGAAAAAGGGAAGCTCGGCGTGTTCGTTGAAACACGCGCCGGTTGCGACCTACTGTCCTGTGTCAACGAGCTGTGCTCGACACCGAGGTGACACCGGCACAGCCATAACCCTCAACCTCAAGTTTAGGGTTCGGGTTGGAACCACGTGCTTCCCACCCATCGACATCCGTCGGCCTTCACAATCCAGGGGAGCCGACCCGGAAATTCGAGGCGAGAGGCCCCGACGTGGCAGCACCCCAGAATTACCTCGCGGTCATCAAGGTCGTCGGCATCGGCGGCGGCGGAGTCAACGCCATCAACCGGATGATCGAGGTCGGGCTCAAGGGCGTCGAGTTCATCGCGATCAACACCGACGCCCAGGCGCTGCTGATGAGCGACGCCGACGTGAAGCTGGACGTCGGCCGTGAGCTCACCCGCGGCCTCGGCGCCGGCGCCAACCCCGAGGTCGGCCGGAAGGCCGCCGAGGACCACCGCGAGGAGATCGAGGAGGTCCTCAAGGGGGCCGACATGGTCTTCGTGACGGCCGGCGAGGGCGGCGGCACCGGCACCGGCGGCGCGCCCGTGGTGGCCAACATCGCCCGCTCGCTCGGCGCCCTGACCATCGGCGTGGTCACCCGCCCCTTCACCTTCGAGGGCCGCCGCCGGGCCAACCAGGCCGAGGACGGCATCGCCAGCCTGCGCGAGCAGGTCGACACCCTGATCGTCATCCCGAACGACCGGCTGCTGTCGATCTCCGACCGCCAGGTCTCGGTGCTGGACGCCTTCCGCTCCGCGGACCAGGTGCTGCTCTCCGGCGTCCAGGGCATCACCGACCTGATCACCACCCCCGGCCTGATCAACCTCGACTTCGCCGACGTCAAGTCGGTCATGTCGGACGCCGGTTCGGCGCTGATGGGCATCGGCTCGGCCCGCGGCGAGGACCGCGCCAAGGCCGCCGCGGTGATGGCGATCTCCTCGCCGCTGCTGGAGGCGTCCATCGACGGCGCCCGCGGCGTGCTGCTCTCCATCTCCGGCGGCTCCGACCTCGGCCTGTTCGAGATCAACGAGGCCGCCCAGCTGGTCAGCGAGGCCGCCCACCCGGAGGCGAACATCATCTTCGGCGCGGTCATCGACGACGCGCTCGGCGACGAGGTCCGGGTCACCGTGATCGCCGCCGGGTTCGACGGCGGCCAGCCGCCGGCCATCGTCCGCGAGCCGGTGGTGAAGTCCGCCTCCGCCTCCACCTCCAGCTCCTCGTCCGCCTCGACCCCGGCCGCCGACCGCCCGACCGGCCGGCCGTCCTACGGTTCGATCGGCTCCGTCACCCGCCCCGAGGAGCCGGTCCGCCCGGCCGAGGCCCCGACGCAGGTGACGGCCACCGCTCCGCCGGTGCCGCCGCAGGTGCAGCCGGTCCTGAAGCCGTACGTCGAGAGCCCCGCCGAGGAGCTCGACGTGCCGGACTTCCTCAAGTGATCCATACGTTCTCCCGACACGGTGCTCACTTCGCCTCCACCACCCGGTGGGGCGGGGTGAGCACCTCGCCGTACGGGGAGCTCAACCTCGGCGGTGCGGTGGGCGATTCGCCCGAATCCGTCAAGCAGAACCGTTTCCTCGCGGCCCGGGAACTGGGCCTGGATCCGGCCGACGTGGTCTGGATGAACCAGGTGCACGGCGCCGAGGTCGCGGTGGTGACGGAGCGCCAGCCCGAGGGCGCCGCGCCGCGGGTGGACGCGGTGGTCACCGACCGCCCGCTGGCCCTCGCCGTGCTCACCGCCGACTGCACGCCCGTCCTGCTGGCCGACCCCGCCGCCGGGGTGGTCGGCGCGGCGCACGCCGGACGGCCGGGGCTGGCCGCCGGGGTCGTCCCCGCGGTGCTCGCCGCGATGCGCGAACTGGGAGCCCGGCCCGAGCGGATCCTCGCCGCCGTCGGCCCCGCGGTCTGCGGCCGCTGCTACGAGGTGCCGGAGCCGATGCGCGCCGAGGTCGCCGCGCTCGTCCCGGCCGCGCGCGCCGAGACCTCCTGGGGCACCCCCGCGCTGGACGTGCCCGCCGGGGTCGCCGCACAGCTCGCCGAGGCGGGCGTGCAGGATGTGGTGCGATCATCCGTCTGCACCCTCGAATCGCCGGACCACTACTCCTACCGTCGGGAGCAGCGGACCGGCCGACTCGCGAGCTACGTCTGGCTGGGGCCCTCACACTCATGACGAACGACATCTACGGCCCGTTCCCGGGCGGACCCGACTTCTCCGCCGCCCTGACCGAGGGGCAGCGGGCCCGCTACGAGCAGCTCGGCGCCAACCTCGACGTGGTCGAGCGCCGGATCGCCGACGCCTGCGCCGCGGCCGGCCGCCCGCGCGAGGAGGTCACCCTGATCGTGGTGACCAAGACCCACCCCGCCGAGGACACCGCCCTGCTCGCCGGGCTCGGCGTCACCGACGTCGCCGAGAACCGCGACCAGGACGCCGCCCCCAAGGCCGAGCGCTGCGTGGACCTCCCGCTGACCTGGCACTTCGTCGGCCAGTTGCAGACCAACAAGGCCCGTTCGGTGGTCCGTTACTCCGACGTGGTGCACTCGGTGGACCGGGCCCGCCTGGTCGACTCGCTGGCCGCCGCCGTGCGCAACGCCGAACGCCCGCCGCTGGGCTGCCTGGTGCAGGTCGCCCTGGAGAAGGAGGCGGGAGAGGGCGAGCACCGCGCGGGCGTCGCGCCCGCCGAGGTGCTCGCGCTGGCGGAGAAGATCGCCGACACGCCCGGGCTGCGCCTGGACGGTGTGATGACGGTCGCACCGCTCGCCGGCCCGCTGGCGGGCGACCCCGCGCGCGCCTTCGCGCGGCTGGCGGAAATCGCAAGCGACGTACGCGCGGCCCATCCGGCTGCGACCATGGTCTCGGCAGGGATGAGCGGGGACTTGGAGCAGGCCATCGCCGCCGGAGCGACACATGTACGCGTCGGTACGGCGGTGCTCGGAGTGCGGTCACCGCTCGGGTAACGTCACCGGGTAAGTAGATCAGACTGCAGGACAAAATAGGACAGAACCTAGCAGATGATCAGTCTGCTGGTAAACCGTGGATCGCATCCGAGCGCACACTCCGCGGTCTGACGGACCGTCGGCCTGACAGGTCGTAAGAGGACCACGGCATCCGCAGGCGACACGGTGGGCGCATGAGCGGAGGAGACAGCAGCATGGCCGGCGCGATGCGCAAGATGGCGGTCTATCTCGGTCTGGTCGAGGACGAGACCTACGACAGCCAGGGGTACGACCCCGACGACGACTACGACGCGGATCCGGAGCCGATCCGCACCGGCCGGACCGAGGACCTCAGGGCCGCGGCGCCCGCGGCGGCGCCCGCCCCGCAGCCGGCGCCCGTGGCCCACATCGCGCCCCAGCCGGTGCCCGCCGCGGTCCCGATCCGGCAGGAGCAGCCGCGGATGGCTCCCGTGTCGTCCATCACATCCGAGCGCCACCGCAACCTGGAGAAGGGCACCCCGGTGATCATGCCCAAGGTCGTCAACGAACGAGAGCCGTACCGCATCACCACGCTGCACCCGAGGACCTACAACGAGGCCCGTACCATCGGGGAACAGTTCCGCGGCGGCACTCCCGTGATCATGAATTTGACCGAGATGGACGACACGGACGCCAAGCGGCTCGTAGACTTCGCCGCTGGACTGGTCTTCGGTCTGCACGGCAGTATCGAGCGCGTGACGCAGAAGGTGTTCCTGCTGTCGCCTGCTAACGTCGATGTAACGGCGGAGGACAAGGCTCGGATCGCCGAGGGTGGGTTCTTCAACCAGAGCTGACCCGAACCCACGACCACATGTGTGGGTCCGTTGACAGAGCGTCACTGACGGAACGTCGGCCAGGGAGAGGGAGACGCGATGGGGATCTTCGGTTCGGTGCTCTACTGGGTGCTGACCGTGTTCCTGCTGATCCTGCTCTTCCGACTCGTCATGGACTGGGTTTTCCAGTTCGCCCGTTCATGGCGTCCCGGGAAGGCCATGGTGGTGGTGCTGGAGGCCACGTACACTGTCACGGATCCGCCACTCAAGCTTCTTCGGCGTTTCATCCCGCCGTTGCGTCTCGGGGGCGTGGCGCTCGACCTGTCCTTCTTCGTACTGATGATCATTGTGTATGTCCTGATCTCGCTCGTGCAGCGCCTGTCGTTCTGAACGATGCGACAGGATGCCGGTCCGACGATCACGTTGAGGTGAAGAGATGCCATTGACCCCCGAGGACGTTCGGAACAAGCAGTTCACGACCGTCCGGCTGCGCGAAGGCTATGACGAGGACGAGGTCGATGCCTTCCTCGACGAGGTCGAAGCCGAGCTGACCCGCCTGCTGCGCGAGAACGAGGACCTGCGGGCCAAGCTGGCCGCCGCCACGCGTGCCGCCGCGCAGAACCAGGCCAACATGCGCAAGGAGCAGCAGGCCCCGCAGGACGGCGGCCGCCCCGGCGCCCCCGTCCCCGCCGCCATATCCGGCCCGCCGGTGCCCGGCCAGCAGGGCCCCGGTCCGCAGCAGCTGGGCGGCCCGCAGCAGGGCATGGGCAACCAGCAGGGCATGGGCAACCAGCAGGGCATGGGGAACCAGCCGCTGGGTCTGCCCTCCGGTGCCCCGCAGTTGCCCGCCGGCCCGCAGCAGGGCATGGGCAACCAGCAGGGCATGGGGAACCAGCAGGGCATGGGGAACCCGATGGGCAACCCGATGCAGCAGCAGATGGGCCAGACCATGGGCGGCCAGCAGCAGTTGGTCCAGCCGATGGGCGGCCAGATGCTGCAGCCGATGGGCAACCCGATGCAGCAGCAGATGGGCCAGACCATGGGTGGCCAGCAGCTCCAGCCGATGGGCGGCCAGCAGCTCCAGCCGATGGGCGGCCCGATGGGCAACCCGATGCAGCAGCAGCAGGGCCCCGGCGGCGACAGCGCGGCCCGCGTCCTGGCGCTCGCCCAGCAGACCGCGGACCAGGCCATCTCCGAGGCCCGCTCCGAGGCCAACAAGATCGTCGGCGAGGCCCGCAGCCGCGCCGAGGGCCTGGAGCGGGACGCCCGCGCCAAGGCCGACGCCCTGGAGCGGGACGCCCAGGAGAAGCACCGCGTTGCGATGGGCTCGTTGGAGTCCGCCCGCGCCACCCTGGAGCGCAAGGTCGAGGACCTGCGCGCCTTCGAGCGCGAGTACCGCACGCGGCTGAAGTCCTACCTGGAGACCCAGCTGCGCCAGTTGGAGTCGCAGGCGGACGACTCGCTCGCCCCGCCGCGGATCCCCGCCACCGCTTCGCTGCCGCCGGCCGCGTCGTCGATGGCGCCCGCCGGTGCCAGCGCGATGTCCTCCCCGGCGCCGTCCTTCGGCTCCACCCCGTCCTTCGGCGGGAACCAGTCCTTCGGCGGTTCCTCCTTCGGCGGCTCGTCCGGTGCCCCGTCCTTCGGCGGCGGCTCCGGGAGCAGCAACGGGGCGATGGCCCCGGCGGGCATGACCCAGCCGATGGCGGCCGTCCGGCCGCAGCCGCCGCAGCCGATGCAGCAGGCTCCCGCGCCGATGCGGGGCTTCCTGATCGACGAGGACGGCGACAACTAGCAGTTCTGCGACGCGTGACCGAAAGGGCGCCCCCGGCCGTGAGGCCGGGGGCGCCCTTCGCCGTGCGCGGCGCCGTGCGGACGGGGCGCCAGGTCGGTCGCGCGGTTCCCCCGCGCCCCTGGCTGTCGCCTTCCGCCGGGGCGCGGGGGACCGGGAGGTCAGGCCCTGCGGAGGGTGAACTCCAGGGCGAGGTCCTCGTCGCCGAAGCGCGGGGCGTCGGGGTCGGTGATGGCCAGGCCGAGGGACTCGGCGAGGACCTCGGCGGCGATCAGGGCCTGGTGCTCGCTCAGGCCGGCCAGGGTGTCCTGGTCGGTGCTGGCGAGCTGGAGGTGGATGCGGTCGGTGATCTCCAGGCCGGAGTTCTTCCGGGCCTCCTGGATCTGCCGGATCGCGTCGCGGGCCACGCCGAGGCGCTTGAGCTCCGGAGTGATCGTCAGGTCGAGGGCGACGGTGGCGCCGGCCTCGTTGGCGACGGCCCAGCCCTCGCGCGGGGTCTCGGTGATGATCACTTCCTCGGCGGAGAGGGTGACCGTTTCGCCGTCCACTTCGACCGAGGTCGCGCCGGTGGCGCGCAGCTCGGCGGAGAGCCGGGCGGCGTCGGCCGCGGCGACGGCCTTGGCGACGTCCTGGACGCCCTTGCCGAAACGCTTGCCCAGGGCGCGGAAGTTGGCCTTGGCGGAGGTGTCGACCAGCGAGCCCCCCACTCCGGCGAGGGCTTCGAGCTCCAGGACGTTGAGCTCCTCGGCGATCTGGGCCCGCAGGTCGGCGGGGAGCCCCTCCCAGCCCTGGGCGGCGATCAGCGCGCGCAGCAGCGGCTGGCGGTTCTTGACGCCGCTGCCGGCCCGGGTGGCGCGGCCGAGCTCGACCAGGCGGCGCACCAGCACCATCTGCTTGGCGAGTTCGGGGTCGATCAGGCTCTCGTCGGCGACCGGCCAGCTGCTCAGGTGGACGGAGATCGGGGCGTCCGGGACGACCGGGACGACCAGGTCCTGCCAGACCCGCTCGGTGATGAACGGGGTGAGCGGGGCCATCAGCCGGGTGACGGTCTCCAGCGCCTCGTGCAGGGTGGCCAGCGCGGCGGCGTCGCCCCGCCAGAAGCGGCGGCGGCCGCGGCGGACGTACCAGTTGGACAGGTCGTCGACGAAACCGGACAGCAGCTTGCCGGCCCGCTGGGTGTCGTACGCCTCGTAGGCGGCGTCCACCTCGCGCACCAGGGTGTTCAGTTCGGAGAGCACCCAGCGGTCGAGCACCGGGCGGTCGGCCGGGGCCGGGTCGCCCGCGGAGGGGGCCCAGTCGGCGATGCGGGCGTACACGGCCTGGAAGGAGACGGTGTTCCAGTAGGTGAGGAGGGTCTTGCGGACCACCTCCTGGATGGTGCCGTGGCCGACCCGGCGGGCCGCCCAGGGGGAGCCGCCGGCGGCCATGAACCAGCGCACCGCGTCGGCGCCGTGCTCGTCCATCAGCGGGATCGGCTGCAGGATGTTGCCCAGGTGCTTGGACATCTTGCGGCCGTCCTCGGCCAGGATGTGGCCCAGGCAGACGACGTTCTCGTAGCTGTTCTTGTCGAACACCAGGGTGCCGACGGCCATCAGCGTGTAGAACCAGCCGCGGGTCTGGTCGATCGCTTCGGAGATGAACTGCGCCGGGTAGCGCTTCTCGAACAGCTCCTTGTTGCGGTACGGGTAGCCGTACTGCGCGAACGGCATCGAGCCCGAGTCGTACCAGGCGTCGATCACCTCGGGCACCCGGACCGCGGTGGTGGAGCACTGCGGGCAGGGGAAGGTGACCTCGTCGATGTACGGGCGGTGCGGGTCCAGGCCGGACTGGTCGGTGCCGGTCAGCTCGGAGAGCTGGGCGAGCGAGCCGACGCAGGTCAGGTGGTCGTCCGCGCAGCGCCAGATCGGCAGCGGGGTGCCCCAGTAGCGGTTGCGGGACAGCGCCCAGTCGATGTTGTTGTTCAGCCAGTCGCCGAAGCGGCCGTGCTTGACCGTCTCCGGGTACCAGTTGGTGGCCTCGTTCTCGCGGATCATCGCGTCCTTGACGGCGGTGGTCCGGATGTACCAGGACGGCTGCGCGTAGTAGAGCAGCGCGGTGTGGCAGCGCCAGCAGTGCGGGTAGCTGTGCTCGTACGGGAGGTGGCGGAACAGCAGGCCGCGGGCCTGGAGGTCGGCGACCAGGGTCTCGTCGGCCTTCTTGAAGAACACCCCGCCGACCAGCGGCACGTCGGCGGCGAAGGTGCCGTCGGTCTCCACCGGGTTGACCACGGGCAGGCCGTAGCGGCGGCAGGTCGCGAGGTCGTCGGCGCCGAACGCGGGCGACTGGTGGACGATGCCGGTGCCGTCCTCGGTGGTGACGTACTCGGCGGTCAGCACGTAGTGCGCGTCCGGGATCTCCACGAGGTCGAACGGGCGCCGGTAGGCCCAGCGCTCCATCTCGGCGCCGGTGAAGGACTCGCCGGTGGCCTCCCAGCCCTCGCCGAGGGCCTTGGCGAGCAGCGGCTCGGCGACCACCAGGCGCTCGCTGCCGTCGGTGGCGACCACGTAGGTCACCTCGGGGTGGACGGCGGCGGCGGTGTTGGACACCAGCGTCCACGGGGTGGTGGTCCACACCAGCAGGGCGGCGGTGCCGGCCAGCGGGCCGGAGGTGAGCGGGAAGCGGACGAACACCGAGGGGTCGACCACGGTCTCGTAGCCCTGGGCCAGTTCGTGGTCGGACAGGCCGGTGCCGCAGCGCGGGCACCACGGGGCGACCCGGTGGTCCTGGACCAGCAGGCCCTTGTCGAAGATCTGCTGGAGCGACCACCAGACCGACTCGACGTAGGACGGGTCCATGGTGCGGTAGGCCTCGTCGAGGTCGACCCAGTAGCCCATGCGGGTGGTCAGCTCGGCGAACGCGTCGGTGTGCCGGGTCACCGACTCGCGGCACTTGGCGTTGAACTCGGCGATGCCGTACTTCTCGATGTCCGGCTTGCCGGAGAAGCCGAGCTCCTTCTCCACCGCGAGCTCGACCGGCAGGCCGTGGCAGTCCCAGCCGGCCTTGCGGGCGACGTGGTAGCCCTTCATGGTGCGGTAGCGCGGGAAGACGTCCTTGAAGACGCGGGCCTCGATGTGGTGCGCGCCCGGCATGCCGTTGGCGGTGGGCGGGCCCTCGTAGAACACCCACTCGGGGCGGCCCTCGGACTGCTCCAGGCTCCGCTGGAAGACCTTCTGGTCCTGCCAGAACGAGAGGATCCGGTGTTCGAGCGCGGGCAGGTCTACCTGCGCGGGGACGGCGTTGTACGTGGGCGACATGGGGGCGTCTACCTCCGGCGGATGCGTGGACTACTGGCTCCGACGGAGGGACGAGACGGCGAGCCGCCCCGCGGTACCACCCTCCTTGACCGCGCGCGCTGCGGCCCTCTCTTTGGGTTTGCGGCCGGTTCTACTGGGCCCCGGGAAGGGCCGTTCTTCCGGCGGCTCCGGGGTGATCTTCCCGCCGCGCACACCCCCGGGCTCACACCGCCCCCGGGTCGCTCCTGGCTGCGTACGTCGGTACTCGTCCCATCTGCGCCTTGCAGGGCCCAGTGTATCGGCCCCCGCAAGCCGTTTCGCGCACCCGCGAGCCGGAGGCCGGGTGGTTAGCCGGGGGCGATCTGGGCACAACTTGTGCAGCGCCGACCCGGCGGCGGCTGCGCGGGTGGGATCGGCCAGGCGCTTCGGTATGTCCCGTTGTGGGCTGATTCGATGGGGTTTATCGTTCCGGGACCGGCAAGATCGTCGGGAACCGACGCTTCTGATCATTCGTGAATGAGGTCGAAAGCCATGGCTGAGAAGGCGACAGGAACCGTGACCAAGAGGTCGCGCGAGGCCGTGGCGGGCGACCCAGGGGAGGGGACCGTGACTACTGCGCGGCGAAAGACCGGCACCACCGGACACACCGCGGCCACCAGCCGCAACCACGTGCCGGCGGGCACCGGAGCCCGCGGCGGCGCCGAGTCGGTGGACCCGGCCGACCTGCCCGTCCGCCCCGGGGAGGACCCGTGGACGGCCGAGGAGGTCACCGAGCTGCACGACGAGCTCGCCGCCGACATCGTCCGGCTGCGGGCCGAGATCGAGGCCTCCGAGGCCGCCATCGCCGGCCTGATGCGGGACTCCAACGACGGCGCGGGCGACGACCAGGTCGACGCCGGCACCAAGAACATCAACCGGGAGAGCGAGCTGTCGCTCGCCAACAACGCCCGCGACAGCCTCGCCCAGACCGAGCGCGCCCTGGCCCGGCTGGAGGGCACCGCCTTCGGCCGCTGCGAGTCCTGCGGCCAGCCCGTCGGCAAGGCCCGCCTGCAGGCCTTCCCGCGCGCCACCCTCTGCGTCAGCTGCAAGGCCAAGCAGGAACGCCGCTGACCGCGGATGCCGGTCGACCGGCGGCCGCGGACCGGACAATCCCGGCCGCGGCGGCCAACGGGGCGGGCGGTGCCGTACCCTCGTCCCCAAGTACGTCGACCGGCATTCCACCCGGCGCATTCCACACGGCAGCGGAGCGGATCATCAGCACGCCAGGTTCCCACCAGACCCAGGACGACGCCGTCCCCACCGTCCTTCCCGCCGGTGCGGGCGAGCCGGCGGTCGACCCGGCCCCCGGGCCGGAGCGGCCGGAGGGCGCCGGTTCGACGGCCGCCGAGGGGGGCCGCGCCGTGGTCCGCCGCCGGCGGATCAGCGTGCTGCTGGCCGTCGCCCTGCTCGCCTACCTGATCGACCTCGGCTCCAAGCTGCTGGTGGTCGCCAGGCTGGAGGGGCGGGCCGCCCCGATCAAGGTGATCGGCGACTGGATGACCTTCCAGGTGATCCGCAACCCCGGCGCCGCGTTCGGCATGGGCCAGGCCATGACGCTGCTGTTCACCGCGATCGCCGCCGGCGTCATCGTGGTGATCTGGCGGATCGCCCGCCGCCTCTACAGCCTGCCCTGGGCGATCGCCCTCGGCCTGCTGCTCGGCGGCGCGCTCGGCAACCTCACCGACCGGCTGTTCCGCGCCCCGTCGGTGCTGCGCGGGCACGTGGTCGACTTCATCTCCGTCCAGCACTTCGCGGTCTTCAACCTCGCCGACTCGGCGATCGTCTGCGGCGGCATCCTGGTCGTCCTGCTCTCCTTCCGCGGCTCCAACCCGGACGGCAGCACGCACGGCGGGCCCGCCGCCAAGGCGCAGGACGGGGCCGAGAAGGACGGCGGCGAGGGCTGAGCCCCCGCCGCTCCCCGTACCCGTGCCCGCCGGACCCCGAGGTCCGGCGGGCACCCGCGTGTCAGGGGCGCCCCGGCGGGCACAGTGTCCGGGGGACGGGACGGCGGCCGGGGAGGGCGCGTGGGGTGGGACGTGGTCTTGCTGCTGTGGTGCGCGGCGTGGGGCGCGGTGGCGCTGGTCGGGACGGTCCGCTCGCTGGTCGGGGTGACCGCGGCGCAGCGGACGGTCCGGCTGGCCGGGCGGATCCGGACGGTCGGCGAGGTGCGGCACGGCGCCTCGCGGATCGGCGGCATCCCGGTGACCGTCGCCTGGCGGGACCCGGACACGGGACGGGAGGTCGTCGCGGCGGGCGACGACGGGCGCGGCGAGACGCTCACCGCGGCCTGGGTGGGCCGGGAGGTCGGGGTCGGCCACCCGCGCGGCCGGCCGGAGGAGCACCGGTTCGCCAACGCCCCCGAACCGCCCTCCCGCGGGCTCGGGTGGCCGGCCTTCGCGGCGTTCCTGGTCTACGGGGGGCTGGTGGCGCTGGCCGCGATCCACTGGGCGTGGCCGTGGGCGCTGGTCGGCGGCGCGGGGCCGTGGGCGCTGGTCGGGCTCCGGTACCTGCCGGCGGCGGTCCGGGACCGGCGCGGGAAGCGGGCGCGGCTGGCCGTGACGGAGGCCGTGCCGGGCCGGGTCGTCGCGGTGCTCCAAGACGTCCGGATCGACGAGGAGAGCGGCTCCACCCTCACCACCCTCACCCCGGTGGTCGCGTTCACCACCCGCGACGGCACCGCCGTCACCGCCCACTGCACCGCGCACCTCGCCGACCCGGCCCGGGCGCGCGGACGCGAGGTGACGGTGCACCACACGCCCGCGGACCCGGCCGAGTTCACCCTGGACCCGGCGGCCGACCGGCGCTCGTGGGGGTGGGACCTGGCGGTGCACGTCGCCGCCGTCGCGGTGCTGGCGGCGGTGGCGGCGGTCGGCGTGGCGCTGCTGGTGTGAGGCCCGGGCGGTGGCGCCGGTGCGGGCTCAGGCGGTGAGCAGGGCGGTGATCTCCCCGGCCAGCTCCGGGCCGAGCCGGCCCCAGCCGTCCTTGTAGCCGTAGACCGAGGCCAGCGTGCGGGCCTCGTAGTCGCCGTTCAGGACCTCGATGTCGTCGGGGGTGATCAGCGAGGGGTGGGCGACGCCGAGCGCCGAGGAGACCTTGGTCAGCTCCCGGCGCAGGGTGCGCAGGTAGTGCGCGGCCCGGGTGGCCTTCGAGGCCGGGTCGACGCCGCGGGCCAGCCACGGGTTCTGGGTGGCGATGCCGGTCGGGCAGCGGTCGGTGTGGCACTTCTGGGCCTGGATGCAGCCGATCGACAGCATCGCCTCGCGCGCCACGTTGACCATGTCGGCGCCCAGCGCGAAGGCCACCGCGGCGTTCTCCGGCAGGCCGAGCTTGCCGGAGCCGACGAAGGTCAGCCGGTCGGTCAGGCCCAGCTCGGCGAAGGTGCCGTAGACCCGGGAGAAGCCCATCCGGAACGGCAGCGACACCGAGTCGGCGAAGATCCGCGGCGCCGCGCCGGTGCCGCCCTCGCCGCCGTCGACGGTCACGAAGTCCACGCCCCGGTCGCCGCGCGCCATCATCGAGGCCAGCTCCTGCCAGAAGACCGGCTCGCCCACCGCGCTCTTGATCCCCACCGGCAGGCCGGTCTCGGCGGCCAGCAGCTCGACGAAGTCCAGCATCGAGTCGGTGTCGCCGAACGCGCTGTGCCGGGACGGCGAGGCGCAGTCCTCCCCGACCGGGATGCCGCGGATCGCGGCGATCTCCGGGGTGACCTTCGCGCCCGGCAGCATGCCGCCCAGGCCCGGCTTGGCGCCCTGCGAGAGCTTGATCTCGATCGCCCGGACCGGCCCGGAGGCCACCACCTCCTTCAGCCTGGCCAGGTCGAAGCGGCCGTCCGCGGTGCGGCAGCCGAAGTACGAGGTGCCCAGCTGCAGCACCAGGTCGCCGCCGCCCGCGCGGTGGTACGGGGACAGGCCGCCCTCGCCGGTGTTGTGCAGCGCCCCGGCCTGCGCGGCGCCCGCGTTCAGGGCGGTGATCGCGGCGCCGGAGAGCGAGCCGAAGCTCATCGCGGAGACGTTGACCACGCTGGCGGGCCGGAACGCCTTGGCGCGCCCGCGCGGGCCGCCCAGCACCTTGGCCGAGGGCAGCGGGGCCCGCGGGTCGTGCGCGTCCGGCAGCGGGCCGGCGAAGGTGCGCTGCTTCAGGTAGGCGTGGCCCTGGACGTGCGCGACGTCGACCTCGGTGCCGAAGCCGAAGTAGTTGTTCTCCTCCTTGGCGGAGGCGTAGATCCAGCTGCGCTGGTCGCGGCTGAACGGGCGCTCCTCCTCGTTGGAGGTCACGATGTACTGCCGCAGCTCCGGACCGATCCGTTCCAGCAGGTACCTGGCGTGCCCGGCCACCGGGAAGTTGCGCAGCAGCGCGTGCCGCTTCTGCAGCAGGTCGCGGGCCGCGAGCGCGGCCACCGCGGCAGCGGCGGCGGCGCCTATCGTGCGGGCCTTCATGGGCTCATCCCCCCTCGGCTGCGGCCCCGTCCCCGTCGACCGGGCCGTCTGTGGTGGTGCGGCTCCCGATGCTAGGACTGTCTCTTATACACATCTCCGAGCCCACGAGACCGTACTAGATCTCGTA
>NZ_JNWZ01000030.1 GCF_000716545.1 Kitasatospora phosalacinea
TGAGGGAAACGCCCGGTTACATTCCGAACCCGGAAGCTAAGCCTCACAGCGCCGATGGTACTGCAGGGGGGACCCTGTGGGAGAGTAGGACGCCGCCGAGCAATCATTGTGGGAAAGCCCCCCGACGGGACGTCGGGGGGCTTTCTCGCGTTTCCGGGAAAGGTGATTTCGGGCCGTGTTTCCGGGGCCGGCGAGGGGGCGCGTGTTGCCGGGTGGAGTGGTGCAGGGCACACTGTGGCGTCATGGTCGTGGAGCAGGGCGAGGGGGCCGGTGGTAGAGCCGGTCAGGGCGACGGCGACTTTCGGGAGTTCTACGAGGCTGCGTACGGGCAACTGGTGGCGCACCTGTACGCGCTGACGGGCGATCTGGGCGAGGCGCAGGACGTTGCCCAGGAGGCGTTCGTGCGGGCGTGGAACCACTGGGGGCGGGTGGTGGCGCACGAGAATCCGGTGGCCTGGGTCCGCCTGACGGGACAGCGGATCGCGATCAGCCGGTGGCGGCGGGCTCGGACGGCGTTGCAGAGCTGGATCAGGCACGGGGACGGGCAGTCGCCGGTTCCGGGGCCGGGGCCGGAGACGGTGGCGTTGGTGGAGGCGTTGCGGCAGTTGCCGGAGGCGCAGCGGTCGGCGTTGGTGTGGCACCACATGGGCGGGCGGTCGGTGGCGGAGATCGCCGCGGACGAGGGGGTGCCGGTGGGGACGGTGAAAGCGCGCTTGCACCGGGGGCGGCAGGCGCTGGCGGTGCTGTTGGGGGAAGAGCCGGCGGCGGTCGTCGAGGAACCGGTGGTCGCCCCGCTGCGGCCGGTTCGGGCGGCTGTCGCCGATGAACGGCGGGGTGCGGGCGAGGAACGGATGCCGCAGGTCGGCGGCGTTGAAGGGGGGCCGGTGGCTGTGGAGTTGACGGGGGATCGGGTGCGGGTGGCGGAGGACTGCGGTTCGCGTGTCTAGGGCCGAGCTTCCTGAGGTGGACGCGGAGGAGGACCGTCCGGCGATCGGCGCTGCCCGGTTGGAGGCGATGTTCGACGGGCTGCGGCGTGAGGTGGCGTCGGGGGTGCCGGCGCCGGAGAGCGCGGAGGTGGTGCGGCGCGGGCAGCGGCGTCGGCAGCGGCGCCGGGCCGGTGCGTTGACCGGGGCCGGGGTGTTGGGGGCCGCGGCGCTGTGGGGGGTGGCTTCGGTGACGCCGTTCCGGACGGAGCACGGGGTGGCGGGGGTGCCGGTGGAGCAGTCGGCGCTGCCCCGGCCGGAGTCCTCGTTCAAGGTGGTGCCCACTCCTGGAGTCTCGGTCCTGGTGGTGCCGTCGATTCCGGCCTGGGTGTTGACGCCGTTGGATTCGGCGGAGCCGGGTGTCCGGGTGTTGGCGCTGGACGTGGCGCGGATGCCGAAGGTGCTCGGCGGGTACGGCCCGTGGTCGGCCGGCGCGTCACCCTCCGCGTCGGCCTCGTCGTCCGGGTCGTCGTCCGGGGCGGCGTCTCCGGAGGGTCCGGGCGGCGGTGCGCGTCCCACGTCGACGCCGCCCGCGTCCTCCCCCACAACGGCGAGTACGAGCTCGGCCGCGAGTGCGAACACGTCCGAGCCGGTGCCGACGCCGACGGGGCTGGTGCTGCCGTCGGCGGCGGTGAGCGGGATGTTCGTGGACGGGTGCGTGACGGGGCTGGTGGCGTCGGCGGGTGCGCAGCGGGGGTGGGGTGAGGTGTACACGGACGGCGAGGTCGGGGAGGCGGTGGCCCACCAGTACGTGCTGGGTTTCGGGTCGCCGACGGAGGCGGAGATCGCGGGGACCCGGCTGCTGGCCGGCGCGGACTGCGTGGTGTCGGGTGCGGGCTGGAGGGTGGAGGAACGGTCCGAGGGGGTGACGGCGTTCGGGCTGCGGCAGCCCTCGGCGGTGGTGGAGGAGGTGGCGGTGCACGTCAGCGGGTCGCTGGTGGCGGTGCTGGCGGTGCACCGGAGCGGGCGCGGGGTGGTGCCGGAGGCGGGGGTGTCGGAGCCGTTCCGGGTCGCGGCGGCGGAGTTCCAGGTGTTGGGGTCACCGGAGCCGTCGGGCTCGCCGGGGGTCTCGGGGCCGCCGGGCCGCTGAGCGAGGTGGCCGGGTGGGGGCACGAAGGGCTCGGAAAAAGTTCGGAATCCGATGCAACCCGCCTGCTTCGAGCCGCGTTGGAGTGTTGGAGCCGTCGTCGTGTGGGCGGCGGCCGGTGGGGGAACGCCGAGCCGGTCGGCCGGGGCAGAACAGGGGACTGCCCCGGCCGACCGGCCGGTGCCTCCGGCGCGACAGGCCGTGGTGAGCCGTGGGCTCCTCGGGCCGGAGGGGAACGGCATGGGGGGTGGGGCCGTGGGCCTGCGGGCGGTGCCGGATCTGGAGGAGTTGCGCAGGCGCGCGGCCTCGGAGGGGCCGCCGCCCGCGGCGGGCGTGGTGGTGTGCGAGAACTCCCCGGCGCTGCTGTCGGCGGACGAACCGGCGGACGAGCCGACGGGCGAGCCGGACAGCGCGACCAGCGAGGAGATCTTCGCGGCGCTGCGTCCGGTGAACGAGGAGCCGGGGGTGACGGCGGTGATCGTCACCCGTGACCCTATGGTTGCGAGGGAAGTGCGCCGGACCGTGCGGATCCGCAACGGGCGGACCTCGACGGAGGTGCTGCGTCCCGAGCGGGGCGAGCCGGGCGTGGAGTGCGCGGTGCCGGACCGGGCGGGCCGGTTGCAGCTGCCGCCGGACTTCACGGAGGCGTTGCGGCTCAGTCGCCGGGCGCGGCCGGCGTTGGAAGAGGACCACACCGGGGTGTGGCGGGCCGAGGAAGAGGTGCACGGGTGAGCAGCGGCGCGATGGTGGTCGTGGAGGACGTGCACCGGACGTTCGGCGCGGGCGACCGGGCGGTGCACGCGGTGCGCGGGGTGTCGTTCACCGCGCGGGAGGGCGAACTGACGGCGTTGCGGGGCCGGTCGGGTTCGGGCAAGACGACGCTGCTGAACCTGGTGGGTGGGCTGGACACGCCGTCCTCGGGGCGGGTCAGCATCGCGGGGACGGACCTGGCGAGCCTGGACGAGGCGGGCCGGCTGGAGCTGCGGCGGGACCGGATCGGCTTCGTGTTCCAGTCGTTCGGCCTGATCTCGGTGCTGACGGCGGCCGAGAACGTCGGGGTGCCGATGCGGCTGCGCAGGGTGGCGGTGCGGGAGCGCGAGGAGCGGGTCCGGACGCTGCTGGCGATGGTGGGTCTGGCGGAGCACGCGGAGCAGCGGCCGACGGAGATGTCGGGTGGCCAGCAGCAGCGCGTGGCGGTGGCGCGGGCGCTGGCGAACGAGCCGGCGCTGCTGATCGCGGACGAGCCGACCGGTCAGCTGGACTCGGACACCGGTCTGGCGATCATGCAGCTGCTGCGGGCGGTGGTGCGCAGCGAGGGCGTGACGGCGCTGGTGGCGACGCACGATCCGCAGTTGATGGAGCTGGCGGACCGGGTCCTGGAGCTGCGGGACGGCAGGATCGTCGAGTAGTCGGCCCCACTGCGGGCCGCAGCGGCCGCGGAAGGTCGCAGCCTGTCACAGCCCCACGGCCGGGTGGTCAGACCGTCCAGAGTTCGCGGACCAGGTCGGCGATCCGGTGGCCCTGGGCGCGGCCGGCTTCGGCGGAGGGGGTGCGGACGGCGTTGTCGAGCGGGTTGGGGCCGGCCGCGGCGAGGGAGTCCTCGTCGGGGGTGACGGCGAGGACCCTGCCGGTGGTTTCGAGGACGGCCAGTTCGGGGGCGAGGAACGGGTCGGTCATCGGTGCGAGCACCAGGACGGCCTGCTGGCCGGTCATCAGGTCGGCGTTGTTGGAGCTGCGGATGCCGCCGTCCATGTAGCGGCGGCCGTCGATCTCGACGGTGGGCCAGATGCCGGGGACGGCGCAGCTGGCGGCGACCGCGTCGACCAGGGTGACGCCGCTGTGGCGGTCGAAGGTGCGGAGTTCGCCGGTCTCGGCGTCGACGGCGGTGACGGTGAGCGGCCAGGCGGGCCAGTCGTGGCGGGGGAGGCGGCCGGCGATGACGGCGAGCCGGTCGGTGGCGGGGACGGTGTCGGCGGCGAGGGCGAGCGCGCCGATGCGGCGGCGCAGTTCGGTGAGGTCGCTGATTTCGGTGATCAGCCGGTTGATGGTTTCGAAGAGGGCGCCGAGGGCTTCGGCGGGCGGGGTGATCTCGTGGTTCTGCAGGGCCGGGTCGGTCTGCCGGCGGTAGAGCTCGGCGAGCGGGAGGCCGGAGGCGAGCTGTCCGGCGACGGTGGAGCCGGCGGAGGTGCCGAGGACGTGGTCGGCGGTGCCGGGGACGTCGATCCCGGCTTCGGCGAGGCCGTGCAGCAGGCCGGTCTCCCAGGAGATTCCGGCGAGTCCGCCGCCGCCGAGTACGAGTCCGCGCATGATGGTTCCCCCTCGAATTGTTCGATTCCCCGGCATTCTGGCGCACGGGCCGTCGGGGGCGTCAAGAACGTGACAATTCTCCGCCGGGGGCGGTCTGATCAGCGGATGGTGCGATTTCTGCCCGTAGTCTCTGAGCCATGGTGCACACGGCCCGTGGCAGGCTGCGGATCTACCTCGGGGCGGCCCCGGGCGTCGGCAAGACCTACGCGATGCTGGCCGAGGCGCACCGCCGGATCGACCGGGGCGCCGAGGTGGTGGTCGGCTTCGTGGAGACCCACGGCCGGGCCCGCACCGCGGCGCTGCTGGAGGGACTGGAGACCGTCCCGCGCCGGACGGCCACCCACCGGGGCGCCGAGTTCACCGAGCTGGACCTGGACGCCGTGCTGGCCCGGGACCCGGCGGTCGTCCTGGTCGACGAGCTCGCCCACACCAACGTCCCCGGTTCGCGCAACGCCAAGCGCTGGCAGGACGTCGAGGAACTGCTGGCGGCCGGGATCGACGTCGTCTCCACCGTCAACGTCCAGCACCTGGAGTCGCTGGGGGACGTGGTCGAGGGCATCACCGGCATCCGGCAGCGGGAGACCGTCCCGGACGAGGTGGTGCGCCGGGCCGAGCAGATCGAGCTGGTCGACATGTCCCCGCAGGCGCTGCGCCGCCGACTGGCGCACGGCAACGTGTACGCGCCGGAGAAGGTGGACGCGGCGCTCGCGCACTACTTCCGGCCCGGCAACCTGACGGCGCTGCGCGAGCTGGCGCTGCTCTGGACGGCCGACCGGGTCGACGAGTACCTGCAGCGCTACCGGGCCGAGCAGGGCATCCAGGGCACCTGGCAGGCCCGGGAGCGGATCGTGGTCGGCCTGACCGGCGGCCCGGAGGGCGCCACGCTGATCCGCCGGGCGGCCCGGATCGCGGCCCGCAACAGCGCGGGCGAGCTGCTGGCGGTGCACATCTCGCGCTCCGACGGGCTGTCCGGTTCCTCCCCGCGGGCGCTGATCGAGCAGCGGGCCCTGGTGGAGAGCCTGGGCGGCAGCTTCCACCCGGTGCTCGGTGACGACCCGGCGGCCGGCCTGCTGGACTTCGCGCGCGGCGTCAACGCCACCCAGATCGTGATCGGCACCAGCCGCCGCAAGGTCTGGCAGTACGTGTACGGCCCGGGCGTCGGCTACACGGTGACCCGGGACTCCGGGGACATCGACGTCCACATGGTCAACCACGAGCACGCGGCGCGCGGCCGGGGCCGGATCCCGATCCGCCGGGTGACCGACCTGGGGCGGACCAGGACGGTCGCCGGCTGGGTGATCGGCGTGGCCGGGCCGCCGCTGCTGGCGCTGGCGCTGACCGGGCTGCACGGGCCGGGGCTCTCCACCGACATGCTGCTCTTCCTGTCGCTGACGGTCTGCGCGGCGCTGGTCGGCGGGCTGTACCCGGCGGTCGCCTCCGCGCTGGTCTCCTCGTCGGCGCTCAACTACTACTTCGCGCCCCCCGTTCACACCTTCACCATCGCCCAGCCGGAGAACATCGCCGCGGTGGCGATCTTCGCGGCGGTCGGCATCGCGGTGGCCACCGTGGTCGACCTGGCCGCCCGGCGCAGCCACGTCGCGGCCCGCGCCCAGGCCGAGGCGCAGACGCTGTCCGCGCTGGCCGGCACCGTGCTGCGCGGCGCGCCCACCGGCGAAGGGGTGCTGACCGCGCTGCTGGAGCAGGTCCGGGAGACCTTCCAGCAGGAGGCGGTGGCGCTGCTGGAGCGCACGGATCCGCACGGTGCGCACGGCACTTGGCAGACCGCCGCCTCGGTCGGGCCGCGTCCGCCCGCCGGCCCGGAGGAGGCCGACGTGGATGTCCCGGTCGGCGAGCGACTCGCGCTGGTGCTGCGCGGCCGGGTGCTGCCCGCCGAGGACCGGCGGGTGCTCGGCGCGTTCGCCAACCAGGCCGCCGTCCTGCTGGAGCGCCGCCGGCTGGCCGGGGAGGCGGCCGCGGCCCGCCGCGAGGCGGAGGGCAACCGGATCCGCACCGCGCTGCTGGCCGCCGTCTCGCACGACCTGCGCACCCCGCTGGCCGGGATCAAGGCCGCGGTCTCCTCGCTGCGCGCCGAGGACGTCGAGTGGGACCCGGAGGACGAGGCCGAGCTGCTGGCCGGCATCGAGTCCGGCGCGGACCGGCTGGACCACCTGATCAACAACCTGCTGGACATGAGCCGCCTGCAGACCGGCACCGTCACCCCGCTGCTGCAGCCCACCGACCTGGACGAGGTGGTGCCGTTCGTGCTCGGCGGCGTCCCGCCCGGCAGCGTTCGGCTGGACGTGGCGGAGTCGCTGCCGATGGTGCGGGCCGACGCCGGGCTGCTGGAGCGGGTGCTGGCCAACCTGGTGGAGAACGCCGTCAAGTACGGGCCGCCCGGGTCACCCGTCCTGGTGAAGGCGGATCTGCTGGAGCGCGCCGGGCGGGTCGAGCTCCGGGTGGTCGACCGCGGCCCCGGCGTCCCCGAGGCGGCCCGGGAGCGGATCTTCGCCCCGTTCCAGCGCCACGGCGACGCCCCGCGCGGGGCCGGCGTGGGCCTCGGCCTGGCGGTGGCCCGCGGCTTCGCCGAGGCGATGGACGGCACCGTCACCGCCGAGGACACCCCGGGCGGCGGACTGACCATGGTGGTCTCGCTGCCCGCCGTCCCCGCCGCGCCCGTGGCGCGGCACCCCTCCGACGAACGAAAGGCCGGTCCCGCATGACCCGGGTCCTGGTGGTGGACGACGAACCGCAGATCGTCCGCGCCCTGGTGATCAACCTCAAGGCCCGCAAGTACGAGGTGGACTCCGCGCACGACGGCGCGGGCGCCCTGGAACTGGCCGCCGCCCGCCACCCCGACGTGGTCGTCCTCGACCTCGGCCTGCCCGACATGGACGGCGTCGAGGTGATCCGCGGCCTGCGCGGCTGGACCAGGGTGCCGATCATCGTGCTGTCCGCCCGGCACGCCTCCGACGAGAAGGTCGAGGCGCTGGACGCCGGCGCCGACGACTACGTCACCAAGCCGTTCGGCATGGACGAACTGCTGGCCCGGATGCGGGCCGCCGTCCGCCGGGCCGAACCGGTCACCGCCGAGGGCGAGTCGGTGATCGCCACCGAGGGCTTCACCGTCGACCTGGCCGCGAAGAAGGTCAACCGGGACGGCGCGGACGTCCGGCTCACCCCCACCGAGTGGCACCTGCTGGAGGTGCTGGTGCGCAACTCCGGGCGGCTGGTCAGCCAGACCCAGCTGCTCCGGGAGGTGTGGGGGCCGGCCTACCGCAAGGAGACCAACTACCTGCGGGTCTACCTGGCGCAGCTGCGCCGCAAGCTGGAGGCCGACCCCTCGCACCCGCGGCACTTCATCACCGAACCGGGCATGGGCTACCGCTTCGAGCCGTGACCCCGCCGTGATCCGCGCCACCCGCGGCCCTGCCGTCCGGCCCCGGCGAACCGGTACCCTTCCGGCATGAGTGGTGACAACATCGGCGACCAGCCGCAAGGCCGTTTCCGCCGCATGCTGAGCCGGTTGACCTCCTCTTCCGAGGAGCTGGAGGCCGAGGAGCTGCGGCAGGACACCGCGGAGGCGGGCTGCACCCCGATCGCCGCCTGCGGCGACCGCGAGATCGTCACCGTCGCGGGCACGCTGCGCACCGTCACGCTCCGCCCGCGCGCGGGGGTGCCCGCGCTGGAGGCCGAGCTGTTCGACGGCACCGAGGCGCTGGACGTGGTGTGGCTGGGCCGTCGCTCGATCGTGGGCATCGAGCCGGGCCGCCGCCTGATCGCCAGTGGCCGGATCAGCCACGCACGCGGGCGCCGCGTGCTCTTCAACCCCCGTTACGAGCTGCGTCCGGTGGGACACGGGAGCGAGTCCGCGTGAGCAATGAGGCGATCAGGGTGAGCGCGCACGGCCCGCAGGGCCCGCAGGACGACGGGCGGCCCGGGGTGGACGAGCCGCAGCCCGGACAGCAGCCCGAGCGGGACGCCTCGAAGGAGGCCGCCGAGACGGTGCTCAAGGCCTTCGGCGGCGTGCGCGGCATGGTCGACATGACGCTGCCCGGCCTGGTGTACATCGTCGCGTTCAACATCACCCACGAGGTGCCGGCCGCCGCCTGGTCGGCGCTGGCGCTGTGCGCGGTGTTCGTGGTGGTCCGGCTGGCCCGCCGGGAGACCATCCAGCACGCCTTCTCCGGCGTGTTCGGCGTGGCGATCGGTGCCTGGGTCTCGATGAAGACCGGCAAGGCCGAGGACTTCTACCTGCCCGGCCTGCTGTGGAACGTCGGCTACTGCCTGGCGCTGGCGGTCTCCGCCCTGGCCCGCTGGCCGATGATCGGCGTGATGCTCGGCCCGATCACCGGCGAGATGTTCACCTGGCGCAAGCAGAACCCCGGCCGGCTGGCCGCCTACACCAAGGCGACCTGGGCCTGGGTGCTGATCATGGGCCTGAAGCCGCTGATCCTGTTCCCGCTGTGGGCCGCCGGGCAGATCAACCTGCTGGGCTGGCTGAAGGTCGCGCTCGGCATCCCGCCGCTGCTGCTGGCGATGTACGTGACCTGGCGGATCCTGCTGACCGCGCCGCCGCCGATCAAGGCGGAGCTGGACGAGGCCGAGGAAGGGCCGGAGAAGTGACGAAGGGCCCCGCGCGGTGCGCGGGGCCCTTCGCCTTCCCGGGACGGATCAGCCGGCCAGCAGCGTCTCCAGCTCCTCCTCGCGCTCCTGGGCGGCGACGAACAGCAGCTCGTCGCCGGCCTCCAGGGTGTCGTTGCCACCGGGGACCAGCACCCGTCCCGCGCGGATGATGGTGACCAGCGCGGTGTCCACCGGCCAGGCGACGTCGCCGACCCGGGTGCCGACCAGGTCGGTGTCCGCGGCCAGGGTCAGTTCGACCAGGTTGGCGTTGCCCTGGGAGAAGCGCATCAGGCGGACCAGGTCGCCGACGCTCACCGCCTCCTCCACCAGCGCCGACATCAGGCGCGGGGTGGAGACCGCGACGTCCACGCCCCAGGACTCGTTGTACAGCCACTCGTTCTTCGGGTTGTTCACCCGGGCGACCACCCGCGGCACGCCGTACTCGGTCTTGGCGAGCAGCGACACCACCAGGTTGACCTTGTCGTCGCCGGTGGCGGCGATCACCACGTGGCAGCGCTGCAGCGCGGCCTCGTCCAGCGAGGTGATCTCGCAGGCGTCGGCGAGCAGCCACTCGGCGAGCGGGACGCGCTCCACCGAGATGGAGTTCGGGTTCTTGTCGATCAGCAGGACCTCGTGGCCGTTCTCCAGGAGCTCCCCGGCGATGGAACGGCCGACGGCTCCGGCTCCGGCGATGGCGACGCGCATCAGTGACCAGCCTCCTCGGGGGCCTTCGCGAACGCCGCCTCGACCGCGGTCAGTTCGTTGCGGCGCAGCATCACGTGTACCAGGTCGCCCTCCTGGACCACCATCTGCGGGGTGGGCAGCGTGCCCTCGCCGACCCGGGTGACGAACGCCACCCGGACGCCGGCGGCCTCCTCCAGCTCGGAGAGCCGGTGGCCGATCCAGGACGGGGCGAACGCGACCTCGGCGAGCTGGACGGAGCCCGAGGGGTCCTGCCAGACCGGCTCGGCGCCGCTGGGCAGCAGCCGGCGCAGCATCTGGTCGGCGGTCCAGCGGACGGTGGCGACGGTCGGGATGCCCAGGCGCTGGTAGACCTCGGCGCGGCGCGGGTCGTAGATGCGGGCCGCGACGTGCTCGACGCCGAAGTTCTCGCGGGCCACCCGGGCCGCGATGATGTTCGAGTTGTCACCGCTGGAGACGGCGGCGAAGGCGCCCGCCTCCTCGATGCCGGCCTCCTTCAGGGTGTCCTGGTCGAAGCCGACGCCGGTGACCCGGCGGCCGTTGAAGCCCGCGCCGAGCCGGCGGAAGGCGGTCGGGTCCTGGTCGATGACCGCGACCGAATGGCCTTGTTTCTCGAGCGTTCTGGCGAGGGCGGAGCCTACGCGTCCGCAGCCCATGATGACGATGTGCACGCGCCTACCTCACCCGGTCCGTTGGGGTCGTGACCTGCGTAAACATCGTTCATCGTCCTTCCGTGCGCCCGATTGCGGGGGCGAGTGGGCGGTCGCGCCTGTGATCCGACGCGAGGGGCAATTCGGTGTTGCCCGCGATTCCTTCTGCCGACACGCTAGCCGGTCCACCGAACACAGTCGCGACCAAGGTGGCCCCGCGAGGCATCCGGTGCCACCGGGAGCCCTTACGATCCCTTGTTGTGCCTATGCCTGCTGACCTACCGAAACGCATCCTGATCGGGCGTGCGCTGCGCAGCGACAAGCTGGGGGAGACGCTGCTCCCCAAGCGGATCGCGCTGCCGGTGTTCGCCTCGGACGCGCTCTCCTCCGTCGCGTACGCGCCCGAGGAGATCCTGCTGACGCTGTCGCTGGCCGGCGCCTCGGCCATCCACTTCTCGTGGCAGATCGGCGTCGTCGTCGCCATCGTGATGCTCGCGGTGGTCGCCTCCTACCGGCAGAACGTGCACGCCTACCCCAGCGGCGGCGGCGACTACGAGGTCGCCACCGTCAACCACGGGCCGAACTCCGGCCTGGTGGTGGCGAGCGCGCTGATGGTCGACTACATCCTCACCGTGGCGGTGTCCACCACCTCGGGCGTCGCCAACGTGGTCTCGGCGGTGCCCGCGCTGCGCGGGCACGAGATGGCGCTGTCGGTGTTCCTGGTCATCGTGCTGATGGGCATGAACCTGCGCGGCGTGCGCGAGTCCGGCTCGGCGTTCGCCGTGCCGACGTACGCCTTCATGGTGGGCGTCATCGGCATGGTCCTCTACGGCCTGGTGCGGCACTTCGGGTTCGGGGCCGCGCTGCCCGCGGAGAGCTCCGCGTACCACCTGGAGGCGACGCCGGGCAACGGCTCGCTGGCCGGGTTCGCGCTGGTGTTCCTGCTGCTGAAGGCGTTCTCCTCGGGCTGTGCGGCGCTGACCGGCGTGGAGGCGAT
The DNA here is from genome assembly GCF_000716545.1 of Kitasatospora phosalacinea. Classification (GTDB taxonomy): domain Bacteria; phylum Actinomycetota; class Actinomycetes; order Streptomycetales; family Streptomycetaceae; genus Kitasatospora; species Kitasatospora phosalacinea. The sequence goes on from NZ_JNWZ01000030.1 coordinate 11,350, forward strand.
CTCCAACGGCGTGCCGGCCTTCCGCAAGCCGAAGAGCAAGAACGCGGCGACCACGCTGCTGATGATGGCCACCATCGCCGTGACGATGTTCATGGGCATCATCTACCTGGCCCACCTGACCGGCACGCAGATGGCCGAGAACCCGACCGAGCAGCTGATCGGCGCGCCGGAGAACTACCACCAGAAGACCGCGCTGGCGCAGATCTCCGAGGCGGTGTTCTCGAACTTCACGCCCGGCTTCTACTTCATCGCGGGCGTCACCGGCCTGATCCTGGTGCTGGCCGCGAACACCGCCTTCAACGGCTTCCCGGTGCTCGGCGCGATCCTCGCCCAGGACCGCTACCTGCCGCGGCAGCTGCACACCCGCGGCGACCGGCTGGCGTACTCCAACGGCATCATCCTGCTGGCCGGCGCGGCGATCCTGTTCATCGTCGCGTTCGGGGCCGACCCGAACCGGCTGATCCAGCTGTACATCGTCGGCGTCTTCGTGGCGTTCAACATGAGCCAGTCCGGCATGATCCGGCACTGGACCAGGCTGCTGCGCACCGAGACCGACCCGAAGAAGCGCGCCCACATGCAGCGCAGCCGGGCGATCAACACCTTCGGCCTGGTGATGACCATGGCCGTGCTGATCGTGGTGCTCGCCACCAAGATCAGCCACGCCTGGATCGCCATCGCCACGATGGTCGTGCTGTTCGTCGTGATGAAGGCGATCCGCCGCCACTACGACCGGGTCAGCGCCGAGCTCAAGGCCGCCGAGGAGCCCGACGACGCCACCCCGCCGACCCGGGTGCACGCCATCGTGCTGGTCTCCAAGCTGCACAAGCCCGCGCTGCGCGCCCTCGCGTACGCCCGCCTGGCCCGGGCCCAGACCCTGGAGGCCGTCACCGTCAACGTCGACCCGGCGGACACCGCGGCGCTCCGGCAGGACTGGGAGGAGCGCGGCATCGACGTGCCGCTGAAGGTCCTCGACTCGCCGTACCGCGAGGTCACCGGGCCGGTGCTGGACTACGTCAAGAACCTGCGCCGCTCCAGCCCGCGCGACGTGGTCGCGGTCTACATCCCCGAGTACGTGGTCGGCCACTGGTACGAGCACCTGCTGCACAACCAGAGCGCGCTGCGGCTCAAGGGGCGGCTGCTGTTCAAGCCCGGCGTGATGGTGACTTCCGTACCCTGGCAGTTGGAGTCCTCCGAGCGGCGCAAGGCGCCCAAGGCGTGGTCCGCGCCCGGTGCGGTGCGCCGCGGCGAGCCGCGCCGGCGGCCGACCCCGAGCGGACCGCCGTCCGGCGGATCGGGTCCGGCCGGGCCGGACGCCGCGCCGCGCGACTGAGCGCCCGCGCGGTCCGTCCGGCCCCGCGCGGCCTTCACAATGGGCCCGTGGCGGATCGTTCCCGGTCCGCCGCGGGCCGCCGCGTCCGCCGCACGGCGCGCTCCACCCGTCCCACCCGCTCCACCGCTCGTGCCCCGCTGTCTCCCGTAAGGAAGCCACCCCCCGTGACCCGCAACAACCCGTCCCGCTCCTCCGGTCGCCAGGGCCGCCCCGGCCGCACGTCCGGCGCCAAGCCGGGGCAGGTCGCGCACCCGCGCTGGAGCAGCCGGCCCGCCCGGCCGGAGGCCACCGACCGGGAGGGCAACACCGCCCGCAGCCTGCCGCCGGTGCCCGGCGAGCAGCGCCCCGCGGAGCCCGCCCCCGGGCGGGCCGCCCGGAGCGCCCCGAAGGAGCGGGCCCCGAAGCCGGCGCAGGGCGCCCCGAAGGGCGCGGGCGCGAAGAAGCCCGCCCGGCAGGGGCGCAAGCCCGGGGCGGTGCGCGCGCCGAAGGCGCTGCGGCCCGCCCAGCCGGTGCTGCGGCAGCCGTCCGGCGACCCGCTGGTCGGCGAGCGCTACGAGGTCGAGGTCGGGCCGGTCGCGCACGGTGGGCACTGCGTGGCCCGGCACGAGGGCCGGGTGCTGTTCGTCCGGCACGCGCTGCCCGGCGAGCGGGTGGTCGCGCAGGTCACCGAGGGCACCACCACCTCGCGCTTCCTGCGGGCCGACGCGGTGGAGGTGCTGGAGGCCGCCAAGGACCGGATCGAGGCGCCCTGCCCGTTCTCCGGCCCCGGCAGGTGCGGCGGCTGCGACTGGCAGCACGTCACCCCCGGCGGACAGCGCAAGCTCAAGGCCGCCGTCCTCACCGAGCAGCTCGCCAAGCTGGCCGGCCTCACCCCCGAGGAGGCCCACTGGGACGGCTCGGTCGAACCGGTCGGCGGCAAGCTCCCCGCGGGCGAGGTGCCGGCCTGGCGCACCCGGGTCCAGTACGCGGTGGCCGAGGAAGGCGCGATCGGCCTGCGCAAGCACCGCTCGCACGACGTCCAGCCGATCGACCGCTGCCTGATCGCCGCGCCCGGCGTCACCGAGCTCGGCATCGAGTCGCGGGACTGGACCGGGGTGGCTTCGGTCGAGGCGATCGCCGCCTCGGGCTCCTCGGACCGGCAGGTGATCCTGCGGCCCCGGCCCGGCGAGCAGCTGCCGCTGGTCGAACTGGACCGCGAGACGTCCATCGCCCGGATCGACGAGCAGGACCTCTTCCACCGCGTCCACGGCCGCACCTTCGTCCGCGAGCGCGCCGTCGACCGCACCTGGCGGGTCTCCGAGGGCGGCTTCTGGCAGATCCACCCCGAGGCCCCCGACACCCTGGTCGACGCCGTCCTCACCGGGCTCGACCCGCAGTGGGGCGAGAGCGCGCTCGACCTGTACTGCGGCGTCGGGCTGTTCGCGGGCGCGCTCGCCGAACGGGTCGGCGAGGAGGGCGCGGTGCTCGGCATCGAGTCCGGCAAGCAGGCCGTCAACGACGCCCGGCACAACCTGGCCGCGCTGGAGCACGTCCGGATCGAGTGCGACAAGGTCGAGACCCTGCTGCCCCGCACCGGCATCACCTCCACCGACCTGATCGTCCTCGACCCCCCGCGCGCCGGCGCCGGCCGCGACACCGTCGCCCACCTCAGCTCCCTGGAGGCCCGCCGCATCGCCTACGTCGCCTGCGACCCGGCCGCCCTCGCCCGCGACCTGGCCTTCTTCCGCGAGGGCGGCTACCGCCCGGTCTCGCTGCGGGCGTTCGACCTGTTCCCGATGACCCAGCACTTCGAGTGTGTGGCGATCCTGGAGCCGGCCGAGTAGCAGCCGACGGGTGGTTCGTACGGGCGCGGAAGCCTTTCCGCGCCCGTACGGCGTTTCCCGGGGACGGCTCCGCTCAAGGGGATGGCGTGAAGATCCGGCAGGAGTAGCATCCTCGGAACGTGTGGGCATGGTGACGCTGCGTACATATCGTTCGCCATGCTCTCGTGCCCGGCGGCGGCGCGGAGCAGGGGGGTGAGCAGCAGCGCGAGGGCCCTGACTGGCTCGGGGGACCGCACCGGGCGCCTCGATCCGTAGGACGGGGCGATCGTCGTACCGGCGGGTGGGGCGGGGATCCGCCTGCGGCGCCGGGGCGTTGGCGGATCGAGACGGACGGCCGGTTTTCGCGGGGGCGCGGGCGGACATGGTGGGGGAGCGGGGAGCGGCCGGTTTGCGCCCTTGTTGTGCTAGCACCTCGGCGCTAGCGTTGAAGGATGGCCAAGAAGCAGCTGAACGTCAGGGTGGACGCGACCACCGCCGAGATGGCCCGCGAGCGGGCGGAGCAGCAGGGGATCAGCATGAACCAGTACATCGAACGGCTGGTGCAGCAGGACATGGGCGAGGCCGGACGCAACTTCGTGGACGCCGCGGCGCAGTTCATGAAGGAGCACGAGGCGGTGTTCCTCGCCGAGTTCGGCTCGCCCAGCGAACTCCAGGACGTGCGCCGTTGAAACTTGAGGTCGACCTCTCGTGGCTGCTCATGACCGCCGAGCAGTACACGCCCGGTGACCCGCAGGTCACCGACTACGGATCGCTGCTCGCGGCGATCACCAGGCACCAGGCCGAGATCTTCGACATCGCGGTCTACCCCGAGCCGCAGGACCGGGCGGCGGCGCTGATGCACCAGCTGATCCGGGTGCCCGCGCTGGAGCGCAACAACGAGCTGTTCGCCACCGCCGTGGCCTACGCGTACCTGGTGGCCAGCGGCTGCCGGGTGGCGACCACCGCGCGCGAGGTGCGCAGCCTGGCCCGGGCGATCCGGGAGGGCAAGCTCGGCATCACCGGCGTGGCGGAGCGGCTGGCGATGTGGGTGGTCGACGAGTCGGAGGAGGAAGAGGTCGGCGACGACGGCGAGGAGTGAGCCGCCGCCGCGGGCCGCGTCAGGGGCCGGGAGAGCGACGAGGCGCCCGCGGGCGGGATACCCTCGACGTTCCCCCGGCCCCTGACGGTTCCCGGGCACCGAACGATCTGCGCCGAGGATGCGAGCGAGTTGCTGCAGGACATCGAGCCCTACCTGGTCTGCCCGCACTGCGCCCGCCCGCTGGCGCTGGACGCCCGCACCCTGCGCTGCGCCGGCGGCCACGGCTTCGACCAGGCCCGGCAGGGCTACGTGAGCCTGCTGGCGGGGGACGCCAAGGCCGGCACCGCCGACACCGCCGAGATGGTCGCGGCCCGCAGCGACTTCCTGGCGGCCGGCCACTACGCCCCGCTGGAACGGGAGCTGGCCCGGGCCGCGGCGGGGACGCCGGCCCGGAGCGGGCTGGTCGCGGACCTCGGCGCGGGCACCGGCCACTACCTGGCCCGGGTGCTGGAGGCCCGGCCGGGTGCGGCGGGCGCGGCGCTGGACCTGTCCAAGTACGCGCTGCGCCGCGCCGCGAAGGCGCACCCGCGGATCGGCGCGGTGGTGTGCGACGCCTGGCGGCCGCTGCCGCTGCGGGACGCCGCCGCCGACGTGCTGCTGAACGTGTTCGCGCCGCGCAACGGCCCCGAGATGCGGCGGGTGCTGCGCCCCGGCGGGCGGCTGCTGGTGGCCGCCCCGACCTCCCGCCACCTGCGGGAACTGGTGGGTGCGCTGGGCCTGCTGTCGGTGGACGAGGACAAGGACCGGCGGATCGGGCAGAAGCTCGGCCCGTGGTTCGCGCCGGTGGAGCGCACCGAGGTGGAGTTCGCGCTGCGGCTGTCGCGGGCGGACGCCGCCGCCGTGGTCGGCATGGGCCCGAGCGCCTGGCACACCGACCCGGCCGCGCTGGCCGCCGCGCTGGCGGCGCTGCCCGAGCCGGTGGAGGTCACCGGATCGGTGCTGGTCACCGCGTACGAGTGAACGGCCCGGCGCGCCACCCCGGACGGTTGGGACTCGAAGGGGTGAAAGGGCGTCAGGAGAGACGTTTCTCCAGCTCAGGGCGGACCTAGAGTGCTCCGGGTGATCAGCGAAGCCCCCGTGGCCCCACCCCTGCCGACCGTTGCCCGCGACGTGCGGCGGACGCCCGTCCCCGCGGCGTCCGTTCCGACGGTGAAGCGCCCCACCGTCGAGGAACTGCGGTTGACCTCCTTCAAGTCCTACCGGCGGGCCACCCTGCCGATGTCGCCGCTGACCGTGCTGCACGGGCCGTCCGGGGCGGGCAAGTCCAACGCGCTGGACGCGCTGAGCGTGCTCTCCCGGCTCGCTCTCGGGGAGGAGATCAGGCCGTCGCTGGACGGCGTCGGCGGCCCGCGCGGCCCGCTCGCCGTCCCGGTGCGCGGCGGACTGACCGGCTGCGTGCCGCACGGGCGCAACGCGATCATCCTGGGCTGCACCGTGCGCTCCTGCGTCGGGACGATCCGGCTCGAAGTGGTGGTGCGCACCGACGGGCGGGTCCGGATCGCCCGCGAATGCCTCACCCTGGACGACCGCACCCTGATGGAGACCGGCGAACAGGACCTCACCCGCGGCCGGGTCAACGTCACCTGGCACAACGACTCCCGGCAGGGCGACATCCGTGCCCCGCTGCCCAGCGGCAGCCTGGTCACCGCCCAACTGCCGCTGCGGGTGGCCGGATCGTCCAAAGGCGAGCGCAAGGTGCTGGCCGCCGCCGAACAGGTGCTCACCGCGCTGCGCGAGGTGTTCGCGCTGCACCCCGTGCCCGCCGCGATGCGCGGCTGGGGCCGGCCCGAACCGCAGGCCAGGCTGCTCGGCACCGCCGCCAACATCTCCGCCGTGCTCGACCGGCTGGAACACGAGTGCCCGCGCCGCTGGGCCCGCCTGCTGCGCGCCGTCCAGGCCGCCGCCCCGCACCCGCTGCTCGGCCTCGGCGTCGCCCGCCGCGGCGAGGGCGACCGGCAGCGGCTGCTCGCGGTCTTCGACGAGGGCGTGCTCGGCCGCACCGGCGCCGACCAGGCCTCCGACGGCATGCTGCGGCTGCTCGCCTTCGCCGCCGTCCTGCTCACCGGCGCCGCCGTCCTCGACGTCGACCCCGCCATCGAAGTGCCGGACGCGCACCGGCAGTTGGTGCTGCTCGCCGAGGACCTCGGGGCGGGCCTGGCGGCCGACCAGATCGCCGCCCTGCTGCGGCTGGCCCGCGAGGTCACCGGCAAGGGCGACATCCGGCTGCTCGCCACGCTCCAGGAGCCGGGCCCGGCGCTCGGACCGGACGGCGTCGAACTGGTCGAGTGCCGACGCGATCCGGCCACCGGCCACAGCCTGCTGCGCCGCACCGACCCCGCCGCCCGGGTACCGGTGCAGGGCCCGGCGCGCGGTGAGGACGCGGTGGTAGACCTGGGGGAATGAACGACGAAGTGGAACCGGCCGGGCCGGACGCGGAGCTGACGGTGCCCGAACTGCAGCGGCGACTGGCCGAGTTCGCGGCCGCCCGGAGCTGGCAGCAGTACCACACCCCGAAGAACCTGGCCTCGGCGCTGACCGTCGAGGCCGGCGAACTGCTGGAGGTCTTCCAGTGGTTGACGCCGGAACAGGCCGCCGACGTGATGTCGGACGCGCACTCGGCGCACCGGGTCCGCGACGAGGTGGCCGACGTGCTGGCCTACCTGCTGCAGCTGTGCACCGTGCTGGAGGTGGACCCGCTGCGGGCGCTGGCGGAGAAGATCGAACGCAACGAGAGCAGGTTCCCGGCGCCCTAGGCGGGTTCCCGCGAGTTCCCGGCGGCGGGAAGGACCATCCGGAATTCACCCGCCCGGGTGACCTCGGTTGTCCACAGGGCCGGGTTGTCCACAGGCCGGCCGAACCCGCTGGAGCGCCCCCGGGAGCGGCGGCACGCTGATCCCCGTGACCGACCGCCGAAGGACGGCGGCGGTGGACGAGGGGAGCGCACCGTGGAGGCGCTGCGACTGATCAAGACCGTCCGGCACGCCCTGGCCGAAGCCAGGACGACCGCGGACATCCTGCACGAGGCGTGGCAGACCGGGCTGCTCACCGAAGCGGTCGGCGCCCGGGTCGCCGACCACGACGGGGAGGCGTTCGCCACCCTCGGGCAGCTGCTCTGCGAGGCCGGCGCGCACGCCGCGAGCTGCCTGCGGCAACCGCCCGAACCAGGGCTGGACGACCTGCCCGGCGGCCCGGTCGGCGTGTACCCGGAGTGGTCCGGGCCGACGCTGGTCGAGCGGTTCAGCGCGCTCGGCGCGCTGGAGCCGGTGCTGGCCGAACTCGCGCTGCTGCTGGAGGAGGCGAACGAGAGCCTGGTGGTGCTCGCCTGCGGGGCGGAGACCGAGAGCCTGTACTGGAGCTGCATCGACGGGCTCGACGCCGGCTCCGAATGCCGCGACCTGGTGGCCGAACTCCTGCGTGAGCAGCGGAGGTTGACGGGCGCGCGGGCCCCGGACGGCGAGCCGGGCGGCAGCGGACCGGGCGAGTCGGGGGAGTCGGGCGAGCCGGGGGAGGTACGGGCGGCGCGGGCGGCGGGGCCGTCCGGGCCGGGAGTGCCGGGCGCGGCCCGGCGGGAGGAGCCGAGGCTCGTGATCCCGCTGGGTCCGCCGGTCCCGGCGGCGTGCGGCGCTCAGCTGCGGGGCGAGCCGTCCGCCGGGGTGTCCTGCCCGCCGCGGGCGGGCGAGGAGCGCAGGTCGGAGTCGAATCCGGCCAGGTCGGTGTTGATCGAGGCGAGCAGCTCCTGCATCTGCTCCAACAGCGACTTCGGAGTGGCGGGCGGGCCGCCCGCGGCGGCGGCCGCGGTGGGCGGCTCGGTCGAGGGCTCGGACATGAGGGGGCCCCTTCAACTCGGTGGTGCGGTGTGAAGCGCCGGGGGTCGGCGCCGCCGGTCCAACGAGTCCCCGCCGCACGCGGTCACCCCGGACCACTCGTTGAGGTCCAACCGGCGGGCCCGGTCAGCCGCAGGAGTGAGCCGAGCTTGCGGGGGCCGCCCCCGCTCGGCTACGGCTACGGCACCGGGGACGGGGCGTCGGGAGCGCCGGGGTGCCGGGGCACCGGGGTGTCGAGGTGCCGGGCGGTTCGGTCGCCGGGCCGCCACGGCCAGAACGGCCGGAACGGCCGGACGGCCGGGCCGCTGGGGAGCGGACACCGGCCGTCGGGCGAACACCATCTGACAGGAGGTCAGTTGTGCGAGTGCAGATCCGCGTTCAGACCGCCCCACGAACCGGAGCGGGCGATCACCTCGACCGCGCCGGACTGCGAGTTGCGGCGGAACAGCAGGTTGTCCTGGCCGGACAGCTCCACCGCCTTGGCCACCGAGCCGTCCGGCGCGGTGACCCGGGTGCCGGCGGTGACGTACAGGCCCGCCTCGACCACGCAGTCGTTGCCCAGCGAGATGCCGATGCCCGCGTTGGCGCCCAGCAGGCAGCGCTCGCCCACCGAGACGACCTGCTTGCCGCCACCGGACAGGGTGCCCATGATCGAGGCGCCGCCGCCGATGTCGCTGTGGTCGCCGACCACCACGCCCGCGCTGACCCGGCCCTCGATCATCGAGGTCCCCAGGGTGCCCGCGTTGAAGTTGACGAAGCCCTCGTGCATCACGGTGGTGCCCTCGGCCAGGTGCGCACCCAGGCGCACCCGGTCGGCGTGGGCGATCCGGACGCCCGCCGGGGCCACGTAGTCGGTCATCCGGGGGAACTTGTCGATGCCGTACAGGGCCAGCTGCCCGCCCTCGGCGCGCACCGCCAGCCGGGCCCGCTCCACGTCGGCGACCGGGGTCGGGCCGATCGACGTCCAGGCGACGTTCGCCAGCAGGCCGAAGATGCCGTCGAGGTTCTGGCCGTGCGGCTTCACCAGACGGGCGGAGAGCAGGTGCAGCCGCAGGTAGACGTCGTGCGCGTCCAGCGGCTTCTCCTCCAGCGAGGAGATCACGGTGCGCACCGCCACCACCTCGACGCCGCGCCGGGCGTCGGTGCGGAGCGCCTCGGCCGCGCCGGGGCCGAGCGCGAGCTCGGCCTCCTCGGCGCTCAGCCGGACGGTGCCGGACGGGCCCGGCGCGGCGGCCAGCTCGGGCGCGGGGAACCAGGTGTCGAGGACGGTGCCGTCGGCGGCGATGGTCGCCAGGCCGGCGGCCACCGCGCCGCTTGCGGGAGTGGAGGTTTCAGCAGTCACATCCCGCACCGTAACCAATCGGGCCGATGGCTGACCAACACGCTCACCGGACGGACAAAACCTGGTGCTCACGGACGGCCCCGCCGGTCATACTCGGCCGGGTGTTCGTATCGATCTCCACTACCGGCACTGCCGAGGACCCCGCCTCCGACCTGGGCTTCCTGCTGCACAAGCACCCCGACAAGGTGCAGCGGTTCGACACCGCGCACGGCAGCGCGCACGTCTTCTACCCCGAGTCCGGCGAGCGGGCGTGCACCGCCGCGCTGCTGCTGGAGGTCGACCCCGCGGCGCTGCTCCGCCAGGGCCGAGGCAAGGGCCGCTCCGGCTCGCCCGACCTCGCGCTCGCCCAGTACGTCAACGACCGCCCGTACGCCGCCTCCTCGCTGCTCGCGGTGGCGCTGCGCACGGTCTACCGGTCCGCGATGAAGGGCGAGTGCGCCCACCGGCCCGAACTGCCCGGCCGGGCGCGGCCGCTGCGGATCGCGCTGCCCGCCGTCCCGGTGGCCGGCGGCGACGGCCCCGCCCTGGTGGAGCGGCTGTTCGCCCCGCTGGGCTGGCGGGTCGACGTACGGCCCGTCCCGTTGGACGAGTCCTTCCCCGAGTGGGGCGACTCCCGGTACGTGCGGCTCGAACTGACCGGCACCCTGCGGCTGGCCGACGCGCTGCAGCACCTGTACGTGCTGCTGCCCGTCCTCGACGGGGCCAAGCACTACTGGGTCGCCCCCGACGAGGTCGACAAGCTGCTCGCGGCCGGCCAGGGCTGGCTCGCCGACCATCCCGAACGCGCCCTGATCGTCCGCCGCTACCTCTCCCGCCGCTGGTCGCTGACCAGGCTCGCCACGGAACGCCTCGCCCTGGCCAGGCTGGCCGAGGCCGACGACCGCGAGGCCGAGGAGTTCGACAACGCCGTCCCGGACGTTCCGGAGAACCCGGACGCCGAGGGCACGCCGGGCGCCACGGATGCCACGGATGCCACGGATGCCACGGAGGAGGTGAACACCGCTGGACCGGCCGAGCGGGCTGCGGGCGCCGACGCGGCCGACGCGGTCGACGCCGCCCGGACCGGCGAGACCGACCGCGAGCGCGGGGGGCCGCTCGCCGCGCAGCGGCGGACGGCGATCCTGGCGGCGCTGGCCCGTACCGGCGCGGCCCGGGTGCTCGACCTGGGCTGCGGGCAGGGCGAGTTGGTGGGCGCGCTGCTCAAGGAGCCGCGGGTCACCGAGGTGCTCGGGGTGGACGTGTCCTCGCGGGCGCTGACGATCGCCGCCCGCCGGCTCCACCTGGACCGGCTGCCGGAGCGCCAGGCCCGCCGGGTCAAGCTGGTCCAGGGCGCGCTGACGTACACCGACGCCCGGCTGAAGGGCTACGACGCGGCGGTGCTGTGCGAGGTGATCGAGCACCTCGACCTGCCCCGGCTGCCCGCGCTCGAGTACGCGGTGTTCGGTGCGGCCCGGCCCGCGGCGGTCGTGGTGACCACCCCGAACGCCGAGTACAACGTGCGCTGGGAGACCCTGCCCGCCGGGCGGATGCGCCACGACGACCACCGCTTCGAGTGGAGCCGGGCCGAGTTCGCGGCCTGGACGCGGCGGGTCGCCGAGGCGTACGGGTACACCGTCGACCTCGAACCGGTCGGCCCGCTCGACCCCGAGGTCGGGGCGCCCACCCAGCTCGCCCACTTCCGCCTCGCCCCCGACGCCCCGGAGACCCACTCCGAGGCCCCGGCGGCCGTCGCGGCCGCCACCGTCCCGTCGAACGACCTCGCCCCGGAAGGGAGCGCCCACCGATGACCACCGAAACCCCGGAGCGGACCCCTGCCCGGGCCGGCCGCCGGCTGCCCGTCACCGACGTCTCGCTGGTGGTGCTGATCGGCAGCACCGGCTCCGGCAAGTCCAGCTTCGCCCGCAAGCACTTCAAGCCCACCGAGGTGGTCTCCTCCGACTTCTGCCGGGGCCTGGTCGCCGACGACGAGAACGACCAGGCCGCCTCCGCCGACGCCTTCGACGTGCTGCACTACATCGTCGGCAAGCGGCTCGCGGCGGGCCGGCTCACCGTGGTCGACGCCACCAACGTCCAGGACCACGCCCGCCGGGCGCTGGTCGCGATCGCCCGGGAGCACCACGTGCTGCCGATCGCCATCGTGCTGGACGTCCCGGCCGAGGTGTGCGCCGAACGCAACCGGCGCCGGCCGGACCGGCAACTGCCCGCGCACGTGATCCCCCGCCACCAGCGGGACCTGCGCCGCTCGCTGCGCGGGCTGGAGCGCGAGGGCTTCCGCAAGGTGCACGTGCTGCGCGGGGTCGAGGAGGTCGAGCACGCCGAGATCGTCCCGGAGAAGCGGTACAACGACCTGCGGCACCTGACCGGCCCGTTCGACGTCGTCGGCGACATCCACGGCTGCCGCTCCGAGCTGGAGACCCTGCTCGGCCGGCTCGGTTACGCGATCACCCGCGACGAGCGGGGCCGCGCCGTCGACGCCGCGCACCCCGAGGGCCGCACCGCGGTGTTCGTCGGCGACCTGGTCGACCGCGGCCCGGACACCCCGGGCGTGCTGCGCCTGGTGATGGGCATGGTCGAGGCCGGCCACGCCCTCTGCGTCCCCGGCAACCACGAGAACAAGCTGGGCCGCTGGATGGGCGGCCGCAAGGTCACCGTCTCGCACGGCCTGCAGGAGTCGATCGACCAGCTCTCCGCCGAGAGCGAGGAGTTCCGGGCCCGGGTGCGGGAGTTCATGCGCGGCCTGGTCAGCCACTACCTGCTGGACGGCGGCGCGCTGGTGGTCTGCCACGCCGGCCTGCCGGAGAAGTTCCACGGCCGCGCCTCCGGCCGGGTCCGCTCGCACGCGCTGTACGGCGACACCACCGGCGAGACCGACGAGTACGGCCTGCCGGTGCGCTACCCGTGGGCCGAGGAGTACCGCGGCCGCGCCCTGGTGGTCTACGGCCACACCCCGGTGCCGGTGGCGAGCTTCCTCAACAACACCATCTGCCTGGACACCGGCTGCGTGTTCGGCGGCAGCCTGACCGCGCTGCGCTACCCGGAGCGGGAGGTCGTCTCCGTCCCGGCCGAGCGGGAGTGGTACGAGCCGGTCCGCCCGATGCACACCGACGCGCCCGGCGGCCGCGAGGGCCGCCCGCTCGACCTGGCCGACGTGACCGGGCGCCGGGTGGTGGAGACCTCCCGGCTCGGCAACGTCGCCGTCCGGGAGGAGAACGCCGCCGCCGCGCTGGAGGTGATGAGCCGCTTCGCGCTCGACCCGCGGCTGCTCGCCTACCTGCCGCCGACCATGGCCCCCTCGCCGACCTCCCGGCGCGAGGGCCTGCTGGAGCACCCCGAGGAGGCGTTCCACGCCTACCGGCATGACGGGGTGCGGCAGGTGGTCTGCGAGGAGAAGCACATGGGCTCGCGGGCGGTCGTCCTGGTCGCCCGGGACGAGGCCGCCCTGGAGAAGCGCTTCGGCCTGCCCGGCCCCGGCGCGATCTGGACCAGGACCGGCCGCGCCTTCCTGAACGACGGCGCGCTCACCGAAGCGGTCCTCGACCGGCTCCGGGCCGCCGCCGAGCACACCGGCCTGTTCGACGAGCTCGACACCGGCTGGCTGCTGCTGGACGCCGAACTGATGCCCTGGTCGCTCAAGGCGGCCGAGCTGCTGCGCCGCCAGTACGCCGCCGTCGGCGCGGCCGCCGGGGCCGCCCTGCCCACCGCGCTCGACGCCCTCACCAGGGCCGCCGCCCGCGGGCTGGACGTGGCGGAGCTGGCGGAGCGCCAGCGGGAGCGGTCCGCCGACGCCCGGGCCTTCACCGAGGCGTACCGGCGCTACTGCTGGCCGACCGAGGGCCTCGACGGCATCCGGCTGGCCCCGTTCCAGCTGCTCGCCGCCGAGGGCGCCAACCTGGCGTTGCGCCCGCACACCGAGCACCTCGCCCTGATCGACCGGCTGGTGGACGCCGACCGGCGGCTCGCCGGGGAGGCGGGCGGCGCCGCGCCGGTGCTGCACCGCACCGGGCGGCTGCTGGTCGACACCGAGGACGAGTCCTCGGTCGCGGCCGCCGTCGCCTGGTGGGAGGAGCTGACCGCGGCCGGCGGCGAGGGCATGGTGGTCAAGCCGGTCGACCCGCTGCACCGGGACGGCTCCGGGCGGCTGGTCCAGCCCGGGCTGAAGGTCCGCGGCCGCGACTACCTGCGGATCATCTACGGCCCGGACTACACCCGGCGACTGGACGGCCTGCGCCAGCGCTCGCTCGGCCACAAGCGCTCGCTCGCCCTGCGCGAGCACGCGCTCGGCCTGGAGGCGCTGGACCGGCTGGCGGCCGACGAGCCGCTGTGGCGGGTGCACGAGGCGGTGTTCGCGGTGCTGGCCCTGGAGTCCGAGCCGGTGGACCCCCGGCTCTGACCGGTGGACCCCCTGCTCTGACCGGGCGGCGCCCCGGCGACTCCCGGCCGCGTTCCGGCCGCGTTCCGGTGGTTCCCGGGTGGCGCCCCGGCCGCGTAAGGCCGCGGCCGGGCGTCAGCCGACGAAGTGTTGCATGAATATTCGAATCCTCGTATACACTTCCCACTTCAGTCCGTTGACCGACCCAGGAGACCGGTATGGCGTTCAACCTCCGGAACAGGCACTTCCTCAAGGAGCTCGACTTCACTCCCCAGGAGTTCCGTCACCTGGTCGACCTGGCGGCCCAGCTGAAGGCCGCCAAGTACGCGGGCACCGAGCAGCCCCGGCTGCGCGGCAAGAACATCGCGCTGATCTTCGCCAAGACCTCCACCCGCACCCGCTGCGCCTTCGAGGTGGCCGCCCACGACCAGGGCGCCTCCACCACCTACCTGGACCCGGCCGGGTCGCAGATGGGGCACAAGGAGTCGATCAAGGACACCGCGCGGGTGCTGGGCCGGATGTTCGACGGCATCGAGTACCGCGGCGACGGGCAGGAGATCGTCGAGGAACTGGCCGCGCACGCGGGCGTCCCGGTCTGGAACGGCCTGACCGACGAGTGGCACCCCACCCAGCTGCTGGCCGACGTGCTCACCATCCAGGAGCACTCCGCCAAGCCGCTGAACGAGACCACCCTGGTCTACCTCGGCGACGCCCGCTTCAACATGGGCAACTCGGTGCTGGTCACCGGCGCGCTGCTGGGCATGGACATCCGGATCGTCGCCCCGGCCTCGCTCTGGCCGAGCGAGGAGGTCCGCAAGGCGGCCGATTCGCTGGCCGAGACCAGCGGCGCCCGGATCACCCTCACCGAGGACGTGGCGGCCGGCGTGGCCGGGGCGGACTTCCTCTACACCGACGTCTGGGTGTCGATGGGCGAGCCCAAGGAGGTCTGGGCCGAGCGGATCGCGCTGCTCAAGCCCTACCAGGTCTCGATGGACACGGTGCGCGCCACCGGCAACCCGGCGGTCAAGTTCCTGCACTGCCTGCCCGCGTTCCACGACCTCGGCACCGAGGTCGGCCGGCAGATGCACGAGCTCACCGGCATGTCGGAGCTGGAGTGCACCGACGAGCTGTTCGAGTCCGCGCACTCGGTGGTCTTCGACCAGGCCGAGAACCGGCTGCACACCATCAAGGCGGTGATGGTGGCGACCCTCGGGTCCTGACCGCCGCCCCGACACGCCCGAACGCCCGCCGGACGCACCAGCCCGGCGGGCGTTCCGGCGTTCCGGCGTTTCGGCGTTCCGGGGTCCCCACGCCCGGGCGCGCGGGCCCGGCGGGCCTCAGAAGTCGACGTCCACGCAGGCCGCCCGGTCGGCCGCGGCGTGCGGCCCGGCGGGGGTGCCCGCGTGCAGCACCAGCGAGTGCGCCTCGCCGGGCCGGAACTCCCACGGGACGGTCGCCGAGGCGGCCCCGCCCCCGTCCGGGCCGGTGCGCACCGTCATCCGCACCTCGGCGTCGGCCGCGTCCGACCCCGCCACCTGCTGGTAGTGCGGACCGGAGGCCGCCGGGTCGGAGCCGCAGTAGCCGGTGTGCACGTGCGCCGGGAACTCGTGCGGACCGGTCACCCCGGCGAGTTCCACCGTGACGGAGGTGTGCCCGGCCGCCCGGCCGACCGTGACCCGCACCTGCGAGCCGTACGGCACCAGGTCGGGCGCGTGGGTGATCGCCCGCGCCGGGACGAAGCCGTCCGCCCGGTCGAACCGGGCGTCCACCACCCGGTCGGCGCCCCGACCGGCGGGCCCGGTGGGGCCCGCCGGGCCCGGGGCGCCGGGCGGGCCGATCGGCAGCAGGGCGAGCGGCACCATCAGCGCACCGGCAGCGGAGGACAGGGGCATCGCGGACCTTCCGACGGACCGTCAGGGAACACCCGACACGGTGGCCGCCCCCGCACCGCCGCGCACGCCGCCGTGCCGCACCGCCGCCCGCAGTCACCCGTACGGGAACCGGGTTCGAACAGCGCTCTGACGGCACCCGGCCCGGCACTCCCGCCGGCGCGCGGGTCAGCCCGCCGCCGCGATGCCGCGGATCTCGCAGCGCGGCCCGCTGGCGCGCATCAGGCGCAGGTCGGCGGTGATCAGCGGGGCGCCGTAGCGTTCGGCGACCGCGACGTAGGCGGCGTCGTCCGGGGTCAGGTTGTCCTTGAGCTCCCAGATCCGGCCGAGCAGCGGGGCGACCTCCACCTTGCGGATGCTCAATCCGGGCAGTCGGCGGGTGAGTTCGGTGACCTCGTCGGCCGTCAGCTGCTTGGCGAGGTACAGGCCGCGCAGCGACTGCATCACCTCGATCACCACGTGTTCGGGCGCCACCCACTCGGGGTCGGCGGCCAGCGCGGCCCGGGCGGCGTCGCCCCGGGGCCCCCGGTCGGAGAGCGACAGCACCACCGCAGAAGCGTCCACCACGATCACCCGCTCACGGTAGCCCGCCCGCGTCCGTCGCCCCGCCACCGGGGTGCCCGCCCCCGCCCCGCCCGTGCGCTACCGGCCCGGGCCGGCCCACCCGCCCGCTACCGGCCCGGGCCGTCCCCCGTGCCGGTGGCGCCCGCCGGCCGGGTGAGGGTGGGCTCGGGGGACGCGGGCGGGGAGGCGGCGTGCGCGGCCGCCTTCTCCCGGGCCAGCGCCAGGGCCCGTTCCGAGTCGGGGAACAGGTTCTGGTGCAGGACCGCCGCGAGCTTGCCGACGACGGTCCGGTCGAGCGGCGGGGCGCCGCCCGTCAGGCCGGTGGACGTCACGACGATCCGGAGGCCG
This sequence comes from Kitasatospora phosalacinea, assembly GCF_000716545.1. Taxonomy (GTDB): domain Bacteria; phylum Actinomycetota; class Actinomycetes; order Streptomycetales; family Streptomycetaceae; genus Kitasatospora; species Kitasatospora phosalacinea. The sequence goes on from NZ_JNWZ01000030.1 coordinate 27,917, forward strand.
GTACGGTCCAGCAGGTCCGCCCGGTAGCCGAGGGGGCGGCCGTTCCCGGCGGGAAGGGTGACCGTCACGGAGTCGAAGTCCCCGGTGCCGCCGATGTCGCAGCTATCGGTGGCCGGGGGTTCGTCGCAGTCCGTGGGCGGGATCCCCAGGGAGCGGGGCGCGCGCTGGGCGAGCACCTCGACCGTTCCGGCGTCCGCCCCGGAGGCGTCGCGGAACCGGACCAGGACCGAGACCTCCGGCCCTTCCTCCGGCGAGCCGACGGTGCCCGCACCGTCGACCTCCGGCCCTTCCCCGGACAGCCCGGCCGGGGTGAGCTCCCGCACGAGTTCGAGCACGACGTCCCGGTTCGAGACGGGCGGGACGGCGGTGGGGACGGCCCCGGGGCCGGCGGCCGACACGGTGGCCGACGCGGCGGACGGGGGCGCGGCGGGGCGCAGCAGCAGCCCGCCGCCCACGGCCAGCACGGCGACGGCGGCGGTCGCCCCGGTGAACGCGAGCCTCCGCCGCAGCCGGATGCTCCGTCCCTCGGTGGTGGCCCCGGCGACCAGCAGGCCGAGGTCGGGCACGCTGTCGCCGACCGCCCGCACGAAGACGTCGCTCAGCTCCTGCTCGGGCATCGGGAGGTTTCTCGCTTTCTGACGGCCGCTACGAGCGCGGGACGGTGCGGAACGGGGCGGCGGTACCGGACGGAGCGGCACCGGACGGGGCGGTGCCCGGCCGAACGGGCGGGCGGCCGGTCACGGCACCAGGCTGTCCAGCTGCGGGGCGAGCCGGCGGCGCAGCTTGGTCAGGGCGCGCAGGGCGCGGACCCGGACGGTGCCGGGGGAGAGCTGGAGCTCGGCGGCGGTCTCGTCGACGCTCCGGTCCTCCCAGTAGCGCAGCACGAGCACCGCCCGGTCCTTGGGCGGCAGTTCGGCGAGCGCGGCGAGCAGGGCGACCCGCAGCGCGGGGTCGTGGTCGGGCGCGGCCTGCTCGGGGATGCTCTCGAGCACCGGCAGTTCGGTGCTGCGGCGCAGTCTGCGGTGCGAGAGGTAGCAGCGGACCAGCACGGTGCGGGCGTACGCGGCGGGGCTCTCGGCGTGCTTCACCCGGTTCCAGGAGGCGTAGATCCGGGCGAGGGCGGTCTGGGTGAGGTCCTCGGCGAGGTGCCAGTCGCCGCACAGCAGCAGCGCGGTGCGGAACAGCGCGGCGCCCCGGGCGTGCGCGAACTCCTCGAACTCGCGCTGCTCCTCGGCGGCCCTGCGCCGTCGCACCACCATCCGCGCTCCCGTCGTCGTGCGGCGTCCCCGTCACGGGGGCCGTGCACAGGCCCCGTGCCCAGGGCCCGTGCACGAGAGGCCCCGCACAAGGGACAGACGCGCGAGGGGGCCGGTTCCGTTGCGCCCCGGTCGTGCTCCGGGGGCGGGGAAGGTGCACCCTGGTGGGGCGAGCCGGTGGAGTACGGGCGGAGCCCATGCACTATGGTTTATCTCGACATCGAGATACATTCCGCGCTACGCTTTATCTTGACGTCAAGATACTTGCCGAGAGGCGCAGGCCTTCCATCATCGGCTCGGTAAGCGGCGGCAGTCAGGTTAGCTAAGGCTTACCTTATCACCGGGTGGACCAAGAAGGAGTCAGTCGTGTCCGCGAACAGCTTCGACGCCCGCAGCTCGCTGCAGGTGGGCGACGAGTCGTACGAGATCTTCAAGCTCTCCGCCGTCGAGGGTGCCGAGCGGCTGCCGTACAGCCTCAAGGTCCTGCTGGAGAACCTGCTCCGCACCGAGGACGGCGCCAACATCACCGCCGACCACATCCGCGCCCTCGGCGGCTGGGACCCGACGGCCGAGCCGTCCGAGGAGATCCAGTTCACCCCGGCGCGCGTGATCATGCAGGACTTCACCGGCGTTCCCTGCGTGGTCGACCTGGCCACCATGCGCGAGGCCGTGAAGGAGCTGGGCGGCGACCCGTCCAAGATCAACCCGCTGGCGCCGGCCGAGCTGGTCATCGACCACTCCGTCATCGCCGACAAGTTCGGCACCCCGGACGCCTTCGTCCAGAACGTCGAGATCGAGTACGGCCGCAACAAGGAGCGCTACCAGTTCCTGCGCTGGGGCCAGACCGCGTTCGACGAGTTCAAGGTCGTCCCGCCCGGCACCGGCATCGTCCACCAGGTCAACATCGAGCACCTGGCCCGCACCGTCATGGTCCGCAACGGCCAGGCGTACCCCGACACCTGCGTCGGCACCGACTCGCACACCACCATGGTCAACGGCCTGGGCGTGCTGGGCTGGGGCGTCGGCGGCATCGAGGCCGAGGCCGCGATGCTCGGCCAGCCGGTCTCGATGCTCATCCCGCGCGTGGTCGGCTTCAAGCTGAACGGCCAGCTCCCGGCCGGCACCACCGCCACCGACCTGGTGCTCACCATCACCGAGATGCTGCGCAAGCACGGTGTGGTCGGCAAGTTCGTCGAGTTCTACGGCGAGGGCGTCACCTCGATCCCGCTGGCCAACCGCGCCACCATCGGCAACATGTCGCCGGAGTTCGGCTCGACCTGCGCGATCTTCCCGATCGACGCCGAGACCATCAACTACCTCAAGCTCACCGGCCGCAACGAGCAGCAGCTCGCCCTGGTCGAGGCGTACGCCAAGGAGCAGGGCCTCTGGCACGACCCGTCGGTCGAGCCGGTCTACTCCGAGTACCTGGAGCTGGACGTCTCCACCGTCGTCCCGTCGATCTCCGGCCCGAAGCGCCCGCAGGACCGCGTGGTGCTGGCCGAGGCCGCCGAGCGCTTCCGCACCGCCGTGCGCGACTACATCAGCGTCGACGAGGCCGGCGAGGAGTCCTTCCCCGCCTCCGACGCCCCGGCGTCCAGCAACGGCATCCACCGGCCGTCCCTGGTCACCGCCCCCGACGGCTCGTCCTACGAGATCGACAACGGCGCGGTCGTGATCGCCTCGATCACCTCCTGCACCAACACCTCCAACCCCTCCGTCATGCTGGGCGCCGCCCTGCTGGCGAAGAAGGCCGTGGAGAAGGGCCTGCAGGTCAAGCCCTGGGTCAAGACCACCCTGGCGCCCGGCTCCAAGGTCGTCATGGACTACTACGAGAAGGCCGGCCTGCTCCCGTACATGGAGAAGCTGGGCTTCAACCTGGTCGGCTACGGCTGCGTCACCTGCATCGGCAACTCGGGCCCGCTGCCCGAGGAGGTGTCGAAGGCGGTCAACGACAACGACCTCGCCGTCGTCTCGGTGCTCTCCGGCAACCGCAACTTCGAGGGCCGGATCAACCCCGACGTCAAGATGAACTACCTGGCCTCCCCGCCGCTGGTGGTCGCCTACGCGATCGCGGGCAACATGGGCGTGGACATCACCAGGGACGCGCTGGGCAAGGACGCCGACGGCAACGACGTCTTCCTCGCCGACATCTGGCCGTCGGAGCAGGAGGTGGCCGAGGTGGTCGCCGGCTCCATCGACCAGGACATGTTCACCAAGGACTACGCGGACGTCTTCGCCGGCGACCACCGCTGGCAGTCGCTGCCCGTCCCGACCGGCGACACCTTCGAGTGGGACGCCGAGTCCACCTACGTCCGCAAGCCCCCGTACTTCGAGGGCATGGCCAAGACCCCGAGCCCGGTGACCGACATCGCCGGCGCCCGCGTGCTGGCCAAGCTGGGCGACTCGGTCACCACCGACCACATCTCCCCGGCCGGCAACATCAAGCCCGGCACCCCGGCGGCGCAGTACCTGACCGCCAACGGCGTGGAGAAGCGCGACTTCAACTCGTACGGCTCGCGCCGCGGCAACCACGAGGTGATGATCCGCGGCACCTTCGCCAACATCCGCCTGCGCAACCAGATCGCGCCGGGCACCGAGGGCGGCTACACCCGCGACTTCACCCAGGCCGACGCCCCGGTGTCGTTCATCTACGACGCCTCGCAGAACTACCAGGCCGCGGGCATCCCGCTGGTGGTCCTGGCGGGCAAGGAGTACGGCTCCGGTTCGTCCCGCGACTGGGCGGCCAAGGGCACCGCGCTGCTCGGCGTCAAGGCCGTCATCGCCGAGTCCTACGAGCGCATCCACCGCTCCAACCTGATCGGCATGGGCGTCCTGCCGCTGCAGTTCCCGGCCGGCCAGAACGCCGACTCGCTGGGCCTGACCGGCCAGGAGACCTTCGAGTTCACCGGGGTCACCGAGCTGAACGAGGGCCGCACCCCGAAGACCGTCAAGGTCAAGGCGGTCGGTCCGGCGGGCGAGACCGTCGAGTTCGACGCGGTGGTGCGCATCGACACCCCCGGCGAGGCGGACTACTACCGCAACGGCGGCATCCTGCAGTACGTGCTGCGCAGCCTCATCGGCTGATCCGAGCAGTGGCGGAAGGCCGCACCGACCCGTGAGGGGCGGTGCGGCCTTCGCCGTTCCCCGGCGCGGATCCTGCCGTTCCCCTTGTGCGGGCACCGCCGAGTGGACTAAACCTCTCCACAGCACATGGTCCATACCAATTGACGCTGAATCGGAGAGATTCACGGAATGACCAGACGCAGCTCCGCCGCGCTCCTCGTCGCGGCCACGCTCGGCGCCCTGCTCGTCCCCCCGGCCGCCGCGCAGGCGCACGGGGACGACGGCCGCGGCAGGAACCACCGGCTGGAGGGCCAGCGGGTCGGCTACTTCACCCAGTGGGGCATCTACAGCGGCTTCTCCGCCAAGAACGTCCAGGCCAGCGGCCAGGCGGGCAGGCTGACCGTGATCAACTACGCCTTCGGCAACGTCTCCGCCGACGGCACCTGCTTCGAGGCCAACGCGGCCGGGGTGGGCGACGCCTGGGCCGACTACCAGCGCCCGGTGGGCGCCGAGGAGTCGGTGGACGGCGTGGCGGACACCGCCGAACAACCGCTCAAGGGCAACTTCAACCAGATCCGCAAGCTGAAGGCGAAGAACCCGCAACTGCGCGCGGTCGTCTCGCTGGGCGGCTGGAGCTGGTCCAAGTACTTCTCGGACGCGGCGCTCACCGACGAGTCCCGGAAGAAGTTCGTCTCCTCCTGCATCGACCTGTACCTCAAGGGCGACCTGCCGCAGCTGGGCTCCGCCGAGGGCGGCGCGGGCGCCGGCGCCGGGGTGTTCGACGGCATCGACATCGACTGGGAGTACCCGGGCGGCGGCGGTGACGGGGGCAACGTGGTGCGCCCCGAGGACGGGAGGAACTACACCCTGCTGATGCAGGAGTTCCGCCGCCAGCTGGACGCGCTGTCCGGCAGGAAGGGCCCGCACTACCTGCTCACCGCGGCCGTCCCGGCCGGCGAGGCGAAGATCGACCAGCTGGAGGTCAAGAAGGTCGCCAGGTCGGTGGACTGGCTGAACCTGATGACCTACGACCTGCACGGCCCGTGGGAGGCCCAGGGGCCGACCAACCACGACGCCAACCTGTACACCGACAAGGCCGACGCCTCCGGGCTGAAGCTCAGCGTCGACCGGGTGGTGCGGACCTACCTGGACCGCGGCCTGCCCGCGAAGAAGGCCGTGGTGGGCGTCCCGTTCTACGGCTACGGCTGGACGGGCGTGCCGGCCGGCCCGAAGGAGAACGGCCTGTACCAGTCCGCCACCGGCCTGGCCCGGGGCGGGAACCTGCCGTACAACCAGATCAAGGACCTGCCGGGCACGGTCTTCACCGACCGCTCGCACGGCGCGACCTGGAAGTACGACGGCACCGAGTTCTGGACGTACGACACCCCGGACCTGCTGACCCGCAAGGCCCGGTACGTCGAGGAGAACGAGCTGGGCGGCGTGATGGCCTGGTCGCTCGACAACGACGACTCCCGGGGCACCCTGGTCGCCGCCCTGGACGAGGGCCTCCAGGGCCGCTGACCCGCTGACCCGCTGACCCCGGATCAGGGGCGGCTCCGCGCGCGGCTTCGCGCATCACGGTTCGAACACCGTGCTGCGCGAAGCTGCGCGTTTCCATGTTCAAACGAGCATCAACGCGCTAGATTCCGGTCCATACCTGGCGCGGACACGCAATAAGCAGGGTTCCTGCACATTGCACATGCTGCATCGCCGACAACAGTTCGACTGTCAGGTTTGTTATCAGACCCGCTGACTATTGCCGCTGGGTGGACAGTGGACTATACCTTTGCAGCATCATCACACCGCCTCTGACCGGCACCTTCGCCGCTGGGCACCTTTCGGGCCACGGGAGTTGACGCGCCGTCAGCTTCGGTCCACTTCTTCTGGAACTGAGGGGTTAGGGCACTCATGGGCTCTGCAACTGAGTACAACCGTCGCGACCTGTTCAAGCGCGCGGCCGCGATCACCGTCCTCGCGGCGGGCGGCACCTCGCTGCTCGCGGCCTGCGCCGGCGGTTCCGGCAGCGGTGACAGCAAGTCGGGCGCCTCCCCGACGCTCGGCAGCGACAACAAGAACCCGTTCGGCGTGAAGGCCAGTGACGCGCTGGACGTCGTGATCTTCAAGGGCGGCTACGGCGACGACTACGCCAAGGTCTTCGAGGACGCCTACAAGAAGGCGTACGCGGGCGCGAACGTCTCCCACCTGGGCACCCAGGAGATCAGCGGCAAGCTGCAGCCGCGCTTCAACGCCGGCAGCCCGCCGGACGTCTTCGACAACTCCGGTGCCCAGGCCATGAAGGCGGACGTCCTGGTCAGCGCCGGTCAGCTGACCGACCTGACGGTGCTGCTGGAGGCCCCGTACCTGGACGACCCGACCAAGAAGATCAAGGACGTCCTGCTCCCGGGCACCGTCGAGCAGGGCACCATCGACGGCAAGATGTACTCGCTGAACTACGTCTACACCGTGTTCGGCCTGTGGTACTCCGCCAAGCTCTTCAAGGACAAGGGCTGGACCCCGCCGAAGACCTGGGACGAGTTCATCACCCTCTGCGGCACCATCAAGGCCGCCGGCATCTCCCCCTTCGCGCACCAGGGCAAGTACCCCTACTACGCGAACTACGTCATCTTCAGCCTGATCGCCAAGCAGGGCGGCCTGGACCTGGTCAAGAAGATCAACGCCTGTGACACGGCGGCCTGGGACGACCCGGCGGTGCTGGCCGGCGTCAAGGCGTTCTACAAGATCATGGAGGGTGACTTCCTCCTCCCCGGCACCAACGGCATGACCCACACCGAGTCGCAGACCGCCTGGTGCCAGGGCAAGGCCGCCTTCATCCCGTCCGGCTCCTGGCTGGAGAACGAGATGCTGGCCTCCACCCCGGCCGACTTCGACATGGCCTTCCTGCCCATCCCGTCGCTGCCGAACGACAAGCTGCCCGCCACCGCCCTGTGGGCCGGCGCCGGCGAGCCGTTCATGGTGCCGAGCAAGGCCAAGAACAAGGCCGGCGGCCTCGAGTTCCTGCGCATGATGCTGACCAAGGACGGCTCCTCGAAGTTCGTGGCCACCGCGAACTCGCTCACCGTCCTGAAGGACGGCGTCAACGCGGACGTCCCGCTCAAGCCGGGCACCAAGTCCTCGGCCGCGGCGGTCAAGGCGGCCGGCGACGTCACCTTCAACTTCAGCTTCCAGGACCTGCAGACCGCGTTCGACGCCGAGGTCGAGAACGCCACCAACGAGCTGGTCAACAAGCGCATCACCCCGGAGGAGTGGGTGTCCCGCGGCAAGGCCGCGACCTCCAAGAAGGTCTGACGCCCCGGCAGGCCGACGGCCAGTCACCGCAGAGCCGGGGCCCGCGCGCGGGCCCCGGCCGTTCCACGCGATACCGCAGTTCCACGCCTGTCTGACCACAGGCTGTCGGCGGACAGGAGCAGCTCCCATGCGACACCGTAAAACACCTTTCATCTTCGGGTTCCTCGTGGTTCCCGTCGCGCTGTACATCCTCCTGGTCATCTGGCCCTACCTGCAGACCTTCGGTTACTCGCTGACCGACTGGTCCGGCGCCTCGTCCGAGATGAACTTCATCGGGCTGGACAACTACACCGCGCTGTTCAAGGACGGCGCCTTCCTCGGCGCGCTGCGGCACAACCTGCTGCTGCTGATCGTGCTGCCGCTGGCCACCATCCTGCTGGCGCTGTTCTTCGCCTTCATGCTCAACGTGGGCGGCAAGAGCGGCACCGGCGGCGTGCAGGGCGTGCGCGGCTCGGCCTTCTACAAGGTCGTCTTCTTCTTCCCGCAGGTGCTGTCGGTCGCCATCCTGTCGGTGCTGTTCCAGGGCGTGTACCGGACCGACAAGGGCGGTCTGCTCAACGGCGTCCTGATCGCGCTCGGCATCGTCGACGAGAACCACCCCTGGGACTTCGCTTCCAACCCGACCTTCGGCCTGTGGTGCGTCATGGGCGTGCTGATCTGGTCCGGCGTCGGCTTCTACCTGGTGCTGTTCTCGGCCGCCATGCAGAGCATCCCGAAGGACATCTACGAGGCGGCCCTGCTGGACGGCGCCCAGCGCGGCACCACCTTCTTCAAGATCACGCTGCCGCTGCTCTGGGAGAGCATCCAGACCGCCTGGGTCTACCTCGCGATCGCCGCGATGGACGCCTTCGCCCTGGTCTCCACCATGACCCCCGGCGCGTACTACGGCGGTGGTCCGGACCACCACAGCGAGATCATGGCGACCTTGCTGATGCGCAACTTCATCACCTACGGCAAGGCCGGTTACGCCTGCGCCATGGGTGTGGTGATCTTCTTCATCACCCTGGTCCTGTCCGTCGTCTCGCTCCGGGTCACCCGGCGCGAGAAGATCGAGTTCTGAGGTTCCCGGCATGAGCACCAACACCGACGCGACCACCGGCATCCCGGCCCAGCGCAGCGGCGGGACCGGCGAGCCGCGCAAGCCCGGCAGGGCGCAGCGCTTCGCCGACGGCGGGGGAGTCCTCAACGTCTTCTCGCACGGCTTCCTGGCCCTGTGGGCCGTACTGATCATCGTGCCGCTGATCTGGATCGTCATCGGCTCGTTCAAGAACAACACCGAGATCGGCGACAGCGCCTGGAGCTGGCCCTCGCACTGGAGCTTCGACGCCTTCACCCGCGCCTGGGACAAGGGCATCGGCGACTTCTTCGTCAGCACCGTGATCGTGCTGGCGGGCTCGCTCACGCTGACCATGCTGCTCGGCGCGATGGCCGCCTACGTGCTGGCCCGCTACGAGTTCCGCGGCAACCGGGTCATCTACTACTTCTTCGTGGCCGGCGCGATGTTCCCGGTCTACCTGGCGCTCGTCCCGCTGTTCTTCATGATGAAGAACCTCGGCTCGGTGATCCCGTGGCTCGGCCTGAACCAGTACGCCGGGCTGATCCTGGTGTACACGGCCTACTCGCTGCCGTTCACCGTGTTCTTCCTGCACTCGTTCTTCCGGTCGCTGCCCAGCGCCGTGCACGAGGCCGCGATGATCGACGGCTGCTCGCACAGCCGGGCGTTCTTCCAGGTCATGGTGCCGATGGCGAAGTCCGGCCTGATCAGCGTGTTCATCTTCAACGTGCTCGGCCAGTGGAACCAGTACCTGCTGCCGCTGACCCTGATGCAGCAGCAGAGCAGCGGTGACCCGGACCGCTCGATGCTCGCCCAGGGCCTGATGAACCTGGCCCAGCAGTCCGGCTACGCCAGCGACTTCCCCGGCCTGTTCGCCGGCATGACGATCGCGATGCTGCCGGTGCTGGTGGTGTACCTGTCCTTCCAGCGCCAGGTCCAGGCGGGCCTGACCTCGGCCACCCTGAAGTAGGCCGAACCGTCCGCGCGCGGGGCGGCTCCCTCTCCGGAAGAGGGAGCCGCCCCGCTCCGCGTCACCGGGCGTCGCACTCCTGGGCCCGCAGCGCCCGGGCCAGGTCGTCCCGGCACTCCAGCACCAGCCGGCGCAGCGCCGGGGCGGCGTCCGGGTGCCCGGCCAGCCAGGCGTCGGCGGCCGCCAGCGTCCCGGGGTCGGTCTGGTAGCGCGGGAAGAAGCCGCCGACGATCCGCATCGCGATCTCGATCGAGCGTTCCGCCCAGACCGACTCCAGCATCTCGAAGTACGGTTCGGCGTACGCGGCGGTCAACTCCCGCTGCCCGGCCCGGTTGAAGCCCGCGATCTGGGCCTCCACCAGGGCGTTGGGCAGCTCGTCGGAGTCGACCACCGAGGTCCAGGCGGCGGCCTTGGCGCCCGGGGTGGGCAGCGCGGCCAGGCACTGGGTCTGCTGGCGGCGGCCGCTGGCGGTGTTGTCGCGGGCCAGTTCGGCGGCCAGTTCCTCGGTGGTGGCCGCCCCGTGCGAGGCGAGCGCCAGCCAGAAGTTCCAGCGCAGCTCCTGGTCGACGGTCAGGCCGTCGATCCGGCCGGTGCCGTCGAGCAGTCCGCGCAGCAGTCGCAGGTGGTCGGCGCGCTCGGCGGTGTCGGCCAGGAACCGGGCCCAGGCCAGCTGGTGGTCGCTGCCGGGGGCGGCCTGCGACAGCTCGCGCAGCGCGCACTCGGCGAGCGCGGTGGCGTAATCGGCGCGCCGGGCCGGGTCGGCGTACACCGCCAGCGCGCCGCCCGCCTGCTGGTGCAGGGACTGCAGGACGCCGATGTCGGACTCCCGGCCGGCGAAGCGCAGCACCAGGTCGAGGTAGTCCCGGGTGGGCATCAGGCCGTCCCGGGTGAGGTTCCACACCGCGGACCAGGCCAGCGCCCGGGCCAGGCTCGGCCCGTCGGCGCCCGGGCCGTCGGCGAGGTCGCCGAGGCCGGTGCGCAGGGTCTCCAGCGAGTGCTCGTCGAAGCGGACCTTGCAGTACGTCAGGTCGTCGTCGTTGACCAGCACCAGCGCGGGCCGCGGCCGCCCGGCCGCCTCGGCGACCACGGTGCGCTCCCCGGCCGCGTCCAGCTCGTAGCGGTCGGTGCGCAGCAGCGCGCCGTCCTCGGCCCGGTCGTACAGGCCGACCGCGATCCGGTGCGGGCGCAGCGGCGCGCCGTCCTGGCGGATCGCCAGCTCGGTGATCCGGCCCTCGTCGTCGCAGACCACCTCGGGGGTCAGCGTGTTGACGCCGGAGGTCTGCAGCCAGGCGGCGGACCAGGCGCGCAGGTCGCGGCCGCTGGTCTCCTCCAGGGCGTCCAGCAGGTCGGTGAGGACGGTGTTCCCGAAGGCGTGCTTCCTGAAGTAGGCGCGCGCGCCCTCGAAGAAGGCGTCCCGGCCGACGTAGGCGACCAGCTGCTTGAGGACGGAGGCGCCCTTGGCGTAGGTGATGCCGTCGAAGTTGAGCTTGGCGTCCTCGAGGTCGCGGATGTCCGCGGTGATCGGGTGGGTGGTGGGGAACTGGTCCTGCCGGTACGCCCAGGCCTTGCGGCGGTTGGCGAAGGTGATCCAGGCGGAGCGGTAGCGGGTGCCCGCGCCGATCTGCGCGTAGGCGCCCATGAAGTCGGCGAAGGACTCCTTCAGCCACAGGTCGTCCCACCACTTCATGGTGACCAGGTCGCCGAACCACATGTGGGCCATCTCGTGCAGGATCACGTTGGCCCGGGACTCGTACGCGGCCTCGGTGACCTTCGAGCGGAAGACGAACTCCTCGCGGAAGGTCACGCAGCCCGGGTTCTCCATCGCGCCGATGTTGTACTCGGGGACGAAGCACTGGTCGTACTTGCCGAACGGGTACGGGTAGTCGAACTCCTGGTGGAAGAAGTCCAGGCCCTGCTTGGTGACGGTGAGGATCTCCTCGGCGTCGAAGTGGGGGGCGAGCGAGCGCCGGCAGGTGGCCGCCAGCGGGATCTCCAGCACGGTGCCGTCGGCGAGTTCGCGCGAGTAGTGGTCGCGCACCACGTGGTACGGGCCGGCCACCACGGCGGTCAGGTAGGTGGAGATCGGCCGGGTCGGGGCGAACTCCCAGGTGCGGGCGGCGCCTTCTCCGGTGACGCGCGCGGGCACCGCGTTGGCGTACACGTCCCAGGCGGCGGGGGCGGTCACGGTGAAGGTGAACGGGGCCTTCAGGTCCGGCTGTTCGAAGTTGGCGAAGACCCGGCGGGCGTCGGCCGGCTCGTAGTGGGTGTACAGGTAGGTCTCGCCGTCCACCGGGTCGACGAAGCGGTGCAGACCCTCGCCGGTGCGGCTGTAGGCGCACTCGGCGACCACGGTCAGCTCGTTGTGCGCGGCCAGCACCGGCAGCGCGATCCGGGTGCCGTCGAACACCTCGGCCGGGTCCAGCGCGAGGCCGTTCAGCTCGACCGAGAGCACCTCGGGGGCCAGCAGGTCGGCGAAGCTGCTCGCGCCCGGCTCGGCGCAGTCGAACGAGATCCGGGTGGTGGAACGGAAGGCGGGCCGGCCGGGGTCGGCCGCCGCACTGACGTCCAGGTGGACGCGGTAGCTCTCCACCCGGATGATCGCGGCCCGGTCGCGGGCCTCCTCACGGCTCAGGTTCTTGCCCGGCACGTCGGCACTCCTCTGTACGGAACACACGGTTTCGGAGTGTTCATGGCACCCCTTCGGGGGCATCCTTTCACGCCCGACCACCTGTGCCATTGCACTGGAGGAGGAATCATCCGGGCCGCTCCGGGGTTCCATCCCGAGGGGAAACCCCGACCGCTTCCGACCCGCCGACCCGAAGGGCGCCGTCAGTGACGACCGCAGACTCCCGCAAGATCGCCGACTTCTGGTTCGACCCGATCTGCCCGTGGGCCTGGATGACCTCCCGCTGGATGCTGGAGGTCGAGAAGCTCCGCCCGGTGGACACCCGCTGGCACGTGATGAGCCTGTCCGTCCTCAACGAGAACCGGGACGACCTGCCCGAGCGGTACCGCGAGATGCTGGCCGCCGGCTGGGGCCCGGTCCGGGTCCTGACCGCCGCCGCCCGGGCGCACGGCGAGAAGGTGCTCGGCCCGCTCTACACCGAGCTCGGCACCCGCTTCCACAACCAGGGCCTGCCCAACACCCGCGAGACCGTCGTGGCCGCGCTGCGCGCCGCGAACCTGCCCGAGGAGCTCGCCGACGCCGCCGACACCGACGCGTACGACGACGCGCTGCGCGCCTCGCACGCCGAGGGCATCGGCCTGGTCGGCGAGGACGTCGGCACCCCGGTGATCGCCGTCGACGGCCCGGACGGCAACCGCGTCGCCTTCTTCGGCCCGGTCGTCACCCCGACCCCGCGCGGCGAGGCCGCGGCCCGGCTGTGGGACGGCACGATCCTGGTCGCCTCCACCCCCGGCTTCTACGAGATCAAGCGCACCCGCACGGTGGGCCCGTCCTTCGAGTAGCCCCGCGCACGACGGAACCCCGCCCCCCGCACCGGGGGAGCGGGGTTCCCGCGCGTCAGGGCGCGACCGCCCGGCGGCCGCGCAGGTGCCCCGCCACCGCCAGCGCCAGCGTCAGCCCGGCCGTGAAGTACAGCTGGACGCGGTTGGCGGAGTCCAGCGTCATCAGCACCAGCACCGCCAGGATCGCGGCCAGCGCCAGGTGCGTCAGGTAGGGGAACGCCCACATCCGGACCGGTAGTTCGGCCGCCGACAGGTGGCGCCGCATCCGCAGCTGGGCGACGCAGATGAACGCCCAGACCACCAGGACCGCCGCGCCGACCATGTTCAGCAGCCAGGAGAACACCGTCTCCGGCCACCAGTACGAGAGCAGCACCGCCAGGAACCCGAACCCGCAGGAGGCCAGCACCGCGCGGCGCGGCACGCCCCCGGAGAGCCGGGACAGCGCGCGCGGGCCGTGGCCGCGGGCGATCAGCGAGTGGGCCATCCGCGAGGAGCCGTAGATGTTGGCGTTCATCGCGGACAGCAGCGCGATCAGCACCACCACGTTCATCAGCTGGGCCGCGCCCGGGATGCCCAGCGAGTCCAGCACGGCGACGTACGGGCCCGGCTTGACCACCTCCGGGTCGTCCCACGGCACCAGCGTGACGATCACCGCCATCGAACCGACGTAGAACAGCGCGATCCGCCACATCGCGGTGCGCACCGCGATCGCCACGCTGCGCCGCGGGTCCTCGGACTCGGCGGCGGCGATGGTGACCGTCTCCAGGCCGCCGTACGCGAACACCGAGGCGAGCAGGCCGGTGACCAGGCCGCTCGCGCCGTTCGGGAAGAAGCCGCCGTGGCCGGTGAGGTTGCCCGACCCCGGCGCGGGGACGTCGGGCAGGAGGCCGCAGACCGCCAGCACGCCGATCACCAGGAAGGCGCTGATGGCCAGCACCTTGATCGCGGCGAACCAGAACTCGAACTCGCCGAAGTTGCGGACGGCGGCCAGGTTGGTGAGGCAGAAGAACGCCATGAACACCGCCACCCAGGCCCAGGACGGCACGGCCGGCAGCCAGCCGGAGACGATGCCGGCCGCGCCGATCGCCTCCACCGCGACGCCCACGCACAGCAGCACCCAGAACAGCCAGCCCACGGTGAACCCGGCCCACGGCCCGATCTCCCGGTCGGCGTGCACCGAGAAGGAGCCGGAGGCGGGGCGGGCGGCGGACATCTCGCCGAGCATCCGCATCACCAGCATCACCAGCAGCCCGGAGGCGGCGAAGGCCAGCACCACGGCCGGCCCGGCCGCCGCGATCCCGGCCCCGGAGCCGACGAACAGCCCGGCGCCGATCACGCCGCCGAGCGCGATCATCGACAGGTGGCGCTGCTTGAGCCCGTGGGACAGGCCCGCGTCCTCGGTGGCCGGCTCCCGGACGGGTGCGGTCTCGGGGGTGGGGGTGCGGGTCATGCGGCGGATCCAGACTGTTCGACTGATTGGTCACGTTCGAGAAGGGTCTGTCCACTATTCGACAAGGGATCCGGTCCTCCCAAGCGGTACCGCCATCCGGACGCGAGCGTGACGCGAGGTGGCCGACCGGACGCCCACGGTGCGGATGAGGGCCCGGTCACAGGCCGGATCCGACAAGCCGGAGCGGTCGGCTTTTGTCACGCCCGACGCCGCGCGAAGCACCTGACAGCACGTAGGTTCACAGGTGATCACCCGCACCGGAGCCAACGGAAACCCAGGGAGCAGCCATGGCCATCGCCGCGCCGACACCGTCCACCGCCGTCCTCGCGGACCTGCTGCCGCAGGCCTCCACCCGGCTCGGTGCCCGCACCCGCGACCTCGCCCTGGTCGCCGGCGGCGCCGCGCTGACCGGCCTGGCCGCGCAGCTCTCGGTGCCCGTCCCCGGCTCCCCGGTGCCGGTGACCGGCCAGACCTTCGCCGCGCTGCTGGTCGGCACCGCGCTCGGCGCCCGCCGCGGCGCCGCCGCCCTCGGCCTCTACCTGGCCGCCGGCGCGGCTGGCCTGCCCTGGTTCGCTGAGGGCACCTCGGGCGCGGGCCTGGCCACCTTCGGCTACGTGATCGGCTTCGTGCTCGCCGCCGCGCTGACCGGCGCGCTGGCCCGCCGCGGCGCCGACCGCAGCCCGCTGGCGACCGCCGGCGCGATGGCCCTCGGCAGCCTGGCGATCTACGCCGTCGGCGTGCCCTACCTGGCCTACGCCCTGGACGTCCCGCTGGGCGAGGCCGCCCACCTCGGCCTGTACCCGTACCTGGTCGGCGACGCGCTCAAGGTGGCGCTCGCGACGGGCGCCCTGCCGCTGACCTGGAAGCTGGTCGGCCGCCGCTGACGGACGGTCACCGCCGCCGGGCCCGCGCCCCTGTCGGGGAGCGGGTCCGGCGGCATGTCACACTCGTGCCCATGCGCGTCTACCTTGGCTCCGACCACGCCGGATACGAACTGAAGAACCACCTCGTCGAGTGGCTGAAGGGGGCCGGCCACGAGCCGGTCGACTGCGGCCCGCACATCTACGACGCGGAGGACGACTACCCGCCGTTCTGCCTCCGGGCGGCCGAGCGCACCGCCGCCGACCCCGAGGCGCTGGGCGTGGTGATCGGCGGCTCCGGCAACGGCGAGGCGATCGCCGCCAACAAGGTCAAGGGCGTCCGGGCCGCCCTCGCCTGGAGCGAGCAGACCGCCGCCCTCGGCCGCGAACACAACAACGCCAACGTCATTTCGGTCGGCGGCCGGATGCACACCCTCGACGAGGCCACCAAGTTCGTCGAGATCTTCCTCAACACCGCCTACAGCGGCGAGGCCCGGCACACCCGCCGGATCGAGATGCTCTCCGAGTACGAGACCACCGGCGAACTCCCGCCGATCCCGGCCCACCACCCGCAGGGCTGAGCGACCCGGAGGGCGCCCCGGCGGGCGCCCTCCGCCGTCGCGGTCCGGAACCCGTGCGGCGCCCAGGGTTCCAGGCCCGAGCGGAACGCCGCCGAGGCCGGCTCCGACGCCCCCCGGCCGCGACTCCCGCACCCTGCCGCGCAGCACCGCCACCGGCGCCACCGCGCCGCTCTGCACCGCCGCCCGGAAGCCGGACGGCGTCGCCCCGCCCCCCGGTCGCCCGCCCTCGCGGACCGCCGGCGAACGCCCCGTCCCGATCGGCGACCGCCACAACTCCCTGACCCCGGGCGCCTCTTCGGCGCCGCCGAAGGCGACGTCGACCGTCCGGCAGCAGCTCTCCCGCTCCTCGGCGCGCAACTCCCGTACGGTCGGACCGGACTGTCCTGTCGTCATGCCGGCTCCCCATCAGGCGTCCCGCGACCCCCGCGATCCGGTCACCGGCCCGGCCCGGCACGTCCCCGGCGGCCGAAACCCGCCGGGCGCGCCACTTCCGTTGCACCCGGTGCCACCCGGCCCGTCGACGCGGGCACCGGCGGTGGATAAGGTCGGTCCCCATGGCCGGCAGCGCGCGTCCCAGTGCGACGGGCCGGGGCGGTCGACCGTCCCGCGAGCCCGTGACGGCCCGGCTGCGCGCGGCGCTGTACCGGGCCCGGCGCAGGCTGCGCCGCACCGGTGTCGACTACTTCCGCGGCGACGGCGCCGACTGGTGGGCGTTCGCCGCGCTCGCCCTGACCGTCCCGCTGCTGGTGCTGCTCAACGTCGTCGCCCCCGACTGGGCCCCGCCCACCGCCCTGGTCCTGCCGATCCTGGCCGGCGCGCTGCTGCTGCGCCCCGGCACCCTGGTGCTGCTGTACGCCGCCGCGGCCGGCGGCCTGATCACCGAGTCCGTGGTGCACACGGGCGAGCAGGTGGCCAGCGAGCGCCCCGAGGCGTACGCCCACGGCGTCACCCCCGGCGCCGCCCTGGTGGTCGGCGCGGTCGGCGTCGCCGGGCTGCTGGTCGCCCAGTTCCGCCGCCGGATCGGCGTGCCCTGGCGCGGCGGCTCCACCATGCTGTTCGACCTGCGCGAGCGGATCCGGGTGCAGGGCCGCGTCCCGGGGCTGCCCGACGGCTGGCACACCGACACCGCACTGCGCCCGGCCGGCGGCCAGTCCTTCTCCGGCGACTTCATGGTCGCCGCCCGCACCGGCCCCGGCGGCCGGGTGCTCGAAGTCGTCCTCGCCGACGTCTCCGGCAAGGGCATGGACGCCGGCAGCCGCGCCCTGCTGCTCTCCGGCGCCTTCGGCGGACTGCTCGGCTCGCTGCCCGCCCACGACTTCCTGCCCGCCGCCAACGGCTACCTGCTGCGCCAGGACTGGGCCGAGGGCTTCGCCACCGCCGTGCACCTGGTCCTCGACCTGGACACCGGCGAGTACGAACTCCTCTCGGCCGGCCACCTCCCCGGCATGCACCGCCTCGCCGGAGCCGGCCACTGGGAGGTCAAGGAGGCCGAGGGTCCGCTGCTCGGCGTCTACGACGACGCCAAGTTCGAAGGCGTGCGCGGTACTTTGGGCCCCGGCGACGTGCTGATGCTGTGCACCGACGGCATGGTGGAGATCCCCGGCCGGGACTTGGGCGAGGGCATGGACCGGCTGATGGGCGAGGCCGACCGGCTGGTCGCCACCATCCCGGTGGCCGGGCGCCCGGGGGCGGCGGTCCGGCTGATCGACAGCGTGGCCAAGCACGTCAACGACGACCGCGCGGTGCTGCTGGTCTGGCGCCGCTGAGCGCGGCGCGGGGGCGCGGAGGAGTGCGGAAAAGGTGAGCACGGAGTGTCTGCGGAGTGTCAAACCCGGGCGTTGATCTTCGGCCAATTCCGTTGGCATACCCGCTCCGTGGGCGGCTGCCCGGTCTGCCTGCCGCTTTGCCGCCCCCGCCGCGGCGGACCGCATCCCGCCGACGGTTCGTCAGGACCCGTCCGCTATCGTCACGGTCGGCGGAAATCAGCCCCAGCACGCGGGTTGGGGCCCCGGGCGACGGGGCAAGTCCTTTACGCACTCCGCACGAGCGACCACACTGAGTCCGGATGGAGTGGTGGGGACACGGGGGGCAGGGGCCGGTTTCCGCCTGGAGCCGTCGCCGGTTCCGACCCGAATCCCCGCCACGAATCGAGGAAGTGAGTCCCGGTGGCCTTCTCCGTCTCCGCACTGGTCCTGTTCGGCATCATCGTCGCCATCTTCATCCGCAACAAGCAGTTGAAGACGGGTCACGCGGTGATCGCCGCCCTGTTCGGCTTCATGCTCAGCCAGTCGACCATGGCCGGGCCGATCCAGCAGTTCCTCGAGTCGATCTCCAAGGCGATCTCCGGCATCGCGGGCTGACCCGCCCGCCCCCGCAGCGGTCGCCCCGCAGCGGTCGCCCGACGGACGGGAGACACCCCCGGGCCGTCCCAAAGTCCTGCCCCCGGGTGACCAGGGTCACCCGTTTCGTCACGCCAGGTCGTCGCCCGGGCGCGCACGGTGGCCGAAGTCGCCCACCGTACGCGGTTCGTAAGCGCACCGTCATGATCCCGTACGCGCACCGCAGCCCCGCGTGGGCACAGCGTGACCTGGCGGACCGTCAGCCCCCTCCCGAGCCCGGGACCGGGGCTTTTCGGCGCTTGCCAGCTTCGCGAGCCGTGGGTTTTGCTTCCTCCGCAGCCCGGACATCGGCCGGGCTGGCCGCCGAGCGGAACGCCTAGTCCTGCCGCCGCCCGGTGCCGACCAGACACCACGCCACGGCAGGAGCGGGGGAACCACAGGTAGTACGCCGGGCCCGGAACGCACGGGCACGGCTCGGGGTGAAGCCGCGGAGAACGCGGCCGGGCAACTCTCGCCCGAACCCGACAGCTCACCTCGCAGGCGTCGGAGAGGAACAGCTTCATGTCCGTCCAGGGCAAGCACCGCAAGCCGCGCCTGGCCACCGTCGCCCGCATCGCCATCGCCGTCGGCGTCGCCGGCGCCGCGATCGGCCTTCCGGTCACCGCCGCCTCCGCGCACGGCACCGCCGACCAGCACGACGGCGGCCGCCAGTGGGGCAGCGTCTCGGTCGACGCCACCCCCGTCGCCGACCACACCACCGACACCGCCGCCGCGGAGTCCTACCGGGTCGCCGCCGGCGACACCCTCTCCAAGATCGCCGACGCGAAGAACGTGGACGGCGGCTGGGAGAAGCTCTACCAGGACAACCGCTCGGTCATCGGCGGCAACCCGAACCTGATCTACCCGGGCCAGCAGCTGACCGTCCACGGCAAGGCCGCCGTGACGACCTCCGCCACCGCCTCCTCCTCGGACGCCGCGGCCACCGCCGCCGCCCCGAAGACCTCGACCAAGTCGAGCACCGGCACCGCGAAGGCCCAGGCCCCGGCCCAGACCAAGGTCCAGACCCAGACCAAGGCCCAGACCCAGAAGCCGGCCCCGTCGTCGTCCTCCGCGTCGTCCGCCACCGCGAAGCCGTCGGCCGCGAAGCCGTCGACCTCCACCGCCCCCGCCGCCTCCGGCAGCTCCTCCGCGAGCTCCTCCTCCGGCTACGTCGCCCCCGCGCCGGGCAGCGTCACCACCGGTTACAAGGTGGCGGGCTCCAGCTGGTCCAGCGGCTACCACACCGGCATCGACTTCCCGGTCGCCACCGGCACCAGCCTCAAGGCCGTCGCCAACGGCACCGTGGTCTCGGCCGGCAACGGCGGCGCCTACGGCAACCAGGTCGTCATCAAGCTCGCCGACGGCAAGTACGCCCAGTACGCGCACCTGTCCTCGATCTCGGTCTCGGCCGGCCAGTCCGTGACCGCGGGCCAGCAGATCGGCCTGTCCGGTGCCACCGGCAACGTGACCGGCCCGCACCTGCACTTCGAGATCCGCACCACCCCGGACTACGGCTCCGACATCGACCCGGTCGCCTACCTGGCGGCCCACGGCGTCAACGTCTGATCCCCGGCACCACCCGGGAACGGCGACGGCCCCGACCGCTGGTGCGGTCGGGGCCGTCGGCCTCGTGGAGCGGGTGACGAGAATCGAACTCGCGTGACCAGTTTGGAAGACTGGGGCTCTACCATTGAGCTACACCCGCAAAGGAGCGTCCGCCGCCACCGCTGAGGTGGTGAGGACGGGCCCAGCGTACCTGGTCGGGTCGGTGGATTGCACACTCCTTCGCCGTTGTCGGCTCGCCGATATCGCCCCGGCCGGAGGCGGGCCGACGTGTACTCTTCTGCTCGGCACCACGGGGTGTGGCGCAGGTTGGTAGCGCGTCCGCTTTGGGAGCGGAAGGCCGTCGGTTCGAATCCGGTCACCCCGACCGTGTGCGGCAGGGTCTCGTCGTAGGGCGGGGCCCTGTTGTCGTTGCGGCGCCCTGCGGCGTCCCTCCCGCAAGTCCCCGCAGCCCCCTCCGCAGCCCCGCCGGTGCGGCCCGCACGCCCCGCCCCCGGGCCAGCCCCGGTGCCGGGCACAGCCGCTTTCGTGGTACCGGTAGGATGGACCGCTGGCGGTAGTACGGACAGCAATGCAGCCCCAACCGCCTATCGCCCTGACCGCAAGCCCCCTAGGAGACCCAACCGTGAAGAGCGCCGTCGAGACTCTGAACCCCACCCGGGTTCGACTCACCGTCGAGGTGCCCTTCGAGGAGCTCAAGCCCAGCCTCGACGCGGCGTACAAGAAGATCAACCAGCAGGTCACCGTTCCGGGCTTCCGCAAGGGCAAGATTCCGAACAAGGTGATCGACCAGCGCTTCGGCCGGGGCGCGGTGCTGGAGGAGGCCGTCAACGACGCGCTTCCGCGCTTCTACACGCAGGCCGTCGACGAGGGCCAGATCGACGTCCTGGGCCAGCCCGACATCACCGAGATCGAGGGTGTCGAGAACCTGGCCGACGGCGGTGACCTCAAGTTCACCGCCGAGGTCGACGTGCGCCCCGAGGTCACCCTGCCCGAGTTCTCCGAGATCGAGGTCGTGGTCGACCCGATCGAGGTCGGCGACGAGGACGTCGAGAAGTCCCTGGAGCAGCTGCGCGAGCGCTTCGCCTCCGTCAAGGACGTCGAGCGCGCCGCCGCCGAGGGCGACATCGTGGTGGTCGACCTGGAGGCCAAGGTCGACGGCGAGGTGCCGGAGGACGGCACCGCCACCGGCGTGAGCTACGAGATCGGCTCCGGCCGCCTGCTGGACGGCATCGACGAGGCCGTGATCGGCCTGTCCGCCGGCGAGTCCAAGACCTTCACCACCACCCTCAAGGGCGGCACCCAGGTCGGCAAGGACTCCGAGGTCACCGTCACCGTGACCACCGTCCAGGAGAAGGAACTCCCCGCGCTGGACGACGAGTTCGCGCAGCTGGCGAGCGAGTTCGACACCCTGGAGGAGCTCCGCGCCGACTCCGTCAAGCGCCTGGAGCGCATGAAGGAGTTCGACCAGGCCACTCAGGCCCAGGAGAAGGTCCTCGACGAGCTGCTCGCGCGCGTCGAGATGGAGTACCCGGAGAAGCTGCTCGCGGACGAGATCGGCACCCGCAAGCACAACCTGGAGCACCACCAGCTGGAGCCGATGGGCCTGACCCTCGACACCTACCTCGCCTCCCAGGACAAGTCCCTCGAGGACTACGAGAAGGAGACCGAGGAGCAGGCGAAGAAGGGCATCAAGACCCAGTTCGTGCTGGACCAGATCGTCAAGAACGAGGAGCTGGGCGTCAACCAGGAGGAGCTCACCGAGCACCTCATCCGCCGCGCCGCCGGCTCCGGCCTGACCCCGGACCAGTTCGCCCAGCAGGTCGTCCAGGGCGGCCAGGTGCAGCTGCTGGTCGGCGAGGTCGCCCGCGGCAAGGCGCTGGCCCTGGTCGTCGAGGCCGCCAAGGTGACCGACACCAACGGCGAGACCGTCTCCTTCGAGGACGACGAGGAGGAGACCACCGAGGCCGCCGCGGCCGCCGCGGCGGAGACCTCCGAGGAGTCCGCCGAGGCCTGAGCCTCCTGACCGTCGGGCCGCCGACGGGGCGTCGCAGCACCGGGAACGGGCCCGGACACCGCACGGTGTCCGGGCCCGTTCGCGTCCGTCCGGCCCGCCCGCACGCGTTCGGCCTGCTCACCCTGCGCTCACAGCGAACAGTTCTGCGTGGGGGATTCAGCGGCGGGGCCTGCGCGTTAGGGTCGGTGGACAGCGACACACACGCAGATCGACTGAGCAGGTGGCTAAGTGACGTTCCCGCAGATGCAGATGCCTGGCCCGATGGCACCGCACGCCGCCGGCGGCGACGTGGGTGGCGGCCTGGGCGACCAGGTCTACAACCGGCTGCTCAACGAGCGCATCATCTTCCTCGGCCAGCAGGTCGACGACGACATCGCCAACAAGATCACCGCCCAGCTGCTGCTGCTCGCGGCGGACCCCGAGAAGGACATCTACCTCTACATCAACTCCCCGGGTGGATCCATCTCGGCCGGCATGGCGATCTACGACACCATGCAGTACATCAAGAACGACGTGGTCACCATCGCGATGGGCATGGCGGCGTCGATGGGCCAGTTCCTGCTGACCGCGGGCGCCAAGGGCAAGCGCTTCTCGCTGCCGAACGCCAACATCCTGATGCACCAGCCCTCCGCGGGCCTCGGCGGCTCCGCCACCGACATCCGGATCCAGGCCGAGCAGCTGCTGCGCACCAAGAAGCGGATGTCGGAGCTCATCGCCTTCCACAGCGGCCAGTCCTTCGACCAGATCACCGCGGACTCCGACCGCGACCGCTGGTTCACCCCGGAGGAGGCCAAGGCGTACGGCCTGATCGACGAGATCATGCACAGCGCCGCGGACGTCCCGGGCGGCGGCGGCACCGGCGCCGGCCTGGCCGGCTGACCGGCATCGCATCCCTGACCGCACGCTTCGGAGGACCAGAAACCATGAACATCCCCAGCCTGTCGGGCGCCAAGGCCCGCCTGGAGGACATGCGCGCCGAGGGCCGCTACATCGTCCCGCGCTTCGTCGAGCGCACCTCGCAGGGCATCCGCGAGTACGACCCGTACGCCAAGCTGTTCGAGGAGCGCATCATCTTCCTCGGCTCGCAGGTGGACGACGTCTCGGCGAACGACATCATGGCGCAGCTGATCTGCCTGGAGTCGATGGACCCGGACCGGGACATCTCGCTCTACATCAACTCGCCCGGCGGCTCGTTCACCGCGCTGACCGCGATCTACGACACCATGCAGTTCGTGAAGCCGGACATCCAGACGGTCTGCATGGGCCAGGCCGCCTCGGCCGCCGCGGTCATCCTGGCCGCCGGCACCCCCGGCAAGCGCCTCGCGCTGCCGAACGCCCGGGTGCTGATCCACCAGCCGTACACCGAGACCGGCCGCGGCCAGGTGTCCGACCTGGAGATCCAGGCCAGGGAGATCTTCCGGATGCGCGAACAGCTGGAGACCATGCTGGCCAAGCACTCCAGCAAGGACGTCGAGCGGGTCCGCGAGGACATCGAGCGCGACAAGATCCTCACCGCCGAGGAGTCGCTGGAGTACGGGCTGATCGACCAGATCGTCTCGACCCGGAAGAACTCGTACACCGACTGACCCTCCTGCCCCGGGGCGGTGCGTACGTGACGTACGCCCCGCCCCGGGGCGTTCCGGTCCGGGCGTCCGTCCCGCACAATGGGCAGTCGGGTCCATGCGCCCGCGACGGCATCTGTTCGGTATCAATTCGCCCAGGGCGTAGGGCAGAGCGGTCGAAGTCGGCGGAAACAGCGGCTAGGCAGAGTACCGTCGGATACCAGACCGACCGCCGACGGCGCAGCCGGTCTCACAGCACCAGGCCCCGACCCCCGCGGGGCCCCTGGCGAAGGGGAAGCACCTCGTGGCACGCATCGGAGACGGTGGCGACCTGCTCAAGTGCTCGTTCTGCGGCAAGTCGCAGAAGCAGGTGAAGAAGCTGATCGCCGGGCCAGGCGTGTACATCTGCGACGAGTGCATCGACCTGTGCAACGAGATCATCGAGGAGGAGCTCGCCGAGAGCTCCGAGGTGCGCTTCGAGGAACTCCCGAAGCCCCGCGAGATCTACGAGTTCCTCGACCAGTACGTGGTCGGCCAGGACCTCGCCAAGAAGGCGCTGTCGGTCGCGGTCTACAACCACTACAAGCGCGTCCAGGCCGGCGAGGCCGGGCGCAGCGGCAGCGGCCGGGACGACGCGATCGAGCTGGCCAAGTCCAACATCCTGCTGCTGGGCCCGACCGGCTCCGGCAAGACGCTGCTGGCGCAGACCCTGGCCCGGATGCTGAACGTGCCGTTCGCGATCGCGGACGCCACGGCGCTGACCGAGGCCGGCTACGTCGGCGAGGACGTCGAGAACATCCTGCTGAAGCTGATCCAGGCGGCCGACTACGACGTCAAGAAGGCCGAGACCGGGATCATCTACATCGACGAGATCGACAAGGTCGCCCGCAAGAGCGAGAACCCGTCGATCACCCGGGACGTCTCCGGCGAGGGCGTGCAGCAGGCGCTGCTGAAGATCCTGGAGGGCACCACCGCCTCGGTGCCGCCGCAGGGCGGCCGCAAGCACCCGCACCAGGAGTTCATCCAGATCGACACCACCAACGTGCTGTTCATCGTGGGCGGCGCGTTCGCGGGCCTGGAACGGATCATCGAGGGCCGGGCCGGCGCCAAGGGCATCGGCTTCGGCGCCACCATCCGCTCCAAGCGCGAGGTCGACTCGGCGGACCACTTCCGCCAGGTGATGCCGGAGGACCTGGTGAAGTTCGGGATGATCCCGGAGTTCATCGGCCGCCTCCCCGTCATCACCAGCGTGCACAACCTGGACCGCGAGGCGCTGCTGCAGATCCTCACCGAGCCGAAGAACGCGCTGGTGAAGCAGTACCGCAAGCTGTTCGAACTCGACGGCGTGGAGCTGGAGTTCACCCGGGACGCGCTGGAGGCGATCGCCGACCAGGCGATCCTGCGCGGCACCGGCGCGCGCGGCCTGCGGGCCATCATGGAGGAGGTGCTGATGTCCGTGATGTACGAGGTGCCCTCCCGTCAGGACGTCGCCCGCGTGGTGGTCACCGGGGACGTGGTCTCCAAGCACGCCATCCCGACCCTGGTCCCGCGCGACATGATCAAGCGCGAGCGCCGGGAGAAGAGCGCCTGAGCCGCACCGCCGCACGACGACACGGGAAGGGCCCCGCACCGGTGACCGGTGCGGGGCCCTCCTCCGTTGCCCGCCCGTCGGCGGACCGCCGTGCGGCGGAGGCCTACTTGACGACCTCGGTGGCCTGGCGCAGCTCGCGGGCGTCGGCGGCGATCTTGCCCAGGTCGACCTCGTCCGAGGACCGCTCCATCACGAGCATCAGGGCGGAGTTGTCGGCCCAGATGCAGAAGTTGGCGGACAGGCCCTCGTCGTCCTTGCCGGTGGCGCAGTCCATCTTGCCGCCGAGCGGGCCCGGGTCCATCGACTTGCGCGGGCCGGAGCCCGGCATGTCCTTGAACTCGGCGTCCATCTGGGCCTTCGGGTCGGAGATCTTGCCGTAGTAGGCGCCGACCCTGATCTCGAGCTCGTCCGAGGTGTAGATGGCGGCGACCGCGCCGTCCGGCGCACCGCCGCTGGTGGAGGCGTCCTGCTTGATCCCGGCGGCCAGCGCCTGGGCCTGGGTCGCGTTCTCCGAGCTGTCCATGTCGTGGAAGGTCCCGGGCAAGTCGTTCAGCTTGTACTTGCCGGTCTTCGAGACGGTGTCGTAGGCGAAGTAGCCGACCACGCCGACGCCGCCGAGGATCAGGACGGACACGATCGACAGCGTGATCCACAGGCCCTTGCGGGACTTCCGCGGCGGAGCCGGGTAGCCGGGCGGGTAGCCGGGCACGCCGGCGGGGTAGCCCTGGGGCGGCACCGCGGCGCCGCCCCAGGGCTGCTGGGGCTGCTGCTGCGGGTACCCGTACCCAGGCTGGGGGGCGCCCTGCTGCGGGTAGCCGTATCCGGGCTGCGGCGGGGCGGCCGGGGCGCCCTGCGGGGGTATCGGGGCGCCGGGGGCCGGCGGCGGCCCGAAACCGGGCTGCGGCGGGCCGAACTGGTTGTCGGACACGGCTGGGGCTCCGTTCACATGGAGGTTGTGCGGGGGGCTACTTGGCGACGGTCGAGGCGTCCCGGAGTTGGCGGGCCAGCGTGACCATCTCGTCCAGCGTCATCGCCTTGGCGGTCTTGTCGAGGTTGACCGCGGTGACCGAGCCGAGCGTGGAGTGCGACGCGAACACGCAGGCCGGCTGCTCCCGCCCGGTGCTGGCCGAGGCGGCCACGGCGCAGTACAGCCGGCTGCCCGGGTCCTTCGGGTCCTTGGCGTCGAAGCTCTTGAACGGCACCTTCCAGGTGACCTTCTTGCTGTCCGAGGTGGCCTCGGAGTTGCTCTCGTCGATGCTCTGCTCGGCCCGGGCGGTCAGCGCCTTGGCGGCCTTGTCGGGGTCGTCGACGCTGCCCCAGGTGCCGTTGATGTTGACCAGTTGGGAGGTGTTCTTCGAGTAGGTCACGCTGATCGAGGCCTCGAAGGTGCCGACCGCCTCCAGGCCGTCCAGGCCGTCGGCCTCCTCGGTGCCCTTCTTGGTGTAGCCGGCGACGCCCCCGGTCTCCGCCAGCTTGTACTTGCCCTTGGTGCCGGCGCCCTTGGACGGGTCGGCGCTGTCGCCGCCCTTCAGGCCCCACCAGAGGCCGCCGCCGATCGCGGCCAGCACCACGACGACGATCAGGAGGACGAGCCCGCCCCTGCGCTTGGACGGCGCGGGCGGCGGCGGGTAGCCGCCGTAACCCTGCTGCGGGGGCACGCCGTACTGCTGCGGCGGCTGCTGTCCGTAACCGGGCTGGCCGTAACCGGGCTGTCCGTAACCGGGCTGCGGCGGGGCCTGCTGGGGGTAGCCGTACCCGGGCTGCTGCTGCGGCGCGCCGTACGCGGGCGGCTGCTGTCCGTAGCCGGGCTGCGGCGGCGGCGCGCCGTACGGCTGCTGCGGCTGCCCCTGCGGGTACTGCTGCGGTCCCTGCCCCTGGCCGTACATCCGTCGTCAGTCTCCCCCGCCGCACCGGTGTCGCGCGGCCCCGTGGTCGTCAAGTGGCCTACCATGCGGCACGCTACCGTACGGCCCCCCCGGTGCGCCCGAGTGGTCCGGGCACAATCGGTTCGTAACCGCGGTCCGGCCTTCCGTAAACTGTGTGTCGTGACCGACACGACGAACCAGCGCCCCGCGAGCTCGCACCCCGGGGCCGACGCAGCCACCCTCCCGACGACCTACGCCCCGGCCGAGGTAGAGGGCGAGCTGTACGAGCGCTGGGTGGAGCGCGGTTACTTCACGGCCGACGCGAAGAGCGAGAAGCCGGCGTACACCATCGTCATCCCGCCACCGAACGTCACCGGCGCGCTGCACCTGGGCCACGCCTTCCAGCACACGCTGATGGACGCGCTGACCCGCCGCAAGCGGATGCTCGGCTTCGAGGCGCTGTGGCTCCCGGGCATGGACCACGCGGGCATCGCCACCCAGAACAAGGTGGAGCAGCAGCTCGCCGAGGCCGGCCTGTCCCGGCACGACCTGGGCCGGGAGGCCTTCGTCGACAAGGTCTGGGAGTGGAAGGAGAACTACGGCGGGCGGATCCTCGGCCAGATGCGCCGCCTCGGTGACGGCGTTGACTGGTCGCGCGAGCGCTTCACCATGGACGAGGGCCTCTCCCAGGCCGTCCAGACCATCTTCAAGAAGCTCTTCGACGACGGCCTGATCTACCGCGCCGAGCGCATCATCAACTGGTGCCCGCGCTGCCTGACCGCGCTGTCCGACATCGAGGTCGAGCACGAGGACGTCCCCGGCGAGCTGGTCTCGATCCGCTACGGCGACGGCGACGACTCGATCGTGGTCGCCACCACCCGGGCCGAGACCCTGCTGGGCGACACCGCGATCGCCGTCCACCCGTCCGACGAGCGCTACGCGCACCTGGTCGGCCGGACCGTCAAGCTGCCGCTGACGGACCGTGAGATCCCGGTCGTCGCCGACGAGCACGTCGACCCGGAGTTCGGCACCGGCGCCGTCAAGGTGACGCCCGCGCACGACCCGAACGACTTCGCCATCGGCCAGCGCCACAACCTGCCGAACCTGACGGTGATGGACGAGCGCGGCACCATCACGGTGCACGGCCCGTTCCTCGGCCTGGACCGGCACGACGCGCGCGCCGCGGTGGTCGGCGCACTGCGCGAGCAGGGGCGCATCGTCGCCGAGAAGCGCCCCTACGAGCACGCGGTCGGCCACTGCTCGCGCTGCCACACCGTGGTCGAGCCCCGGCTGTCGCTGCAGTGGTGGGTCAAGGTCGAGCCGCTGGCGAAGGCCGCGGGCGACGCGGTCCGCGACGGCCGGGTCGAGATCCACCCGAAGGAGCTGGAGCGCCGCTACTTCGACTGGGTCGACAACATGTACGACTGGTGCATCTCGCGCCAGCTCTGGTGGGGCCACCGGATCCCGGTCTGGTACGGCCCGGACGGCGAGGTCGTCTGCGTCGGCCCGAACGAGCAGCCCCCCGCCGGCGAGGGCTGGGTCCAGGACCCGGACGTGCTGGACACCTGGTTCTCCTCCGGCCTGTGGCCGTTCTCCACCCTCGGCTGGCCGGAGAAGACGGCCGACCTGGAGAAGTTCTACCCGACCGACGTGCTGCTGACCGGCCACGACATCATCTTCTTCTGGGTCGCCCGGATGATGATGTTCGGCCTGTACGCGATGGACGGCGAGATCCCGTTCAAGACCATCGCGCTGACCGGCCTGGTCCGCGACGAGTTCGGCAAGAAGATGTCGAAGTCCTCCGGCACCGCCGTCGACCCGCTGGACTGGATGGACGCCTACGGTGCCGACGCGGTCCGCTTCACGCTGGCCCGCGGCGCCAACCCCGGCGCCGACGTGCCGATCGGCGAGGACTGGGTCAAGGGCTCGCGGAACTTCTGCAACAAGATCTGGAACGCCACCCGCTTCGCCCTGATGAACGGCGCCACCGTCCAGGGCCCGCTGCCCGCGCCGGAGGAGCTCACCGCCGCGGACCGCTGGATCCTGTCCCGGCTGAACGCCACGGTCGCCGAAGTCGACGCGCTGTACGAGGACTTCGAGTTCGCCAAGGTCTCCGACGCGCTGTTCCACTTCGCCTGGGACGAGGTCTTCGACTGGTACGTCGAGCTCTCCAAGACCACGCTGAACAAGGGGGGCGCGCAGGCCGACCACGCCCGCCGCGTCCTCGGCGAGGTGCTGGACGTGACGCTGCGCCTGCTGCACCCGATCGTCCCGTTCGTCACCGACGCGCTGTGGACGACGCTCACCGGCGCCGAGTCGGTCGTGATCGCCGAGTGGCCGAAGGACTCCGGCTACCGGGACGCCGACGCCGAGTCGGAGATCGCCCTGCTGCAGCGGGTGGTCACCGAGGTCCGCCGGTTCCGCAACGACCAGAACCTGAACGCCACCCAGAAGGTCCCGGCGCGGCTGGAGTTGGCCGGCCACCGGCTGGAGGTGCACGAGGCGGCGATCCGCTCGCTGCTGCGCCTGACGCCGGCGGAGGAGGGCTTCCACGCCACCGCCTCGCTCCCGGTGGCCGGCACCACCGTCGAACTCGACCTGTCCGGCACCATCGACGTCCCGGCCGAACGCAAGCGCCTGCAGAAGGACTTGGCGGCGGCCGAGAAGGAGAAGGCGCAGGCCGCCGGCAAGCTCGGCAACGAGGCCTTCCTGGCCAAGGCGCCGGACGAGGTGGTCGCCAAGATCCGCACCCGGCAGGCGGCCGCCGAGGCCGACATCGCCCGGATCACCGCCCAACTCGCGGCGCTGCCGCAGGGCTGACCACGCGTCAGGCAGGGCCGCCGCTCCTCCGGGAGCGGCGGCCCTGCGCCTTTTCCCGGGTTGTTCCCCGCGATCTGTCAATTCCCTTGCCCGCGAGTCGCGGTACGACCGGAACACCCCCTATTCGGCGTCATTACCGGGCAATTGGCGGGCCGCGTCAATTGGAATGCATTGCGTCGCCGATCCCCGCGCGTTCAGCGACCTTTGCACTTCCGGTGTGTACGGTGGGCGGAAGTTCCCATTCGGGCGGGGCACGAACGGAGGGTGCGCGCATGAGGGCGACCGGGGAGTTGGTCGACGAACTTCCGGACGAACTTCCGAGGGAAGAAGTGGAGGCGGCCAAGGCCAGGGCGGCGACGCTGCTGCTGGCATTCCGGCACGGGAACCAGGTCGCCTTCGACGCCGAGCTGGACCGGCTGCTGGCCGAGCACGTGGAGCGCGAGGTGGCCACCCTGCTGGTGTGGATCGCCGCCGAGGCGGTCCGCAAGGCGTACGCCCCCGAGGTCGCCGACCGGGTGCTGCGCGGCCTCGCCCGGCGCGCCCCGCACGACACCGCCCAGGTGCCGGTGGACGAGGAGGCGGCCGGCGCCGCCCTGCTGCTGGAGGCCGTCGCCGCGGGCGACGCGGCCGAGGTCCGCGCCCTGGTGGCCGGCACGCCCGACACCACCTACCTGCTCGGCGGCCTGGTGCAGGCGGTGGCGATGATGCTGCCGCTGCTGCCCGAGGGCGAGGCCGAGGAGATCGCCGCCGAACTGCGCCGCCGGCACGCCGGCCGGCTGCCGATGCCCCGCGGCACCCGCTGACGGAACGCCGCCGCGCGCCCCGGGGCGGGTGGCTCCCGCCCCGGGACGCGCGACCGGTCAGGTCACGGCATCGCGTGCAGGTGCGAACCGACCGTGTTGGCGATCTGGTTGCCCGCGGTGGCGTCCCAGTTGGTGGACCAGGTCATCGCGCCGCCGATGGTCGGCCAGGTCCGACTCGGCTTGAACGAACCGCAGTTGGTGCCGGCGGCCAGGCAGTCCAGCGCGTTGTTCACGACCGACGGGCTGACGTAGCCGCCGCCCGCCGCGCTGGTGGAGGCCGGCACGCCCAGGCCGACCTGGTCGGGCCGCAGGCCGCCCTGGAGCTGGATGCAGGCCAGCCCGGTGAGGAAGTTCTCGGTGCCCTGCGAGTAGACGCCGCCGTCGCAGCCGAGCATCGCCCCGCTGTTGTAGTACTGCATGTTGACGATGGTCAGGATGTCCTTGGTGGCCAGCGCCAGCTTGAAGTACTCGCCGCCGGTGGACTGCATGCCGATGGTCTCCGGCGCCATGGTCAGCACGAACCCGGAGCCGACCTTGGCGGCCAGGCTGTGCAGCGCCTGCGACATGTAGGTGGCGTTGACGCCGTTCTCCAGGTCGATGTCGATGCCGTCGAAGCCGTACTGCTGGATCAGGCCGTAGGCCGAGTCGGCGAAGTTGGCCGCGGCCGTGGAGTTGGACACCGAGACGGTGCCGTTCTGTCCGCCGACCGAGACGATCACCTTCTTGCCCGCCGCCCGCTTGGCCGCGATGTCGGCCTTGAACTGGGCCTCGGTGTAGCCGCCGAGCTTGGAGGAGAGCGTCGGGTCCAGGGTGAAGCTGATCCCGCCCTGGGTGCTGGTGGCGTCCGCGAAGGCCACCGCGATGATGTCGTACGCGGCCGGGACGTCGCTGATCCGCTGCGGGGTGGCGCCGTTGTAGAAGTCCTGCCAGTAGCCGGTCAGCAGGTGCTTGCGGGGCGGCGCGGTCGGGCTGGCCGAGGGCGACGGGGACGCCGGGCCGGTGGTGCCCTCGCTGACGGTCGGGGTCGGCTTGGGGCTGGTGTTCGACGGCGTCGGGTCGACGATGACCGTGCCGGACGGCGAGGGGCTGGTACCGGTGCCCGGGCCGACCAGCGAGACCTTGTCCACGGTGAACGGCGCCTGCCCGTACCAGCCGTGGAACCACACCGACACCGAGGTGGTGGACGCGCCGGTGGTGAAGGTGGAGGTCAGGTTGTTCCAGCCGGAGTCGGAGCTCCACACCGACGGGTCGGTGCCGCCGGTCCCGGTGACGCCCGCGAACACGTAGCTGCCCTGCACGGCGGCGGTCAGGGTGTACGTCGAGTTGGGCAGCACCGTGACGCTCTGGCTGCAGTTGGCGTAGTCCGTGCCGGCCGGGGAGCCCTGCAGGTCCCACCCGGTGGCGGAGTTGTTCACCGCGGTGACGGTGGGGCCGCAGGTCCACGGGCTGAGGTGGTTGCCGGCCGAGAAGTCGCCGTTGGCGAGCACGTTGACGTTGGGCGCGGCGGTGGTGCCCGCGCTGGCCGTGCCGGAGCCGGCCAGGACCAGGCCGACCAGGCCGGTGCCGGCCGCCAGCAGGCCGGCGAGCAGGGCCCGTCCGGTGCGCGGGCGGTGGTGCGGTCGTGGCTGTGGTGCACGCATGCCATCTCCATGTGGGGGAGTGTCGATGGGGGTGCGGTGCGGGGAGCGTCGAACGTGGCGCGGGTGGGAGCGACTCACACGGTGGAGTAGACCAATTCCGGTGTCAAGGGGGCCCGCGCCCCGGGGCGCCCGTCCGGGCCGGCCGCGCGGAGTCCTTAGACTGGCAAGGTGAGCGACAAGGCCGAGCCCAACCCCTACACCGTCCGTCCCGCCGACGCCGGCGGCACCGACTCCGAACTGCGCGCCGTCGAGGCGGAACTGGCCACCCGCTGGCCGGAGAACAAGCTGGAGCCCTCGCTGACGCGGATCGAGGCGCTGATGGACATCCTGGGCCAGCCGCAGCGCTCCTACCCCTCGATCCACATCACCGGCACCAACGGCAAGACCTCCACCGCCCGGATGGTCGAGCAGCTGCTCGGCGCCTTCGAGCTGCGCACCGGCCGCTACACCTCCCCGCACGTGGAGTCGGTCACCGAGCGGATCAGCCTGGACGGCACGCCGATCACCCCCGAGGGGTTCGTCGAGACCTACCGGGACATCGAGCCCTACGTGCGGATGGTGGACGCCGCCCAGCCGGTCGCGATGTCCTTCTTCGAGGTGCTCACCGGCATGGCCTACGCCGCCTTCGCCGACGCGCCGGTGGACGTCGCGGTGGTCGAGGTCGGCATGGGCGGCTCCTGGGACGCCACCAACGTGATCGACGCCCAGGTCGCCGTGATCACCCCGATCGGCCTGGACCACACCGACAAGCTGGGGGAGACCACCGGCGAGATCGCGGTCGAGAAGTCCGGCATCATCAAGCCCGGCGCGCTGGCCGTGGTCGCCCAGCAGCAGCTGGACGCCGCCGAGACCATCCTGCGCCGCGCCGTCGAGGTGGACGCCACGGTGGCCCGCGAGGGCATGGAGTTCGGCGTGCTGCGCCGCGAGGTCGCGGTCGGCGGCCAGCTGGTCACCCTGCGCGGCCTCGGCGGCCACGAGTACCAGGACCTCTTCCTCCCGCTGCACGGCGACCACCAGGCGCAGAACGCCGCGCTGGCGCTCGCCGCGGTCGAGGCGTTCTTCGGCATCGGCCAGGGCGGCGCCGAGCACCTGGACGAGGACAAGGTCCGGCAGGCGCTGTTCGGCGTCTCCTCGCCGGGCCGGCTGGAGGTCGTCCGCCGCAGCCCCACCGTCATCCTGGACGCCGCGCACAACCCGCACGGCGCGCAGGCCGCGGTCTCCGCGATCGGGGAGGCGTTCGGCTTCACCAAGCTGGTCGGCGTGATCGCCACCAGCGGCGACAAGGACGTGACCGGCCTGCTGGAGGTCTTCGAGCCGATCCTCGCCGAGATCGTGGTCACCCAGAACTCCACCCACCGCGCGATGCCGGTCGACCGGCTGGCCGCGCTCGCCGTCGAGGTCTTCGGCGAGGACCGGGTGCAGGTCGAGCCGCGCCTGGACGACGCGATCGACGCCGCCGTCACCCTCGCCGAGGAGGAGGACCTCGGCGGCGCCGGCGTCCTGGTCACCGGCTCCGTCATCACGGTGGGCGAGGCGCGCCTGCTGTTCGGAAGGAAGTAACCGCAGATGCGCACCCTGTGCTCCTCCACGCTGATCGGCGAGGCGCTGCTGATCGTGTTCGCCGGCCTGGTCGCGATGAAGCTCACCGACGTCGGCACCGGCACCATCTGGGCGGTCAGCGCGGCGGCGATCCTCCTGTGCGTGCTGCTCTGCGGCGTGATCACCCGTCCCGGCGCGGTGCAGGTCGGCTGGGTGCTGCAGGCGGCCGTGCTGGCCAGCGGGCTGGTGCTGCCGACCATGTACGCCTTCGGCGTGGTCTTCGGCGGGCTGTGGTGGTGCTCGGTGCACTACGGCCGCAAGATCGACGTGCTCAAGGCGCAGCGGGCGGCCGCCGCCGAGGCGGCCGAGGCCGCCCCGGCCGCCGCCTGACCGGCCGTCGGCGGTGCCCCGGCCGCCGCCCGCCGGCCCCGGCGGGCGGTCGGACGGGCCTGGTCAACGGGCCCGCCACCCGACCGGGGTAGTGTCGGGGGCACAGTCAGGCACGACCGAACACCTCAGGAGCCGTACCGTGTCCCAGCGCACCCTCGTCCTGCTCAAGCCCGACGCCGTGCAGCGCGGCCTGGCCGGCGAGATCATCAGCCGGATCGAGCGCAAGGCGGGCTGGCGGTTCGCTGCGATGGAGCTTCGCACCTTCGACCGGGCCACCCTCGAGCAGCACTACGCCGAGCACGTCGGCCGCGACTTCTACGAGCCGCTGCTGGGCTTCATGACCTCCGGCCCGTCGATCGCGCTGAT
Source organism: Kitasatospora phosalacinea (assembly GCF_000716545.1). Classification (GTDB taxonomy): domain Bacteria; phylum Actinomycetota; class Actinomycetes; order Streptomycetales; family Streptomycetaceae; genus Kitasatospora; species Kitasatospora phosalacinea. Next base: position 62,459 of record NZ_JNWZ01000030.1, read on the forward strand.
CGTCGAGGGCGAGAACGTGATCCCCGGCATCCGGGCGCTGGCCGGCGCGACCGACCCGCTGGCGGCCGGCGCGGGCACCATCCGCGGCGACTACGCGACCATCACCCGGGAGAACCTGATCCACGCCTCGGACTCCCCGGAGTCGGCCGAGCGCGAGATCAAGATCTTCTTCCCGGCCCACGCGTGAGGGTTCGGTAGCGATCCGGTGCCCCGGCCCCCACCGGGGCATGGGGCGCCGCTCTCGGGGAACGAGCAGCTCAGCGGCCGGATGGCGGCTCGTGTTGCTCCCTCTGGGCGTTAATCGTCAAATCACGGAACCCTACCCTCCGACACGGCGTCCCAATGCCAGGAGAAGCCGATTCGCCCCCGGAGAATGGGCGGCACGCCGTACCCGCCGCCCGCGCTGACCGGCGTGACTACGATGGACCCAACTCACGGGCACGGAGCGGCTGCTCAGCCGCCGTAAGCCCCGTCGCGGGCGTGCGCGGCCGGCCCGCTCCCCGCCCTTGATCCGAACTCGGGAAGGCACTCGACATCCCATGGCGAACAACCTGTCGTTTCTCGGCCGGGACCTGGCGATCGACCTAGGCACCGCGAACACGCTGGTGTACGTCCGGGGCAAGGGCATCGTGCTGAACGAGCCGTCGGTGGTGGCCGTGAACACCAACACCGGCGGGATCCTCGCGGTCGGGGCCGAGGCGAAGAAGATGATCGGCCGCACCCCCGGCAACATCGTCGCGATCCGCCCGCTCAAGGACGGCGTGATCGCCGACTTCGAGATCACCGAGCGGATGCTGCGGTACTTCATCATGAAGATCCACCGCCGCCGCTACCTGGTCCGCCCGCGGGTCGTGGTCTGCGTCCCCTCCGGCATCACCGGCGTCGAGCGCCGCGCCGTGGTCGAGGCCAGCATCCAGGCCGGCGCCCGCCAGGTGCACATCATCGAGGAGCCGATGGCCGCGGCGATCGGCTCCGGCCTGCCCGTGCACGAGCCCACCGGCAACATGGTGGTCGACATCGGCGGCGGCACCACCGAGGTCGCGGTGATCTCGCTCGGCGGGATCGTCACCGCCCAGTCGCTGCGGGTGGCCGGCGACGAGCTGGACAGCGCCATCGTCCAGCACATCAAGAAGGAGTACAGCCTGCTGCTGGGCGAGCGCTCCGCCGAGCAGATCAAGATGTCGATCGGCTCCGCGTTCGGCCTGGAGGGCGAGAAGGACGAGCACGCCGAGATCCGCGGCCGCGACCTGGTCTCCGGCCTGCCCAAGACGGTGGTGATCTCGGCCGCCGAGGTCCGCGAGGCCATCGACGAGCCGGTGAACTCGATCATCGACTCGGTGAAGACCACCCTGGACCAGTGCCCGCCGGAGCTCGCGGGCGACGTGATGGACCGCGGCATCGTGCTCACCGGCGGCGGCGCCCTGCTGCGCGGCCTGGACGAGCGGCTGCGCCGGGAGACCGGCATGCCGGTGCACATCGCGGAGAACCCGCTGGACTCGGTGGCGCTGGGGGCGGGCAAGTGCGTCGAGGAGTTCGAGGCGCTGCAGCAGGTACTGGACGCCCAACCGCGTCGTTGAGCAAGGCAATTCGAATACACACCGAGCTGAGCTGATGGCATTCAGCACGAAGGGGCGGCGGCGTCACCGTGAGGGACACCCGACAGAGTCGACTACTGCTGATCCTGCTGGTCCTGGTGGCCTTCGCACTGATCACCGTGGACATCAAGGGCGGTGACGACTCGCCGCTCGGCGGTGCCCGCCGGGCCGCCGCCTCCGCGCTCGGCCCGGTGGAGGACGCCGCGGCGGGCGCGGTCGACCCGGTCGCCGGCTACATCCGGGCGGTCCGCGACGCCGGCACCCACCAGCAGCGCCTCGACCAGATCACCAGGGAGAACACCGAGCTGCGCCAGAAGCTGGCCTCCTCGGACGCCGCCGCCGGGCGCGGCAAGCAGCTCGACGAGATGCTGCGCACCGCCGGCGCCGGCGGCTACACGGTCAAGGCCGCCCAGGTCATCGCGATCGGCGCGGCCCAGGGCTTCTCCTGGACCATCACCATCGACGCCGGCAGCGACGACGGACTGACCCGCGACATGACCGTCATCGACGGCCAGGGCCTGGTCGGCCGGATCACCACCGTCGCGCCCACCACCGCCACCGTGCTGCTCGCCTCCGACCCCGGCTTCACCGCCGGCGTCCGGCTGGAGGGCGGCGGCGAGATCGGCTTCGCGGCCGGACAGGGCGCCTCGCCGATGCGGATCGAGCTGCTCAACGGCCGGGCCCAGGTGAAGGCCGGCGACCGGCTGGTCACCTTCGGCTCGCAGAGCGGCCGCCCGTTCGTGCCCGGCGTGCCGGTCGGCACCGTCAAGGAGGTGCAGGCCACGCCGGGCCAGCTGACCAAGACCATCCTGGTCGAGCCGTACGTGCAGTTCACCCGGCTCGACCTGGTCGGCGTGGTGGTCGTCCCGCCGCGCACCGACCCGCGGGACGGGGTGCTGCCGCCGGTGCCCGCCGCGTCCGCCGGCGCCGGGGGCAACCCGCAGGCGCCGATCGCCGCCGCACCGCCGACCACCGGGGGGAACTGATGCCGCGCGTGAGCCGGATCCTGCTGTCCGCCGTGCTGCTGGTGCTGGCCCTGGTGATCCAGGTCAGCGTCCTCGGCCGGCTCCAACTGCCCGGCGCCACCCCGGACCTGCTGATGCTGGTGGTGGTCGGGCTGGCCCTGGTCTACGGGCCGGCCGGCGGCTGCCTGGTCGGCTTCTCGGCTGGCCTGCTGGCCGACCTCGCCCCGCCGTCCGACCACGCGGTCGGCCGGTACGCGCTGGTGCTGTGCGTCGTCGGCTACGGCGCCGGCCTGCTCAAGCCGGAGGGCGGCCGGCAGCGCTCGGCGCTGTCCGCGCTGGGCGTGGTGGCGGTCGCCGCGGTGGCCTCCACCCTGCTGTACGCGACGGTGGGCGCGCTGGTCGGCGACACCGCGGCCCGGCACGTCGGACTGACCGGCCTGGTCTTCAGCGCCCTGCTGTACGACGTGCTGCTGGCCCCGTTCACGGTGCCGCTGGTGATGCTGCTGGGCCGCCGCTTCGACGGCGACCGGGTGATCAACGAGACCGAGCGCGGCGCGGACGGCGGCTCCGGCCTCGGCGCGCTGGCCCGCTACCGGACCACCCGCGAGCCCTCCGCCACCCCCTACAAGAAGAAGCGCGCGCTCGGCCTCGCCAAGCGCCCCTGAGCCGGGACGGAGTCCGCGCACGTGAGCAACATCCCCGAGACCGGCCGGAGCCGCCGGGTGACGATCCGGCTGGTCGTCCTCCAGGTGCTGGTGCTGTCGCTGCTCGCCACCCTCGGCGGCCGGCTGTGGTACCTCCAGATCCGCAACGGCAAGGAGTTCAGCGAGAAGGCCCAGGGCAACCACATCCGCGAGGTGGTGGAGCCCGCCGTCCGCGGCGAGATCCTGGACGCCTCCGGACGGATCCTGGCCGGCAACGAGACCAAGCTGGTGGTGTCGGTCTCCCGCACCGCGCTGATGCAGCAGAAGGACCGGGGCAAGGCCGTCCTGTCCCGCCTCGCCGACGTGCTGGGCGTCCCGGCCGACGAGGTGAGGAACAAGGTCCGGCTGTGCGACGCCAAGACGCCGCAGCCGTGCTGGAACGGCTCCCCGTACCAGCCGATCCCGGTCACCCAGCAGGCCACCACCCAGCAGGCGATGCAGATAATGGAACGCCGCGAGGACTTCCCCGGCGTCACCGCCCAGCCCACCGCGCTGCGCCGCTACACCAACGCGGAGGGCGCCAGCGCCGCCCAGATCCTCGGCTACCTCTCGCCGGTCACCGACGACGAGGTCACCAAGACCGCCGACAAGTCCGGCCGGGAGCGCCGCCTGCCCTCCGACCAGATCGGCCGGGCCGGCCTGGAGTCGGTCTACGACGACGACCTGCGCGGCACCACCGGCGTCGACCGGCTGGAGGTCGACAACCTCGGCCGGGTGATCGGCAGCGCGGGCAACACCCCCGCGCAGTCCGGCAACAACCTGGTCACCTCGATCGACGCCCGAGTGCAGAAGGTGGTCGAGGACCAGCTGGCCCAGGCCATGGCCGAGGCCCGCAAGGTCTACGACAAGGAGACCAGCAAGAACTACATCGCCGACTCCGGCGCGGCCGTCGTGATGGACGTGCACACCGGCCGGATCGTGGCGATGGCCAGCGCTCCCACCTACGACCCCAACCTGTGGGTCGGCGGCATCTCCGCCAAGGACTACGAGTCGCTGAACAGCAAGGACTCCAACTACCCGCTGATCAACCGGGCCATACAGGGTCAGTCCGCGCCCGGCTCCACCTTCAAGGTGATCTCCACCACCGCCGCCGTGCAGGCCGGCTACGACCTCAACGGGCACTACCCGTGCCCGAAGTCGCTGACCATCGGCGGCCGCGAGTTCAAGAACTTCGAGAGCGAGCAGTTCGGCGACATCACGCTGGAGAAGGCCCTGGAGGTCTCCTGCGACACCGTGTTCTACGGCCTGGCCTACGACCAGTGGATGAAGGACGGCGGCCTCAAGCCCAAGAAGGACGCCCAGGACTGGTTCTTCAGGACCGCCCACGAGTTCGGCCTCGGCGCCAAGACCGGCATCGACCTGCCCGGCGAGGTGGCCGGCCGGGTCCCCGACCGGCAGTGGAAGCAGGCGTACTACGACGCCATGAAGAACTCCTGGTGCGAGCAGGCGGCCAAGGGCGGCCACGAGTACGCCGACGAGATCGCCCGCGAGAACTGCGCCGACGGCAACCAGATGCGCGCCGGTGACATGGTCAACTTCGCCATCGGCCAGGGCGACACCCTGGTGACCCCGCTGCAGATGGCCCGGATCTACTCGGCGCTCGCCAACGGCGGCACGCTGTACCGGCCCACCATCGGCAAGGCGGTGGTCAGCCCCGACGGCACCCTGGTGCGCGACATCGCCCCGCACGAGGACGGCAAGATCCCCGCCCAGGGCAAGCTGCTGGAGTACATCGACCAGGCCACCGCCGGCGTCATCACCTCCGGCACCGCCGCCTGGAAGTTCACCGGCGCGGGCTGGCCGCAGGGCAAGATCGAGCTGCACGCCAAGACCGGCACCGCCGAGGTCATGGGCAAGCAGACCACCTCCTGGCTGACCACCTACAGCAACGACTATGCGGTGGTCATGACGATCAGTCAGGGCGGCACCGGCTCCGGCGGCTCCGGCGACTCGGTCCGCCGGATCTACCAGGCGCTGTACGGCGTCGACGACAAGGGCAACATCGACAACTCCAAGGCGCTGCTGCCCAAGCCGCAGGCCGAACTGCCCAAGTTCAACCCGGACGGCACCGCGATCGTCCCCACCGCGTTCAGCTACGAGCCCGGCGCCACCTTCCTGGACCCGGCCCCGCCGTCCCGGGCCGACCAGCCGGCCGGCGTCCTGCTGGCCGCCGTCGAACCCACCCGCGGCGGCGGGTACGGAAGGGGCCGGGCATGACCTCGTACGACTCCTACCGCACCGTCCGGCTGGCGCCCCGGCGCTCCCCGGTGGCCCGGGCGCTGGCCAAGGACTCCCCGCTGCGGCGGCTCGACTGGATCATGATCCTGGCGGCGCTGGCGCTGTCCCTGATCGGCTCGCTGCTGGTCTGGTCGGCCACCCGCGGCCGGGACTCGCTGACCCACGGCGACCCGCAGTACTTCCTGTACCGGCACCTGACCAACCTGGTGATCGGCATCGGCCTGTGCGCGGCGGTGATCCTGCTGGGCACCCGGCGGCTGCGCACCGCGGTGCCGTTCATCTACCTGGCCGTGGTCCTGATGCTGTTCGCGGTGCTCAGCCCGCTCGGCTCGACCATCAACGGCGCGCACTCCTGGATCCAGTTCGGCGGCGGGTTCTCCATCCAGCCCGCCGAGTTCGCCAAGCTGTCGATCGTGCTGGGCATGGCCGTGGTGCTGTCCTCCCGGGTCGACACCGGCGAGCGGGAGCACCCGCCCACCCGCAGCGTGCTGCAGGCGCTGGCGGTGGCGGGCTTCCCGATGGCCGTGGTCATGCTGATGCCGGACCTCGGCTCGGTGATGGTCATGGTGGTCACCATGCTCGGCGTGCTGCTGGCCTCCGGCGCCGCCAACCGCTGGGTGGTCGGCCTGCTGGCCGGCGGCACCGCCGGGGCGCTGGCGGTCTGGAAGCTCGGCATCCTCAGCCAGTACCAGATCGACCGCTTCGCCGCCTTCGCCAACCCGGCGCTCGACCCGGCCGGCGTCGGCTACAACACCGCGCAGGCCAGGATCGCGATCGGCTCCGGCGGCCTGACCGGCATGGGCCTGTTCCACGGCACCCAGACCACCGGCCAGTTCGTCCCCGAGCAGCAGACCGACTTCGTGTTCAGCGTGGCCGGCGAGGAACTCGGCTTCGCCGGCGGCCTGTTGATGCTCGGCCTGCTCGGCGTCATCATGTGGCGCGCCTGCCGGATAGCGCGCCAGGCCACCGACCTGTACGGGACGGTCCTGGCGGCCGGCGCGGTCACCTGGTTCGCCTTCCAGGCCTTCGAGAACATCGGCATGAACCTCGGCATCATGCCGGTCGCGGGCATCCCGCTGCCGTTCGTCTCCTACGGCGGCTCCTCGATGTTCGCGGTCTGGATCGCGATCGGACTGCTGCAGTCGGTGCGCTCCCAGCGGCCGATAGGGATCTAGCGCCGGTCATCGGTGTGGAAACAGTGACCCTCGGGGCTCGGCTACCCTGAAGGGTCACTGCTTTTTCTGCCGTAAAGGTCCTTGCGCATGACTGTCGAATCGGTCTTCCCACGCCTGGAGGCCCTCCTCCCGCACGTCCAGAAGCCGATCCAGTACGTCGGTGGCGAGCTCAACTCGACCGTCAAGGACTGGGACGCCTGCGACGTCCGCTGGGCGCTGATGTACCCCGACGCCTACGAGGTCGGCCTGCCCAACCAGGGCACCATGATCCTCTACGAGGTGCTGAACGAGCGCGAGGGCGTCCTCGCCGAGCGCAGCTACAGCGTCTGGCCCGACCTGGAAGCGCTGATGCGCGAGCACGGCGTCCCGCAGTTCACGGTCGACGCGCACCGCCCGATCAAGGCGTTCGACGTGTTCGGCCTGTCGTTCTCCACCGAGCTCGGCTACACCAACATGCTGACCGCGCTCGACCTGGCCGGCATCCCGCTGAACGCCGCCGACCGCACCACGGACGACCCGGTCGTCCTCGCGGGCGGCCACGCCGCGTTCAACCCCGAGCCGATCGCCGACTTCATCGACGCCGCCGTGATCGGCGACGGCGAGCAGGCCGTCCTGGACATCACCGACATCGTCCGGGCCTGGAAGGCCGAGGGCCGCCCCGGCGGTCGCGACGAGCTGCTGCTGCGCCTGGCCAAGACCGGCGGGGTGTACATCCCGCGGTTCTACGACGTCGAGTACCTGGCCGACGGCCGGATCGCCCGCGTCGTCCCGAACCGCCCCGGCGTGCCGTGGCGGGTCTCCAAGCACACCGTGATGGACCTCGACGAGTGGCCCTACCCCAAGCAGCCGCTCGTCCCGCTCGCCGAGACCGTGCACGAGCGGATGTCGGTGGAGATCTTCCGCGGCTGCACCCGCGGCTGCCGCTTCTGCCAGGCCGGCATGATCACGCGCCCCGTGCGGGAGCGAAGCATCACCGGCATCGGCGAGATGGTCGAGCGCGGCCTGAAGGCCACCGGCTTCGAGGAGGTCGGCCTGCTCTCGCTCTCCTCCGCCGACCACTCCGAGATCGCCGACATCACCAAGGGCCTGGCCGACCGCTACGCCGAGGACAAGGTCGGCCTGTCGCTGCCCTCCACCCGGGTCGACGCCTTCAACATCGACCTGGCCAACGAGCTGTCCCGCAACGGCCGCCGCTCCGGCCTCACCTTCGCCCCCGAGGGCGGCTCCGAGCGGATCCGCAAGGTCATCAACAAGATGGTGTCCGAGGAGGACCTCATCAACACGGTGGCCACCGCGTACGGCAACGGCTGGCGGCAGGTGAAGCTGTACTTCATGTGCGGCCTGCCCACCGAGACCGACGAGGACGTGCTGCAGATCGGCGAGATGGCCAAGAACGTCATCGCCAAGGGCCGCGAGGTCACCGGCACCAACGACATCCGCTGCACGGTCTCGATCGGCGGCTTCGTCCCCAAGCCGCACACCCCGTTCCAGTGGGCCCCGCAGCTCTCCGCCGAGGCCACCGACGAGCGGCTCACCAAGCTGCGCGACTCCATCCGCGGCGACCGCAAGTTCGGCAAGAACATCGGCTTCCGCTACCACGACGGCAAGCCCGGCATCATCGAGGGCCTGCTCTCCCGCGGCGACCGCCGGATCGGCGCCGTCATCCGGGCCGTCTACGAGGACGGCGGCCGCTTCGACGGCTGGCGCGAGCACTTCTCGTACGACCGCTGGATCGCCTCCGCCGAGAAGGGCCTGGCCGGCACCGGCGTCGACGTCGACTGGTACACCACCCGCGAGCGCTCCTACGAGGAGGTGCTGCCCTGGGACCACCTGGACAGCGGCCTCGACAAGGACTGGCTCTGGGAGGACTGGCAGGACGCGCTGGAGGAGGTCGAGGTCGAGGACTGCCGCTGGACCCCGTGCTTCGACTGCGGCGTCTGCCCGCAGATGGACACCCACATCCAGGTCGGCCCGACCGGCAAGAAGCTGCTCCCCCTGACGGTCGTCGACAACTGACGCGTCCTCACCCCGAGGGCCCCCGCCGCGACCCCGCGGCGGGGGCCCTTTGCCTCGGCATTACCATCGGCTGATCTGATGTCGACGGGGGAGCGGTGATGGCTCAGCAGGAACCGGTGCGGGGACAGCAGGGCGGCGGGTGCCTGGTCGCGGTGGTGCGCCCGGTGGTGGTGGCGGTCGTGGTGCCGCTGCGGCTGCTCTGGGAGCTGGTGGTGCTGATCGCCCGCGGCGTCGGCTGGGTGGTCGACAAGGTGCTGCTGTGGCCGCTGCGAACGCTGTGGCGGTACCTGCTGCGGCCGCTGCTGAAGTGGCTGGTCGTCATGCCGCTGCGCTGGCTGTGGCGCCACGTGCTGGAACCGGTGCTGGAGTTCCTCTGGCACTACGTGCTGGAGCCGGCCCTGAACGGGCTGGTGGCCGTCGCCCGCGGGTGCGGCAGGGTGATCGCCTGGTTGGGGTACTACCTGGTCGCGGTGCCGGCCCGGGCGGTGTGGGACTGGGTGGTGGTGCCGATCGGCAAGGCGTTCCACTACGGGCTGTGGCGGCCGGTGCTGTTCCCGGTGCTGCGCGCGCTGTGGCTGGCCTTCCGCTGGGCCTGGCGGATCGGCGGCCGGATCTGGCGCTCCGCCGTGGTCGCCCCGTGCCGCTGGGTGCGCCGCAGCGTCTGGTGGCCCGTCAAGGCGGAGATCCGCCGGGTGGCCCGGGAGGTACGGCGGACGCTGTTCGGCTGACGCACCGCGTACCCTTGGTGGGGACAAGGTCCGGCCGGAGCCGCACGCGGTGCGAGGCCGGACGGGGACAACTGACGAAGGACTGAGCCCCCTGGCACGCCGCACGCCCGACGGTCCGCCGCCCGCGCCGACGGTGCAGCGCATCCGTCTCCGCTACACCAAGCGCGGCCGTCTGCGCTTCACCAGCCACCGGGACTTCCAGCGGGCGTTCGAGCGCGCGCTCCGCCGCTCGGCCGTCCCGATGGCCTACTCCGCGGGCTTCACCCCGCACCCCAAGGTCTCCTACGCCAACGCCGCCCCGACCGGCACCGGCAGCGAGGCCGAGTACCTGGAGATCGGCCTCGCCGAGCACCGCGACCCCGAGGCGCTGCGCCGCCAGTTGGACGAGTCGCTGCCCCCCGGGCTGGACGTCACGGACGCCGTCGAGGTCGCCACGAGCAACTTCGTGGAGCGCCTGGAGGCCTCCGAGTGGCTGCTGCGCCTGCCCGGCGTGGAGCCCGCCGAGGCCGAGAAGGCCGCCGCCGTGTTCCTGGCCGCCGAGGCGGTCGAGGTCCAGCGGATGACCAAGAACGGCCTGCGCACCTTCGACGCGCGCGCCGCCGTCGCCGCGATGGAGATCGTCCCCGAGGGCTCCGCCCTGGCCGGGATCGGTGACGACACGGCCACGGAAGGTGCGGACGATGTTCGTACGGGTGCTCCCTGTGCGATACTGCGCCTGGTAGTACGACACGCCACACCCGCCGTACGACCCGACGACGTATTGTCCGGTCTCCGTTCGACGGCCGACCTCGCGCCGCCGGTCCCCGCAGAGGTGACCAGGCTGGCGCAGGGGCCGCTCGACGAGCAGACCGGCACGGTGACCGACCCGCTGGCGCTCGACCGCGCCGCGGCCGAGGTCGGCCGGTAGGCCGCCCCGCCGCGCGCAACCGCCGTCCGCCGAGTGGGCGGGAGCGCAGGCACGGAGAGAACTCCGCGCCTGCGGCTCCCCGGCCCCCGCGGCTCCCCAGGGGAGCGAGCGTCGTCGCGCGCAGGCCCGGCCACCCCTCGGCCAGGCCCTTGAAAACTGAGAAGACTGGTCAGACCAGAAGACTTTTCGCCTCCCCGCGCCCCGCGGGGGGCGAGCGAGACTACGAGCCCCTGTGCGGCCTCGCGTCCGCACGACGGCACCGTGGGAGCCGGACCGCCCGAAGCGGCGTCCGGCTGGTGAAAGCGGTGGAGCGTCGTGCCAGGACGCGGAGCCCGGGGGCCTGACGGGAGACACACCCGCATGCTCGAAAACACCGAACCGCAGCCCGCTGCGGCCGACAACAACGACAACGGCGCCACCGAGGGCGCCTCCGCGGCCCCGCCGCGGCGCCGCCGCCGGGCGGTGTCCCGCCCGGCCGGATCGCCGCAGGGCGCCGCGGGCGACAGCGCCCAGACGGTGGTCGCCGCCGCACCGGCCGCTTCCACCGCCGAGGAGCCGGCCGCCCAGGCGGCCCCGGCCGCCGAGGCCGAGCCCGCCGCCGAGAAGCCGGTCCGGGCCCGGCGCGCCCGCAAGCGCGTCGAGGCCCCGGCCGGTGCGCCGGAGGCGCCCGCCGCCACCGCTGAGCCCGAGCAGACCGCTCCGGCCGCTCCGGTCGAGGCCGAGGCCGTCGCGGAGCCCGAGGCGGAGGAGAAGCCGGTCCGGGCCCGTCGTACCCGCAAGCGGGCTTCCGCTCCCCCGAGGCCGTGGCCGAGCCCGAGCCCGAGCCGGTCGTCGAGGCCGAGCCGCCGCGCGCCCGTCGGCGGGCCGTGCGTCCGTCCACCGCGATCTTCCAGGCGCCGGTGTTCCAGGAGCCCGCGCCCTACACCGCCCCCGCTGCCCCCCCCGCCGCCGCGCCCGCCGCCGCCGCCAAGGCTGCCAAGGCCGCCGAGCCGGCCCCGGCCGCCGTCGAGCCCGAGCAGTCGGCCGCCGACGACGAGTTCGAGTACAGCGGCGTCGGCCGCCGCCGCCGGGTCCGCACCGCCGTGCGCGTCCAGCAGTCGGCCAGGCCGGCGAAGTCCGCGCCGCAGCCCGCCAAGGCCGCCCCGCAGCCCGCCAAGGCCGTCGCCGCCGCGCCGGTCGAGGCCCCCGCCGAGGTCGAGGCGCCCGCCGCCGGCCCCGAGCAGGACGCCGAGTGGGAGGACGACCGCCCGTCCCGCCGCCGTCGTCGCGGTGGCCGTCGCCGCCGTCGCGGTGAGGCCGAGGACGCCCACGAGGCGGCCGAGAACGAGACCGCCGAGACCGAGGACGAGGACGCCGCCCAGGAGGGCGCCGGAGACGACCAGGACGAGGCCGAGGACGACCACGAGGACGACCTGGCCGCCGGCCTGTCCTCCTCGCGCCGCCGCCGTCGCCGTCGTCGCCGCAGCGGCGAGGGCGGTGCCGAGCAGGCCGAGACCACCGAGGACGGCGTGCGGACCGTGGTGAAGGTGCGCGAGCCGCGCCGCCGCTCCGCCGAGCCCGCGTTCGACCCGGACGAGGTGCAGTCGATCAAGGGCTCCACCCGCCTGGAGGCCAAGAAGCAGCGCCGCCGCGAGGGCCGCGAGCTGGGCCGCCGCCGCGTCCCGATCATCACCGAGGCCGAGTTCCTGGCCCGCCGCGAGTCCGTCGAGCGGGTCATGGTGGTCCGCCAGAACGGCGCCCGCACCCAGATCGGCGTGCTCGAGGACGGCGTGCTGGTCGAGCACTACGTCAACAAGGAGCAGGCGACCTCGTACGTCGGCAACGTGTACCTGGGCAAGGTGCAGAACGTGCTGCCGTCGATGGAGGCCGCGTTCGTCGACATCGGCAAGGGCCGCAACGCCGTGCTGTACGCCGGCGAGGTCAACTTCGGCTCGCTCGGCGGCCACGGCGGCCCGCGCCGGATCGAGTCGGTGCTGAAGTCCGGCCAGTCCGTGCTGGTGCAGGTCTCCAAGGACCCGATCGGCCACAAGGGCGCCCGCCTGACCAGCCAGATCTCGCTGCCCGGCCGCTACCTGGTGTACGTGCCCGAGGGCTCGATGACCGGCATCTCCCGCAAGCTGCCGGAGAACGAGCGGGCCCGCCTCAAGCAGATCCTCAAGAAGATCGTCCCGGACGACGCGGGCGTGATCGTCCGCACCGCCGCCGAGGGCGCCTCCGAGGACGAGCTCACCCGCGACGTCCAGCGCCTCCAGCAGCAGTGGGAGGAGATCCAGAAGAAGGCCGCCACCGGCAACGCCCCGGCGCTGCTGTACGGCGAGCCCGACATGACCGTCCGGGTGGTCCGCGACATCTTCAACGAGGACTTCACCAAGGTCATCGTCAGCGGCGCCGACGCCTGGAACACCATCCACGACTACGTCTCCAACGTCGCCCCCGACCTCACCGAGCGCCTGCAGCGGTGGACCTCGGACGTCGACGTGTTCGCCACCTACCGGATCGACGAGCAGCTGATGAAGGCGCTGGACCGCAAGGTCTGGCTGCCCTCCGGCGGCTCGCTGGTGATCGACCGGACCGAGGCGATGGTCGTCATCGACGTCAACACCGGCAAGTTCGTCGGCCAGGGCGGCAACCTGGAAGAGACCGTCACCCGCAACAACATCGAGGCGGCCGAGGAGATCGTCCGCCAGCTGCGGCTGCGCGACCTCGGCGGCATCATCGTGATCGACTTCATCGACATGGTGCTGGAGTCCAACCGGGACCTCGTGCTGCGCCGCCTGCTGGAGTGCCTGGGCCGCGACCGCACCAAGCACCAGGTCGCCGAGGTCACCTCGCTCGGCCTGGTCCAGATGACCCGCAAGCGGGTCGGCCAGGGCCTGCTGGAGTCCTTCTCCGAGCCCTGCGTGCACTGCAACGGCCGCGGCGTGATCGTCCACATGGACCAGCCCAGCCACCACCACGGCTCGCACACCGCGCCCGCCGCCGGTGCGGGCGAGGGCGGCGGCAAGCGCCGTCGCCGGGGCCGCGGCGGGGCCGGGAACGCCGAGGCGGACGCGGTCGAGGGCGGCACCGCGGCGTTCGGTTCCGTGGAGCCGGAGGAGGCCGAGGAGGCCGTCGAGGCGGCCGAGGTCGCGCTCGACGTCGTCGAGGAGCTGGAGCCGGTCGACGCGTTCGCCGACGCCGAGGTCGTCGAGGCCGTCGCCGAGCCGGTCGCCGAGGAGCGGCCGAGCCTGGTGGAGATCCCGCCGGCCGCCCCCGCGGCCGGGGGCCGCACCCGGCGCCGCGCGGTGCGCAAGGCCACCGCCCCGGCCGGGGCCTCCGGCGAGGCCGAGATCGTGGTCCTGCAGGCCCGCGCCGAGGCCGCGATGGAGGCCGCGCTGAGCGCCGCCGAGAAGTCGGCCGCCGAGGCCGCCGAGCAGCCCGCCGTCGAGGTCGCCGAGACCGCCGCGGAGGTGGCGGCCGAGGCCGTCGCCGCGGTGGAGCCGGACGCCGAGGTCACCGTCGAGGTCGCCACCGAGCAGCCCGTCGGGGCCGAGGAGGCCGAGGAGGCCGCGCCCAAGAAGCGCGCCCCCCGGAAGACCGCCGCCAAGACCGCGACCAAGACCGCCGCCAAGAAGACCACGGCGGCCAAGAAGACCGCGGCGAAGAAGACCACCGCCACGGCCGCCAAGAAGACCACCGCCCGGAAGACCGCCACCAAGCGGACCGGCGCGGCGGCCAAGAAGACCGCGGCCGCCGAGGGCGACGGCGCCGCGGAGTGATCCCCGGAGGGGGCCGGGAGCACCGCTCGGGCGGTGCTCCCGGCCCCCTCGCACGTCCCGGTTTGTCTTCGGATGGGCTGGTCCGTATTCTTGACCATCGGCGTGTTGACGCCGCGCTCCAGAGCACCTCACCTCCCGGGTGGACGCCGCTTCCGGCGTCCGACGGGGGAGGCCGCTTGTGTCCGTGCCCGGGCGGCTGGCATCCGGAGTTCCGACCGAGTTAGGAAAGTAGGTACCGCATGTACGCGATCGTTCGCGCCGGCGGCCGCCAGCACAAGGTCGCCGTTGGCGACGTGCTGGAGATCGACCGTATCGACGCCAAGCCGGGTGACTCGGTCGAGCTCTCGACCATCCTCGTCGTCGACGGTGAGTCCGTCACCTCCGACCCGTGGGTGCTCGGTGGCGTGAAGGCCCACGCCGAGGTCGTCGACCACACCAAGGGCGACAAGCTCGTCATCCTGCGCTACAAGAACAAGACCGGCTACCGCCGTCGCCAGGGCCACCGCCAGAAGCACACCGCGGTGCGCATCACCAGCATCGACTCGGTCAGCAAGTAACCACTTCCCGCGGTCTTCCTAGAAAGGGGATAGCCAGATGGCACACAAGAAGGGTGCGAGTTCCACTCGCAACGGTCGTGACTCGAACGCCCAGCGCCTCGGCGTGAAGCGCTTCGGCGGTCAGGTCGTCTCCGCCGGCGAGATCATCGTCCGCCAGCGCGGCACCCACTTCCACCCGGGCGCCAACGTCGGCCGTGGCGGGGACGACACCCTGTTCGCGCTGACCGCCGGTGCCGTGGAGTTCGGCAACCGTCGCGGCCGCAAGGTCGTCAACATCGTGGCCGTCGAGGCCTGAGTCCGTACAGACTCGCTGTGAAGGGTGGGCCGGGATGATCCGGGCCCACCCTTCCGCTTTACCGCAGGACACCCTTTTTCTTTCGCACGGGAGGCACCCCTCATGACCACCTTCGTGGACCGCGTCGAACTGCACGTCGCCGCGGGTAACGGGGGCCACGGCTGCGCCTCCGTGCACCGGGAGAAGTTCAAGCCGCTGGGCGGCCCCGACGGGGGCAACGGCGGTGAGGGCGGCTCGGTGATCCTGGTCGTCGACGCGCAGGTCACCACCCTGCTCGAGTACCACCACTCGCCCAAGCGCAAGGCCACCAACGGCAAGCCCGGCGCGGGCGGGCACCGCACCGGCGCGGCCGGCGCGGACATCGTGCTGCCGGTGCCGGACGGCACCGTCGTGCTGGACCGCAAGGGCAACGTGCTGGCCGACCTGGTCGGCCACGGCACCAGCTTCGTCGCCGCCCAGGGCGGCCGCGGCGGCCTGGGCAACTCGGCGCTGGCCTCGGCCCGCCGCAAGGCGCCCGGCTTCGCGCTGCTCGGCGAGCCCGGCGAGGCCCGCGACATCGTGATGGAGCTGAAGTCCGTCGCCGACGTCGCGCTGGTCGGCTACCCGAGCGCGGGCAAGTCCTCGCTGATCTCCGTGCTCTCCGCCGCCAAGCCGAAGATCGCCGACTACCCGTTCACCACGCTCGTCCCCAACCTCGGCGTGGTGACCGCCGGCGAGACCGTCTACACGATCGCCGACGTGCCCGGTCTGATCCCCGGCGCCAGCCAGGGCCGGGGCCTGGGCCTGGAGTTCCTGCGGCACGTCGAGCGCTGCGAGGTGCTGGTGCACGTGCTGGACTGCGCCACCCTGGAGCCGGGCCGCGACCCGCTCACCGACCTGGAGACCATCGAGGACGAACTCGCCCAGTACGGCGGCCTGGACGACCGGCCGCGACTGGTCGCCCTCAACAAGATCGACGTGCCGGACGGCCAGGACATCGCCGACCTGACCCGCGCCTCGCTGGAGGAGCGCGGCTACCGCGTCTTCGAGGTCTCCGCGCTCGCCCACAAGGGCCTGCGCGAACTCTCCTTCGCGCTGGCCGAGATCGTCGCCGCCGCGCGCGCCGCCAAGCCCGTCCAGGAGAACACCCGCATCGTCATCCGGCCCACCGCCGTGGACGACGCCGGCTTCACCATCGAGGAGGAGGACGGCGCGTACCGGATCCGCGGCGGCAAGCCCGAGCGCTGGGTCCGCCAGACCGACTTCTCCAACGACGAGGCCGTCGGCTACCTCGCCGACCGGCTGGCCCGGCTCGGCGTCGAGCAGGAGCTGTGGAAGATCGGCGCCAAGGAGGGCGACACCGTCATCATCGGCTCCGACGAGGACGCCGTGGTGTTCGACTGGGAGCCGACCATGGCCGCCGGCGCGGAGATGCTCGGCCGCCGCGGCGAGGACCACCGCATGGAGACCCAGCGCCCCGCCGTCGACCGGCGCCGCGAGCGCCAGCGCGGCCGGGACGCAGCGGAGCAGGAGTACCTGGACTTCGAGGCGCTCTCCTCCGGCCGCGAGCAGCTCGACCAGTAGCGGTTCGCCCGGGCCGGACCCGGGCGCGGACGCACGACAGGGGCGCGGACTTCACCGTCCGCGCCCCTGTTCGCGCTTTTCACGACCGCGACGTCTCACGCCTCGTCGCGATTTCGTGACCCGTGAGCCCGCTCGCTAGATTGCGGGCGTACACAGGCTGCGTCGGGAAGGGTCGGACTGATGGTGGATCAGTTGCTCCGCGAGGAGGTCGTCTCGGCGCGGCGGATCGTGGTGAAGGTCGGCTCCTCCTCGCTGACCACCGCCGCCGGCGGGCTGGACGCGGACCGGGTGGACGCGCTGGTGGACGCGCTGGCGAAGCTGCGCTCGGGCGGGGACGCGCCGGAGGTCGTGCTGGTCTCCTCCGGTGCCATCGCGGCCGGCCTGGCCCCGCTCGGACTGGCCAAGCGGCCCAAGGACCTGGCCCGGCAGCAGGCCGCCGCCAGCGTCGGCCAGGGCCTGCTGGTGGCCCGGTACACCGCCTCGTTCGCCCGCTACGGGGTGCGGGTCGGCCAGGTGCTGCTGACCGCCGAGGACGCCAGCCGCCGGGCCCACTACCGCAACGCCTACCGGACGCTGGACCAGCTGCTGGCGATGGGCGCGATGCCGATCGTCAACGAGAACGACACCGTCGCCACCGCGGAGATCAGGTTCGGCGACAACGACCGGCTGGCCGCCCTGGTGGCGCACCTGGTGCGGGCCGACCTGCTGGTGCTGCTCTCGGACGTGGACGGCCTGTACGACGGCGACCCGGCCAAGCCCGGCAGCAGCCGGATCGCGGTGGTGCGCGGCCCCGAGGACCTGGCGGGCGTCGAGGTCGGCAGCGCCGGCAAGGCGGGCGTCGGCACCGGCGGCATGGTCACCAAGGTCGAGGCGGCCCGGATCGCCACCGGTGCCGGCATCCCGGTGGTGCTCACCGCCGCCAGCCAGGCGGCCGACGCGCTGGCCGGGCGGCCCACCGGCACGCTGTTCCTGCGCACCGGCAGCCGCTCCGCCGACCGGCTGCTCTGGCTGGAGCACGCCTCCTCCCCGCGCGGCGCGCTCACCCTGGACGACGGGGCGGTGGCGGCCGTCGTGCACGGCGGCAAGTCGCTGCTGCCCGCCGGGGTGACCCGGGTGGAGGGCGAGTTCGCCGCGGGCGATCCGGTCGACCTTCTTGGCGAAAACGGTCACATCGTCGCCCGCGGACTGGTCAACTTTGATGCGAGGGAGTTGCCCCGTCTGCTCGGCCGGTCCACCCGAGAACTGGCCCAGGAGCTCGGCGCCGCGTACGAACGCGAGGTCGTCCACCGCGACGACCTGGTCGTGCTGCGCGGCTGAGCGCGGGCGGCGGGGCCGGTACGGGGGGTGGGAGCAGCGGGCCGGGGGGCCCGCGCGACACGCTGAATGGGAGGCCGCCGGTGGTTCGCAGGCGGGAGGAAGCGCTGCCGGGGCAGAGGCCCGAGCGGCGGCTCACCAGCATCGACGGCGGCCGGGGCGTCGAGCAGCGGGCTCCGCGGGAGGCCGAGCGGGAGAGCGGGCGGGACGGCGCGGCCGAGGAGGCCCGGGAGCCGGGCGCCGAGCGCGAGCAGGCCCGGATGTGGCACGTGGTGCTGAGCGTGGCCGGGGCGGCGACACCGCTGCCCGAGCTGCGGACGGCGCTGGAGAAACTGGCGCACGACCACTCGTTCTTCCTGACCGCCCGGTACGCCGCGGACCACGCCGAGGTCCGCTACTGGGAGGAGGCGCGGGACCTGCACGA
This sequence comes from Kitasatospora phosalacinea, assembly GCF_000716545.1. GTDB lineage: Bacteria > Actinomycetota > Actinomycetes > Streptomycetales > Streptomycetaceae > Kitasatospora > Kitasatospora phosalacinea. Next base: position 80,698 of record NZ_JNWZ01000030.1, read on the forward strand.
CGCGGCGGCGATCGCGCTGCGGCTGTGGGGCGAGCACAAGGCCAGCGCGAAGCTCCCGGCCTGGGAGATCGTCGGCCTGGAGGTGGTGGACCGCCCGACGTACCACAAGCGGGTCGCGGAGGGCTTCGGGGATCCGCCGCCGCAGCCGGGCGGGGTGCACCCGTACTGAGCGCGCCGGCCGCCGGTTGCGGGGAACTTCCGCGGGGACGCTCCCGCGGGGACGTCTCAGCGGGCGAAATGCGCGGCGGGGCGGGGCCGTCGGCTCGCTAGGCTTGGCGGCATGAGCGATCTCACCGCCACCGCCGACAGCCCCGTCCTCGCCGCCGCGCGCCGTGCCCGGGAGGCGGCCGCCGCCCTGGCGCCAGTGCCGCGTTCGGCGAAGGACGCCGCGCTGCTGGCGATCGCGGACGCGCTGGTCGAGCGGACCGCCGAGATCACCGCCGCCAACGCGGAGGACGTCGAGCGGGCCCGGGCGGCCGGCACCGCCGAGTCGGTGATCGACCGGCTGACGCTCACCGCGGAGCGGATCGCCGCGATCGCCTCCGACGTCCGCAGCGTGGTCGGCCTGCCCGACCCGGTGGGCGAGGTGGTCCGCGGCTACACCCTGCCCAACGGCCTCGACGTGCGCCAGGTCCGCGTCCCGCTGGGCGTGGTCGGCATCATCTACGAGGCCCGGCCGAACGTCACGGTGGACGCCGCCGCGCTGTGCCTGAAGTCCGGCAACGCGGTGCTGCTGCGCGGCTCGGGCTCCGCGTACCGCTCCAACACCGCGCTGGTGGAGGTGCTGCGCACGGCGGTGGCCGGCGCGGGCCTGCCGGCCGACGTGATCCAGCTGGTGCCGGGCGAGGGCCGCGAGTCGGTGCGGGAGCTGATGCGCGCCCGCGGCCTGGTCGACGTGCTGATCCCGCGCGGCGGCGCCTCGCTGATCCGCACCGTGGTCGAGGGCTCGACCGTCCCGGTGATCGAGACCGGCACCGGCAACTGCCACGTGTACGTGGACGCGCGGGCCGACCTGGCGATGGCCGTCGGCGTGCTGCTGAACTCCAAGGCGCAGCGGGTCAGCGTCTGCAACTCCGCCGAGACGCTGCTGGTGCACCAGGACGTCGCGGACGCCTTCCTGCCGCTCGCGCTGGCCGCGCTGGCCGAGGCCGGCGTCACCGTGCACGGTGACGACGCGGTGCTCAAGGCCGCCGAGGGCACCGGGGTGACGGCCGTCCCGGCGACCGAGGAGGACTGGGAGACCGAGTACCTGTCGCTGGACCTGGCGGCCGCCGTGGTGCCCTCGCTGGAGGCCGCCGTGGAGCACATCCGCCGCTACTCCTCGGGCCACACCGAGGCGATCGTCACGAGCTCGCAGCCCGCCGCCCGCCGCTTCACCCAGCTCGTCGACTCCACCACGGTGGCCGTCAACGCCTCCACCCGGTTCACCGACGGGGGCGAGTTCGGGTTCGGCGCGGAGATCGGCATCTCCACCCAGAAGCTGCACGCCCGGGGCCCGATGGGCCTGCCGGAGCTGACCAGCACCAAGTACATCGTCACCGGCGACGGGCACGTGCGCGGCGAGGCCCGGCAGACCGTCGGCGGCTGACGCGCTCCACCCGCTGCCGTCCGCTGCCGTCCGCTCCCGTCGCCGGGGAGCGCGGTGCGGGGGTGGGCCGGGCGGTGCGGGTGGGGCGGGCCGGGCGGTGCGCGGCCGAATGCCGTAGCCCGTCCGGACCCGATCGGCGAGACCCACAGACAAACGCCCCGGCCGGTAATACATTGAATCCGTGGCTGAGGATGTGGGGGGCTCGCCGTACTCCGACGGCGCCGACCACGGTGGTGCGGACGACGAGTTCGCCACCGTGGTCTTCGACGAGAGCTTCGTCCGCTCCGCCGCCGTGCACGAGCCGAGCGCCCGGGAGCGGCAGCTCGCCGCCGCCGAGGCCCGGCTGGAGCCGGAACAGGCGGGGGCGGCCCGGAGCTACGAGTTCACCGAGCACGCCGAGCACGCCGGCGGGGGCGACGGCCTCCCGCTGGAACTGCGCCCGCTGCCCGGCGGACTCGACGAGGACCGCTTCTACCCGGACCCGTGGTCGGGCTGCGACCGGCAGGAACGGCGCGTCCGCCGCTCCCGGGTCCGCGCCTTCGACCCGCTGCGCGGCGGCACGGTCGCCCAGCAGCGCTGGCACCGGCCGGTGGCCTGGGTGCTGGCGCTGGTGATGGGCGTCGGCCTGGTCGCGCTGTCGGTCGCCGCGGTGTACCGGGGCGTCGGCGGGGCGGCGCAGGAGCCGCCGGCCCGGCCGAGCAGCGGCAGCAGCCAGAGCGGCGGCGGTCGCGGCGGCGGGGACCAGGGCGGGAGCCCGGCCGCGGTGCCGGTGCAGCCGTCCGCGGTGGCCGCCGGGTCCGTCGGCTGACGCTCCCCCGGGGGCCCGTCACCCGCCGTCGCGCACTCGTTGCCCGCGCGCCCTCGTCGCGGGCGGCGCGCGAGTCTACCCTGGTGTCATGGGTGACCCGCGCGAGCCTCCTGGGGGCACGCCCGAGGGTGGTTCCAACGACGACGAGTTCCGGTCCGTCGTCTTCGACGAATCGTTCGTCCGGGCTGCCCGGATCCAGGAGCTGTCCGCGCAGGAGCGGCTGGCGGGCGCCCTCGGCCGGGCCACCCGGCCGCGCGGCTGGGGCTGGCTGTCGCTGCCCCGGCAGGCCGTCGTCCTGCTGCTGGTGGTCGTGATGGCGTTCGCCGCCGCCGTCTACTTCGGGATCAGCTCCCCGCGCGGCCAGAGCGCCCCGCCCAGCGGCACCCAGCTGACCGTCAGCCTCACCCCGCTCGCCCCGCCCGGGACGGTCACCGCGGCCGCCGACCCCGGCAACCCGTTCGCCGGGCTGCCCGCCGGGTACGCCGACGGCCAGGCCGGGCTGGGGATGCCGGCCGCCACCGCCACCGCCCACTTCACCGGCTCCCAGGTGCAGCGGGCCCTGGACTCCGCCCAGCACTACCTGGTGCTCTCCGAGCTGACCCCGGCCACCCTGACCGCCAACGAGACCGCGCAGATCAGGTCCCTGGTCACGGCCGGCGAACTCACCCAGTACGACGACAGCACCAACTCGCCCCGCGACGACCAGCACCACGCCGCCACCGGCTGGATGGTGCGCTTCGACCCCGGGCAGGTCGCCCTGGCCACCGAGACCGTCAAGGTCACCGGGAACGTCCGGGTCGGCGAGCTGGACGGCGACACCCTGGAGGTCACCGCCGACCACACCCTGGTGTACGCGCTGCGCCCGGCCGGCACCACCAGCGACCCCGCGGTCACCCTGTACGCGGTGCGCCGGGCGGTGCGCATCGACATCGACCGCACCGACCTGGACACCGGCCGGCTGCGGGTGGTCGACGCCGCGGTGCAGGCCGGACCCAGCTCCTGCACGGCCGGGCAGAGCGACTACCTGCGGCCGGTGCTCGCCACCACGGCGGGCGTCCGCCCGAGCAACCCGCCCGCCGTGGACCCGGCCGACCACGGACGGCCGGCCTGGGACACCTGCGGGGTGCTCGGGCCGATCGCCGGCTGACGCCGGGCGGGCCGGGTCCGGCGGGGCGGGGCCGCGGTGGGCCGGGTCCGGCGGGGCGGGACCGTGCCGGCCCGTCAGCCCTGGGAGTCGCCGCCGTCCGTGCCCTCGCTGCCGCCGCCGCTGCCGTTGCTGCGGCCGGCGCCGGTGAAGGTGTCGCGGAGCTTGCCGCCGACCGTGCCGACGCCGTTGCCCAGGTCGCGCAGCAGGCCCATCAGCGGGTCCTTGCTCTCCTTCATCGACTGCGAGTACGACTCGGCGGCGGCCTTCCACTGCGCGCTGACCGAGGCGTCCGGGTCGTCACCGCGGCGCGGGTACGCCCCGGCCAGGATCGAGCGGTACTCCTCGCTCTCCGCCCACTTCTTCAGCTTGGCCACCCGCACCACCGCGAACGGGTGCGACTGCGGCAGCACCTGGAGCAGCTTCAGCACGCTGTCGCGCAGGTCGCCGGCCTTGTCGTACTCGGCGGCCTGCTCCAGGAACGCGTCCACGTTCATCTCGGCCATGTGCGCGCCGCCGGCCAGCTTCATCAGCGACCGCATCGACGCCTGCAGGTCCTGTCCCGCCAGCAGACCGGCCCGGTCGCTGGACAGTTCGGCCTTGCGGAACCACTCCTTGAGCGCGGTGATCAGCGCCATGATCGCCAGGTTGCCCAGCGGTATCCAGGCGATCCGGGTGGCCAGGTTGGTGAGGATCAGCAGCATCGTCTGGTAGACGGCGTGCCCCGACATCGCGTGACCGACCTCGTGGCCGATCACCGCGCGTAGCTCCTCCTCGTCCATCAGCTCGACCAGGCCGGTGGTGACCACGATCACCGGGGTGTCCATGCCGATGCAGTACGCGTTGACCTTCGGGTCCTGGGAGACGTACAGGTCCGGGACCTTGTCCAGGTCCAGGATGTACGCGGCGTCCCGCACCATGTCGTACAGCTCCGGGAACTGACGCTCCGACGTCTTGACCGCGGTGGCCAGGAACATCAGGCGCACGCTGCGCTCGGACACCAGGCCGGCCAGCTTCTTCAGGACGTCGTCGAAGCCGCTGAGCTTGCGCATCGCCACCAGCCCGGAGCGGTCCGCCGGGTGCTCCCAGGCCCGGGTGGAGATCTCCGGGAAGCGCTGGCGTCGGCGGCTCGGCGCGGAACCCTTGGTCATGTCGGTCATTGAGTACCTCTCCTGGATCGACGCCGGCACCGGCACCTGTGGCCGGCCCCCGCTGCTTTCCACTTCAACGTCGGTGTGTCCGTACTCGTCCCCGCGGTCACGCTACGCCGTCCGCCCCCCGGCCCGGGAGACGGGGACCGGGGGAGCCGGGGAGACCGGGGACCGGGGGAGCCGGGGAGACCGGGGCACCCCGCGGGCGACCCGGGACGCCGGGGCCGGGAACGGCGGTAAACGGGACTACCCTGGCTCTGCCGTACCGAACAAGGAGTCCGTGATGTCCACTGCCGCCCTGGTCCAGCTCGCCGGACCGATCTCCAGCGCGAACGGCCCCGGTCTGTTCCTGCGGTTCATCCTGATCGCCTCCTTCGTCGGAGTCGGCCTGATGGTGTGGGCGCTGGCCCGGGCCGGCCGCGACGGCGCCAAGCGCGACGCGGAGCGCCAGGCGGCCCGTGAGACCGAACCGGCCGCGACGGCCGGGCGCACCGCCGACGACCTGGGCTGACGCGGGCCGTCCCGGTGGTCCGGGCCCGACGGCCGGGGCCGCCGGAGGACCGTCCCGGGCCCCGTGGAGGCGCGTCCGGGGCCTCGCGGAGGCGTGAGCGGCCGGACGGCGGCTCACGAGTGGTCAGACGCGGTGGGCCGCCGCGCGGTTGCGTGTCGGGCCCCCGTACGATGAGCGCGCGGGCCGTACGGTCCGTGACCGCCTGGTCCTCACCCCGAGCCGAGAAGGTCCCGCCGATCATGAGCACTGCTGCCCTGCCCGCCATCGTCCACCTCGCCGAAGAGGGCGGTAACCACGACAGCCTCAACCCCCTGCTGACGGGCGGCTCGGCGCTGTTCATCCTGCTGCTCCTGCTGTTCATCACCACCCGCTTCAACCGCGACCGCTGACCGGCCGCGCCGCCGCCCCGCCCGCCGCGCGCCCGCGGCCCCCGGGGTGGCGGAGCGCGGTGCGTCCGGGGCCCGCGAGGCTGCGGGGCGCGGTGCGTCCGGGGGCCGCTGACGGGCGGAATCCCCGGTACATCCGCGTCGCGTAAGGTGTGGCGCCATGAGAGAGCAGGTCGAGACCCCCGGGACGAACGTGGCGCCGGACACCTCCGCGCCGGGCAGCCCGGTTCCGGACGGCGGTCCGCGCAGGCGACGACGGCTGGGCGTGATGGGCGGCACCTTCGACCCCATCCACCACGGGCACCTGGTCGCCGCGAGCGAGGTGGCGAGCGCCTTCCAGCTGGACGAGGTGATCTTCGTCCCCACCGGGCAGCCCTGGCAGAAGTCCGACCGGCAGGTCTCGCCGGCCGAGGACCGCTACCTGATGACCGTCATCGCCACCGCCGAGAACCCCCAGTTCTCGGTCAGCCGGATCGACATCGACCGCGACGGCCCCACCTACACCGTCGACACCCTGCGCGAGCTGCGCGGCCTGCACCCCGACGCCGAGCTCTTCTTCATCACCGGCGCCGACGCCCTCGCGCAGATCATCTCCTGGCGCTCCTCCGAGGAACTCTTCGCCCTCGCGCACTTCATCGGCTGCACCCGGCCGGGCCATACTCTCTCCGACACCGGCCTGCCGGTCGGCGGCGTCTCGCTGGTCGAGGTGCCCGCGCTCGCCATCTCCTCCACCGACTGCCGGGTGCGCGTCGCCAAGGGCGAACCCATCTGGTACCTGGTGCCGGACGGCGTGGTCCGATACATCCACAAGCGGGCGCTCTACGCGTCGGCCCGGCCTTGATGCCCCCAGGAGGGACGACGTGACCGGAACGTCCGACGACCAGAACTGGTTCGGCCAGCAGCCCCAGCCCCAGCCCCAGCCCCAGCAGCCCCGTCCGCCCCGCCCCGAGCAGCCGCAGCCCGGCTACTACGCGCAGCAGCAGGGGTACGACGGGTACGAGGGCTACGAGCAGCAGCAGGCGTACGGGCAGCAGGGGCAGGCGCAGGGACAGCAGCCGCCGTACCCGCCGCAGCAGCCGCCGCCGGCGCAGACGTACGGGCAGGGCGGCCAGTACGAGCAGCAGTACGACCAGTACGGCGCCCAGCAGCAGCAGTACCAGCAGCAGTCCCAGCAGGGGCAGGGGCCTGGGGCGTACCCGCAGCAGGACCCTTACGGCGGCGGGCAGCAGGCCGCCGCCGGGTACCCGGCGCAGGGCTACGAGCAGACGGGGTACGGGCAGGGCGGCCAGTACGAGCAGGGCGGGTACGGGCAGCCCGGGTACGAGCAGGGCTACGAGCAGTCCGGGTACGGGCAGGGCGGCCGGTACGAGCAGGGCGGGTACGGGCCGCAGGGGTTCGAACAGGGCGGCTACGAGGGGCAGTTCGGCGGGCAGCAGGGCGGGGACGGGTACGGGCGGCAGTCCTACGACCCCTACTACGGACAGCAGCAGCCGGGGCAGGGCGCCGGGCAGGTGCCGGGCCAGACGTCCGGGCAGGGGTCTGGGCAGGCGACCGGGCAGGCTTCCGCGCGGGTGGCGGGGCGTTCGGCGGCCGCGGCTTCTGCTGCCGGTGCCGGTGCCGGTGCCGGTGCTGGTGCCGGGGCCGGCGCGGTGGTGCCGCCGCGGGCGCGTCCGGGGGCCGCGGCCGCGGCCGCTCCGGCTTCGGCGGGTGGCGCGGCGGACGCGCCGGTGGAGGAGCCGTCCGAGCTGGTCGGCGGGCGGGCGGCGGCCGCGGCTGCCGCCCGGGCGAAGGCCAAGGGCGGGGATTCGTACACCACGGGCGAGTTCAGCTTCGTCGACGAGCAGACGGAGGAGTCCGAGGACGCGATCGACTGGCTGAAGTTCGCCGAGTCGCGCAGCGAGGTACGGGCCGAGCGCCGGCGGCGGTTGCGCAACCGGCTGCTCTCGCTGGTGGTGGTGTTGGCGGTGCTGGTGGCCGGCGGGGCGGGCTACCTGTGGTGGAGCGGGAAGATCGGCGGCGGTGACGACGCGGAGGCGGCGGTCGGCGGCCGGTACGTCAACGTGGTGCACCTGCGCGACCCGCAGGGCAAGGTCACCACCGCGCTGCTGGTCGACGACGAGGGCGGCAAGAAGGCGACCGTGCTGCTGCTGCCGGACACCCTGCAACTGCCCAGCAGCGGAGCGTCCTCCACCACCACGGTCGGCAAGTCCCTGGACGAGATCGGCGCCTCCGCGACCCGCGACGGCCTGTCCGCGGTGCTCGGCGCCAAGGTGGCCGGCACCTGGCGGTTGGACACCCCCTACCTGCTGCTGCTGGTCTCCCAGCTCGGCGGCATCAAGGTGGACACCAACGCCGAGGTGCGCGAGGACAACAAGGTGCTCGCCGCGGCGGGCAAGGACGTCCTGCTGAACGGGCACGCCGCCGTCGCCTACGCGACCCTGCAGGCGCCGGGGGAGAACCGGGACGCCCAGCTCGCCCGCTTCGGGCAGGTGATGGCCGCGCTGATCAACACCATGCCGACCACCATGGCGGACGCCACCGACGACGTGCACCGGATGAACTCGGTCGCCGACCCGTCGCTCCCGGAGGAGGCACTGGCCGGCGTGCTGGTCAACATGGCCAAGCAGGCGAAGGCGGGACACCTGGCCACCGCCACGCTCACCGCCAAGGCCGACGGCACCCTGGACGACGCCACCGCGGGCAAGCAGGTGAAGGAGATCCTCGGCGGCACCATCGGCAAGGCCAAGGGCAGCGGCGGTGCCACCCGCGTCGCCGTGGTCAACGCCTCCGGCAGCGACACCACGTCGGTCGCCGCGCAGGCCGCGGTCACCAACACCGGCATGGACGTGCTGCCCTCCACCGCGAAGGCGCCGGACCAGGCGGCCTCCGAGATCCGCTACACCGACGACGCCGCACGGCCCGCGGCCCTCACCCTGGCCACCAGCCTGGGCCTGCCGGACTCCGCGGTGAAGAAGGTCACCGACGCGCAGAACGCGGACCTGGTGCTGGTGGTCGGCAAGGACTACCAGCCGCCGGCGCAGAAGCAGTAACGACGGTGCGGCCGCGGCCGCACCACCGTGATCGGGGCCCGGGCGGAAAACGCTCCGGGGCTCCGTCGCGTTCGTGAGATCCTGGGAGGGTATCCCCACAGCCGATCCGGAAGAGCATCGTGACCGTCACCGACCGAAGCCAGGAACTGATCACCGTCGCCGCACAGGCGGCGGCCGACAAACTGGCGCACGACATCATCGCCTTCGACGTCAGCGAGGTGCTGTCGATCACTGACGCCTTCCTGATCGCCTCCGCCGCCAACGACCGCCAGGTGCGGGCGATCGCGGAGGAGATCGAGGACCAACTGCGAGAGAAGCTCGACGTCAAGCCGGTGCGCCGGGAGGGCGAGCGCGAGGGCCGCTGGATCCTGCTCGACTACCTGGACATCGTGGTGCACGTCCAGCACTCCGAGGAGCGCTCCTTCTACTCGCTCGACCGGCTGTGGAAGGACTGCCCCGAGCTGCCGCTCCCCGAGGACGCGCTGGCCAGCCGGAACCGGCCGGAGAACGCCGTCACCGACGCGGCCGGCAACGCGGTCTCCGGGGGCGACCTCTGAGCCGGTCGGGGGCCTGGCCGCGCATCGTCTTCTGGCGGCACGGCCAGACCTCCTGGAACCTCGAATCGAGGTTCCAGGGCACCACGGACATCGAGCTCACCGACCAGGGCGTCTTCCAGGCCCAGCGGGCGGCCCGGCTGCTCGCCGGGCTCCGGCCCGACCTGCTGATCTCCTCCGACCTGCGGCGGGCCCGGCGCACCGCCGCCGAGCTCGCCGCGCTCACCGGCCTGGAGGTGCACCACCACGAGGGCCTGCGGGAGACCTACGCGGGGGAGTGGCAGGGGCTCACCAACGCCGAGATCCGGGCCCGCTACCCCGAGCAGTACGAGGCGTGGGCGAACGGCGAGCAGGTGCGGCGCGGCGGCGGCGAGCTGGCCACGGAGGTGGCCGACCGGTCCGTCCCGGTGGTGCTGGACGCGGCGGACAAGCTGCCGGAGGACGGCACCCTGGTGGTGGTCAGCCACGGCGGCACCATCCGCACCATGATCGGCCGGATACTGGGCCTGGAGCCGCAGTTGTGGGAGCGCTTCGGCGGCCTCTCCAACTGCTGCTGGTCGGTCCTCGGCCAGGACTCGCGCGGCTGGCGGCTGCTGGAGCACAACGCGGGCACGCTGCCGCAGCCGGTCATCGGCGACGAGACCTGACGGCCGACCGACCCGGATTTCACAGTTCCGGCTCTGACCAGCTAGAGTCTTCCTCGTTCGCAGCGAGGAACGCAGACGGGAGACCGGGGGCGGGAGTCGCGGAACTGCGGGGCTATAGCTCAGTTGGTAGAGCGATTGCATGGCATGCAATAGGTCAGGAGTTCGATTCTCCTTAGCTCCACTCCGCACCGGTGGTCCGTGAGTGGTCGTCAGTGTCGCGGGGCTATAGCTCAGTTGGTAGAGCGATTGCATGGCATGCAATAGGTCAGGAGTTCGATTCTCCTTAGCTCCACAGCAGTTCCGCGAGGCCGCTGCCCGAACAGGGTGGCGGCCTTCGGTGTCTCCGCGGTCGGGTCGGTGGGCCCGGGTGCGGGCCGGGGTCACGGCCGTCGCGGGGGCCCCGAAACGGATTAGGGCCGGGGGCGCCGACCGTGTAGAGTTATCGATGTCGCCGAGGGAAACCGCAGGTGAAAGCATGGGGCTATAGCTCAGTTGGTAGAGCGATTGCATGGCATGCAATAGGTCAGGAGTTCGATTCTCCTTAGCTCCACAGTAGTCCGGAGGCCGTCCCGCGAGGGGCGGCCTCCGGTCGTTCACGGGACTCCCCTGCCGAGCGGGGCGCGGGGCCGCTACGGTCGTGCCATGGCCGACCTGGTGCGAAAACGGAACGACGAGCTCGCCCGGATACTCCACCAGCTCGGCTGGAGCCCGGAGCGGCTGGCCCGCGAGGTGAACGCGGTGCTTCCGACCGGCATGGCGATCAGTTCCACCGCACCGTACAAGTGGCGCGACCGGGGCATGGTGCCGCGCTCGCCGCACGACCAGACCGTCTGCGAGGTGCTGGGCCGCAGCGTCGGCATCGCCGTCACCTACGAGCAGCTCTGGGGGCGGATGGGCTCCCACCGGGGCGCGAAGATGCTCTCGCCCCGGCTGCTGACCGACCCGTGGACCGCCGACACCGCGCAGACCGCGCTCCGCGAGGCGGGGGCCGACGGCGCCCCGGTGCGCCTGACCGACCTGTTCCGCGGCGACGAACTGGAGCAGGCGGCCCGGCACTGGGCCTCCCCGCCCCCGCCGGTCACCGGCGGGGAGGGCGCGCTGCGGATCGCCCCCGAGCAGTTGGCCGACCTGCGGCTGTCCTACGAATCCAAGCAGCGTCTGGAACGCGCCTACGGCGGCGGACTGATCCTCGACCTCGCCAAGGCCGAACTCGCCATGGTGGGCAAGCTGTTGGAACTCGGCAGCTACGACGAGCCGCTCGGCCGGGAGCTGTACGGGGCGGCCAGCCGGCTGGCCCGGCTGGTCGGCTGGGCCAACTACGACATGGGTAACGACGCCGCCGCCCAGCGGGCCTTCGTCGCCGCCCTGCGGGCCGCGCACGTCTCCGGCGACCCCCGGCTCGGCGTCGGCGTGGTCGGCTGCCTCGCCGTCCAGGCGACGTACAACTCCGGCGGGCGGGGACTCGACCCGGTGGCGATGCTCTCCACCGCGCTGCGCGCCGCCGACGCCGTGCTGACACCGCGTGAGCGGGCCCTGCAATTGGGGCGGATCGCCCGGGCGCACGGCCGCAAGGGGGAGCAGATCAGTGCGGAGGCCGTCGCCGAGCGGGCGTTCCGGGTGCTGGAGGACGTGGAGGGACACGTGCAGGAACGGGCCGACCTGGAGGGCATGGTCGGCGAGGGGTACCTGCTGCTCGGCGAGCACGAGCAGGCGCGCGGCCTGCTGCTGGCCTCGATCGAGGCGCTCTCCACGGAGCGGGCCAGGGCCAAGGCGCTGCTGATGGTGCGCCTCGCCGACTCCTACCGCCGCACCGGCGAGCGGGCGGAGGCCGAGCGGACCGCCGACCGGGCCCGGCTGCTCGCGGCCGGCATGCAGTCGGCGCGGGTGGCGCGGGCCCTGCGGGACTTCGACACCGCGATGCGCGCGGAGGCGTAGCCCGGGGGCGGGCGGGGCGGCCGGGCCGAGTGGGCTGGGCGGGTTGTGCGGGGGCGGGGGAGGGG
>NZ_JNWZ01000031.1 GCF_000716545.1 Kitasatospora phosalacinea
GTGCTAGGCGGGTTGGAGAGGGGCGAATCGGCCCGCCGGGGGGTCAGGCGGGGGCAGGCAGGGGGGCGGGCGGGGCGGGCGAGGTCAGGCGGCCGGGAAGCCGTACGCCGCCCAGTCGTTCAGCACCCGCTGCCGCAACTCCGCCGGGAACGAGGCGGCGAAGGACGCGGTGCGCCCCCGGAACCCCCGCGGCAGCAGGCAGTTGGTGACCGACTTGCCACCGCGGGCCGCCTCCGCCTCGGCGGCCGTCAGGTACGGGACCATCGGGATGCCCGGGACGTCCGGGTAGAGCCGGGTGCCGGTCTGCGGGTGGTGGCGGGTGGCCAGCGCCCAGACCACCTGGGAGACGTCCGTGATGTCGACGTCGTCGTCCACCACGATCACCTTCGGCACCAGCCACCCCGCGTGCGAGGCGAACAGCGTCTCCGCGATCATTCCTGTCAACTCATCGTCCGACATGGCGAGTTCGCCGCGTCCGGCCCGCTCCACGGACACCACGATCCAGCAGGTCGCCGCCTCGTACGAGCACCACGCGAAGTCCACCGGCAGCCCGGCCCGGCGCAGCACGTCCAGCGCGGCCGCCGAGATCATCGTCCCCCAGACGGTGTGGTTCTCCTCCGGCGGCAGACCGGCCGCGCACACCGGGAGGATCGGCTCGTCCCGGAAGGTCACCGCCTCGACGTGGAAGACCGGCTGCAACCTGCCCTCCGGGAAGGCGTACCCGTGGTACTCGCCCATCGGCCCCTCCGGGGCGAGTTCCTCGGCCTCCACCCAACCCTCCAGCACGATCTCCGAGTTGGCGGGCACCAGCAGGTCGTTGGTCTCCGCCCGCACCACCTCCACCGGCGCCCCGGCCAGCGCCCCCACGTAGCCGTCCTCGCTCACCCCTGCCGGCAGCGGCATCCCCGCCGCGGCCAGCGCGGCCGGCGGCGCGCCCAGCACCATCGCCCACGGCATCCGTTCGCCGCGCCGCAGCCACTGCTCGCGCACCATGCCGAGGTGCTGCTGCGGCATGGCCGGACCGACCAGGCTGGTGGCGTCCCGCAGCATCGTCCGGGCCGCCGACCAGCTGGTCCAACCGCCGTCCGGGGTGCGGACGACGTGGAACCCGTAGGTGCCGAAGTAGCGGCCGCCGTCCTCCTGGTGCAGCAGCGGCACCGGGAAGCGCTCCAGGTCCACCCGCGCGCCCGTCAGCACGTTCTGCTTGCACGGCCCGGTCGCCACTACCCGGGGCGGCACCGGCTCCGCGTGCATCGCCGAGACCAGCCGCTCCACGATCTCCCGCGCCCCCGCGTCCCGGCCCAGGCCGACGTGCGCCGCGAGCCGGCCGTAGCGCCCGCTCGGGTCGCCGCTCAGGCCGGCGGGCGCGCCGAGGATCCGGCAGCCCGGCGCGCCCGACGTCAGGGAGGTGAACAGCGGTGCGGGCGCGGCGGTTTCGTACACCCGGCGGGTGACCGCGCCGACCTCCAGGTGCGGGTCGACCGGGCGGTCCACGGTGATCACGTCGCCGTCGGCGAGCAGGCGGGCGACGAAGGCCCGGAAGTCCAGGGCGGATTCGGCGTGGGCGGGTTCGACGTGGGCGGGTTCGGTGCGCGCGGATGCGGTGCGTGCGGGTGCGAACAAGGCGGTCTCCTGTGAGTCGGGTCGGGGGTCCGGGCGGAGGGGTGTTCAGGGGGCCTGGCGCGGGGCGCGGGCCGCCCGCATGCCGGACCAGCGGCGGGCGTCCGGGACGGGCAGGTCCAGTTGGTCGAGGATGCGGGCCACCAGGTGGTCGACCAACTCCTCGACGGTGGAGGGGCGGTGGTAGAACGCGGGCATCGGCGGAACGATCCGCACGCCCATCCGGGCCAGCGCCAGCATGTTCTCCAGGTGGATCTCGCTGAGCGGCGTCTCCCGGGGCACCAGCACCAGCGGACGGCGCTCCTTGAGCACCACGTCCGCCGCCCGGCCCACCAGGCCCTCCGCCCACCCCGCGCGGATCCCCGCCAGGGTCTTCATGCTGCACGGCACCACCACCATGCCGTCCGTCCGGAACGACCCGGAGGAGATCGCCGCCCCCTGGTCGTCCGGCCCGTGCACCACTTCGGCGAGCGCCGACAGCTCCCGCGCCGTCCGCCCGGTCTCCAGCTCGACGGTGGCCCGGGCCCAGCGGCTCAGCACCAGGTGGGTCTCCACCTCAGGGTTCGCCGCCAGGTGTTCGAGCAGCCGCACCCCGAGGACGGCGCCGGTCGCCCCGGTCATCCCCACGATCAGTCGCATGCGTGCCAGCCTCTCGATGTGCAGTTCCGGTCAGTTCCGGCGCGGACGAACGGCGGCCGGTGGCGACCACGCTAGGCGCGGGAAGGCGGGGCGCGACGGCTAGACTCGGGCAGGAGATGAGCAGAAACGGACAGCTTGCCGGGCGGGCGCCCCTGGTCGCCGACTTCCCGTTCCCCACCACCCCCGGCGGCCCGCCCGGCATCGAGGTCACCGACCCGCCCGGCTGGTCCGCCCGCCTGGCCCGGCTCGGCGTCCCGTCCGCCGACACCCCGGTCCGCCCGTCCTTCCACCTGCTCGTCACCGTCCGGGAGGGTGTCCTGCGCTGCCTGGTCGACCTCACCGAGTGCCGGATCACCCCCGGCCACTGGCTCTGGATCCGCCCCGGCCAAGTGCTCCGCACCCTGGACGGGGACGGCCCCGCGCCGCCGGACGCCGTACTCGTGCTCTTCCAGGCCGGCTTCCTCGACCCGGCCACCGTCGCCGCTGCCCGCCTCGACCGCCGGGCCTGGCGCCTGCCGCTCCTCCCCGCCCCCTCGGCCCGCCCGGCGGTGGAACGCACGCTGGAACTCCTGGAGGACGAGTACCGCCAACTCCGCGGCCTCCCCCTGGAAGTGCACGTCGAAGTCGTCCGCCACCTCCTCGCCGTCCTGGTCCTGCGGCTCTCCCACCTGCCCGGCGGCGAACGCCGGCGGACGGCCGGTGACGAGACCTTCCGCCGCTTCCAGCAGGCCGTCGAGGCCGACTTCACCCGCACCCACCGGGTGGAGGACTACGCCGCCAGCCTCGGCTACAGCCCCCGCACCCTCACCCGCGCGACCCTCGCCGCCACCGGCCGCGGCGCCAAGTCCTTCATCGACGAACGCCTCGTCCTCGAGGCCAAGCGCCTCCTCCTGCACAGCGACTCCACCACCTCGACGATCGGCGACCGCCTCGGCTTCCCGGCCACCACCGTCTTCACCCGCTTCTTCCGCCACCGCACCGGCGAGACCCCGGCCGGCTTCCGCGCCCGGGCCCGGATCACCCCGGCGGGAGGGGGCGGCTGAGCGGGGCGGGAGGAGCTGGCGGGCCCGGCGGCGGCGTCCCGGACGCCGCCGCCACCGATCGGCTCGCCGTCACCGACCGGCTTGGTGACGCCGACCGGCTTGGTGACGCCGGATCGGCCCGGTGATGCCGGATCGGCCCGCCCTCACCGACCGGCCTGGTGGCGCCGGATCGGCCCGGTGACGCCGGATCAGCCCAGTGAGGCGGTCGCCGCGCGCAGGTCCGCCAGGGCCGCCAGCGCGTGGGGCGCGAGACCCTCCTCGTCATCGCGGTCGCCTTCGGACCACTGGGCGTAGCCCCGCTTGAAGGCCAGGACCCCCAGTTCGCCCGCGAGGTGCGCGGTCGGCTCGGGGACGCCGCGGGCGACGAGCGCGGCCGTCATGGCGGCCGCGAGGCCGACGCTCTTGAGGGCGTCGCGCTCCTGGAGTTCGGTGCTGGCCGCCACGGCCGCCCTGAGCCGGGGGCCGATTTCGCGGTTCGCCGGCCCCATGGCGCTCGACGCGCGTTCGAGACCGGCGGCCACCGCCTGGAGCGGGGTGGCGTCCGCCGGTGCCTCGGTGATGCCGTCCGCGAGCAGCTTGCCGAGCGTCTCCTGCCCGGCGACCAGCAGTTCGCGCTTGTCGGAGAAGTGCCGGAAGAAGGTGCTCTTGGTGACGCCGGCGCGCTCGGCGATCTGCGTCACCGTCGTGGCGTCGTACCCCTGCTCGGTGAAGAGGTCGACGGCCGCGACGACGAGTCGCTGGGCCGCTCCTGGTTGCCATCTAGCCATGGCACCAGGATAGGCGACGGGACTGTTGTCCCGTCACGGTGTATCGTCAGTGACGGGACAACAGTCCCATCACTTTCGGGAGGACTCGTGCACGTCTTCGTCACCGGCGGTACCGGAACCATCGGCTCCGCCGTCGTCGCCGAACTGCTCGGCAATGGCCACACCGTTCTCGCCCTGGCCCGCTCGGACGGCTCCGCGCAGGCGCTGGAGGGTGTCGGCGCCAAGGTGTTGCGGGGCGACCTCGCCCAACTCGACGTCCTGCGGGCCGGCGCCGCGCAGTGCGACGGCGTGATCAGCCTGGCGTTCGGGCGCGACTACGGCAGCGCGGACGCGCTCGAACGGGCCGTCGCCGAGGAGGGCGCCGCCCTCGCGGCACTGGGGCGGGAACTCGTCGGGAGCGACCGCCCGATCGTCACGGTCTCGGGCACGCCCTGGGTGCCGGGACGCGCCAGCACCGAGGCCGACCCGCTGCCGACCGACGGGCCGGTGGGCGGCCGGGGCCGCTCGGTCAACGCGCTGCTGGAGCTCGCCGCGCACGGCGTGCGCAGCACGGCCGTCCGGATGCCCCGCACGGTCCACAACCGGGGCGAGGGCGGCTTCGCCGGCCTGCTGGCCGAACAGGCGCGCCGCACCGGGGTGGCCGGCTACCCGGGCGACGGCACCCAGCGCTGGCCGGCCGTGCACGCGCTCGACGCGGCGGTCCTGTTCCGGCTGGCCCTCGAGTCGGCGCCGGCCGGGACGGCCTGGCACGCCGTCGCCGACGAGGGCGACGCGGTCCTCGACATCGCGACGGTCATCGGCCGACGGCTGGGCCTGCCGGTCGAGGAGGTCCCGCAGGAGAGCTTCGGCCCGTTCGGCCCGATCTTCGCCATGGACCAGCCCGCGTCCAGCGCCCGCACCCGCGAAGCCCTCGGCTGGCAGCCCACGCACACCGGCCTCCTGGCGGACCTGGAGAACCTCCGGCCCTGACCATCCGCGCGGGATGCCGGCCTCTTCCCCGATCGGCCCGGGGGCCCGCCGCACCGGCGGGGGAGCCCCGGGGCCGGCACTCGACCAGGAGCCGTCCGGTCGATCACCGGCCGCCCCGGCAGGTGATCGGCCGGGAGCCTGCCCGGGGTGCGGAGACGGCTCGATGGCCCGTTGGGGTGGTCAGGCGGTGTGGTATCCAGATATCCGCGTGATCGAGCCCCGCACTGCGGGGCTGAACCAGGGGGAAGATTCGTGACCGTACCGCCGCCGGGACAGCAACCCGCACCGACCCGTGTCCCGCCGCAGCCCGACCGGCCGCCGGCGGTGGGCGTCCGCGACGCGCAGCGCCGCTCGTTGGACTTGCAGGGCTGGGGCACGATGATCACCGCGTTGGTCGGGTTGGCGACGGCCGGTGCGGGCTTCGCGGGAGGGTTCTTCACGCAGTCCCAGGTCGGCGGGGCGCAGGCGCAGCCGGCGGCGACCGTCACGGTGACCGCCCCCGGGCCCACCATCACGGTGACCGCCCCGGCTCCGGTCGTGGCCCCGGGCGCGGGGCCGTCGCCGAAGGCCCTGCCCTCGGGGGTCGCTCCGAGTGCGTCGGCCGGCGGCCGCCGCGTGCTGGCCGCGACCCCGGATGCCGGGAAGGGCGGCACGAAGACGGTGCTGACCGGTAGCGGCTTCACCCCGGGTGACGTCGTGCGGGTCTCGTTCGTGGTGAAGGGCGATCCGGTCGGCGACCTGGAGGTCCGCGACCTGCGAGACACCATGCCGGACGGCAACGGCTCCTTCTCGCTGGAGGTGCTGATCCCGACGGACCTGGACACGTTCGCCAACCACAACACCTACTTGCGGGCCAAGAGCTCCACCGCGCAGAGCGAGACGGTGTTCGACCTGACGCGTTGAGGTGACGGGAGAGGGTTCGGCGTCCCGGGGAGGGCCAGGACGGGAGCATGGCGAGGCGTCCCGGGGCGGCGGAGGACTGCATGGTCATTCCGCCGTCCACGACGAGGAGTTGGCCGGTGAGGCAGCGGGACTCCTCGGAGGCGGGGAACACCACGGTGTGGGCGATGTCCTCGGGCTCGCCGAGGTGGGGGAGGGCGTTGCCCGCCAGTCAGGCGAAGTCGGGGCATTCGGCGACGTGGCCCTCGGCGACCGGCTGCCGGAAGCCCCGGGGCAGGTCCGTCTTCATCCGGGCCACCTCCTCGGTTGCGGCGGTGAGTTGGCCGGTGGTCAGGTGGGCGGCGGCCGCGTACGCCCGGCCGGTGCGGCGGCAGGTGAGTGCGGGCGGAGCGTCGGCGGACGCGCCGTCGTCCCCGCGGCACTCGGGTTCCGGTCCGGCGCCGCCCTGGCCGGCGAGGTCCTGCTGGAGGGCGAGGACGTGTACGCGCCCGGCCGCCGCCCCGCCGAGGTGCGCCGCCGGATCGGCGTGGTCCTCCGGCGCCCCAACCCGTTCCCCGCCGTGTCGCTGTACGACAACCTGGTCAGCGGGCTCAAGCTGTCCGGCATCAGGGCGGGCCGCGAGGAGCGCGACCACCTGGTCGAGTCCAGCCTGCGCCGGGCCGGCCTGTGGAACGAGGTCGGCAACCGGCTCGGCGCCCCGCCACCGGGTCACCACCGTCATCGTCACCCACAACGTGCAGCAGGCCCAACGCGTCTCCCGGTCCTGCGCGTTCTTCCCCGCCACCCACGGCGCCCCCGGCCGGATCGTCGAATCCGGCCCCGCCGAACGCCTCTTCACCGACCCGGCCGACCAGCGCACCGCCGACTACGCCAACGGCCGCTTCGGCCGACCCTCCTGACCGCGTGTCACGGCGGACGCACGGGAGCGCAGCGCCTAGCGTGGGCGGGGGAGCACCCACCGGCCCCCGCACCCGCACCGCCACGAGGAGAGAGCGCAGACCATGACCGTCAGCCTGCCCGAGCTCACCGGGGACTACGTCCTCGACCCGACCCACACCCGGATCGGGTTCGTCGCCCGCCACGCCATGGTCACCAAGGTGCGCGGCGCCTTCCACCAGTTCGAGGGCACCGCGCACCTGGACGGCGCCGACCCGGCCAGGTCCAGCGGCCAGGTGGTGATCAAGACCCAGAGCATCGACACCGGCGTCGAGCAGCGCGACCAGCACCTGCGCACCAACGACTTCCTGGACGCGCCGAACTTCCCCGACATCACCTTCCGCACCACCGGGGTCGAGAAGAAGTCCGACACCGAGTACCGGGTCACCGGCGACCTCACCGTCAAGGACACCACCAAGCCGGTCACCATCGACTTCGAGTACACCGGCAACGCCGTCGACCCCTACGGCAACCTGCGGGTCGGCCTGGAGGGCTCGGTCACCATCAGCCGCAAGGAGTTCGGCGTCACCTGGAACGCCGCCCTGGAGGGCGGCGGTGTGCTGGTCGGCGACAAGGTGGTGCTGGAGTTCGACGTCTCGGCGATCAAGCAGGGCTGACGGCGCTCTTGCAGGCCGCGCCGATCACCGTGCCCGGGCCGGGGCGGCGGGTCAGTCCCCGGAGTGGTCCGGGCCGCGGAAGCGGACGGTGATCAGCTTGCCGGAGCCGTCCTGGTGGACCTGCCAGTCGTCGGAGAGCAGTTCCACCAGGGCCATGCCGCGGCCGGAGACGGCGTTGGAGGTGGCCCGGCGCGGGCGCGGCGGGGTCGGGCAGTTGTCGTGCACGCTGACGTACAGGTAGCTGCCGTCCCAGGTGAGCAGCAGGTCGGCGTTGCTGTGGGCGTGGATGTGGGCGTTGGTGATCAGTTCGGAGACGACGAGCACCACGGCGTCGGCGGTGTCCGGGGCCTCGGTGTTCCAGCCGAGTCCGTCCAGGTGTTCACGGGCCCAGCGGCGGCCGGCCCGCACACCGCCGGAGACCGGCATGCGGCGGGCCCAGCCGAGGGCCTTCACGCTGTTGCTGTCGGGCTGCGCCATCGCTCCTCCCCGAGTCGGTTCGTGCCTCGCCGACCGGCTACCCCGTCCTTCCGGGGGCATGCCGGACGGGGTGTCCGGCGGGCGTCCGGGGTTCAGGGCCAGCGGATCTGGAGCAGCGCCATGTCGTCGGAGTGCCGGCCCGCGTTGAGGGTGCGGGCGCGGTCCACCAGGTGGGTGAGCAGCCGGTCGCCGGTGGCGCCGCCGGCCGCTTCGATCAGGGCGATCAGACCGGCGGTGCCGAGGCGTTGGGCGTCCGGCGCGCTGCCCGCGTGGCCCTCGATCAGGCCGTCGGTGTAGAGCAGCAGGCCGGAGTCGGCGGGCACGGCGTGCCGGGTGGGCTGCCAGTCGCCGAGGCCGGGGGCGATGCCGAGGGCCAGGCCGTACGCGCCGGGCAGTTCCCGGGCGGTGCCGCCGGTGAGCAGCAGCGGCGGGTGGTGGCCGGCCAGGTGGACGGTCAACTCGCGCTGGTCGGGCCGCAGTTCCAGGGTGGTGCAGGTGGCGAAGTTGTCGGCGGGGGCGCGTTCGGCGACCAGCACCTCCTCCAGCAGGTGCAGCAGGTCGGCGCCGCGGTGGCCGCCGAGGGTGAGGGCGCGCCAGGTGATGCGCAGGCACACGCCGAGCGCGGCCTCGTCCGGGCCGTGGCCGCTGACGTCCCCTATCACCGCGTGCACGGTGCCGTCGGGGGTGCGCACCACGTCGAGGAAGTCGCCGCCGAGCAGGGCGCGTTCGCGGCCGGGCAGGTAGCGGGTGGCGGCGGTGACGGGGGAGCCGTGCAGCAGCGGGGTGGGCAGCAGGCCGCGCTCCAGCCGGGTGTTCTCGTGCGCCCGCAACCGGTTCTCGCGCAGTTCGGCGGCGGCCTGCTCGGCCTGCTTGCGGTGCACGGCGTAGCGGATCACCCGGGTCAGCAGGTCGGGGCTGACCTGGCCCTTGACCAGGTAGTCCTGGGCGCCGTTGGCCACCGCGAGGGCGCCGGTGCGGGACTCGTCGAGGCCGGTGAGCACGATGATCGCGGTCTCCGGGCGGACGGTCTGCAGGGTGCGCAGCGCGCTGATCCCGGTGGCGTCGGGCAGGTTGAGGTCGAGCAGGACGCAGTCGGCGCCGTGCGCGGACAACTGCTGGACGGCGGCGCCGAGGGACTGCTGCCAGACGAGCGAGTGCTCCAGGCCGGTGTCCAGCAGGAGTTCCTCGACCAGCAGCGCGTCCCCGGCGTCGTCCTCGACCAGCAGCACCCGGTAGGCGGGGTCGAGCGGCGGCGCGGTCGCCAGCGGCTGGGTGGTGGCGGTGGTGGGATTCATCCGGCGGTCCCAGCCGTTCCGGCGGGCACGGCGGCCTCGGCGGGCGCGGCCGGCCCGGGGGCGGGCTGGGCGGGCTGGGCGGGCTGGGCGGACGGTACGGCCTCGGCGGGCGGTACGGGCCCGGCCTCGGCTTCCTCGGCGGCAAGGGTCAGCACGACGCGGGTGCCGCCGGTGTGCGCGGTGTCCACGCGGATGGTGCCGCCGTGGAACTCGGTGATCTTCTTGCACATGGCCAGGCCGATGCCGTTGCCGGGGTACTCCTCGCGGGTGTGCAGCCGCTGGAAGATGACGAAGATCCGCTCGGCGAACTCCGGATTGATGCCGATGCCGTTGTCGGTGACGGCCAGCTCCCAGTGCTCGCCGGTGCGCCGGGCGGTGAGGGCGATCCGCGGCGGCCGGTCGGGGGCGCGGAACTTGAGCGCGTTGCTGACGAGGTTCTGCAGCAGCATGCCGAGCTGGGTGGCGTCCCCGGGCAGGGTGGGCAGCGGGTCGGCGGTGATCTCGGCGCCGGTCTCCTCGATGGCGATGGCGAGCGCGTCGCGGGTCGCGGCGAACACCTTCTCCAGGTCCACCGGCACGTACTGGCGGTGCAGCCGGCCGACCCGGGAGAACGCCAGCAGGTCGTTGATCAGGGTCTGCATCCGGTTGGCGCCGTCGACCGCGAACCCGATGTACTGGTTGGCCCGGTCGTCGAGCTGCGCGGCGTAGCGGCGCTGCAGCAGTTGGCAGAAGCTGGCGACCTTGCGCAGCGGCTCCTGGAGGTCGTGCGAGGCGACGTAGGCGAACTGCTCCAGTTCGGTGTTGGAGCGGCGCAGGTCGGCGGCCTGCTCGTCGAGCTGTTCGCGGGTCAGGTCGGCGAGGGCGAGCTGCTCGGCCAGCCGGCGGCGCATCCCCTCGACGTCGGCGGCCAGCTGGGCCAGGTCGGCGGGGCCGGAACGGGTGTCGACGGGGTGGTCGAACTCGCCCGCGGCGACCCGCCGGACGTCCCGGGAGAGGGCGTCCAGCGGCAGGGTGATGCCGCGCAGCCCGACGAAGACGGCGCCGGACAGCAGCAGCAGGGTGACGCCGATGGTGCCGAACACCCAGTGGCTGAACGTCTCGGCGTCGGTCAGCTCGGCCGCCGCCCGGTTGCGCGAGTCCTCCAGCCGGTCGCGCAGGGTGGTGCCCGCGTCCCGGATCGCGTCGAACTCGGCCTTGCCGACCTCGGCGTTGACGGTGGCGAGCGGCACGGGCGCGCCGGCCGGCGAGGCCGCCACCGGTTCGGCGACGTCCCGCTGCCAGGTGGAGACCCGGGCGAGCAGCGCGTCGAGGTCGGCGAGCGCCGCGCCGTCCCCGGCGAGCAGGGTGCGCAGCTTCTCGACGTCGGCCGCGGCGTCGGCCCGGCCCTGGGTGTACGGCTGCAGGAAGTCGGGTCTGCCGGTGATGCCGTAGCCCCGGATGCCGGTCTCCTGGCCGACCAGCGCGCCGTCCAACCGGACCGAGGTGATCAGGGCGGGGGAGGAGCGCCGGGTGAGCCGGTCGGTGGCGTCGGAGGCGCGGTTCAGCGCCCAGCCGCCGAGGGCGCCGAGCACCACCAGGACGGCGAGGGCGGCGAGCACGCTGGCCCCCAGCCACTGCCGGGTCGTCCAAGCGGCCCAGGGCCGCCCGTTCAGCCCGGACCGATCCGTCACCGCGCCAGCCACCGTGCACCCCTCGTCGGTCCCGTCCGTCCGGCGGTCCGAGGTCCGGAGCCGGTCGAGCAGCGGTACTGTACACCGCTTCCGACAACAGATGTTGTCGGAAAACCGGGGGCGGCCCTAGGATGCCCGCATGCCAGCGGACCCGACACGACACCGGATGCCCGATGAGGAGCTGTCCATGCTCTGCACCGCGGCGATTTCCGAGATCACCGGGCAGCTGGTCCACCGGCTGTCCGGCGCCGACCCGCAGACGGAGCAGCTGGCGCGGCTGCGCGTGCTGACGTACCTGCAGCTCGCCGTCGCCCAGCAGTGCGACCAGACGGCGGCCCGGGCCGCCAGTTCCGGCGCCGGCTACCCCCAGCTCGGCCAGGCCGCCGGCCTCACCCGCCAGGGTGCCCGGCGCCGCTGGCCCGGCCTGGTCACGGTACGGGTCGACCGCGCGGCCCGAGCAGTACGACCTTCTTCTTCTACGGACCGGAGCCGGTAATGGCCACCCCCCCCAGCAACCGCCTCTTCGACATCCTGCTGGTCGAGGACGACCCCGCCGACGCCCTGCTGATCGAGGAGGCCCTGCTCGACCGGGGCGACACCCGCTCCATCACCCAGGTCTCCGACGGCCTGGCCGCCCTGGAGCGCCTGCGCGACCCCTCGCTGGCCCGCCCGGACCTGATCGTGCTGGACCTCAACATGCCCCGGATGAACGGCCGCGAACTGCTCGGCGTGCTCAAGAGCGACGAGGAGCTGAAGGTCATCCCGACGGTGGTGCTGACCACCTCCGGCGCGCCCGACGACATCTCGGCGGCCTACCGCAACCACAGCAACGCCTACATCACCAAGCCGGTCAACCTGGACGACTTCGTCCGGGCCGTCCGGCAGATCGACACCTTCTTCCTGGACACCGCCACCCCGCCGGCCCGTTGAACCGCCGGGCGCCCCGCCTGGTGCACGATGGGTCGGACGGGCCGCCGAGGTGCGGCGGGCGGACGGAAGAGGAGGGTGGACGCGGATGGGTACCCAGGACAGCGACTACGACCTGGTGGTGATCGGCGGCGGCCCCACCGGCGAGAACCTCGCCGACCGGGCGCGGGCCGGCGGGCTGAGCGTGGCGCTGGTCGAGCGCGAACTCGTCGGCGGCGAGTGCTCGTACTGGGCGTGCATGCCCAGCAAGGCGCTGCTGCGCCCGGCCGCCGCGCTCGCCGACGCCCGCCGGGTGGCCGGCAGCCGGGAGGCCGTCACCGGGGCGCTGGACGCGGCCGCCGTGCTGGAGCGCCGCGACGGGTTCGCCTCGCACTGGCACGACGGCGGGCAGGTCGAGTGGCTGGCCTCGGCCGGCATCGACCTGGTCCGCGGGCACGGCCGGCTGGACGGCGAGCGGCGGGTCGCCGTCGAGACCCCCGACGGCGGGCGGCGCACCCTCACCGCCCGGCACGCCGTCGCCGTGTGCACCGGCACCCGGGCCGCCCTCCCCGACCTGCCCGGCCTCGCCGACGCCCGGGTGTGGACCAGCCGGGAGGCCACCTCGGCGAAGGCCGTGCCCGGCCGGCTCGCGGTGGTCGGCGGCGGCGTCGTCGCGGTCGAGATGGCCACCGCCTGGCGGGCCCTGGGCAGCGAGGTCACCCTGCTGGTGCGCGGCGGCCGACTGCTGGAGCGCACCGAGGAGTTCGCCGGTCAGCTGGTCGCCGACGGCCTGCGCGCCGCCGGCGTCGACGTCCGGCTCGGCGTCTCGGTCACCGCCCTGCGCCGCGAGCCGGACGGCGCCCTCCGGCTCGACCTGACCGACGGCACCCGACTGCCCGCCGACGAGGCCCTGTTCGCCACCGGCCGCCGCCCCGCCACCGCCGACCTCGGCCTGGAGAGCGTCGGACTCGAACCCGGCGGCTGGATCGACACCGACGACACCGGCCGCGCCACCGCCGTCCCGGCCGGCTGGCTGTACGCCGCGGGCGACGTCAACCACCGCGCGCTCCTCACCCACCAGGGCAAGTACCAGGGCCGGATCTTCGGCGCCGCCATCGCCGACCGGGCCGCCGGCCGCCCGCTCGACCTCGCCCCCTGGGGCCGCTCGGTGGCCACCGCCGACCACGCCGCCGTCCCGCAGGTCGTCTTCACCGACCCCGAGGTCGCCGCCGTCGGCCGCACCCTGCGCGAGGCCGAGGACGCCGGACTGCGGGTGCGCGCCGTCGACTACGACCTCGGCGGCGTCTCCGGCGCGGCCCTGTACGGCGACGGCTACCGGGGCCGGGCCCGCGCCGTCGTCGACCTCGACCGCGAGGTCCTGGTCGGCGTCACCTTCACCGGCCCCGGCGTCGCCGAACTCCTGCACTCCGCCACCGTCGCCGTCGCCGGCGAAGTCCCGCTCTCCCGGCTCTGGCACGCCGTCCCCGCCTACCCCACCATCAGCGAGGTCTGGCTCCGACTGCTGGAGACCTACCGGGGCTGACCCGCCGCGGGGGCGGTGCGGTGGCCGTCCCGGGGCGGTGCGGGGGCGGTCCGGGGCGGTGCGGCGGCGGTCCCGGCGGCGGGCGGAAAATCCGTTGCGCGGTCGTGCGGCCGGGTCCTACCCTGGCGGCGCCGGTCGGCAGACCGGCGCCCCGGTCGGGTCCGCGCGGTCGCGCGCGGCCCTGCGCAGGAAGGAGGCCGCGATGTCCACCACGCACCCGGCGCTCCCGGTCTCCCCCGCCGCCCCCGCCGCACCCGTGCGGTAGGGACGGCCCGCCCGATCGGGCCGCGCCTCCGGCTCCACCCCTCACCGCCCCCGGAGGCACCGTGCTCTTCCGCCCCACCGTCGAGGCCGACCTCGACGGCTTCCTTCCGCTGCTCGTGCCCGACCCCGCCGGCGCCCTGACGGCCGACACCTACCTGGCCCGGCTCGCCACCGGCGAGTACCGCCCGGGGCGGACGTGGATCGCCCAGGACGCGCCGGGCGCCGCACCGCTCGCGCTCGCCGTCTGGTGGAGCGGCCCGGGTGCCGACCGGCCGGGCGCGCTGGACGCCGTGCTCGTCCGCGACAGCGTCCGGTCCGTCGCCGAACGCACCGCGCTGGCCGCCGAGTTGCTCACCGCCGCGCACGCGGCGTACGGGCACGCCCCCGCCCACCACCTCTTCCTCCCCGAGGACTGGCACGACCGACCCGACGTCCTCGCCGCGGTGGCCTGGCGGCGGGAGGCGGCCGGCCGGGCCGGCCTCACCGACGCCCTGGAGCGGCTGCGCCACGAGTGGACGCCGGGCGCGGGCCTGCCCGCCCCGAGCGGTCGGCTGCGCTTCCGCCCCGAACCCGACGACGAGGTCTTCGTCGACCTGTTCCGCCGCGTCCTGTCCGACACCCTCGACGCCACCTCCCGCACCGCCGCCGCCCACCTCGGCACCGAGGCCCAGGCCCGGGCCGACGTCGCCTTCTACCGGGACGGCATGCCCGGCGACCGCGGCTGGTGGCGCACCGCCCACACCCCCGACGGCGAGCCGGTCGGCTTCACCGTCCCCTCCCGCAACTCCGCCTCCCCGGTGGTCGGCTACCTCGGCGTGCTGCCCGAGCACCGCGGTCGCGGCCACGCCGAGGAGATACTCGCCGAAACCACCCGGATCCTGGCCGCCGAGGCCGCCGCCGAGCACGTCCGCGCCGACACCGACCTGGCCAACACCCCGATGGCCGCCGCCTTCGGACGGCTCGGCTACCGCACCACCGCCCGCCGCCTGGTCCTCTCCGCCCCTCCGGGGTGAGAGCGGGCCCGGGGCACCGGGCCGGTGCGCGGGGCCGTGTTGCGAGAGCATGACGCCGCGTCACAATCCCGGCCGGCGGTTGATCACCGCCGCCCCGGTGTGTGAGCGTGGCGGCAGGACGGAGACCGAACGGACCGAGGAGGAACCCGGTGCCCACCCCCGACCGGCCGCTGCGCTCGCTGGGATTCCTGACCATCGGGCTGTTCGACGAGCACGACCCGGCGGGCGGCCACGAAGCCACCCTGCGGCTGATCGAACTCGGCGAGCGGCTCGGCTTCGACACCGCCTGGCTGCGCCACCGGCACCTGCAGTACGGCATCTCCTCCCCGCTGACGGTGCTCGCCGCCGCCAGCCAGCGCACCAGCCGGATCGGCCTGGGCACCGCCGTCACCCCGCTCGGCTGGGAGAACCCGCTGCGCTACGCGGAAGACCTGGCCACCGTCGACGTGCTCTCCGGCGGGCGGCTCAACCCCGGCGTCAGCGTCGGCGTGCCGGTCCACTTCGAGGACGTCAAGGGCGCGCTGTACCCGGACACCGCCGACCGGGAGGACTTCGGCTACGGGCGGGTCGAGCGCCTGCTCAACCTGCTGCGCGGACAGCGGGCCAGCGGCTTCCGGGGCACCGAGGGCATCGAGGCGTACTCCGAGCGCGTCCAGCCGCACGTGCCCGGCCTGGCCGCCCGGCTCTGGTACGGCGGCGGCAGCCTGCGCTCGGTGCGCTGGGCCGGCGAGCACGGGCTGAACCTGCTCACCAGCAGCGTGGTGCGGGCCGAGCGGGACGGAGACTTCGAGGCCCACCAGCTGGCCCTGATCCGGGAGTTCCGGGCCGCCCACCCCGCGGGCGGGCGGGCCCGGGTCTCGCACGGCCTGGTGGTCGTCCCCACCGACAGCGCCACCCCCGAGCAGGCCGCCAAGTACCAGGCGTACGCGGAGTCCAGGTACGCCCGCACGCTCGCCCCGCAGGGCCCCGGCCGACTGCTGTTCGCCCCCGACCTGGTCGGCACCAGCGAGCAGCTCGCCGAACGGCTGTACGCGCACGCCGGGTTCCGGGAGGCCGACGAGGTGGCCTTCGCCCTCCCGTTCACCTTCGCGCCGGAGGACTACGCGCAGATCCTCACCGACCTGGCCACCCGGCTCGGCCCGCTGCTCGGCTGGCGCCCGGCCGACTGACGTCCCGTCCGGTCGGCTGACGTCGCGCGCCGTCGGCGTCCCGTCCCGTCGGCCGGACGTGCGGGCGCGGCTCAGGCCGCCAGCCGCTCGCGGATGGCGCGCTGGAAGCCGAGCAGGTTCGGGTTGGCCGAGTTGCGCTCCAGCCAGGTCATGGTGATCGCCGTCCGCAGGTCGGTGCCGCCGACCTCCACCAGGGCGACCTCGCCCCGGTCGGCCTGGGCGCGGACCGACACCAGCGGCAGCAGCGCGCAGCCCATCCCGGCCGCGACGCAGGCGCCCAGGGTGCCGATGCCGTCCACCTCGGCGACCGGCTCCTCGCCGGACACCGCCCCGAAGGCGCCGTCGTACATCTCCCGGAACCCGCACCCCGGCTGGGTGACCAGGAACGGTTCGGCGGCCAGTTCCGCCAGGTCGGCCCGGCCCCGGGCGGCCAGCGGGTGCCCCGGCGGCACGATGACCACCAGCGGCTCCTCGGCCAGCGTCTCCGCGCGCAGCGCGGCGTCGGCCGGCGGGGCGCCGAAGGTCAGGCAGAGGTCGAGGTCGCCCCGGCGCACCGACCGGTACAGCTCGCCCCGGTTGTGCTGGGAGACCCGGACCCTGGTCCGCGGGTGCAGCTCCCGGTAGTACGGGAGCACCGCGGGCAGCAGGTGGCGGCCCAGCGTCTCCAGGGCGCCGAGGGCCAGCTCGGCGGCGGGCCGGGAGACCGCGGAGCGGGCCTCCTCCAGCAGGGTGAGGATCCGCCCGGTGTACGAGGACAGCACCTCGCCCTGGGCGGTCAGCCGGATCCGGCGCCGCGAGCGGTCGACCAGCTCGACGCCCAACTCGCGTTCCAGCGCCTGGACCTGGTCGCTGACACTGGACTGCGCGTAGTGGAGCTCGCGGGCCGCCCGAGTCATGCTCAGAGTCCGGGCGACCGCCTCGAACGTGCGCAGGTGCCGCAACTCCACGGCGGTGGACCTCCCCTGGCGATCTATCGGCTGAACCGATTGTAGCCATCGGCCGTTCCCGTCGTCGGTGCCGCCAACTCCCGTGCCACGTCCGGGAGAATGGACTCACCGCCCCCCGACGGACCGACGGACCTCCCCGTCGGCGGATCCGCACGTCCGCACGTCCGCGCGTCCGCGACCCGGGTGGTGCGGCACGCCGTCTCTCGAACGAGGAGCACTCATGGCTACGCAGGCCGGCGTCCAGCCCGCCGTCACCCCGACCGGGTCCGGAGGCCCCCCGCGCGCCCTGCTGATCGGGCTCTCGCTCGGCTACTTCATGGTGCTGCTGGACATGACCGTCGTCTCGGTCGCCCTCCCGGCGATGGCCGACCACCTCGACGTCGGCCTCAGCGGCCTCCAGTGGGTCACCAACGGCTACACCGTCACCTTCGCCGCCCTGCTGCTCACCGCCGGCTGGCTCTCGGACCGCTTCGGCGGCCGCCGGGTCTTCCTCTGGGGCCTGGCCGCGTTCGGGGCGCTGTCCGGCGTCTCCGCGCTGGCGACCACCCTGCCGGTGCTGGTCGCGCTGCGGCTGGCGCTGGGCGCGGCGGGGGCGCTGCTGCTCCCGTCCTCGCTCGCGGTGATCACCAACGCGTACCCCGACCCCGCGCCGCGGGCCCGCGCGGTGGGCTCCTGGGCGGCCATCACCGGCGCCGCGCTGGCGGCCGGGCCGGTGGTCGGCGGCGTGCTGACCGACACCGTCGGCTGGCGCGCGATCTTCCTGATCAACGTCCCGCCGGCGCTGGCCGGCCTGCTGATCACCGCCAGACTGGCTCCCGAGACCGCCCGCAAGCAGCGCGGCGGACTCGACCTGGCCGGCCAGCTCAGCTCCGTCCTCGCGCTCGCCGCCCTGGTGTACGCGCTGATCGAGGGCCCGGACCTCGGCTGGGGCGCCGCCGAGGTCCTGACCGCCCTCGTGCTCGCCGCACTCGCTTCGGCCGCCTTCCTGGTGGCCGAGGCGCGGGCCGGCGACGCGGCGATGGTCCCGCTGCGGATGTTCCGCAGCCCCGGCTTCTCCCCGGCGGTCGGCGCGGGCCTGCTCGCCAACTTCGGCCTCTCCGGCCTGCTGTTCGTCCTGTCGCTGTTCTTCCAGGAGGGCCGGGACTACTCGCCGGCCGTCACCGGCCTGGTCTTCCTGGCGCTGACCCTGCCCACCGCGTTCAACCCGGTCTACACCGGCCGCCTGGTCGGCCGGACCGGACCGCGCGGGCCCGCCACCCTCGGCTTCCTCCTGATGGGCACCGGCGCGCTGGTCCAGGCGCCGTTCACCGGCGGCTCGGCGCTCGCCCTGGCCGCGACCCTGACCGGCCTGCTGGCCTTCGGCTTCGGCGTCTCCTTCACCCTGCCCGCGCTGGTCGCCGGCACGGCGGGCGCCGTTCCCGCCGAGTTCGCCGGTACGGGCGCCGGCGTCCTCAACTCGGCCCGCCAGGTCGGCGCCTCGCTCGGCGTCGCCGTCCTCGGCCTCGTCCTCGACCTGTCCCCGTCCAGCGCCGAGGGCACCCGCTGGGCGCTGGTCACGAGCGGAGCGGTCCTGCTGCTGGGGGCCGTGGTCACCTCCACCGGACTGCGCGGGAAGGCACCCGCCGCCGGGTCCTGACCATCCCCCCGCCCGGGGCGGCCACGCGCTGGACGGCTTCGACTCCGTCCTGATCGCGCTCGTGCTCACCGAGGTCGGGGCCGAGTTCGCCCCCGACGCCGTGCGGGCCGCCTCACCGGTCCCCGCTGCGTCCGTCAGCCGCCGGCTCGGCGGCGTGCTGCTCGGCGCGCTCGGCGACCGCCACGGCCACCGGACCGCGATGACCGCCGGCACCCTGCTGTTCTCCCTCGGCACCCCGGCCCGCGGCCCCGCCCGGGGCTACGGCACGCTGCACGCCGCCCGGCTGGTGGCCGGCCTCGGCACGGCGGGGGAGTGCAGCGCCAGCGCCACCTACGCGATGGAGCGCCGGCCGGAGCGGGCGCGCTGCGGGTCTACGAGTTCAACGGCCACGAGGGCGGCGGCGAAGTCCACCTGGCGGCGAAGCCGGCCTGGCTGCGCGAGCGGATCGGCCGACCGGGGCGCACCGGCCGGCGGGAGAGCCCTTCGCGCGAAACCGCCCGCACCCGTGGGACCGGTGGGCTACGTTGGGTGGCCATGACGACCGGGACGGCCTCGCGCCACGCACGAATCGGTGACCCGGCGCTCCGCTGAGCGCCGGACGGGTCCTTGCCGACCCGCTGTCCGGGGCGGGGCCGCGCACCGCGGCGCGGGCCCCTCCTCCGTCGTGTCCGACCCCAGGAGCCAGGAACAGGTCAGACCGACGACAGGAGACACCCTTGCCCATCGAGACCCTGCACGTCCCCACCCCGGACGGCCCGGCCGACGCGATCGCCGCCTTCCCCGACGGCGGCGGACGGCACCCCGGCGTGCTGATGTACCCGGACGGGTTCGGCATCCGGCCCGCGCTGCGGGAGCTGGCCGCCGAACTGGCCGGGCACGGCTACAGCGTGCTGGTGCCGAACGTCTTCCACCGGCACGGCCCGACCCCGCTGCTCGACCTGCCCGAGCGCATCGACCAGGAGTCCCGGACCGCGATCTTCGCCCGGCTGATGCCGATGATCGAGGCGCACACCACCGCGCTCGTCCGGCGCGACGCCGTGGCCTACCTCGACTTCCTCACCGCCCGGCCGGAGACCGCCCCGGGACCGGTCGGAGTGACCGGCTACTGCATCGGCGGCCTGTACGCGGTGCACACCGCCGCGGCCCACCCCGGCCGGGTGACCGCCCTCGCCGCGTTCCACGCCCCGGTGGGCGCCGCCGGCCCGGAGAGCTTCCGCCGGATCACCGCCCGGGCCCACTTCGGCCACGCCGCCAGCGACCTGACGCCCGGGCAGTTCGAGGAGCTCGGCCGGGAACTGGACGCCGCCGGGGTCGACCACGAGTCCGAGATCTACCCCGGCACCGTCCACGGCTTCACCATGCCCGACACCGACGCCTTCGCCCCCGCCGGGCTCCGCCGCCACTGGGACCGCCTGCTCCCGCTGCTCGGCACCACCCTCACCGGCTGAGCACGGCGTTCCCCGGGGCGGGCCGCCGCTGCCAGCGGGCCCGGTGGAAGATCGGGTCGGCGGCGACCACGCACAGCGCGTGCATCGGGTCGTCGGTGCGCTCCGGGTCGAAGAAGCCGACCCAGTCGTTCCGGTGGCTCTCGCCGCGGCGGTGGATCTCGCGGTCGCCGGCGACGGACTCCCCGGCCTCGGTGAGCAAGTCGCCCATCCAGAAGAGGATTTCGGGCCGGGCCAGGACGAAGGACGTTCCGGCGTGTTCGGCGAACCGGGCCGGGTGGCGGTCGGCGCGGCGCCGGACCGCGTCGGGGCGCTCGGTCGGACGCGGCGCCGGGGCGGTCACCGTCAGCGGGGTGCCGCCCCGGTACGGGCCGCGGCGCAGGGCGGTCCAGTCGGAGGGGCGCAGGCCGGTGTCCGCACGGGCCACCAGCAGCGGCGTCGTGCGGGCGTCCACCGGCCCGGGGCCCGGCGGGGCCGGGACGTGCAGGGCGCTGTGCGGGCTGGTCGCGGCCAGCCGGAACAGGGCGCCCAGGCGCAGCAGGTCGGCCCGGCTCGCGTACAGGAACGCCACCCGGTGGTCGGGCGGGTGGAAGAAGGTGTCGCGGAGCATCGGCCCGGTGTCCAGCACCCGGCTCAGCCGCGCCCCGGCGGCCACCGGCCGGCTGGTCACCCGCAGCCGCATCCGCCTGTGGTCACCCGTGCCGCCGCCGTCCGTCATGCGCCGAGTACAGCACGCGCACCCCCGCCCTTCCACCCGGTTCCGGAGGCGGACGCGACGGAGCCCGGGCCGCCTCCCCACGAGACACGGGCGGCCCGGGCTCCGCTGGTGCCGCCGCCCCCGACCGGCCCCGGACGGAATCCGGGCGGGGGCGGCGGGTCCGTCACCGCGTCAGCCGGTCTTCACGCTGCACGCGGTGCCGTTCAGGGTGAACGCGGTCGGGGCGGTGTTCGCGCCGCTCCACGTGCCGTTGAAGCCGAAGGAGACCGAACTCCCGGCGGCGATGGTCTTGTTGTAGCCCACGTCGGTGACGGTGACCTGCGAGCCGCTCTGGGTGACGTTGCCGTTCCACAGCGAGGTGACGGTCTGTCCGCTCGGGAAGGCCCACTTCACCGTCCAGCCGTTGACCGCCGTGGTGCCCTTGTTGGCCACCGTCACGTTGGCGCCGAAGCCGCCGCCCCACTGGCTGGACACCGCGTAGGTGACCTCGCAGGAGGAAGAGGTGCCGCCGCTCGGGGAGGACGAGGGGGAGGACGAGGCGGAGGGGGAGGGCGAGGACGAGGCGGACGCCGACGGGGACGGGGAGGAGGACGGCGAGGCCGAGGTGGAGGTGGAGGCGCTCGGGGAGGGCGAGACGCCGCCCGCCGTGTCGCCGTACACGATGCCGCGGCCGTTGGTGCCGACGTAGACCCGGCCGTAGATCCGCGGGTCGCCGGTGATCGCGCCGCCGGTCCAACCCCACTGGTGGGCATCGTCGTTGATCCGGACCCAGCTGGCGCCCGCGTCGTCCGAGCGGTACAGGCCGCGCACGCCGCCGATCTTCGCCGAGGTGTACATCGCCGGGTAGGTCTTGCCGGGGGCGGCCTTGCCGAAGCCGATGTTGTCGGCCTGGTCGACGCCGCTCCGCTTGGTGAAGGTCGCGCCGCCGTCGGTGGAGTGCCACAGGCCGTAGCTGGTGGTGGCGGTGCCGCCGGCCAGCCAGACGTCGCCCTTGGCGCCGGGGACGGCCTTGAAGCGCACCGACTCGGTGGGCAGGCCGCTCGCCTTGGCGGTGAAGGTGGCGCCCGCGTCGGTGGAGACGTAGAAGGTGCCGCCGGACCAACCGTAGAAGGTCTTCGGGTCGACCCGGTCGGCCTGGACGCTCGCGCCCGCCGGGATGCCGGCGGCCGCCGTCCAGGAGTTGCCCGTCCCGGAGGAGCGGTACACGCCGGCGCCCTTCGGGCTCCACACCGTGGCCGAGCCGTCGGCGGAGATCGCGACCTGCCCGCCGCCGGTCACCCCGCTCGGCTCGGCGGAGGCGGCGAACCAGTTGGCGCCGCCGTCCGTCGAGTAGCCGATGTGCTTCTCGGTGGAACCGGACGCCGTGTCACCGACCCGCACCATGGTGGACGGCGCGGACTCCGCGAAGTCCATCGAGGTGCCGGAGGTCAGGTTCGGCTGGGAGAAGATCTTCGCCGGGACCTTCGTCAGGTCGTCGTGCCTGAACCCGCCGAGGTCGCCCAGCGAACTGAGCAGCGGCGCGCCGGTGGAGGGCGAGATCAGGTCGTTGACCGCGGTCTCCTCCAGGCCCTTGACCACCGGGGTGATGGTGGGCTTGGCGCCCTTGTCGAAGTTGGTCAGGTTCGAGGAGCCGTACAGCGTCGCGCCGGTGCCGTACATCATCCGGTCCGAGTCGAACGGGTCGATCTCCAGCGACTCGGTCATCCAGCCGAGCTTCGGGGACTCCTCGGGCGCGGAGACGTTCGCGTTGAAGGTCAGCCACGGCACCGAGGAGATGTCCAGGCTGTACTGGTCGGCCCGGGTCGGGTACCCGTTGTACGACCAGAACGGCTTCCAGGTCGCGCCCGAGTCGGTCGAGCGCCAGATCTGGGTGTCCGGCCACCACGAGCTGTAGCCCGTCACCATCAGCACGTTCGGGTGCCGGCGGTCGATGGTCAGGCCCGAGTAGCCGAAGAAGTTGTTGGCGCTGTCCGAGGACGGCACCGGGCTGACGTTCGTCCAACCGCCGGTGCCGGTCGCGTACTTCCACACGTCGCCGTGCGCGCCGTCGTACGGGCCGCCGGTGTCCGAGTACGAGACGAA
Organism: Kitasatospora phosalacinea; assembly: GCF_000716545.1. Lineage (GTDB taxonomy): Bacteria > Actinomycetota > Actinomycetes > Streptomycetales > Streptomycetaceae > Kitasatospora > Kitasatospora phosalacinea. The sequence continues at coordinate 22,657 of NZ_JNWZ01000031.1, forward strand.
CAGGTTGCCGGACGCGTCCAGGACGGCCTTGTGCGGGATGAAACCGGTCGGCTGGCCGCCGATCCTGGTCCAGGTCGAGCCGCCGTCGTCCGAGCGGTAGACGCTGTTCTGCTTGTCCGCGACGCCGACGAACACCGTCTTGGTGACGCCGTTGACGGTGCCGCTGCCCTGGTCGAACACCTCCCACAGCACGCCCAGCGGGTCGCTCTGGTAGCCGGAGCTGTCGGACGGGTCCGGCGCGTACGTGCCGGTCACCGGGAACGCCGTCACCTGCGACCAGGTCACGCCGTAGTCCGTGCTGCGCCACAGGCCCTTGCCGCTCGGGGCGCCGAACCAGAGCACCGCGCTGTTGTTCGGGTCGATGGTCAGCCGCTCGCCCATGCCGCGGCCCGGCATGTTGCCGCCGACCTTGAACGGCAGGGTGGTGCGCTGCCAGGTCCTGCCCTGGTCGGTGGAGCGCAGGATGGCGCCGTTCGCCGGGTCCCAGCCGTTGGTGTAGGTGCCCGCCGCGAGGTACACCCGGTTCGGGTTCCTGGCGTCGGTGGCGATGCTGGCCACGCCGGTCAGGCCCCAGTCGTCCCAGCCCAGCGAGTCCAGCAGCGGGATCCACTGCTTGGTGGCCGGGTCCTGCCGGTACGCGCCGCCGATGTCGGTGCGGGCGTACACCAGGCCCTGCTGCCCCTGGTTGAAGACGATGCCCGGGATGAACCCGCCGCCGCCGATCTGCACGTTGTTCCAGGTGTACGGCTGGCTGGCCGCGGTGGCCGACTCGGCGGCGCTGGCGGACAGCTGGGGCAGCGCCGCGGTCGCCACGCAGGCGGCGAGGGCGGCCGCGGCGGCCACCGTCGCCAGCACCGGCCGGCGTCCGCGCGCCGGGGGCCGCGAGGCGGCCCGGCGCTCCAGGGGCACAGGGGTCATGGGGAAGTCTCCTAGGTCACGGGTGGGTGACCAGAAAACCGGCCCGGTCCACCCGTCCGACAACGACCCCGTTCCGGACGTGCGCAAAGTCGCAGGTCAGTGACGCGTCCCCGGCGAAACTTACATCGCCGGACGGCCCGGACGGCGCTCCCGCCACGGTTCCCGACGCCCCGTCGGAGCACCCCCGCGGCCCGCGTTCGACAGATATTCGACAGCTCTTTCGCCTGCGTGCGACCCGCGCGGCGGCCCGGTCCGACGCCCCGCCGGGGCCTGTTCGACAGTCGTTCGACAGTCTTGTACCAGTGGCCGCCGCCCGGTGCGAACCGGCCCGGACGGCGGTGTCCGGCCCGGCCCGGCCCGGTGGTCAGCCGAACCGGCGACCGGTGAAGCGGCGGACCAGCTCCGGCAGCAGCACCACGTTGGGGAGGTCCAGCGACGCCATCAGGGTGGACCGTTCGCTCCCGGCCCGGTACAGCGACACGTAGCCGCCCGTCGTCCGCATCCCGCGCACGTCGTCCCACGCCAGCGACAACCCGTACTCCCCTTCGCCGCGGGCCCCCTCCCGGTCCAGCCGCAGCCCGCCGATCAGCACTTCCTCCCCGGCCCCGACCCGCTCCGTGACGTCGGCCAGCAGCCTCGGCTCCACGTACTGCCGCGCCAGCTCGACCAGGGTCCGCCACTCCTCCGGCGGTTCGGCCATCTTCCCGCGCGCGGTGAACACCAACCGGCCCGGGGACTCCGGCCCCTCCCACCCGTACGGATCGAAGACCGGCCCGCGCGGGTCCGCCGTCCCGAGCCCGAACCCGTACATGGTGCTGTGCACGTCCGGCAGGAAGCGGCGCGGGGCGACGTCCCGGCGCATCAGGTAGCGCACCCAGTCGACCTCGTCGAAGGCCAGCACGTTCCCGCCGAGGACGAGGTGCCGGGTGTCCGCGTACAGCCGCCGTCCGGCGTGCGTGGACTCCAGGACGGGCGGCGAAGGCGCGGGCGGCGAAGGCGCGGGCGCGGACACCGGCTTCGGCGCGGGCGCGGGCGCGGGCGCGGGCCTCGGGGCGGGCGCGGGCGCGGGCCTCGGGGCGGGCGCGGGCTTCGGGGCGGGCGCGGGCTTCGGGGCGGGCGCGGGCTTCGGGGCGGGCGCGGGTGCGCGCTCCGGGGCGTTCCCGAGGTCGGCGGCGTCGGGCAGGTGGAGGGTCAGCCAGGCCGGGACGGTGGGGCGCGGGTAGGCGAGCAGGTCCTCGCGGTAGTACGCGGCGGGCAGCAACTGGTCGGCGGGCAGCGGGTCGTCCGCGTAGTCGTAGTCGGTCAGCACGCCGGCGCCGCCCGGCCTGGTGTCGGCCGCCACGACCAGCCGGTACCAGGGCCCGGCGGGCATCCGGGCGGCCAGGTGGCGCTGGCGGCGCACCAGGACGGCCAGGCTCTCCGGGACGCGCACGGCCGTCTCCCGCCCGCCGTGCCGGAAGCTCACCTGCGCGACCTCGGCGCCGACGGTGCAGGAGAAGACCGCGGTGAAGCCGTCCCAGCCCTGCGGCCCGAGCAGGGACAGCTGCTGCACGATCGGGTCGACCAGCCCGGCGGCCCGGGCGGCGACCACCTCCGGGGGCGTGTCGTCCACGACGGTGAAGGAGGCGACGGGAGGCGTCCCGCCGGCCCGCGCGGCCCGGTCGAAGGCGGCGGCGAAGTCGGCCGTGAACGCCTCCCCGGCCGGCCGCCGGCGGACGAACACCTCCTCGGCGCGGAAGCGCTCGCGCAGCACGTCCGGCGGCAGCGCGGTGGTGGCCTCCCGGACCCGCCCCAGGTCGCCGACCAGGAACACCGGGGCGCCCACCGTCAGGGACCCCAGGAACGCCGTCGGGTCGCTGTCGTCCGCCTCCACCGGCGCGTACACGTACCAGCCGCCGGGGAAGCGCTCCGCCGCCAGGGCGTCCACCGGCAGGTCCGCGCCGCTCGCCGCGACCCGCTCGGCCACCAGCCGCAGCGCCTCGGCCCGGCCCAGCTCCCCGCGCGGGCCCGGCGCCGGGGCCCCGGCCAGCGGGTGGTCCGGGTCGTCCCGCCCCGGACCGGGGTAGTGGTGCAGCAGCTCGAACCAGAGCACCGTCTCGTACGCGGCCTCCTCGGTGGCCCCGTCGCACAGGACGTGCCAGCGGTCCCCGCCGTCGCGGCCGAACGCCGTGTGCCCCCGCTCGTGGCGCACCAGCACGTACCCGGCCCGGTGCCCGTCGCCGAACGCGCCGATCCGGGCCAGGTCGGGCGGGACGGTGTCGACCCGGCGGCCGTGCTCCGCGCCCTTGACGTCCATCGCGGTCAACTCGTAGCGGGCCACCGGCGGCACTCCCTCCGACCAGCCCCGCCCGCTCCGGCGCGAACGGGGGCAGTGGCCAACGACCCTAACCGATCACCGGACCGTCCGGGCGGCCTCCACCGAACCTCCAACCGGCTGCCCGGAAAAGCGAGTTGGCGCCGCATCGCACCCCGCCCCCGCCCCGCGGTCGACATCGGCCGCGGGGCGGGGGCGGGGCGCGGGCCCGTCAGCAGGACTGGCGCACCACCAGGTGGGTGGGCAGCACCACCGAGCGGCCCGGCGCCGGGTCCTGGAGCAGTTCCACCGCCCGGGCGCCCAGGTCCTCGACCGGCTGGCGGACGGTGGTCAGGCCGGGTCGGGCCGTCGCGGCGGCCGGGGAGTCGTCGAAGCCGATCACCGCGACGTCGTCCGGCACCCGTCGCCCGAGCCGGTGCAGCGCCCGCAGCGCGCCCATCGCCATCGCGTCCGAGGCGGCGAACACCGCGTCCACGTCCGGGTACTGGTCGAGCAGCCGGAGCATCGCGTGCTCGCCGGAGCGCGACCCGAAGTCGCCGTACGCCACCGCGCAGCGGGCCGGGTCGCCCTGGTCGGCCAGCGCCCGCCGGTAGCCGGCCAGCCGGTCGGCGCCCGCGGCGGTGTCCGGCGGCCCGGCGATGGTGGCGATCCGCCGCCGCCCGGCCCGGTGCAGCAGGTTCACGGCGGCGCGGGCGCCGCTCAGGTTGTCGGCGTCCACGTGCGCCAGCCGCTGCGACTGCGGGGGCCGGCCCAGCGACACCACCGGCACGCCCGCGGCCTGCAGCAGCCCGGGCAGCGCGGGGTCGCCCCACCGCCCGACCAGCAGCACGCCGTCCACGTGCCCGCCGCACAGGTAGCGCACCAGCGAGGGCCTGGCCGGCCCGGGGCCCGCCGTCAGCACCACCAACTCCCTTTCGGGTACGACGCGTTGCGCACCGGCGAGCAGCCGCACCGGGAACGGGTCGGCGTGGAAGCGCAGCACGTCCGCGAACGCCACCACGGCGATCGCCCCGGTGTCCCGGGCGGTCGCGGCGGGGGCCCGGCGGCGGACGTAGTTCAATTCGCGGGCCGCGCACTCGACGCGCGCCGCGATCTCGGCGGACACCGGTGCGGACCGGTTCAGCACCCGGGACGCGGTGGCGCTCGACACGCCCGCGCGGGCCGCGACCTGGGCCAGCGTCGGCCCGGGCGACGCGCTCGGCGTGCCGTCCGGCGTGTCCTCGGAGCAGGGGGTCGGGAACGGGAGGGCGCCGCCCGGCTGGCGGGGGGCGCTCGTCGGGTGGGGGAGCGGGTGCACGGGCAACGCGGTCGCCCTTCCTGGCGCGGGGTGGGGGGTACCGCTGGCCACCCGCCCGGGGCCATCGGTGACCGCACCGTAGGTGTCTGGTCGGTGGACCGTCAAGGCTTGTGACACGACCATCTCGCCCACTCCGCCCGGCCGCCGCCCCCGTCCCGCCGGTCATGATCGCCAGACCCGCGCCGCCCCACGGGAGTTGTCCCGTCCGGATCATGACGCCCCGTCGGAAACGCGCCGCCCGCCCCGGAGGCCCGCCCGCACCCCGTGGCGGGACGGCCGTCTCGGCATGTGGATGGGCGGGGCGCAGGACGAACGGGCCGGGCCCGGCCGGGACGTGACGGGCCGTCGTACATCGGCGCCGTCCGGTGCCTACGGCGGGAGCGAGAGCGGGAGCGGGAGTCCGAGTGCCCGCGACGCGCAGTGCCGGGACCGCGCCGACAGCCGGGGCCGTCCCGCTCGTTCCCGTCCCGCTCGGCGCGTCGGAGAGCTTGCGGCTGCAGCGCCCGGACCGGGGCGAGCCCCTGGCGCTCCTGGGTCGCGACGACATCGTCGCCTACCTGAACCGCATGGCCTTCCTGGAACGGCAGAGGAAAGTCACGCTCAAGACGCGGCGGGAGCAGTGCCTGGACCTGCAGCCCGTACGTTTCTTGCCATAACTGGTTTGTAATGCAAAGCTGATGGCGTGACAGACGCATCCATGCCCTCGTCGGGCACGCCCCGTGAAGTCCTGGCAGGCCTCGGCGACCTGACCCGCAAGGTCCGGGCCGCGCAGCGCGGCACCTGGTTCCCCCTCCTGCTGCTGGGGGTGCTCACGCTGGGCGGGATCCTGGTCGGCCGCTTCACCTTCAAGATCGAGGCAGTGGCCTGCCCGGCGGGTGAGGCCGCAGTCGGCGGCTGCACCCTGGTCACGCAGGGCTCGGCGCTCTACTGGCCCCTCGGGCTCGCCCTCGCCTACGCCGCGACGGCGTTCTTCTACATCCGCCGCTCCCGCAACCGCGGTGTCGGGAGCCGGGTGCGGCCCTACGTCCTGACGGGGATCGTCCTGGTCGCCCTGGCGAGTGCCACCGCGCTCTGGAGCCTGCGGCACGGGGTGGCGCAGCTCGGCGAACCGCTCGACTTCTGGGGCCTGCACCTCGACCCCGCTTCCGGGTTGACGAGGTTCCTCGAACGGCTCGCCGGGAACGCCATGGCCGTCGGGTTGCCGCTGCTGGTGCTGGCCCGGGTGGAGCGCAGCCGCGCTCTGCTGCTGCTCGCGGTGGTGTACCTGGCCGTCGAGCTGGTGCCGCTGTCCACCGGCTGGGCGGGGATCCCGTTCACCTCCCCGTGGTCCGCTCTGCCCACCTTCGGCGTCCCCGGCGTGCTTCTCCTGCTCGGTGCGCTGGGCTTCGGCCTGGCCGAGCTGTCCGGCCGGCGTAACGCGTCATGACCGATCAGCCCGAGCAGCACCCCATCACCGGCCTGGACGACGTGGTCCACCAGCGCGTGCGCCTTGGCATCCTCACCGTTGCCCACCAAGCGGGCCGGGTCGAGTTCGGCTTTCTGCGCACGGCGCTCGGCCTCACCGCAGGAAACCTCAGCCAGCACCTGTCCGTGCTGGAGAAGGCCGGGCTGGTGGAGATCGAGAAGGGCTATGAGGGCAAACGCGCCCGCACCTGGCTCTCCCTCACCCCTGCGGGCAACCGCGCCCTGCGCGAGGAGGTCGCCCAGCTCAAGCGACTCATCCACCAGATCGAGCACGGCAGCTCAGCCCCGGAGTCCTGATCCCGCTCACGGCGAGCCGTGAGCGGTTCCCACCGATGTCCGGCGGCCCGGACATCACACCGAACACCGTCCAGGAAACCCAGGGAGGACGCGTGACCATCACACCGGTCACCACGACGGACGTGACGCGCCGTCGCCTGCTCGCAGCCGCGCTGATGACGGGGCTCGGGGCCGCCGTGCCGATCAGCGCAGCACGCCAGGCGTGGGCGGCTCCCACCGCCCCCGGAGCATTACGGCTCACGCTGCCGGCACCCACCGGGCCGCACCCGGTGGGCACGGTGCCGCTCCACCTCGTCGACACCTCGCGTCCGGATCCTGTGGCCGGCCCGGGCCATCACCGAGAGCTGATGGCCGGCGTCTGGTACCCCGCTCGCAAAACGGACGGCCTGCCGCGTGCTCCCTGGATGACCCAGGGCGCGCTGCAGGCGTTCCTGGCGGACGTCGGCTTCCCCCTCGATCCCGCCCTCGGCCCCCTCACCGCCGCACACACGGGCGCACCCGTGCACCGTACGGGCCGCCGCCTGCCCGTCCTCGTGTACTCGCACGGCGCGGGCAGCCACCGCGGCGACCACACGATCATGGTCCAGGAACTCGCCAGCCACGGTTATGCCGTGGTCACCCTCGACCACACGTACGACGCGTTCAGCGAGTTCCCCGACGGCCGACTCACCGTCCCGGCAGAGGTTCCGCCGTTCCCGGGGCCCCGTGACTTCGCCACGGACATCCGGTTCGTGCTCGACGCCGTCGAGGCCATGGCCGCCGGGCACAACCCCGACGCCGACGGCAGGCCGCTGCCCCAGGGACTGCTCGGCGCCCTCGACCCGAGGTGCATCGGCGCGTTCGGCTGGTCGAAGGGCGGCACCGCCACCGCGCTCACCATGCTCGCCGACCAGCGCATCGGCGCGGGGCTCAGCATCGACGGCCCGATGCAGCCGACCATCACCACCGACCTGGACCGGCCGTTCATGATGATGACCGCCGACTTCACCCGGGCCGCCATGCCGGACGTCGCCGAGTTCTGGACGCACCTTCGCGGCTGGCGCCTGAACATCCAGGCCGACGGGGCCATCCACAAGACGTACGGCGACTACGCGGCACTGGTCCCGCAAGCGGGCACGATCCTCGGCATGACGGACCAGCAGATCCAGGACATGATCGGCACCCTCGATCCGACCAGGGCGGTCCGGATCCAGCAGGCCTACCCGCTCGCGTTCTTCGACCAGCACCTGCGACACCGCCATGGACATCTGCTCGACGGCCCGAGTACGGCCTTCCCCGAAGTGAGGTTCATCGCGTGAGAAGCGGCGGACCGCGCAACGCGCGGTCCGCCCAATACGCCGGGAATGCCGTCACCATCGGACGCGGTTGCCGATCATGAGGCGGTAGCAGTCGTCGGAGACGGACTCCAACTGGTCCAGGATTTCGAAAATTCGCCCGTCGTAGGCGAACGCATCATTCAGACCGGTCGGGTAGCCGTCACGGCGCAGCATGCTGCGGGCTTCCTATCGGAAGGCCGGCATCAGAGGGACAGGCCGAAGCAAGTACCGGCCGTCCGACAATGGTGAGGCGGCTGCCCTGAAACGCTGGCCCGGACGATGCCGGCCCAACACCGGACTTCCCGGGCGCTCGGCAGGGGCTCGTCATCGAGGCGCCGTGGGCCAGGCAGTCAGGCAGCCATCCCCTCTCCGGCGCTCCCGGAAGCCACGGAAGGGTGAAGCCGGCCGGAGTGCCTTGCGACACACCTGTTGTGATCAACAGCCTTCCCAACCATAGCCGTTGAGCTGCGAGGACTCCGTCGTGAAGTCCGCCTCAGGATCGGCGGCCACCCGAGAACCGCCCACCTGCAGGAACAGGAACGGCGGCAGGCCGGTGCGCTGCGGCTGCCGCTCCGCCCTCCCGCCGGTGGACGGCGTCCTCCTGCCGGGGCGTCAGCGAGCCAGCAGGTCCCGGACGACCGCGGTGATCTCGTCGGGGGCCTCCTCGGCCATGAAGTGCCCCGCGCGGGTGAGCCGGTGGTCCAGGTCGGGGGCCCAGGCCCGCCAGACCCCGGCGGCGTCGTAGCCCAGCCGCGCGCCCCAGTCCTGCTGGACGACGGTGACCGGCATGGCCAGCCGCGAGCCGGCGTCCAGGTCGGCCCGGTCGTGCAGCACGTCGACGCCCGCCGAGGCGCGGTAGTCCGCGACGATCGACGGGACGGCCGCCGCGCTCGCCCGCAGGTACTCCGCGCGGACCTCGGGGGGCAGGGCGGCCGGGTCGTTCGCCCAGGCGTCGAGGAAGGACCCGAAGAACGCGTCCGCGCTGTTGGCGATCATGGTCTCCGGCAGGCCGGGCGGCTGCGCCATCAGGTAGAGGTGGTAGCCGACCGCCGCCGAGGTGCCGTGCAGGACGTCCCACATGTCCAGCGTCGGCACCACGTCGAGGATGCCCAGGCGGGTGACCGCCCCGGGGTGGTCCAGCCCGGCGCGGAAGGCGACCAGCGCACCCCGGTCGTGCCCCACCAGTGCGAAGCGCTCGTGGCCGAGCGCCGCCGCCAGGGCGACCACGTCGGCGGCCATCGCGCGCTTGGAGTACACCTCGGGGGCGGTGGCCGCCGGCTTGTCGCTGGCACCGTAGCCGCGCAGGTCGGGGCAGATCACCGTGTGCTCGGCGGCCAGCCGCGCGGCGACGTGCCGCCACATCAGGCGGGTCTGCGGGAAACCGTGCAGCAGCACCACCGGGCTGCCGCTGCCGCCCACCGACGCGGCCACCTCCACCCCGTCCGCACCGGGCAGCCGGACGTCTTCGAAACCGGGGACGTCGAACGTCTTCACGGAACTCCTCCTTCGATCGGGAACCGACCGCACCAGCCTCGGCGACGCCGATCAGCAACCGATCAGCGCACGCGCCGCCCCTGCCGCCCGCCCGGCGCCCCGGAGGGAGGATGGGGGCATGCGAATCGACGTGCTCGGTTCCGTCCGGGCCCGGCGCGACGACGGGACCCCGGTGGAACTGGGCGGCCCCCGCCACCGCGAAGTGCTGGCCCGACTGGTCGCCGCCGGAGGGCGGATGGTCCCCACCGACACCCTCGTCGACGACCTGTGGGCCGACCACCCGCCGCCCCGCGCCGTCGGCGCCCTGCGCACCTTCGTCGGCGCGCTGCGCCGGGCCCTGGAACCCGACCGGCCGCCCCGCACCCCGCCCCGCCTGCTGGTCACCGAGGGCCCCGGCTACGCCCTGCGCCTGCCCCGCGCGGACGTCGACGCCCACCGCTTCGAGGACACCCTGGCCCGCGCCCGGCACGACCCCGCGGCCGCCCCCGACCTCACCGCCGCCCTCGCCGACTGGCGCGGCCCCGCCTACGCCGACCTGCCCGACCGGCCCTGGGCCCGGCGCGAGCGGACCAGACTGGAGGAACTGCGCCTGGACGGACTCGAGTTGCGCGCCCGCCTGCTCCTCGACGCGGCCGGCGCCCGGGAGCGCACCGGCCCGGCCGCCGGGCGGGCGGCCGAACTGGCGGCCGGGCGGGCGGCCGAACTGGCGGCCGGGCGGGCGGCCGGGCGGGCGGCCGAACTGGCGGCCGAACTGGGCGCCCACGTCGACGAGCACCCGTGGCGCGAACCGGCCTGGGCCCTGCTCGCCCGCGCCCTGCACCTGGCCGGCCGGCAGGCCGACGCGCTGGCCGCCCTGCGCCGCGCCCGCACTCTGCTCGGCGAACGGCTCGGCCTGGACCCGGGCGCGGAACTCCAACGCCTGGAGGCGGACATCCTCACCGGCGCCACCCCGTACGGGCAGCCGCCCGCCGCCTGGAGCGTGCCCGGCGGCCGGCTCGGCCCGCGCACCACCGTCGACCTCGCCCGCACCCTCTCGCTCGCGGGCGGCGACGCCCTGCTACAGGCCCGGCGCGACCGCCTCGCCGCGATCCACGCCGCCGAGCGTGCCGGCGACCCCGCCCTGACCGCCCGGGTCATCGGCGCCTACGACGTCCCCGCGCTGTGGAGCCGCGCCGACGACGCCGAGCAGTCCCGGGCCGTGGTCGAGGCCGCCGAACGGACCCTCGCCACGCTCGGCCCCGACGCCCCCGACGCCCTGGCCGCCCGGCTGCTGGCCACCGTCGCCGTCGAGAGCCGCAGCGCCGACCAGACGCCGCAGCGGCTGCGCCGCGCCGGGCGGGCGGCCCGCCGGGCCGAGGAACTGGCCCGGCGGCTGGGCGACCCCGCGCTGCTGGCGTTCGCCCTCAACGGGGTCTTCCTGCAGTCCTTCGGCCGCCCCGGTCTGGCCCCCGAGCGGGACCGCACCGGCGCCGAGATCCTCGACCTGGCCACTCGGCACGACCTGCCGCAGTTCGCCGTCCTCGGCCGGCTCGTCCGCCTGCAGTCCGCCTCCGCGCTCGGCGACCTGGAGGCCGCCGCCGCGCACGCGCGGGCCGCCGAACGGCTCGCCACCACCGTCGAGGCGCCCCTGGTCGGCGTCCTGACCGGATGGTTCCGGGCCCGGGCCGCCGCCGAACTCAGCACCCGCCCCGGCGGGCCGACCGCCGCCGAGGCCGCCGCCCGCTACCGGGAGGCCGACGCCGCGCTGCGCACCGCCGGGATGCCCGGCCTGCGGCGCGGCCTGCTCCCGCTCGCCCTGCTCGGCCTGCGCCTGCTGCACGGGCGGCCCGCCCCCGTCGACCCGCGCCTGGACTGGGGCCCCTACCTGCCCTGGGCGCGCCCGCACGTGCTGCTCGCGCAGGGGCGCCGGGCGGAGGCGGCCGACGCGCTCGCCGCCCTGCCCGACCCCCCGCCCGACCACCTCCAGGAAGCCCTGTGGTGCCTGACCGTCCGCGCCGCCGCCCGGCTGGAACGGCCCGCCGCCGCGGCCCGGGCCGCCGGGGCCCTGCGCGGCGCCCGGGCCGAGCACGCCGGGGCGGCCGGCGGGCTGCTGACCCTGGGCCCGGTGGCCGGCTACCTGGACGAGGCGGACGAGGCGGCGGAGGCCGCAGCGTCCGGCGGGATCGGTCCTCGTCGTGGTCGTTGACCACCGTGTCGGGCGCGTCGTCGTCGAAGGCCCCGTACAGCGGGGCGCCGCCGACCAGGCCCGCCGCGCCCGCGCTGACCCATCACGCCGGTGCCGAAGCGGCGGCCGCCGCCCCCCTGGTGCTGCGTCGGGGGCGTACCCGTACGGTGGCGGGCCGGCCTGGGCGGGCGGGTAGCCGGCCGCGACGGGGTCGGTGCAGTACGGCGGCGGGGTGGTGCGCACGCGCCGGGCGCCGACCGGGCAGCAGCCGATCCGGCGCGGCGAGGACGGGCGGCGCGCCCGCCGGAACGGCTCACTGTCCGGCCCGCCGGAACGGCTCGCCGCCCGGCCCGCCGGAACGGCTCACCCGTCCGGTCCGCCGGGGTCGCCGCCGGGCCGGGCGGCCGGAAAAGTGGCGGAGAACGCCGAGCGGGGCAGCGCCGAGCGGAGTGAGAGGGGCGGGCGTGTACGGGCGACCGGAGCAGGCCGACCACGGCGCGTCCCTGCGCCGCACCGTCGAGCGGCTGCGCGCGGAGCACCGCCTGGCCCGGCCCGCCGAGCCGGCCGGGCCGCCGCCGCTCGTCCCGGAGGCCGACCTCGACCCGGCCCTGGCCCGGCCGCCCGACCTCGACCTGCACCACCTGCTCGACGCCCTTCCGCAGGCCGCGGTGCTGGCCGAGCCGGTGCTCGACGAGTCCGGAGCCGTCCGCGACCTGGCCGCGGTGATCGTCAACGACGCGGCCGTCCGCGACCCGCACCACCCCGGCCAGGTGCACCGCGACACCCCCGAGGGGCGCGGCGTCTCGCTGCGCGAGGCGTACCCGGGCCTGTGGACGGCGGCGTTCGCGGACACCGTCGGCGAGGTGCTGCGCACCGGGTACGCGGCCCGCGCGGTGCCGGCGCGCTGGCAGCACCCGGTGCCCGACGGCAGCACCCGCACCCGGCGCGAGAGGGTCACCGTGCACCGGCTGGGGCGGCGGCTGCTGCTGGTGTGGCCGGACGCCCGCACCGAGGAGATCGCCCGTGCCGCGCAGCGCATCGCCCGGGTCGGCTGGGCCGAGTGGAGCCTGCCCGACGACCGGCTCGACATCTCGCCGGGCCTCGCCGTACTGCTGGGCCTCGCCCCCGAGACGGACGCCGTCCCGGTGGGCCTGGTGCTGCGCCGGGTCACCGAGACCGCCCGCCCCGCCCTGTACCGGGACCTCGACCGGCTGCTGTCCACCGGCGAGGACATCGACGTGCTGACCGAGCTGTACGGGGTCGGCCGGCCGCGCCGGGTCCGGCTGGTGGCGGAGGCGCTGCGCGAGGAGGGCGGCCCGGTCGAGGGCTTGCGGGCGGTGCTGCAGGACGTCACCGAACTGTCGGACAGCCGGCGGCGGCTGCGCGAGCAGGAGGAGGAGACCGAGCGGCAGGCCCGCCGCGCCGACGCCGAGCACCACGTCGTCCAGCGCCTCCAGGACGCCCTGCAGCCGCACTCCGGGCTGCTGTCCGGGCTCGGTGTCAGCACCGCCGTCGCCTACCGCCCGGCCGAGGGCGGGGTCGGCGGCGACTGGTTCAAGGTCCGTCAACTCCCGGACGGACGGGCGCTGCTGGCGGTCGGCGACGCGCGCGGGCACGGCCTGGACGCGGTCGCCCTGATGTCGATGCTGCGGCACGCGCTGGCCGGCCTGGCGTTCACCGGCGCGCTGGTGGAGTCGCTCGGCGGCTGGCTCAACCGGGTCGCCTGGGACGAGGGCGACGAGGCCACCGCCACCGCGGTGGTCTCCCGCTACTACCCGGACCGTCGGCTGCTGCGCTGGATCTGCGCCGGCCACCCCCCGCCCGTCCTGCTGCGCGAGGGCGAGGCCGCCCCGATGGAGCCGGCGACCGGCCCGCCGCTGGGCGTGCTGCCCGACGCCGCCTACCGGGCGGTGGAGACGCGCGTCCGCCCCGGCGACACCGTGCTGCTGTACACCGACGGCCTGATCGAGCGCCGCGACCAGGACATCGACGTCCGGCTGACGGCCCTGTGCGGGGCCGTCCGCACGCACGCCGCCGACCGGGCGGGCGACTCCGACCTGCAGGGGCTGGTGGACGCGGTGGTGCGCGAGATGTCCGGCCCGCTGTCGGAGGACGACGCCACGCTGCTGGCCTGCCGCTTCGAGCGCTGAGCGACCGGGCGCCGGACGGGCCCGGCCCGGCCCGACCGCCGGGCCGGGCGGGGGCCGGGCGGGGGACGGGCTCAGTCGTGCGGGACGACCGCGACCGGCGCCTGCGAGTGGTGGATCACCGCGTGGGCGACCGAGCCGAGCTTGCTGCCCAGGCCCAGGGCGCGTCGGCGGCGGCCGACCACCACCAGGTCGGCCTGCTCGGACGCCTCGACCAGCGCGGCCGCGCCGCCGCCGGTGCGCACGTCCTCCAGGACCAGGGTGCGCGGGTACTTCTCCCGCCACGGGGCGACCGCCTCGGCGACCATGCCGACCGCCAGCGCGCCCAGCTCCTGCTGCTCGGTCTCGAGCGGGATCCACCCGGCGTACCCGTACGCCGGCGGCAGCTCCCAGCCGTGCACCACCCGCACCCGGGCGCCGCGCAGCCGGGCCGCCTCGAAGGCGAACCCCAGGACGGCGCCGTCCGGCTCCAGCGCGTCCAGGCCGACCGCCACCTCGGGCTCGTGCGAGACCGGGTCGGGGCGGCCCTCGTGGACCAGCACCACCGGCTCCGTCGAACGGCCCGCCACGCCGAGGCTGACCGAGCCGACCAGCAGCCCCCGGAAGCCGCCCAGGCCGCGGGTGCCGATCACCAGCAGCTGCCCCTGTCCGGCGGCCTCGGTCAGCCCGTCGATCGCCGCGTCCGGCACCAGCTCGCCGGTCACCTCCAGGCCCGGGTAGGCGGCCGTCAGCTCCCGAGCGACGTCGGCCAGCATGTTCCGGGCGCCGCTCTCCAGGTCGTCGGCCTTCACCAGGTCGTTCGCCTTCCGCCCCAGGTACGGCCAGGCGTGCAGCAGCCGCAGCGGGGCGCCCCGGCGGCCCGCCTCCTGGGCGGCCCAGTGCGCGGCGGCCCGGCTGCGGACGGAGGCGTCTACGGCGGCGAGAACGGGACGAGTCATGGCAGTGCCTTCCCTGTACGAGTCCCGGCGGGCCCCCATCGCCCGGCGTCGGATCCGGGGCCCACTCTGCTCCCGTCCGCGCGGGCCCGCCAGGGCCGGCGGGCCCGGCGGGCGGGGGCCGTTGGTCCCGGCCCGGCTCCGGAACGGCACCCGGTGCTCCGTCCAGGGTCCAAGGCCCCTGCCGCGCCGGGCCCCAATCGCGCACCATGGGGGTACCGACCGGACGAATCCGGAGGAACCGCCCCCGGGCCGGCCGGAGCGACGATTCACGGGAGGTGACCGGCGTGACCACCGAACACGACCCCGCGCCCGCGGCCGCGCTCGCCCGACGCTTCGCCGACCGCCTCGCCGACCTCGGGATCACCGAGGCGCAGGCAGCGGCCAGGGCGGGCATGTCGACCGTCTACCTGCGCCGCGTCCTGGAGCTCGGACCCGGCTTCGACCCGCCCGCGCTGCTGCGGCTGTCCGCCGTCCTCGGCCTGGAGTACGAGGAACTGGTGGCGGGCCGGCCCGTCGAACGGGCCGCCCGCGCCGACGGCCCCGCCCTCGTCGGCCCGCCCGTCCTCGGCGAGCTCGACGTCGCCGAGTGCTGGCGGCGCCTGGGGAGCAACGGCCTCGGCCGGATCGCCCGCACCGGGCCCGACGGCCCCGTGGTGCGCCCCGTCGGCTACCTGGTGCACGGGCGGGCCGTCCTGTACCGCACCACCGAGGGCGGGGCGCTGGCGCCCGGGCCGGGCGGCGACGCCGCGTTCGAGGCGGACCGCGCCGACCGGGGCCTGCGCGAGGGCTGGAGCGTGCTGGTGACCGGCCCGCTGGAGTACGTCACCGAGCCGGCCCTGCTCGCCGAACTGCCCGAGCCGCCCGCCGACGGTCGCTGGGTCCGGCTCACCCCGACCACCGTCACCGGGCGCAGTATCCGGGCCCCTCGGAAGGGCTGAACCGGGCCGGCCCCTTCGCGGAGCGCGGTGTCCCTCTGGACGGCACTCACCGTAGCCGCGCTCCCGCGCGCCGGACCGGTGCCGCGTCCGCACCCGCTTGGCGCTCCGTCCACGGGAGGCGGAGGCTGGACGGGGAGAGACGGGGGAAGACGGGGACAGAACGGGAGACGGCGACGTGCGATGTCTGGTGACCGGTGCGACCGGGTACCTCGGCGGGCGACTGGTGCCCGAACTGCTGGCCGACGGGGCGAAGGTGCGCTGCCTGGTGCGCGACCCGGCCCGGCTGCGCGACCACCCCTGGCGGGCCGCCGTGGAGACCGCCACCGGTGACGTGACCAGACCGCCCACCCTGGACGGGGCCTTCGACGGCGTCGACGTCGCCTACTACCTGGTGCACTCGCTCGGCAGCGGCCCCGACTTCGAGCGCGTCGACCGGGACGCCGCCCGCGCCTTCGGCCTCGCCGCCGCCCGGGCCGGCGTGCGGCGGATCGTCTACCTCGGCGGCCTCGTCCCGCCCGACCTGCCCGAGGGGCGGCTCTCCCCGCACCTGCGCTCCCGGGTCGCCACCGGGCGGGCCCTGCGCGAGGGCGGCACGCCCGTCACCGAACTGCGCGCCGCCGTGGTGATCGGCTCCGGCTCGGCCTCCTTCGAGATGCTCCGCCACCTCACCGAGCGGCTCCCCGTGATGGTCACCCCGCGCTGGGTGGACACCCGGATCCAGCCGATCGCCGTCCGCGACGTGCTGCGCCTGCTGCTCGGCGCCGCCCACCTGCCCGACGACCCCGCCACCGACCGGGTCTTCGACGTCGGCGGCCCCGAGGTGCTCACCTACCGCGCGATGATGCAGCGCTACGCCCGCATCGCGGGCCTGCGGCGCCGGGTGATCGTCTCCGTGCCCGTCCTCACCCCCAGCCTGTCCTCGCACTGGGTCGGCCTGGTCACCCCCGTCCCCAGCGGCCTGGCCCGGCCGCTGGTCGAGTCGCTGCGCCACGAGGTGGTCCGCTCCGAACGGGACCTGGAGCGCTGGATCCCCGACCCGCCCGGCGGCCCGATCGGCTTCGACCGCGCCGTCTCGCTGGCCCTGCGCCGGATCCGCGACGACGAGGTGGACACCCGCTGGTCCTCCGCCTCGCTGCCCGGCGCCCCCAGCGACCCGCTGCCCACCGACCCGGACTGGGCCGGCGGCAGCCTCTACCAGGACGTCCGCGAACGGCTGGTGGCCGCCCCGCCCGAGGCGCTGTGGCGGGTGGTCGAGGGCATCGGCGGCGAACACGGCTGGTACTCCTTCCCGCTCGCCTGGACGGTGCGCGGCGCGCTCGACCGGCTGGTCGGCGGCGTCGGACTGCGCCGCGGTCGGCGCTCACCCGGACGGCTGAGGGTCGGCGACTCGCTCGACTTCTGGCGCGTCGAGGAGATCGACCCCGGCCGGCTGCTGCGGCTGCGCGCCGAGATGCGGCTGCCCGGCCTGGCCTGGCTGGAACTCACCGTCACCCCCGACGGGGACGGCGCCCGCTACCGCCAGCGCGCCCTGTTCCACCCGCACGGCCTGGCCGGACAGGCCTACTGGTGGTCGGTGGCCCCGTTCCACGCCGTGGTCTTCGGCGGAATGGCCCGCAACATCGCCGCCCGCGCCGAGGCCGGATGACCGCCGCCCGGGGGGTTGGTTGCGGAGACACCCCCGGGACGAGATATCTTGACGTCAAGACGTTGCAGACGTGGAAGCTGGAGCTACGGTGACTGACTCGACCATCATCTACACCCACACGGACGAGGCACCCGCCCTCGCCACGTACTCGTTCCTGCCGGTCGTCCAGGCGTACGCCGCCACCGCCGGTGTGAGCGTGGAGACCCGCGACATCTCGCTGGCCGGTCGGATCATCGCCGTCTTCCCGGAGTACCTCCAGGAGGACCAGCGCATCGCCGACGCCCTCGCCGAGCTGGGCGAGCTGGCCAAGACCCCCGGCGCCAACATCATCAAGCTGCCGAACATCTCGGCCTCCATCCCGCAGCTCAAGGCCGCCATCGCCGAGCTGCGGGCCCAGGGCTACGCCCTGCCCGAGTACCCGGACGAGCCGAAGACCGACGAGGAGCGCGACGTCCGCGCCCGCTACGACAAGGTCAAGGGCTCCGCCGTCAACCCGGTGCTGCGCGAGGGCAACTCCGACCGCCGCGCCCCGCTGTCGGTCAAGAACTACGCCAAGACCCACCCGCACCGGATGGGCGCCTGGTCGGCCGACTCCAAGACCAACGTCGCCACCATGGGCGTCAACGACTTCCGCTCCACCGAGAAGTCCGCCGTGATCGCCGAGGACGGCGCGCTGCGCATCGAGCTGGTCGCCGAGGACGGCACCGTCACCGTGCTGCGCGAGAAGGTCCCGGTGCTGGCCGGCGAGGTCGTCGACGCCTCCGTGATGCGCGCCGCCGCCCTGAACGAGTTCCTGGCCGCGCAGGTCGCCCGCGCCAAGGCCGAGGGCGTGCTGTTCTCGGTGCACCTCAAGGCCACCATGATGAAGGTCTCCGACCCGATCCTGTTCGGCCACGTGGTCCGCGCCTTCTTCCCGAAGACCTTCGCCGCGTTCGGCGCCGACCTGGCCGCCGCCGGTCTCAACCCGAACAACGGCCTCGGCGGCATCCTGGCCGGCCTGGACAAGCTCCCCAACGGCGCCGAGATCAAGGCCTCCTTCGACGCCGAGATCGCCGACGGCCCGGCCCTGGCCATGGTCGACTCCGACAAGGGCATCACCAACCTGCACGTCCCCAGCGACGTCATCGTGGACGCCTCGATGCCGGCCATGATCCGCACCTCCGGCCACATGTGGGGCCCGGACGGCCAGGAGGCCGACACCCTCGCCGTCATCCCGGACAGCTCCTACGCGGGCGTCTACCAGGCCACCATCGACGACTGCCGCGCCAACGGCGCCCTCGACCCGGCCACCATCGGCTCCGTCCCGAACGTCGGCCTGATGGCCCAGGCCGCCGAGGAGTACGGCAGCCACGACAAGACCTTCGAGATCGCCGCCGCCGGCACCGTCCGCCTGGTGGACGCGAACGGCGAGACCGTCCTCGAGCAGGCCGTCGCCCCCGGCGACATCTTCCGCTCCTGCCAGACCAAGGACCTGCCGATCCAGGACTGGGTCAAGCTGGCCGTCACCCGCGCCCGCGCCACCGGCGACCCGGCCGTCTTCTGGCTGGACGAGGGCCGCGCCCACGACGCCGTGCTGATCGAGAAGGTCAAGAAGTACCTGCCCGAGCACGACACCGAGGGCCTGGACATCCGGATCCTCCCCCCGGTCGAGGCCACCAAGCTCTCCCTGGAGCGCATCCGCCGCGGCGAGAACACCATCTCCGTCACCGGCAACGTGCTGCGCGACTACCTGACCGACCTGTTCCCGATCCTGGAGCTGGGCACCAGCGCCAAGATGCTGTCGGTCGTCCCGCTGATGGCGGGCGGCGGCCTGTTCGAGACCGGCGCCGGCGGCTCCGCCCCCAAGCACGTCCAGCAGCTGGTCAAGGAGAACTACCTGCGCTGGGACTCGCTCGGCGAGTTCTTCGCGCTGGCCGCCTCCTTCGAGCACCTGGCCACCACCACCGGCAACGCCGGCGCCCAGGTCCTCGCCGACACCCTGGACCGGGCCACCGGCACCTTCCTCAACGAGGACAAGTCGCCCTCGCGCCGCCTCGGCGGCATCGACAACCGCGGCAGCCACTTCTACCTGGCCCTGTACTGGGCCCAGGAGCTGGCCGCCCAGACCGAGGACGCCGCGCTCGCCGCCGCGTTCGCCCCGCTCGCCGCGACCCTGGCCGAGCAGGAGCAGACCATCGTCGGCGAGCTGATCGCCGTCCAGGGCCAGCCCGCCGAGCTCGGCGGCTACTACCAGCCCGACCCGGCCAAGGCCGCCGCCGTGATGCGCCCGTCGAAGACCCTCAACGACGCGCTCGCCTCGCTGGCCTGACCGCCCGGCACGGCCCGACGCCGCCGCGGACCGCCCCCAGGGGCGGGACGCGGCGGCGTTCCGCGTTCCCCGGCGCTCCCGGCGGGTCGAACGCCGTACTACTACTTCTCGACCCAGGAGTTCCTGATCCAGGGCCCCCGGCCGCAGGAGCGGACGGTGACCGGGCGGCGGTGGGCCGCACCCGTACCCGGCGGGGGCGCGTGCGGTCAAGTCCGCGCGTGCGCAGCGTGGCCATGCTGCTACGTTCCGTGCATGGCAGACTTCAGCGACATCGCCCAGTCGTTCGCGCAGCACTACTTCACCACCTTCGACAGCTACGACTCGCGGGACGGCCTCGCGGGCCTCTACCGGCCGGAGTCGATGCTCACCTGGGAGGGCCGGCAGAGCCAGGGGGCGACCGCCATCCTCGACCAGTTCAAGAAGCCCGAACTGAAGGTCGTCAAGCACCGGATCGCCTCGGTCGACTCGCAGCCCGGCGCGAACAGCGGCATCGCGGTCCTCGTGGCCGGCGCCCTCGCCGTCGACAACGCCTTCGACCAGCCGCTGCAGTTCACCGAGGCGTTCAACCTGGCCCCGGTCCCCGGCCAGCCCGGCGGCTTCTTCGTCTTCAACCAGATCTTCCGCCTCGTCCGCGCCTGATGCCGCATCGGGCCCGGGTGCCAGCGCGACCGGCGCGGCACCCGGCCCCGCGCCACCACCCCGGGGCGGGCCGACCACGGGAACGGACGGGTGCGCACTACAGTGCACGGCATGCCCACACCGCAATTCATCCTGGATCTGCGCGAACACGTCGGCCACGGCCCGCTGTGGCTGTCCGGCATCACCGCCGTGGTGGTCGAGGACGGCCGGATCCTGCTCAACCGCCGCTCCGACACCGGCCGTTGGGCCCTGCTGCACGGCATCGTGGAGCCCGGCGAGCAGCCCGCCGACACCGTGGTGCGCGAGGTGCGGGAGGAGACCGGCGTCACCGTGGCGCCCGAGCGGATCACCAGCGTGCACACCCTGCCCGCCTTCGCCTGCGCCAACGGCGACCAGGTGCAGTACCTGGACATCGCCTTCCGCTGCCGCCCGCTGGCCGGCGAGGCGGTGGTCAACGACGACGAGTCGCTCGCGGTCGCCTGGTTCCCGCTGGACGCCCTCCCGCCGCTGGCCCCCAACGACACCCTGCTGCTGGAGAAGGCGCTCGCCGACCACCCCTCGCCCTGGTTCACCCTGAGCTGACACGCCACCGGAACTCCCCTCCGGCGCAAGGCCGGTGGGGGATGCGGGAGGCGATCATGGACTACCCGCCGACCCGGCTGCCCGGGCGCGGCCCCGGCTGGTACCGGGGCGACCTGCACGTGCACCCGGTGCACTCCGGCGGCGGACTCACCCCCGCCGGACGGACCGCCTTCGTCCGAGTCGAGGTGCGCCGCCCGGACGGGCGGCCGGGGGCAGCGGTGCGGGGCCCGTCGAGGGCTCGGTCACGCCCGCCAACGTACCGTGCACGTCCGACGCCCCGTCAGGGGGCGGCCGGATCGCGGCGCCGGGTCACGGCGTCAGGTCGCGGCTCCAGGCCACCTCGCCGGCCAGCGAGCCGTCCGCGAGGTACTGGCGGACCTGCGGGGAGGCGGCGAGCGCGGCCGCCGCCTCCGGAACGGGCACCTCGCGGAAGCCCAGGCGTCGCCAGAACGCGCCCGCGTCGGTGGAGAACAGGTAGACGCGGCGGATGCCGCCCGCCGCGGCCTCGGCCAGCACGTCCTCGACCAGGCGGCGGGCGGTGCCGTGCCCGCGCCGGTCGGGGCGGACCGCGACGCTGCGCAGCAGGCCGACCGGCCCGGCGAGCTCCAGGGCCGCGCTGGCGGTCGGCCCGGCGGCGTCCCTGGTGGTCCACAGCAGGGTGCCGGGCTCGTCCAGGCCGTGCGGGTCCAGGCCCTGGGCGCGCAGGAAGGCGGCGAGGTCGTCGAGGTCGGCGGTGGCGGCGGTCATCGGTCGGGATCCTTCCGGGGGAACGGGGCGGCGGTCGGACGATATCCGGCCGCTGTTACGCGCGGTGGTCTGACGCCGTGTCAGGCCGGTGAACCGTGCCGCGCCGGAGGGGCGTCAGGCCGGGCCGAGGACGATCCGCTCGGTGACCTGGCCGGGGTGGACGGACACGCCGTCGAGCGTCGCGGGGTGCAGGTGGCCGGCCCGGTCGAGGGTGAACAGCAGGTCGTGGCCGGGCGGCAGGTTGCCGTCGGCGGGGCGGCGCAGCACCCGGGCGCCGGCGGCGTGCCGGCGGGCCAGCTCGGGGCCGGTCAGGGCGGCCGGGAGGACCGTCGCGGTGGGGGCGTCGCCCACCACGCCGGGCCCGGGCGCGGCGGCGGGCAGCCGGAACACCGGCAGGTCGGACCCGTCGCGCAGGACGGCCGCCGCGAGCGCGTTGAACTCGTCCTCGGCGGTCAGCAGGTACACCGCGGTGACGCCCTCCGCCTCGGCGCCCTCGCCGCTCGCGGTGGCCAGCAGCTCGCCGTCGGCGAGTTCGAGCCCGGCCGCGGCGATCCGCTCCCGCTGCTCGTCGCGCCCGGCCCACAGCAGCACGTCCAGGCCCGCCGAACGCAGCACGGAGGCCAGTTCGACCGTCCAGGGCTCGCCGCCCACCAGCAGCGGGCGCGAACGGGCCGGGCGGGTCACCCGCAGCAGCCGGGCCACCGGGACGGCGGTCAGGCCGTACAGCGTCACGGTGAACACGATCACCAGGAAGGTGGTCGGCAGGATCCGGTCCGCGCCGCCGACGCCCGCCGCGGCCAGGCCGGCGGAGAAGGTCGCGGCGGTGGACGCGGCGACGATGCCGCGCGGCGCCATCCAGCCCAGGAACGCCCGCTCGCCCTCGCCCAGGTCGGTGCGCAGGGTGGACAGCGACGCCACCACCGGCCGCACCACGACCACCAGCAGCGCGGTCAGGGCCAGCGCGGGCAGCACCACCGGGCGCACCGAGGCCCAGGTGACGGTCGAGGAGATCGACACGAACAGCACGCCGACGATCAGCGCCACCAGCGTCTCCAGGAAGGTCTGCCGGGCGGGCAGGTCGAAGGCGGGGGCGGTGGCGGCCACCACGCCCATCACGATCGCCGCGATCAGCCCGGTGTCGTCGCGCAGCGCGTCGCAGACCGCGGCGATGCCCACCACCGCCGCCAACTGGGCGTTGGTGCCCATGACTTCGTTCAGCCGGGCGCGGACCAGCAACAGCCACAGCAGCGCCGCACCGACCGCGCCGCCGAGCAGGCCCAGGCCCACGTTGGCGGCGAACCGCAGTAGGCCCTGACCGATCCCCCGGTGCTGCTCGCTCACCAGCGCGTGGAAGACCAGCGCGCCGAGGATGCCGCCGATCGGGTCGATCAACGAGCCCTCCCACACCAGGATCCGCTGCACCCGCTCGTTCGGCCGGACGAAGTTCAGCAGCGGCCCCACCACGGTCGGCCCGGACACCACCAGCACCGCGCCGAGCATCGCCGCCGCCCGGCCCGAGACGCCGAGCAGCGGGGCGGCCGCGAACGCGGTGGCCGGGACGGTCACCACGATGCCGACCCACACCAGCCGCACCACCACCCGCCGGGCGTGGCCGGTCAGTCTGCGCAGGTCCAGGCCGAGCCCGGCCTCGTACAGGATGACCGCGACGGCGAGCGAGACCAGCGGGGAGAACGCCGGGCCCAGCAGCTGGTCCGGGTGGATGTCGTCGGTGACCGCGCCGGCCGCGAAGCCCACCGGCAGCAGCACGATGATCGCCGGGATGCGCAGCCGGGCGGCCAGCAGCTGGGAGGCGACGGCGAGCACCAGGGTCAGGCCGGCCCCGATCAGGATCTGCTCAGAGGTCATCCCGCCATCCCACGACGCGCACCGGGCCCCCGGCGCGCCACGCGCCCGGCAGGTCCCCCGTCCGGCCCAGTCGGCCCGGCGGAGGTCCTGCGGCAGTCCGGTGGCGACCCGGTGGCGGCCTCGTGGCGGCCCGGCCCGTCGGCCCCGGGGCGAATCGGGCCGTACTGGTCACAAGCGGGGAAAACCCCACCCGCACAAGGAAGTTGCCAGGTCGAAGAAGTGCGGCCGAAACGCGACCCCCCGGTGACTGTCAGCGCGGCGTCCCTTACTGTACGGGCATGAGTCCTAGGGGGAGCGCGGCCGGCGACCGCGGCACGGCAGTGGTGATCGGCGGCGGACTGGCCGGATGCCTGGCCGCCTGGGCGCTGCACGGCGTCGCGGACCGGGTCGTGGTGGTCGAACGCGACCGCTACCCGGAGGGGGCCGACTTCCGCCCCGGCGTCCCGCAGGCCAAGCACAGCCACCTGCTGCTGGAGGCCGGTCAGCGCACCATCGACGACCTGCTGCCCGGCGCCCTCGCCGAACTCGTCGCGGCCGGCGCCAACCGCGTCCCGCTCTCCGGCGGCCTGCGCTGGCTCACCGCCGCCGGCTGGCTCGCCCCGTACGAGAGCGACCTCGCGGTGCTCGGCTGCAGCCGCCCGCTGATCGACCGGGTGGTGCTGGACCGCGTCCGCACCGCGCCGAACATCGAGTTCCGCACCGGCACCGAGGTGACCGGCCTGCTCGGCGACCGGCACGCCGTCACCGGCGTCCGGACCGCCGGCCGGGGCAGGGACGGCGGACGGGACGCGGAGATATCCGCCGAACTGGTCGTCGACGCCGCCGGACGCTCCACCCGGGCCGCCAAGTGGCTCTCGCTGCTCGGCGCGTCCGTCGTCCCCCGGGAACGCGTCGACGCCGGCGTCTCCTACGCCACCCGCTTCTACCACCGCCCCGCCGAGGCCCCCGCCGACTCCGCCCTCTACCTGCAGAGCCACGCCCCCGACCAGGGCCGCTTCGGCGTCCTGCTGCCCGTCGAGGGCCAGCGCTGGATCGTCGGCATCGGCGGCATGCGCGGCTTCGAACCCTCCATCCAGCCCGAGGAGTTCGAGAAGCAGCTCGGCCTGCTGCGCGACCCCGGCATCGCCGAGGCGATCACCGGCGCCAAGCCCGCCGGGCCCGCCCGCGGCTTCGTCCCCGGGCCCAGCGTGTGGCGGCACTACGAGCGCTCCGCCCCGCACGGCTTCCTCGCCCTCGGCGACGCCTCCTGCACCTTCAACCCGGTCTACGGCCAGGGCATGACGGTGGCCGCCCTCGGCGCCCGCGCCCTGCGCGAGGCCGTCCGCAAGCACGGCGACCTCGGCCACGCGGCGGCCCGCGAGACCCGCGACGCCATCGCCTCGGTCACCAGGAACCCCTGGCAGATGGCCGCCGGCGAGGACGTCCGCTTCGCCGGCACCACCGGCGGTCCCTCCGGCCTCCAGGTCAAGGTCCAACAGCGGCTGCTGGACCGGGTGCTGGCCCGCGCCGTCACCGACGTCCGGGTCGCCGCCGCGTTCCACCAGGTCGCCGCCATGGTGGAACCGCCCACCCTGCTGTTCCGTCCCTCCGTGCTGGGACCGGTCCTGTTCGGCGGCTGACCGCACGGCCTCCGCACCGCGCTCCGGGCCCGTACCGGCGCGACACCCCGGTGTGTCGGCCTGGGCGACGACTCCGGACAGCGCGGGCTTCCGGTTCGAGTTCTCCTGCTCGCGCTGCTACGGCACCTGGCGCTCCGAGTTCGAGCCCTTCCGCACCGGCCGGGCTCCGGCAGGGACTCGTACTCGCCCTCCCCGTTCGCGGGGTGGGGCGCCGGGCGCCCGGTGACGGCGGCTCAGGCCCCGGATCCGGTCAGATCCCGTGGGTGGGCAGCAGCAGGATCCGCTCGGGGTCGTAGCGCCGCCAGGCGGGGGCCGCGGTGGCGCCGATCAGGCGCAGGCGGCACCAGGGCTCGCCCTCGGGGGAGTGCCACCAGGCGTTGATCCGGCCCAGGGCCCACGTCCCGGAGCCGTCGAGCAGGACTTCCACGGGCTGGTAGGCGGGATGGACGTCCTGTTCCGGCGGGGACCAGGCGGGGTCGGTCTGCAGCTGCGGAGGGTGCACTGCGGGCCTCCTTCGAGTCCGGTCGGCGGGGGTGACGGGTGCGGGGTGCCCGAACGGCCCGGCTGGTGGCGGTCGGGAACACTCTACAGAGGTGTAGAAACCGATGGCGGGCAATCCGGACAGCGTGGCGCGACGGCGCCGCCCGGGTGGCGGGTTCACGCCGGATCCGGCCGCGTCGCGGGCGCCGTCCGGCCGCGCCGCGGGCCCCTTCCGGCCGGTCATAGACTCGACGGATGACAGCTGAGGACTCCTCGATCGAGGCGCTGGGCGCCCTCGCCGACCCGGTGCGGCGCGCCCTCTACCGGCACGTGGCCGCGGCCCCGCAGGAGGTCGGCCGGGACGCGGCGGCCGAGGCGGCGGGCGTCTCCCGCTCCCTGGCCGCCTTCCACCTGGACAAGCTGGTCGACGCCGGCCTGCTGACGGCCTCCTACCGCCGCCCCGCCGGGCGCGGCGGCCCCGGCGCCGGCCGCCCCGCCAAGTTCTACCGCCGGGCCGACACCGAGATCGCGGTCACCCTCCCGCCCCGGGCCTACGGCGCGGTCGGCCGGCTGCTCGCCGAGGTGGTCGAACGGGCGGGCCTGGACCGGGAGTTGCAGGCGGCGGCCCGCACGGAGGGCGAGGCGGGGGAGTGCGCGTCCGACGACCTGCCGGACGCCCTGCGCGAACGCGGCTACGCGCCGTTCCTGGACGGGGAGGTGCTGCGGCTGGGCAACTGCCCCTTCCACGCGCTGGCGGACGAGTTCCCCGCGCTGGTGTGCGGAATGAACCTGGCCCTGCTGGAGGGGCTGGCCGGGGACGGCTGGACGCCCGCGATGGACCCGTGCGCGGGCGGGTGCTGCGTGTCGCTCTCCAGGAGCCAGCTCTAAAAACAATATCCATTGACTATAGAAGCCGAGTCGGGCCATGCTTGCCGCATGACCACCCCTCAGCCCGCCGCCGCCCCGCGCGGCCACCACCTCGCCCAGGTCAACGTCGGCCGTACCGTCGCCCCGCTGGACAGCCCACAACTCGCCGGATTCATGGCCCAGTTGGCCGAGATCAACGCGCTCGCCGAACGCAGCCCCGGCTTCGTCTGGCGGATGGTCGACGAGACGGGCGCCGACGCGACCGGCCTGCGGCCCGACCTGGAGGACGACCTGCTCCAGATCAACTGCTCGATCTGGGAGTCGGTCGAGGCGCTGCGCGACTACACCTACCGCAGCGACCACCTGCGGGTGCTGGCCCGCCGCCGCGACTGGTTCCAGCCCCCCACCGCGGCCCACCACGCCATGTGGTGGATCCCGATCGGCCACCGCCCCACCCCCGCCGAAGCGATGGCCCGCATCACCACCCTCCGCACCCACGGGCCGGGCCCGGACGCCTTCACCTTCCGCGACCCGCATCCGGCACCGGGCGGGGAGTGAAGGCCCGGAAGGAGCGGCGGCGGACCTCTCGCGGCCACGGCCCCCCGCGGTGGTGCTCTCCCGGGTCTCAGCCGATCGGCTTCAGGCGGGTGCCGGAGGCCGTGACCGCCTCGACCGCGGTGGGGCCGGCGCCCGGGTTGTCGAGGGCCAGGGTGCGGGTGGGCGGGGCGGGTTGGTCGAGGCGGCGGGTCGGGGTGGTGACGGCCAGGCGGGTGATCCGGCGGCTGGCGGCCACCAGGAGGTAGGGGGTGCCGTTCGGGGCGCGCCAGCGGTACTGGGCGACGGTGTCCTGCTCGTAGCGGCTGCAGGCCCGCCCGTCCGCGTGCGCCAGCCGCTCGGCGCGGCCGCCGCCGGGCGGCAGCACCGCCGCCGCCGCGCTGCCCGAGCCGTCCCAGCGGTCGGCCCGCAGGCAGGCCCAGGCCAGTTCGCCGGCGTTCTGCGGAAGCCGCTGGTCGGCGAACTCCCACAGGTTCAACTGCCGTACCTCCGGCCCGGCTTCGGGCACCGCGCAGGCGCCCGCCGCCCACCGGCGCAGGGCCTGCGGGCCGACCGCCTCACGTGGCGGCCGGGCCGGGGAGGAGGCGTCCGGCGGCGGGGTGTACGTCAGGTGGGCGGGGGCGAGGCCGCCGAGGTCGGCGAGCAGGAAGGCGTGCTGCTCGGCGACCACCGGGTCCGAGCGCAGTTGCAGCACCGGCCCCGGGCAGCCCGGCGCGGCCGCCCCCGGCACCGGCGCGGTGACCCCGGCGGTGAGGGCCAGCGGGTGTTCCGCCTCGTCCGGCCGGTCCAGCCGCCGGGTCGCCGCGGACGCCACCCAGGGGGCCAGCAGGTACCGCGCGCCGTGGTCGTCGCGGTGCAGGACGACCGCCGCGCCCGCCGTCACGTCGCTGTCCCCGGCGGGTGCCAGGGCGAGGGCCGGGCCCGATCCGGACGCCGGGTCCTCGGTGTACCTGGCCAGGCTCCGGCCGTCCGTCAGCAGCACCACCGCCGCGCCGTCCAGCCGCCCCGCGTACAGGAGCTGGGGCACGGCGACGGGCGGGCCCGCCTGCCGCCAGGCGGCCGTCGCGCGGCTGACCAGGGCGCCGTCGTCGCGCAGGTCGCCGCGGGCGGGCCAGACCGGGAGGCCGAGCTTCGCGGTCGTCCGCCACAGGTCGTCGGCCCGGCGCTCGGGAACGGCCGCGCCCGGGGCGGCGGCCGCCGCCGCGTCCGGCCCGCCGGTGCCCGGCCCGGCCGGGAGCAGGGCCGGCAGGACGCCCGCGGTCAGCGCCACCGCCACCGTCGCGGCCGCCGCCGTCAGCCGGCGGCGGCGCAGCAGGTCGCCCGGCTGCAGGTGCACCGTGCAGGCGTCGTGGCCGGGCGGGAGGTCGGACCAGGCGGGGCCGCCCAGCGAGCGCAGCAGTTCGGCACCGGCCCGGGCGGCGTCGGCGGGCGCCTCCACCCCGGCCCAGGCCAGCACCTCGGCGGCCTCGGCCCGGGGCAGTCCGTCCAGCGCCTGGATCGCGAAACCCGCCCGCGCCGGGGCCGGCAACCCGGCCAGCCGGGCGTCGAGTTCGGCGTCCCCGTCGTCCGGCGGCGTGAACAGCCGCACCCCCCACACCCGGGGGAACGCCGCTCCGGGCCACCGCCGCCGGCGCAGCGCCCCGCGCAGCACCCGGATCCGCGCCGCCGGGTACCCGGCCGCCCCGGCCGCCCGTCCGCCGAGCACCGGCAGGGCCCGCTGCACCACCGCGTGCGCCGCCACCACCCGGGCGTGCCGCCCCCGGTCGGCGGGCAGCGTCAGGTACGCCAGGCACACCAGCCGCCGGTAGTGCCGCACCAGTACGGCCTCCGCGGAACCCGGCCGACCGCCCGCACCGGTCACCCCGGGCTGCGGCAGCGTCTTGAGATCCATCGGCCCCTCCAAGGCATCGGGACGAGCCCGGCTCTACGTCGGACGGACCAACGAGTGGATCATCGGATAGTTGCGCTACGCACCGCCGCGCCACCGCCGCGCCGCTTGCCGCGCTCCCTGCCGACCGGGTGGACCTCGCCGCACCGGGTGGTCGTCCGGTCGCTCCGTGCTGCTGTCGACGGCGGTGCGCTCGGCTCCGAGCCGCCCACCCCGACGACGGTCCGCCGGCGAAGCCCGCGTGCCCCGCGCGCCCCGCGCGCCCCATGCGCCCGTCCGCGTGGCCGGAACGGGAACGGAACTCCCGCCCATGGCCACCGCACTCCACCGGACGATCACCCCGGCCGCCCTGGCGCCGGCCGCCGCGTTCCTGGCCGCCGGGCCGGCACCGGGTGGTCCTCGACCGGCGGATCAGCCTGGCCCACGTCTGATCGGCCCGCAGCGCCCGAACGGCCCGGCCCCCGCCGTGCGGGGCCGGGCCGCCCAGGCGTCAGAGCGGGCCGTCGTGGCGGGCGCTGGAGCGCCAGTCCGCGGTGCGGACCAGGGACTCCAGGTGGGCCAGGCGGAACGGGCCCAGGCCGGGGTCGGCCAGCAGGGCGGCGACCAGCCCGGCCCAGGCGCCGCCCGGGCGGAACGGGACGGCCGGGTCGAGCGGCCGGGACGGGAAGCGCTCGCCGGTGGAGACGGCCACCGGCGGGGTGCGGTCGCCCGCGCGGACACCGAGCAGGGTGTCCGCGTCCTCGCCCGGCCCGGGGCGGACCGAGACCCGCACCTGCCCGTGGTGCGCCGCGACCAGGTACGTCACCAGGGACGGGTCGGCGCCGGGGGCGTGCCAGTGCTCGCCGTCCAGCAGCAGCAGCGCGCTGACCAGCTCGTGCCGGAAGTGCGGACGGGCCGAAACCCCGTTGTTCCAGGGGGCCTTGGACTTGGCGAGCAGCCCCGCCGGCGGGTCGCCGCCGTTGTCGCGCAGCTTCGCCTGGAACACCTCGTGGCACTTGCCGAGGTCGTGCAGCCGGGCGGCCAGCGCCACCGCCTCCCGCTGCGCCCCGCTCAGCCCCGGCAGTACGGCGGTGAGCGCCCGGGCCTCCTCCTCGGTCTCCCGCAGGTGCTGGTCGAGGCCCACCCACGCGGCGCACCCGGTCCCGGGCGGCGTGCGCCCGGCGAAGAGCGGCGGCACCGGCACCCGGCTGTCCGGCCGCCAGCCCAGCCCCGGCAGGTGGCCGCCGCCGGCCGCGTCCAGGGTCAGCACCGCCCCCGGGCGCAGGTCCGCCGTCCCGGCCCGCCGCCACCGGCCGTCGTCGCCGTCCCGCAGCCACGCCCCGCCGCCCGCGCCGCCCGCGCTGCCCCCGCCGCCCCCGCCGTCCGGGCCCGCCGCCGTCAGCAGGGCCGACACCTCGGCGAGCGGCGCCTCGCACTGCTCGGCCCGGCCGGGCTCCGGCTCGTCCTCCGCCGGACGCCCCTGCCCGCCCCAGTCGCGCCAGGCCACGAAGACGGTGCGCCGCTCCTCGGCGCAGACCCACGGGGCCGCGTCGACCTGAGCGGCCCCGCGCCCGGTGTCGAACAGCGCCGCCAACTCCGCCCCGCCCAGCGCCGGGGCGGCCGGCGCCGGCTGTTCGACCGGGGCCAGGAACAGGTCGGCGGCGGTGACCGCCACCCCCTCGTGCGCCGCCAGCCACCGCGCCGCCTCCGGCCCGGCCCCGACCCCCTCCGGCGGGACGCACCACAGCAGTTCGCCGCCCTCCGGGTGCTCGCCGTACCGGTCGCAGCGCCCGGCCCGCTGCACGACGGCGCTCCATGGCGCGAGCTCGGTGAACACGGTGCGGCCGGACAGGTCGGACCCGGCGTCCAGCGCCCGCGTCGCCACCAGGAACCCGTCCTCCGGCAACTCCCGTACCAGGGCCTGCCGTTCGGCGGAGCGCAGGTACGGGTGCAGCAGCACCACCGGCTGCCGCGGGTGTGCGGCGCGCAGCGCGGCGTGGACCTCGCGGGCCCGGCCGGGGGAGTCGAGCGCCGCGATGGTCCGGGTGCCGGGGCGGTGCGCCGCGCCGAGCGCCGCCACCAGCTCCGGCACGTACCGGGCCGGGTCCGGGCGCAGCCGCCGGACGGTGCGCCGCCCCGCCGGGGCGGCGTCCGGCGGGGGAGCGGCGCCGTCGCCGACGGCGGACATCCAGGTGCTGCCGGTCGGCGCCGTGGTGCCCAGCGCGTCGCGCAGCGCCTGCAGCCGCTCGCCGGTCGCCAGGCCGGGGCCCAGCAGGGGCGCCTCGTCGAACACCCAGTGGGCGTCGTTGTTGAGCAGCCCGAACGACACCGGCGCCATCGCCCGGGCGTCGGCGAAGCCGCGCATCAGCGCCCGGCTCAGCAGCACGTCGTGGGTGCCGACCAGGACCGCCGTCCGCTCGGGGTGCCGCCGCCAGGTGCCGTTCTGCCCGTCGGGCCCGGCCAGCAGGTGCAGGTCCACCCGCCCCGCGAGGCCCGGCCGGTCCAGCCAGCCGCCGATCCGGGCGTGCGTCCAGTCCGCCAGGCCGCCCTGCGGCAGCACGTACACCAGCCGCCGCGCGCCCGCCCCCGGCGACGCCACCGCCCGCCGGTACAGCCACGCCAGCACGACCCCCGCCGTCTTCCCGCCCCCCGACGGCACCCGCACCCGCTCCGGCAGCCCGTCCGCCGCGAGCGCCCGCTGGTAGCCGTACGGGCGGTGCCCGGTCGCCGTGCGGAAGAACTCCTCGAACCCCTGCACCATCCACGTCCCCCTCGTCGTCTGCGGACCCCGACTCTAGGCCGCCGCACGGACGGCGCGGGCGACGCCGGGTCAGGCCGCCGCGCGGTCGCACCCATCCGTCCCGCCGCCAGATCCGAAGACGACACGGGGACGCCCGTCCCCGCCGCAGACCGCCCGGCGTACGAACATTGACAGATCGTCATGTCGACACCGGGAAGCCTCCCCGCACCGAAAGCAGCACCATGACACTCGCCATCGTCCTGTTCACCCAGGACCTGCGCCTGCACGACAACCCCGCCCTGTACGCCGCCCGGGCCGGCGCCGACCGGGTGGTGCCGCTGTTCGTCACCGACCCGGCCGTCGCCGCCGCCGGCTTCGCCGCCCCCAACCGGGCCGCGTTCCTGGCCGGCTGCCTCGCCGACCTCGACGCCGGCCTGCGCCGGATCGGCGGGCGGCTGCTGGTGCGCGAGGGCGACACCGCCGAGCAGACCGCGAGGCTCGCCGCCGAGACCGGCGCGGCGAGCGTCCACGTCGCCGCCGGGGTCAGCGGGTACGCCCGGCGGCGCGAGCAGCGGCTGCGCCGGGCGCTGGGGGAGCGGCTGCGGGTGCACGAGGGCTCGCTGACGGCCGTCCCGCCCGGCGCCGTCCGGCCCGCCGGGCGGGACCACTACGCCGTCTTCACCCCCTACCAGCGGGCCTGGCAGCAGACCGCCCGCCGCGCCCCGCTGCCCCGGCCGCGCGCCCTGGACACCCCCGAGGGCCCGGCCGGCGCGGCCCTGCCCACCGCGACGCCCACCGCCCGCAGCCTGCCCGACCCCGGCGAGAGCGCCGCCCGCCGCGCCTGGCAGCGCTGGCGCGGCGATCACTACGCCGACCTGCACGACGCCCTCGCCGCCGACGGCACCTCGCACCTCTCCCCGTACCTGCACTTCGGCTGCCTGTCCGCCAACGAACTCGTCCACCTCGCCGAACGCCGAGGCGGCGACGGCGCCGAGGCCTTCGTCCGGCAACTCGTCTGGCGCGACTTCCACCACCAGGTCCTGGCCGCCCGCCCCGACGCCGCCCACGCCGACTACCGGACCCGCCACGACGACTGGCGCGCGGACCCGGACGAGTTCGCCGCCTGGTGCGAGGGCCGCACCGGCTTCCCGATCGTCGACGCCGGCATGCGCCAGCTCGCCGAGACCGGCTGGATGCACAACCGGGCCCGGCTGCTCACCGCCAGCTTCCTCGCCAAGTCCCTCTACCAGGACTGGCGCCCGGGCGCCGCGCACTTCCTGCACCACCTGGTCGACGGCGACCTCGCCAACAACCAGCTCAACTGGCAGTGGGTCGCCGGGACGGGCACCGACACCCGCCCCAACCGCGTCCTCAACCCGCTCGCCCAGGCCGACCGGTACGACCCCGACGGCGCCTACGTCCGCCGCTGGGTGCCCGAACTCGCCCACCTCCCCGGCCGCGAGATCCACCGCCCCTGGCGGTCCGCCCGCCGCCCCGCCGACTACCCCCCGCCGCTGATCGCCCCCGACACCACCGGCCACCGCCTGCGCGCCGCCCGCCTCCCGCAGGGCCCGCCGCCGGGCGCCTGAGCGCCGCGGGGGCCGTCGAGACGGCCGGGCCCGGTCAAGGGCCGGGCGTCATCAGGACGAAGTCCGCGCCGGACGGGTCGGTGCAGACGGCCATCCGCCCGATGCCCGGGGCGGTCTCCGGGCCCATGACGACCAGGCCGCCCCGGGCGCCGACGGTGGCGGCCGCCGCGTCGCAGTCGAGGACGGCGAAGACCGGGTGCCAGGCGGGGGTGCCCCGGGAGAGGGTGAGTTCGGCCGGGCCGACCTGGAGGACGCCGCCGTGCATCCGCTCGGGGGGCTGCCCGGCGGGGGTGACGATGGTGTACGTGCCGGAGCCGCCCGGCATCGGGGTGTCCTGGTGCCACCAGCCGAACACCGTCTCGTAGAAGGCGAGCGCGCCGGCCGCGTCGGTGGTGTACAGCTCCGTCCAGCACAGGCCGCCGGGGCCGTCGACGGCGGCCAGGCCGCCCGCCCTCCCCGGCGTCCAGACCGCGAACCGGCCGCCCTGCGGATCGGTGAACTGGGCCAGCGAGGCCCAGCCGGCCACGTCGCGGGGCTCGACCCGGACGGTGCCGCCCGCGCGCAGGACGGAGGCGGCCGTCTCGTGGACGTCCGGGGTGAAGAAGTGGACCATCCAGGCCGAGCGGGCGCCGCGCTCGGTGAGCGGGCCGATGCCGCCCGCGACCCGGCCGTCGGCGGTGGCCAGCAGGAAGTCCTCCGCGCCCTCCGGGTGCTCGAACTCCCAGCCCAGCACCGGGCCGTAGAACGCGGACGCGGCGGCGACGTCGGGCGCGCCCAGATCCAGCCAGCACGGCGAGCCGGGCACGAAATCGGTGGTGATCACGGCGTCCTCCCTTGTCCGGGCACTCCCTCCCAGCCTGGCACCCGCTCGCGCCGCCCGCGTTCCGGCGGACCGGACCGAGGGAGACCGAGGGGAAGCCGAGAGGAAGGGGCGGCCGGCGGTACCGCCAACCGGAGTAAATCCTGTGCAGATCGTCGGCCCGGGCAGCGAATTCGGCCGTCGAACGGATCACTGCCATGACATTTCGCGGAAATTCCTCCGCCCAGCCGCTAAATCGTCACCTGGAACAGGGTTGCCGCCGGAGTAAACGGGCAGGGGCCCGCATACCCCAGCGATCCCGGAGAAAGGCAACAGAGTGGCACTGAGCGTGAGCTACGGGGAGCGATACGGCTGGACAGTGGTCCAGGTGGCCGGCGAGGTGGACATCAGCGGAGTCGCCGCCCTCCGGGAACGCCTCCAGCGACTGGTCACCGACGGCTGCCTGCGGATGGTGGTCGACATCAGCCGGGTCGACTTCTGCGACTCCACGGGCTTCGCCGTCCTGGTGGCCACCCGTCGCATGCTGTCCTCCCGCGACGGACAGCTGCGACTGGTCCTGCCAGGACCCGACGTCCACACCCGCAAGATCCTCCAGCTGTTCGGGATCGAGCGGATCTTCGACGTCCACGACTCGGTGGACGAGGCGCTCGCCGACCTGCGCGAGCCCGTACTGACCGCGGAGGCCGCCGACGCCGTCCCCCGCCCCCGCGAAGGGACCCACGCCACCACCGACTGACCGCGCGGGCGGAGAGCGGCGGGCGGAGCAACCCCGGGCGGACGGCACCGTCGGCGGCGACGGCGTCAGCGCGGCGTACCGAAGTCCTGCGTCCACCAAGGCCCACCGGCGCCCAGGTGGACCCCCACCCCGAGCTCGGTGAACTTGCAGTTCAGGATGTTCGCCCGGTGACCCGGGCTGTTCATCCAACTGTCCATCACCGCGGCCGCGTCCTTCTGACCGCGCGCGATGTTCTCACCCCAGCCGCTCCACGCGTACCCGACGGCGTCGATCCGCTGCTGCGGACCGGCGCCGTCCGGGTTGGTGTGGTCGAAGAAGTTCCGCGCCGCCATGTCCTCGGAGTGCCGCAGCGCCGCCGTCGCCAGCTTCGCGTCCGCCGTCACCGGCCCGCACCCCGCCTTCGCGCGCTCCGCGTTGACCAGCTCCAGCACCTGCTGCGCCTGGTCCGCCGAACGCTTCGCCGCCGCGGAGGCGGCCGGGGCGGACGACGACGGCGCCGACGGGACCGCGGGGGCGGCCGGCGCGCTCGCCTCCCGCACCGTCGGCGAGGGCGACCCGCCGGCGGACGCGGACGGCGAGGGGGACGGCGAAGGGGACGGGAGGGCGGCGGCCGAGGAGACGGCGGGGGACGCGGCGGGGGCGGGCGCGCCGCCCTCCGTCGGCTCCACCAGCGCCGCCGCGGACGCCGGCGCCGGCTCGGCCGCGTCCACCGCGGGCGGCGCGTCCGACCCGCCGGCCGCCACCAGCAGCCCCGCCACCACCGCCACCGCGGCCACCACCCCGCCGCCCAGCAGCGCCGGACGGGGCCCGCGCCGCCGCGCCCGCCGCCGGCCGTGCCGGGAGGCCGCCGCCCGGTGCGAACCACCGCCCCCGGCGGACCCCCGCCGGTGCGCGGCCCGCCCGGCGCCGCCGGGCGGCGGGGCGTCCGGGTACCCGGCGGCGTCCAGCCGCAGACCGTCCGGCAGCGGCACCATCGCCAGCCCCGCCAGCAGCCCCTCCGCCGGGACCAGGCCGCGGCGCTGCTGCTCGCACACCGCGCACTCCCGCACATGCCGCCCGATCCGCTTGCGCCACAGCGGGCCGGGCACGCCGTTCCAGCCCGCCGTCAGCTCCGCCAGCCACGGACAGCCCGGCACCGCGGCCAGCGCCCGGACCACCACCCGGGCCGCCTGCAACTGCCCCTTCATCCGCTGCACCCGCACCGCCGCGTGCTGCGGCGACACCTCCAGCGCCGCCGCCAGCTCGGCCCGGGACAGCTCGCCCGCCGCCTCCAGCCACCACAGCGACAGCAGCTCGCGGTCCGTGCCGTCCAGCCAGCGCGTCGCCTCCGCGACCTCGCGGCGCTGCTCCGACAGGCCCAGCCGGACGATCGTCAGGCCCACGAAGTCCGCCGCCGGATCGGCCACCGCCGCCGGGTCGGGCAGCGCGTCCACCGCGCCCGCGCCCGCGTCCCGGAACCGCCGCCGCACCTGGTTCAGCGCGATCGCCACCAGCCAGCTGCGGAACCCCGCCGGATCGCGCAGCGCCCCCAGGCCGTCCACGGCCCGCAGCATCGTCTCCTGCACCACGTCGTCGGTGTCCGGGTGGCCCGAGAGGGCCCGGCCCACCACGTTGTACACCAGCGGCAGGTGCCCGCCGACCAGCTCCGCCACCGCCTGCCGGTCCCCGCGCTGCGCCCGCCCGACCAGCGCCGCCGCCCGCCCACTGTCCACTGCCCGGTCCGTCCTCGTGTTCTCGCGTCCTGCCCTCACACCCTCGGAGATCCACCGGCCGCCCGCGGATAACGAGAAGCGGACGACGAGAATTCGGACCACCGCGACGCGGACCGCCACGGTGCGGGCCGCCGGGGTGCGGGCCGGACCTCCCGGCAGGGGCGAAGCATAGTGAGCCCGCCCCGGTGACGACGAAGCCCGCGCGTCCGGAGTCGGACGCGCGGGCCGGGAACGCCTTCGGCGCCCGTCAGTACCAGTGGTGGGACTGCCAGAACGACCAGGCGCCGCACGGGCTGCCGTAGCGGCTGTTCATGTAGTTCAGGCCCCACTTGATCTGGGTGGCGGGGTTGGTGCGCCAGTCCGCGCCGGCGGTGGCCATCTTGGAGCCGGGCAGCGCCTGGACCAGGCCGTAGGCGCCGGAGGAGGCGTTGGTGGCGGTGTAGTTCCAGCCGCTCTCCCGGGTGACGATCTGGCTGAAGCACTGGAACTGGGCGTCGTCGCCGATGATCTGGCGGGCGATTTCCTGGACCGACCCGGACGGGACGGCGGCCAGCGGGCTCTGCGCGGCGGCCTGGTTCGCCTGCTGCTTGGCGGCCTTGGTCTCGGCCGCCTTGTCCGCCGCGGCCTTGTCCGCCGCCGCCTTGTCCTCGGCGGCCTTGGTGGCCTTGTCCGCGTCGGCCTTGGCCTGGGCGTCCGCCGCGGCCTTCTGCCGGGCGGCCTCCTCGGCGGCCTTCCTCGCGGCGGTGTCGGCGGAGACCTGCTGGGCGTCGGCCTGGCGGACGATGCCGTCGCTGACGTTCTGGGCCTGCGCGCCGGTGGG
Source organism: Kitasatospora phosalacinea (assembly GCF_000716545.1). Taxonomy (GTDB): domain Bacteria; phylum Actinomycetota; class Actinomycetes; order Streptomycetales; family Streptomycetaceae; genus Kitasatospora; species Kitasatospora phosalacinea. The sequence goes on from NZ_JNWZ01000031.1 coordinate 59,536, forward strand.
GGCGTCCGCGAGCAGCGTGGCGCTCGCGACGTCGACCGTCTGGACGGCGCCCTTGCCCTCGCTGCCGGCCGCCGCGCCCACCACGGCACCGACGGCGGTCACCGCGGTGGCGGAGACGACAGCGACGCTCCGGACCGAGATCCGCGTCACATGCTTTCCTTCCGGAGTCACCCGGCGCGTGACCGTCCGAGCGGATATCCACCCCGGTCGCTGGCCTCCGTCGAACACCGGTCACGGGGAGGCGCTGGCTCGGCCGCCCCCCGGACGTCCGGACGGCGGCAGGACCGAGCGGCGCACGGCTCTGCGGTGGTGCCGGTCGCCCCTCCGACCCCGACCGGGGCCCGTGGACGTGTGCAGGGCCGTACGCGGGGCCTGACGCCGATTCACCCTGCCGCACCCGGGTGCGTCCACGCAATCGCCTGCGCCGTGGCACATCTCACAGAAGCGGGACCTTCGGGACGCACGGTGGGCGGTCCGTGACGCCCCGTCAGCTCGGGAGGGGGAGGAGGAGGCTCCGGGTCCGCGGCCCGGCTCCCGGCTCCCGGCCCCGAACTCCCGTGCCGGTCACGGGAACAGGCGCAGCGAGACCCACAGCGCGAGCACGGCCGCGGTCAGCGTCGCCGGGACGGTCAGCGCCCCCAGCGCGGTGAAGGTCCGCACCCCGCCGTCGTCCACCGCCCGCTCCCGGGTGATCCGGCGCCACAGCAGGGTCGCCAGCGACCCCGCGTACGTCAGGTTCGGCCCGATGTTGACCCCCAGCAGCACCGCCAGCACCGGCCCCGGGCCGGACGGGGCCGCCAGCGGCACCAGCAGCAGCGTCGCCGGCAGGTTGTTGACCAGGTTCGACAGCACCGCCGCCAGCCCCGCCAGCGCGAACAGCACCGGCAGCCCGTCGCCCGCCGGCACCAGCGCCGCCAGGCGCCCGGCCAGGCCGTTGTCCACCACCGCCTCCACCACCACGCCCAGCGCCAGCACGAAGGCCAGGAACGGCACCGCCGCCGCCGACACGATCCGCCGCGGCGTAGTGCGCCCGCCCGCCAGCGCCCGCACCGCCAGCACCAGCGCACCCGCCGCCGCGGCCCACGCCGGGGACAGGCCCAGCACCGAGGCCAGCGCGAAACCCGCCAGCGTCCCCGCCACCGTGAACAGCGCGAACTTCGGCAGCCGCACCCCGCCCGCCGGCACCGGGTGCTCGGCCGGCACCGCCAGCTCCGCCCCGAACCAGCGCCGCAGCAGCAGGTACTCCACCCCCACCGCCACCAGCCACGGCAGCGCCATCAGCGCCGTGAACCGGCCGAACCCCAGACCGCTGGCCGCGAACGCCAGCAGGTTCGTCAAGTTCGAGACCGGCAGCAGCAGCGAGGCCGTGTTCGCCAGGTGCCCGCACGCGTACACGTGCGGCCGGGGCCGCACCCCCAGCGCCCCGGCCGTCGACAGCACCACCGGCGTCAGCAGCACCACCGTCGCGTCCAGGCTCAGCACCGCCGTCACCACCGCCGCCACCACGAACACCTGCCTCAGCAACCGCACCGGCCGCCCGCCCGACGCCCCCGCCATCCAGCGGCCGCACGCCTCGAACAGCCCCTCGTCGTCGCACAGCTGAGCCAGCACCAGCACCGCCGCCAGGAACCCGACCACCGGCGCCAGCCGTCCGACCTCCGCCCACGCCGCGCCCGGCGACACCGCGCCCACCGCCACCAGCAGCCCCGCCGCCGGCACCGCCACCACCGCCTCCGGCCACCCGAACGGCCGCCGCACCGCGCACACCAGCACCGCCGCCAACAGCACCAGCGACAGCACCTCCGCGGACACCCCACTCACCGAACCCGCTCCTTCCACCGCACCCCGGCCGCCGGACGATCACCGGACGGCCACTGCCCGCAAACGTCCCATCCAAGCAGCCACCCGGGGACGGGACCCCCTCGGCACCCCCGTCGACCGGCCGCTTTGCGCGGGCCGCGGCGCGCCGGGAAGCTGGAACGCGCACGGCACCCCGGCACCCCACCGCTTGGAGTCACCATGGAGAAGTCCGACCGCCCGGGCGGCGCGGCCGCGAACGGGTTCTCGATCGGTTCGGTCGGGTCCTTCCTGTCCATCGGTTCGGTCGGGTCCTTCCTCTCGATCGGCTCCGTCGGCTCGTTCCTGTCCGTCGGCTCGGTCGGCTCCGCGCTGTCCGTCCTCTCCTTCGGCTCCTGGCGCAGCACCGCCTCCGCGCTGTCCGCCGACTCCGTCCTCTCCCTGCTCTCCCACCGCTCCGTCCGCGCCGTCCGCGCCGCCCACCGCCGCCGCGGCACGGCCGGCTGAGGCCCCGTCGGACCGTCCTCCCCGCACTGTCGGCGGCAGGTGCGAACGTGGGCGGATGAACACGCCGCTCGACCCCATCGCCACCTACTGGAACGACGCCGCCCCCGCGTTCGACCGGGAGCCCGACCACGGTCTGCGCGACCGCGCCACCCGGCTGGCCTGGCAGCGCCGCCTCGCGCAGTGGCTGCCCGGGGACGGGCTCGACGTCCTCGACGTCGGCTGCGGCACCGGCTCGCTCTCGCTGCTCCTCGCCGAGGCCGGGCACCGGGTGACGGGCGTCGACCTCGCCCCCGCGATGATCGACCGCGCCCGGGAGAAGCTCGCCGCCGCCGGGCTGGAGGGGCACTTCCTGGTCGGCGACGCGAGCCGCCCCCCGACCGGCGCCGCCCACTACGACGTCGTCCTCTCCCGCCACCTGGTCTGGACGCTGCCCGACCCGCCCGCCGCGCTGCGCGAATGGACCGCCCGCCTGCGCCCCGGCGGCCGCCTGCTGCTGGTCGAGGGCCGCTGGGGCGAGGCCGACGCCCCGGTCGAGCCCTACGCCCCCGGCGCCGAGCACCTCCCCTGGGCCGGCGGCGTCCCCGCCGCCACCCTCACCGCCGCCCTCCGCCCCCTGGTCCGCGACCTGCGCCTGCACCCCCTCGAGTCCGAGACCGCCCTCTGGGGCGGCCCGGTCCACGACGAGCGCTACGCGGTCCTGGCCCGCCTCTAGGCGTGCTTGTCCCGGGGGCCCCGATCACGCTCCCGCGGTCTCGCCGAGCCAGACGTGGGCCGCCGTGTCGAGCGGGAGGTCGAGCGCGGCGCAGAGGCCGACGACGGTGCCGAAGCCGGGGCTGGGGAGGCGGCCCATCTCGATCTTGCGGAGCGTCTCGGGGGAGATCCCGGCCCGGTGCGCGACGGCGGCGGGGTCGCGGCCGGCCCGGGTCTCGCGCAACAGCGCACCCAGGCGGCGGCCGGCCTCGATCTGCTCGGGGGTCAGGGGGACTCGCACCATGCGGACACGCTACTGAACCGTCCGGCCCCCGCCCAAGTGCCCCGGCTCAGCGCAGCGGCTGTTCCGGGCCGCCGCGCTCCGACTCCGGGCGGGGGCCGTGGATGCGCCGGTCGGCGGCGTCGATCCGGACGTCGTCGATGCTGGCCTCGCGGCGGCGCATCAGGCCGTGCGCGTCGAACTCCCACAGTTCGTTGCCGTGGCTGCGCCACCACCGGCCGTCCGCGTCGTGCCACTCGTACTGGAAGCGGACGGCGATCCGGTCGTCCGCGAAGGCCCAGAGGTCCTTGCGCAGGGCGTACTCGTGCTCGCGCCGCCACTTGGCGGTGAGGAAGGCGACGACCTCGGCGCGGCCGGTGAGGAAGACGTCCCGGTTGCGCCAGCGGGTGTCGGGCGTGTAGGCGAGGGCGACGCGCTCGGGGTCGCGGGTGTTCCAGGCGTCCTCGGCGGCCTGGACCTTGGCGAGCGCGGTGGCGCGGGTGAACGGGGGGTGGGGCGGGCGGTCCTCGGGCACGGTGGGCTCCAGCGGTCCGGCGGAGTGGAGAACGATCGTTCTCCAGGCGGGCGCGGTCTACGCTAGGGAACGACCGTTCTCCACGTCAAGGACCACCGGACCGGAGCCGCCGATGCCCGCCCCGCTCACCGACGAGCAGGCCCGCCAGGACGCCGAGGCGCTGCTCGACGCCGCCGAGGCGCTGTTCTACGAGAAGGGCGTGCGCGCCGTCGGCATGGACGAGGTGCGGGCCGCCTCCGGGCTGCCGCTCAAGCGGATCTACCGCCTGCACCCGGCCAAGGACGACCTGGTGGTGGCCGTGCTGCGCCGCCGCGACCGGCGCTGGCGGGGCGAGCTGGCCGCCGCCGCCGAGGCCGAGACCGAGCCGCGCGCCCGGCTGCTGGCCGCCTTCGACTGGCTGGGCCGCTGGTTCGCCGAACCCGGCTACCGCGGCTGCGCCTGGATCAACGCCTTCGCCGAGCTGGGCCCGTCCTCCCCGGCCGTCCTCGCCGAGGTCCGCGCCCACAAGGCGGCCTTCCACGCCCAGCTCGCCGCCTGGTCCCGCGCGGCCGGCCTCCCCGACCCGTCCCCCGTCCCCCTCCTGGCCGAGGGCGCCATCGTCACCTCCGCCCTCACCGCCGACCCCGCCCCGGCCCGCCAGGCCCGCGCCGCCGTGGCGGCCCTGCTCGACGCCGCCCGCTGAGCGGCCGCGGTCGGGGGTGCGGTATTTGAATACCGGGGGCCTGCTAGCGTGTCGCCGTCCGCTGCCGGTATTCAAATACCGGTGGTCCTTTCGACCGGGCGGCCCGGAGGCCGCCGTGCAGGGAGCTGTGTCGTGATCGAGCTGAAGACTCCGCAGGCGATCGAGAAGATGGCCGTCACCGGGCGGTTCGTCGCCGGGGTGCTGGCCGAGCTGTCGGGGCTCGCCGAAGTCGGGCGGGACGTGATGGACCTGGAACTGCGGGCCAGGAAGCTGGTCGCGGACCGGGGGGCCGAGTCCTGCTACTGGGACTACGCGCCGTCGTTCGGGCGTGGGCCGTTCCGGAACGTGATCTGCCTGTCGGTGAACGACGCGGTGCTGCACGGGCAGCCGCACCCCTACGTGCTGCGCGACGGGGACGTGCTGAGCCTGGACTTCGCGGTGTCGATCGACGGCTGGGTGGCCGACTCGGCGGTCACCGTCATCGTCGGCACCCCGGACGAGCAGGACGTCCGGCTGGCCGAGTCGACCCGCGTCGCGCTGGACGCGGCGATCGCGGCCGCGGTGCCCGGCAACCGGATCGGCGACCTCTCGGCGGCGATCGCCGCGGTCGGCCAGGGCGCCGGCTACCGGATCAACACCGACTTCGGCGGGCACGGCCTGGGTCGCACCATGCACGAGGACCCGCACGTGCCGAACGTCGGACGGCCCGGACGGGGCCTGGAGCTGAAGCCCGGGCTGACCCTGGCCCTGGAGCCGTGGTGGTGCACCGGCTCGGCGAAGCTGCGGGTGGACGCGGACGGCTGGACGCTGCGCTCGGCGGACGGCTCGCGCGGGGCGCACTCCGAGCACACGGTGGCGATCACCGAGGACGGGCCGCGGGTGCTCACCGCGCTGTCCTGAAGCGGCGGTTCGTCCACGCACGGTGACGGTGGGGTGGACGGCGAGTGGCGGCTGTGGCCCGTCCCATAGGCGGATCGCTGGACAGTCGGCGCGCCGTCAGCGCAGGGCCACGGAGGGTGTGCGGTTCCCCGGCCCGGGGCGGTCGGAACCGGTGAGCCCGGTCACAGCCGCCGACGGCCGGGCCCGGAAAATCGCGGTCCGACCGCCCCGCAGGAGGTGCTGTACTGGCGGTAACCAGGCTCTGACCTGCGTAAACCTTCGAATGCTTGGAGTTCTGCGGAACCACCCGTAGCTTCGTAACCAGTGCAGGGCGCACTACCCGGGATCACCCGAAACCAACGCCCCGGTGCGGCGGACCAGCCGCCCGACGGGCAGGGTGACCGCGACGGAGAGCAGGTCGGACCTCGACCGCACCGTCCGATCCACAAGCGCGAGAGACCGCAGGCCCTTCCGGGCCCCTGGTTCCGCCTTGCCTGCCCGGGGCATCCGAAAGGAATCGCATGATCTTCCGTAACGAGACTGCCGCCACCCAGACCGCCACCACCGCCGAGAAGGGCAACCGGAGGCGCAACCGCGTCCGGGCCGCCATCGTCGCCGGCAGCGCGGTGGCCGTCCTCCCGGTGGCCGGCCTCGTGACGGCGACCTCGGCCTCGGCCGCGGACGTGTCCACCTGGGACAAGGTCGCCCAGTGCGAGTCGACCGGCGACTGGTCGATCAACACCGGCAACGGCTTCTACGGTGGCCTGCAGTTCACCTCCTCCACCTGGGCCGCGTACGGCGGCACCGCCTACGCCCCGCAGGCCAACCAGGCCACCAAGGCGCAGCAGATCGAGATCGCCGAGAAGGTCCTGGCCGACCAGGGCCCGGGCGCCTGGCCGGTGTGCTCCGTGCAGGCGGGTCTGACCAAGGGCGGCGCCGCCGCGCAGGTCGACACCTCCACCCCCGCGAGCACCAGCACCACCAGCTCGAACAGCTCCGCCTCGGCGAGCACCGACGCGGGCACCGCCGGCACCACCGGCACCAAGTCCGCGAAGTCGGCCACCACCGACTCCGACCCGGCCTCCACCAACACCGCCGACAGCGGCACGTCCTCCCACCAGGGCCACCAGTCCTGGAAGAAGGGCTCCCACACCGGTGGCGGCAGCTACACCGTCAAGTCCGGTGACACCCTGGGCGCCATCGCGGCCGCCAACGGCACCACCGTGGACGCGCTGTACAGCGCCAACGCCCAGACCATCGGCGGCTCCGCCGACGTCATCTACCCGGGCCAGGTCCTGAACGTCTGATCCGCCTGATCCGCCTGATCCGCCTGATCGGGCTCCGGCAGACCGGACCGCACGCACGACGCCGACGGCCACCCCTCATGTCGGGAGGGGTGGCCGTCGGCGTTCCCGCACGCGCGGGGACGGTCAGTCGAACCAGTCGGGCTCGGCGGCCTCGATCAACTCGCGCAGCGCCGGGCGGTCGTGGAACGCGCCCGAGAGCAGCGCGCCCAGCTCGCGCAGCGCCGCCGCGTCCTCCCCGTGGGCGACGAACATGCCGGCCTCCGGGTCGTACCGGAAGCGGCCCTCCAGCCGCGGCGCCCGGGAGCGGACGGCGGAGCGGGCCACCGCCTCCCAGCCGTAGCCGCCGTTCTGCCGGCCCGCCGCCTCGAACACCTCGTCCACCCCGGCCATCTTGTCGTCCGTCAGCAGCAGGCCGTACGAACCCGGCTTGTGGTCGTACTCGATGAACACCAGCGGGGCGAAGGTCTCACGATCGGTCATGGCGCGGACGCTACCGGCGGCCGCCGACAACGCGGCCCCGCCGGTCAGTACGGCAGGACCTCCTCGACGGCGCTGGTGCCCGAGCCGGGGCGGGACTCCCAGTGCCAGGTCTCCTCCAGGCGCAGCCGGCCGTCGGCGAGCCGGGTCAGCACGCTGGTGCAGCGGCCCGAAGCGGTCTCCCCGGCCCGGTTGAGCTGCACGTAGCGGAAGTCGACGGTGTCGCCGGTGCGGGTGCCGACCAGGTGCCCGTGCACCACCTCGCCGCCCCGGTAGTCGGCCCAGACCCGGCCGTCCTCCTCCCGGTAGGCGAACCGGGTGGCCGGGCCGACCTCGCCCTCTTCGGGGCGGGACACCGGTGCGAACTCCAGCCCGTCGAGCGAGGGCAGTGCGGGCAGCATGACGGGGCTCCTCGGGCCGTGGACGGGTGTGCCGCCCAGTCGACCACGCCGGGCCCGGTGTCCACCGGGACATCCGCATCGTGGACAGCGCGCGCCCCGCCTAGCCGGGCCGCTTCCCCTTCGGGGGCTCGTCCTCCTCCGGGGGGTCTCCTGCCGCGGGCTGGTCGAAGTCGACGTCGACGCGCTGCTCGGGGCGGCGCTCCTCCTGGCGGGCGATGTCCTCCAGCACCTGCTCGTCCGGGCCGGTCAGCGGGGGCTGGAGCAGGGAGCGGGGCCACAGCCGACGGGCCAGGACGGTGTTCGTCTCGGCCGCGTACACGGTGATCTGGGCGGCCAGGTAGAGCCAGGAGAGCAGGCCGATCACGGTCGCGAAGAAACCGTAGACGGCGGTGGCGTGCCGCAACTGGTGGGCCACCAGCGCGGCGCCGAACGCCTGCAGGACGGTGAACAGCGGGCCCGCCAGCAGACTGCCGGGCAGCAGGGACCGGGCCGGGACCTCCTTCGGGGTGAGGATCCGCAGACAGGCCAGGAACAGCAGGGTGTTGACGACGGCGGACAGCAGCAGCCCGCCGATCCGGGCGGCCGGACCGCCCAGCGCCGTCCCCACCAGCGCCGCCGCGGCCGTGGACAGCAGCAGGCCGGTGCCCAGCGCCGCGAACAGCGCCAGGCTGCGCCCCAGCCGGGGCCAGTAGCCGGGGCGCCGCACCCCGGGGACGTTCCACACCTCGGCCATCGCGTGCTGCAGCACCTGCGCGATGCCCAGCGCGCCGTACAGCAGGCCCGCCACGCCGATCACCAGCGCCAGTCCGCTGCCCTGCACCGAGTGCACGTTCCCGCGCAGCTGGTCGCCGATGATCGGGAAGTCGGCCAGCGCCGAGTCGACCACGGCCTGCTGCGCCTCCGGGTGCCCGTGCAGGACGAAACCGAGCGCGGTGGAGAGCAGGAGCAGCAGCGGGATCAGCGAGACGAAGCCGTAGTAGGTGATCAGCGCGGCCAGCAGCCCGCCCCGGTCGTCCCCGTACTTCTTGACCACCCCGACCACGACGGCCAGCGGCCGGCGCTGTTGCTGGGTGCGGTCGACGGCGCGCAGGAAGCGTTCGACGGGGTTCACGGGGTGCGCTCCGGGCGGGTGGGGCGGCATGCGGCCAGGTGGGGGCGGGGTGCGCGCAGGAGGGGGTCGGCGGGGTTCACGGGCGGGCTCCTTCGCGTGGCGTACCGCGTGACGCACGGCACCGTGCGTATGCCCGCCCGTCGGGTGTGAACGCGCGGGCGCCGGAAAGGCGGCCGGGGAACCCGGAGCCGGACGCGTCAGGAGGCAGGGCAGGTGTGGTGGTGGAGCGCGGTGCGGCTGGTGGCGGTCGGCGCGGCGGTGGGCGTGGTGCTGTACGCGGTGGACCGGGTGGTGGTGGCGGTGACCCGCCGGCTGTCCGCCCGGGCGGGGACGGTCCCGGCGGTGCTGCGCGGCTGTCGCCGGCCGATCCTCGCGGTGGCCGGCTGCGGGCTGCTGCTGGCCGCGATGCCGTGGGTGCGGGCGCCCGGCGGGGTCGGCCACCTGCTGGTGCTGGCCACCATCGGGGCGTGCGGCTGGCTGACGGCCCGGGCCGCCGCGCTGCTGCTGGACGGGGCGGTGCGGCTCGCGGTGCGGCGCCGGGACGCCGCCTGGGCCGGGCGGGCCCGCACCCAGGCGGGGCTGCTCGGGCGCATCCTCCAGGCGGCGATCGCGGTGCTGGCGCTGGCCGGGATGCTGATGACCTTCCCCGCGGTGCGGGTGGTCGGCACCAGCCTGCTGGCCTCGGCGGGTCTGGTCGGCGTGGTCGCGGGCATCGCCGCGCAGAGCGCGCTGTCCAACCTGTTCGCGGGCATCCAGATGGCCTTCGGCGACCTGGCCCGGATCGGCGACGTGGTGGTGGTCGGCGGCGAGTGGGGCACCGTCGAGGAGATCACCCTGACCGCGGTGGTGATCGCCACCTGGGACCAGCGGCGGATCGTGATGCCGATGTCGTACTTCGCCGGCCGCCCGTTCGAGAACTGGTCGCGCCGCTCCGACCGGATCACCGGCACCGCGCTGCTGCACCTCGACCACAGCACGCCGGTCGACCTGCTGCGCGCCGAGTTCGACGCCTACCTGGCCAAGAACCCGCGCTGGGACGGCGAGGGCAGCGCCCTCCAGGTCGTCGACACCACCCCCAGCACCCTGGTGGTGCGCGCCCTGGCCACCGCCGCCAACGCGAGCGACGCCTTCGAACTCCGCTGCGACCTGCGTGAGCACCTGGTGTCGTTCCTGCGCGAGCACCACCCGCACGCGCTGCCCCGGGTCGCGGTGGCCTCCGCGCCGGGGGAGCGGGAACAGCGGCCCGAACGGCCGGAGCGGAAGCGGTGGGAGCAGGAGAAGCGGTCGAGGGCCTGACGGGGGAGACGGACGGCCCGGCGGGTCAGAGGTAGTCCTCCAGGCGCGCGATCGCGAAGCCCTGGGCGGTGGCGGCGTCCACCACCCGGCGCAGCATGTCCGCCATGGTGCCCTTCCAGTCGGCGGAGGGGGCGCGGAAGTGGGTGAGGACGATGTCGCCGGGGTGGAACCTCTGGTCGGCGTAGCGCCACTCCAGGTGGTCGGGGAAGGCCTCCTCGTTCCACAGCGGGAAGGCGGTCACGCCGCAGGACGCGGCGGTGCGCAGCGCGGCCTCGGTGTACTCGCCGTACGGGGGCCGGAACAGCCGGGGGCGGGTGCCGGTCTCCTGCTGGAGGCGGTCCTGCTGGCCGCAGATCTCGCGCCGGAGGGCGTCGGGGCCCAGGCGGCGCAGGTCGGGGTGGGTGAGGGTGTGGTTGTCGATGCCGACGCCGTGGGCCTGCAGGGCGCGGAAGTAGCCGTAGTCGGAGCGGGCCAGGTAGTCGGAGAGGAAGACCGTCATCGGGACGTTCAGCTCGGTGGCCATCGCGGCGAACTGCGGGTCCTTCTCGGCGCCGTCGTCCACGGTCAGGAAGATCACCTTGTCGGTGGTCGGGACGCGGTAGACCACCGGCGGCAGGCCGGGCGCGAGCTTGACGCCGGGGCCGTCGGCCAGCGCGGGCTTGACGGCGGGCGGGGCGGGGGCGCGCAGCGGGAGCGCGGCCAGGCCCCAGTGGCGGGCGGCGGCGAGGGCCTGCTCCAGCGCGAGGGCGTGCTCGGCGGCGGAGCGGCGGCCGTTCAGCTCCTGTCCGGCGGCGGCCTGCGGGCGGGCGGCGGGCATCGCGGCGAGCGCGGCCCGGGCGGCCTGGACGGCGGGGGCCGCCTGGGCGTCGGCGGGGGCCGCTTGGGCATCGGCGGGCGGGGCGGCGGGCGCGGAGCTGCGGGCGGCGCCGGGGGCGGGGTCCTGGGCGGAGCAGCCGACCGCGAGGGTGGCGAGCACGGTGAGGGCGGCCAGGTTCCGGCGGCGGGGGCGCTTCGGACGGGCGGACGCGGTGGTGCGGGGTGCGGTGGTGCGGGGCGCGGTGGTGCGGATCGGCATACCGGCAGACGATCCCCTTGTCACACTTGTCGTACCGACGCGCCGTCGCATGTCACCCGGACGGACCTGCGCCGTCCCCCGTTTGACGCGCCCCCACCGGCGGCGTACAGAGAAGAACATGTGCCCGGGCGCCCCGGCGGACCCCACCGGCCCGCCACCCCACACCGGCCCCGACCGGGCGGCGCGCACCGACCCCCCGGCCGGTGGCGCCCGCCCGCGCCGGGACGCCGCCGTCGACCCGCTGCTCGCCGACGGCCTGCTGCGCGCCGTCCGCGCCACCGCCGCGTACGGCGGCGTGCTCTACCTGCGGTCCGCCGACGGCCGCTCCCTGGTCGTCGCCGCGGTCGTCGGCATCCCGCTCGGCCTGCTCGAACCGTTCCGGCGGATCGCCGTCGCCGCCCCCCTGCCGGTCGCCGACTCCTACCGGGGCGGGCGCACCATCGTGCTCGCCGACGCCGGCGACACCATGCGCCGCTACCCCCGCCTGGCCGTCGGACTCCCGTACGCCTACGCCTCCGCCACCGCCCCCGTCACCGCCGACGGCCGCACCTTCGGCGTGCTCGCCGTCCTCTGGCCCGCCGGGGGCGGGCCCCCGCCCGCCGCCATCCGCCGCCACCTGCGCACCGCGGGCCACCGGCTCGCCGCCGACCTGCTCCCGTACGGCGACCGGATCGGCGGCGAGGGGCCGCCCGTCGTGGTGCCGCTACCGGCGCCCGGCGGGGACGGCGTCCGGGTCGGCTTCCTCGAGTGGGACCTCGCCGAAGGCCGGATCACCGTCGACGAACGGCTGCGCGAGATCCTCGGCACCGGCCCGTTCGACGGCCGCGGCGCCACCCTGCTGGACCGCATCGCCCCCGAGGACGTCGCCCTGCTGCGCGAGACCGCCCGGCGCGCCGCCCGGCAGCACCGCCCGTTCACCCACCGCGTCCGGCTGCGCGAGGCCGGCGGCGGCACCCGGCAGCTCGACCTGTACGGACAGCCCGTCGCCGACCCCGCCCGGTTGCTCGTCGCCGTGCTCGACACCACCGCCGCCGCGGCCGCCACCGCCGCCGTGGAACGCCTGCGCGACGGCGTCTTCGCGCTCGACCCCGACGGCCGGGTCGGCTACGTCAACCGCAGCGCCGAGGCGCTGCTCCACGCCACCCGTGCCGACCTGCTCGGCCGCCGCCCCTGGGACGCGCTGCCCTGGCTCGGCGACCCCGCCTACGAGGACCGCTACCGCTCCGCGATGCTCTCCCAGCGGCCCACCGCCTTCCTCGCCCGCCGCCCGCCCCACCACTGGCTGGCCTTCTCGCTCTACCCCGACGCGCAGGGCCTCACCGGCCGGATCGTGCCCGCCGCCCCCAGCGAGGACAACGCCCTCCCCGAGGCCCCGCCCCCCACCCCCGCGTCCCTCGGCGGCGTCTACCACCTGCTGCAACTCGCCTCGGCGCTCACCGAGGCGGTCACCGTCCGCGAAGTCGCCGACGCCGTCACCGACCAGATCCTGCCCGGCTTCGGCGGCCAGGAGCTCGCCCTCTACCTCGCCCGCTCCGGACGCATGCACCTGGTCACCGAGACCGGCTACCCCGCCGGCTTCCTCGACCCCTTCGAAGGCACCCCGATCCGCGCCCGGCTCCCCGGCACCGAGGTGTTCACCACCGGCGCCCCCGTCTTCTTCGAGACCGCGCACGAACTCTCCGCCGCCTACCCCGGCATCCCCCGCGACGAGATGGGCGCCTGGGCGTTCCTCCCGCTGATCGCCTCCGGCCACCCCGTCGGCAGCCTCATCCTCGGCTTCGACCGCCCCCGGGTCTTCACCGCCGAGGACCGCTCCGTGCTCACCGCGCTCGGCGGCCTGATCGCCCAGGCCCTCGAACGCGCCCGCCTCTACGACGCCGAATCCGCCGTCGCCCGCGGCCTCCAACAGGCCCTCCTCCCGCACCTGCTCCCCACCGTCCCCGGCCTCGACACCGCCGCCCGCTACCTGCCCGGCACCCGCGGCATGGAGATCGGCGGCGACTGGTACGACGTCCTGCCCACCCCCGACGGCGGCGTCGTCCTGATCATCGGCGACGTCGAGGGGCACAGCGTCAAAGCCGCCGCACTCATGGGCCAACTCCGCAGCGCGGTGAGGGCGTTCGTCAGCGGGGGCGAACCCGTCGAGACCGTCGCCCGGCGCACCAACCACCTGCTCCTCGACCTCGACGCCGGACTGCTCGCCTCCTGCTGCCTGCTGCGCCTGCACCCCGAGACCCGCACCCTGCGCGCCGTCCGGGCCGGACACCTCCCGCCACTGCTGCGCGAGCCCGGCGGGCGCACCACCGTGCTCGACCTCGACGGCGGCCCGCTGCTCGGCATCGAACGCGGCCTCGACTTCCCCGCCACCGAGATCCGGCTGCCGCCGGGGGCCACCCTCGTCCTCTACACCGACGGCCTGGTCGAAACCGCCACCGCCACCCTCGCCGAGGGCATCGACCGCCTCCGCGCCACCCTCGCCCACGCCGCCACCACGGAGCTGGAACCGCTCGCCGACCTCCTCCTCGGCTTGGCGAGGCGTGATGACCGCCGGGCGGACGACGTGGCGCTGTTGGTGGCGCGGCTGCGGGAGGAGGGGGAGGGGTAGGGGTTCCGGCGGCGGCGAGGAGAGGGTGAGAAGGCGGGGGGGGTGGGCGGAGGGCTTGGCGAGGCGTGATGACCGCCGGGCGGACGACGTGGCGCTGTTGGTGGCGCGGCTGCGGGA
>NZ_JNWZ01000032.1 GCF_000716545.1 Kitasatospora phosalacinea
ACGGCATCGGCCTTGAACTCGTCTGAGTAGTCCTTCATCGCCATCGGCGGTGTTCTCGCTTCCTCCGGATCAAGCAGATCCAGTATCAGCGTGTCCACCAGTCAGGGTGAAGGCCCATTTCCCGATATCCCCGGATGGGTGGCCTTCATCATGGCTGCTCTCACTGCTGCTGCATGTTTTCTTCCCAGGCTCCTACACGTACTCATCCCCGGGAACTCCCGCGACCGGCTCGTGTGGTGGATGCTCGTTCTAGACCACCGCCGCCGACTCAGGGAGAGCAGTGACCCGCCGACTACACCGGATTCGCTGAGAGCAGAGTCGCCGACCCGATCTACAACTGCTGCCGATGACAAGGATGCTGGTGGCTGTAGGCGGGGACGGCGTCAGAGCCGTGGCACAGGCGTAGAGACTGGTGGGGGTCAGCCCGGTAGTCCCAGGTGGTTCAGTAGGTGATAGGTGAAGAAGGCTTGACCGAGGTCACCAGCGTCCCCAGCCGGATCCGCTTCGTCGCGCACGCCGCCGCCGTCAGCGCCGGCACCGACCCGAACCAGGGCTCGTCCCGGAAGCTCCGCCAGCTCAGGTGGTCGTACGTGTAGACGGCGTGGAAGCCGAACTCCTCGGCCCGCCGCCAGACCTCCTGCCCCTCGCTCCACCGGTCGACACCTACGACGAGCACGAGCAGGTGTCAGCGTTGTTCGCCGCCGTCGAGGAGAACCTCGCGGTTCCGTTCAGCACCTCGGTGCTGGGCGTCGAGGTGACCGTGCGCGGCATTGACCTCTCACCGGACGGAAGGATCGTCGCCCTGTGCACCCGCGGTGAGTTCCGACAGACGATCGGGTTGCTGGACCTTCCGCTGCCGGTATCGGCTCCGGACGGAGTGGAGTGGGTCGAGGCGTACCGCTACTACTGGACGCAGTGAGCGCCGGAACCTTCAAGATCGAGAAGGCCTGCATGGCTGTCGTCGTACGGAACGAGGACGAGTCGTCGTTGCGAGACCTGATCGAGCGAAGCTCCGAACTGAAGGGCGAACTCGTCGCCTTCGACCAGAGCGCGCGCTTCGACCGGTGGTTGACGCCCCTCCTCCTGGAGTCCGCCTGGCCCCAGCGGTAGTTGGAGGAAGGCGATGCGATCCGGATGCTGCAGGACCTGTTCGCGAACCCGAACCTGACGGGCCGCCGGAAGCGCCAGGACCTGTTGCGCATCCACCTGCGGGAGGAGTCGATCGCGCCCCTGCCGATCCGTCGACTGGCGCCGCCCACCCGGAGACCGCCGACACGGTCTTCCAAAGACTGCTGCGCAAGCCCGGATCCAGCTGGGCCGAGCACGGCGAGGAACTGCTGCGCCGACACAAGCCGTGGTCCTACGCACAGGACCCTAGGCCCGGCGTCTGCATGGTCGGCGAACCGTCGGCGGTGGGCGACGGCGAAAGTTCGTGAAGGCACGGCGCGAATCGGCAAGCTCGTCCGGATGAAGTGCCGGCGAGGCTGATACCGGTACGGGACGACGAATTGGTGTCGGACCGTCATCCGGAGCCAAGGGAAAGCCGTATGTCGTACGAGCCCGGGTTGGACGCCGCGTTGTCCGGTGCGGCTCTGCGGCAGCTGTTCTGAGCGCCGTGCGGAGAGCGGCTCATTCGACCGGTGTCGGCACCGCGGTGGCGGTCGGCCGGAGCGGCCAGGCGAGGGTAGCGTGGAAGCGGCGGGGGTCGGGGTAGGAGTCCGGGTCGTCGAGTCCGAGGCGGTCCGGCACCCGGATGGGCTCGTACACGAAGGTGCGGAAGGCGATGTCCCAGAGTGCCAGCACCGAGCCGTAGTTGACCCGCTCGCCGGCGCCGTGGTGCCAGCGATGGGTCTCGGCTCCGATCAGCAGGTAGTTGAGCGGTCCGGTGCGGAGGTCGGAGTTGACGTGACTGATCGTCTGCTGAAGGTTCAGCACCGCCAGGGCCACGAAAGCGGCGTCCGGGGTGGCGCCGCTGAACCGGAACACCAGCAGGGAGATGACGAACCGCGAGACCAGCAGGTCGATCGGGTGGAAGACCGGGTGCATGAGGACGTACAGCTGGGACGGTGCGTGGTGCACCCCGTGGGCCCGCCACAGTCGGGGGACGGTGTGGGCGGCCCGGTGGTAGGCGTACCAGAGCAGGTCGAGGGCGAGCAGGACAACCACTGCCTGGGCGGGGAGCGGGAGGTCGGCGAGCGGCCCGAAGCCGCCGTCGGGGACGAATCGGGCCGCGACGAGGGAGACGCCCATGGTCGCGACCTGCTCGACGACGAAAGCCAGTCCGATGAACGGCAGGTCACGGCCGACGAAGCTGTCCCGGGTCATCCGCCAGCGGTCCAGCAGCGGGTTGATCCGCTCCACGGTGAAGGCGACGACGATGGTGGCGATGGTCAGCAACCCGAGGGCGGCATCCCGCGAGATCGCCAGGCGGTGTGTGACGGCTGCCCAGACGACTGCGGTCGTGACTGCTGCCAGCAGGGGGTAGGTACCGTAGGTCAGAGCCGGCCGTGCCGGTGTGTCGAGTTCCATGTCGCCAACTTCGCAGCTGACCCGAGAGGCGTGCTTTCCCGTGGGCGTACCGCTTTTGCCTCCCCGCGCATCCGGGAACGGCGACCGGGACGGTACCGAGCTGGTGGAGGCGGAGTTGCGGGCCTACGCCCTCGCACTGCCCGGGGCGATGCCCGACCTCCCGACGGTGGACGACGGAGCGCGGGCCGACTGGCTGGAACCACTCTGGGACGCGCTGTGCCTGGCCGGTGTTGCGCACCCCGGGCTGGCGTTCGCCGCCTCGGCGGAGACCACCGCGCTCGGCGGCGTGCTGGCGCCGATCCTCGCCAACAGCCCCGACATCGCCACGATGCTGGACGGCTTGGCTCGCTTCCACCCCCTGATCGGCCGCAACGAGTTGGTCGTACGGCGGCGCCCTGTCGGCAGCGGGGCCGACGAGGTTTCGTTGAGCTTGCGGGCCCTGGACGGCGGTCCGGCACACCCGGAGACCGTGGACGCCTGCTTCGCCATGGTGTGCCGCACCGTTCGCCGACTTGCGGGGGAGGAGGCCGGCCCGGTCCGGGTGCTGCTGAGGCGGCCCGAGCCCGCGGGGCCGGAGGCGTACCACCACGCGCTCGGCCCGGTGGCGTTCGGCCAGCCCGCGGACGCCTGCGTGTTCGGACCGACCGCACTGCGCGCGCGGGTACGTCAGGCCGATCCGGTGGTGCTGGCGATGCTTGCCTCCTATGCGCAGCGGCAGCTCGCACTGAACCGCACCCCGTGGTCGGCGGCGGTGCGGGCAGCACTGCAGGAGGACGCGGGGTCGGCCCGCCCGCCCAGGCTGGCCAACGTGGCACGGGCGATGGCGATTGGCAGCCGCACGCTCCAGCTGCGCCTCCGCGAGGAGGGCTGCTCGTTCTCGGTCCTGGTGGAGGAGCTGCAACGGGAGCGGGCGCTTGCCCTGCTGGCCGAGCCCGAGCCGATCGGGCTGCCGGTGACCGCCATCGCCACACAGGTGGGCTTCGCAACCCCGGCCGCCTTCACCCGCGCGGTGCGGAGATGGACCGGTCTCACCCCCTCGGCCTACCGGCGCGCCGCAGACGAGGGCCGCTAGGCGTCAGGGATGACCCGGCGGAGAGTCGCAGGTCGGTATGCGATGGGTGAACGAGGCTTGACCGAGGTCACCGGCGTCCCCAGCCGGATCCGCTCGGTGGCCGTCGCCGCCGTCAGGGTCGGCACCGATCCGGACCACGGCCCGTCCCGGAAGCTCCGCCAGCTCAGGTGGTCGTACGTGTAGACGGCGTGGAAGCCGAACTCCTCGGCCCGCCGCCAGACCTCCTGCCCCTCGCTCCACCGATCGTAGTGCGGAGTTGAAGGGGGAGTTGGTCGCCTTCGGGCAGAGTGCGCGCTTCGACCGGTGGCTGACCCCGTTGCTGCTGGAGGCGGCCGGCCCCGGGCGGTGGTTGGACGAGACCGAGGCGATCCGGATCATCGACCACTTCCTCCTGCGGTACCGCCTGCCGGACGGTGCGACCGTGGTGGACCGGTTCGTCGCCGGGCGGCGGGACCTGACCGGGACCGACCGGGAGCTGCTGCTCGGCTGGCGCGAGCCGGTCGAAGGGATCTTCGAGGTGCGGCGCAAGGACGGCGACGCCGTCGTCCTGCTGAACCTGGTCGACGACCTGGAGTACCGCACGTACTCGAACGTCGGGCGGGCCGCGTTCCGCGGCGTGTCCAAGGGAGGGTTCCTCCTCACCTGCCTGGTGCCCCTCGTCCCGGCCGACGGGGCCTGGCTGGTCTCGGGCGCCATGGAGCACTACCCCAGGGCCAGCGCCGCCGAAATCGCCCAGGCCGCGCTCCACCTGGCAGTCAGCCGACCCGAACTGGTCTTCCGCAACCCCGAGAAGATCGAACAGGGCTGGCAGCAGATGCGGGAGGACCGGACCGCCTTCGGCGAGTTCTGCGGCGCCGACGAACTCGTCCTCCCCCCGGGCGACGCCGAGGAACTGCTGAACGCCTACTACCGGCACCGGCGGGAGGCCACCGCTGCCGCACACCCCGGCCGTGCACGGGGAAAGCGGCTGCCCGATCCGGACTTCCCGGCCTTCGAGCTGCCGCCCGACCTCGCGGACGCGGATACCGTCGGCGTCATCTACGACGAGATCGACGGGCTGAACTTCTACGCGGACTACGGGATGCTGCGGGACCTGTTCACCGACCCGGACCTGACGGGCCGCAGGAAGCATCAGGACCTGCTGCGCACCTACCTGCGCGAGGACTCGATCACGCCACTGCCGATCCGCCGCCTCGCCGCCGCCCATCCGGAGACCGTCGACACGGTCTTCCGGAAACTGCTGCGGCAACCCGGATTCAACTGGGCCGAGCACGGCGAGGAACTGCTGCGCCGACGCAAGCCCTGGTACTACGCGCAGGAACCCAGGCCCGGCGTCTCCGTGATCGGCGATCGCCTCGCCGAACTCGCCGCCGGTCGGCGGTAGTACCGGGCGGCGCGCTGCCGTCGGGATCGCCCGGGCCTCCGGAATCCGGAGCATCGCCGCAGGATTCACAAGTGGTGTACACGCTTTTTCCGTGGATGCTCCTCGCGCCGGCAAGACCCGGGTCACCAGCGTCTCCCTGCGCGCCGAGACGCTGGAGGCGATTCGCGCGCGCCGGGAAGCAGGGTGTTTCTTCGTACATCGAGGAGGCCGTGCAGCGTCAGCTCCAGCGCGAAGCCATCGACGAGTACATCGCCACCGCCGAAGCGGAGCACGGCCCTGTTGATCCGGCCGAGGTGGCGGCCAGGGCCGAACGCATCCGAGCCCACCACGCCGCCCACCGCGGCAACTCGGCTCCGGCGGACGCGGTGTGAGCGGCACGCTCGTTCTCGACAGCGAAGCACTCTCCAAGCTCTCCCGCCGCCACCGTGACATGACAGCCTGGCTGGACGTCGCCCGCAACCTCGACCTCCTGGTCGTCACCAGTGCGGCGACCCTGGTGGAGGCCCGGGATCCGAAAGTGCCGCAAGCCGCGTTCGACCACGCCGTCTCGCTGGCCAAGGTGCGCCCCGTCACGGAGGAGATCGCACGCGCCGCGAGCAAGCTCCTCGCGATCGAAGGGTTGCACGGCCACAAGTACGCCGTCGACGCGGTGCTCGCAGCCACAGCCCACCTCGAACGCGGCGATGTCACCGTGGTCACGAGCGAGACCGACGATCTCCGCCGACTCTGCCACTCGCGGGTGGCAGTCGAGCCGATCTGAGCGCCCCACCCGACGACCTGCCGCGTCTTCGCGGGTCAGGCCGTGATGGGTGAACGAGGCTTGACCGAGGTCACCAGGGTCCCCAGCCTGATCCGCTCGGTGGCCGTCGCCGCCGCGGTGAGGGTCGGCACCGACCCGAACCAGGGCTCGTCCCGGAAGCTCCGCCAGCTCAGGCGGTCGTACGTGTACGCGGCGTGGAAGCCGAGTTCCTCGGTCCGCCGCCACACCTTCTGCCCCTCGCTCCACCGGTGGACGGGGAGGATCACCGTGCTCAGTCGCATGGTGCCGACCCTACGCCGCGACGTCGGTGCCCTTCGCGCGACTACAAGCGCACCACAGCGGCCACCGCCGACCGGTGAAGGCCTGACCGGCTGTGCACGCCGTCGTCACCGGACGGGGCGGAGGGAAGCGCGGCGTTCGGTGTCGTCGACAACGGATGCAGGCCTCCGCGGACGCCAGACCGTCGGTGAGCAAGCCCGTCAGCGTCGTAACGTCCTCGTCGAACCGAGACTGCGGACGAACCGCCGCGCCGTACGCAGACTCGAACTCCTCGCAGAAGCTCCGGGCCGCGTACGACGGACTGTTCCGCAGCCACCACTGGTCTACGGGGAAGTACGGGAACGAGTCCTGGGGCGGCACCCGCCGGACCGTCAGATCGATCCACTCGACCACGTCTTGCAGCCCGTCCGTCCCCGGGTCGGCCAATTCCGGCAAGACCTCCGAGAAGACCGTCCGCAGCGGAAGGTAATTGAGGTAGTCATCGAGGTCCCAGGAGAACCCGGCCACGCAGTCGGCGGCAACAGAGGACCACCGTGCTCAAGCGCGTACCGCCGACCTACGTCGGCGGCTCAGCCGCCGACAGCCAGGGCGACGGTGACACGTCGGGTGTAAAGATTGACTCCACGGACTTCGACGAGCACGTCATCGCCGACCTGCGGGCCGAACTCCGTGCGGCCGGCGTAGTCGGAGACGGGCACCAACGCTTGGATGCCCTCGGCGACCTCGACGAAGAATCCGATCGGAGCGAGCGTCGTCACTCGGGCCTGAATCCGTTGCCCGAGCCTGGTAGTACGGGCGAAGTCCTGGAGCGGGTCGGGCAGCAAGTCCTTGATGGACAGCGAGACGTCTCCTCGCTCCGGATCCACTCCGAGGACAACGACGTTCACCTTGGCTCCGACCTCGGCCACCTCAGAGAGGTCACTGAGACGTTTCCAGGACACCTGCGGCACAGTGACCAGACCTTCCACGCCACCACCGATGTCCACGAGTACGCCGAAATGGGCGACGGACCTCACGATGCCCGTACGCACCTCGCCGGGTTGCGGCGATTCGATGGCGCTCTGACGCATCTGTCCTGCTTCCTCTCGCACAGCTATCCCTCGAAAATCTCGCCGTCGTCGCTCCAGCCCATCTGAGCGTCGTGGTTCCAATTCCACCACTTGGCATCGGCGATGAGCTCGTTGAACCGGGGTATGTCCTCTTCGTCGATGATCCGTTCGTACTCCTCGGCGCCACGCGAGTTCTGATGGAGGCGTCGGTGCTTGGGTTTGTCGGGCGGGAACTCCTGCTCGAACTCGGGCTTCATCCGGTACTCCCAGAAGCCGTCCTCGAAGCCCGTCCTGCCTGCGTACTGTCCGGCTACGGCGCCGGTCTCGCCGAGGTAGGCGGTACCGCTGTGCCGCCCGTTCGCACCGTGCGCACCGGGATCGAGCCCGCGTTCGGCCTGGGCCTTGGTGCCCGCCTTCGGTGCTCGGAAGAGACTCCGGGATTGAGGATGAGGGGACAGGCCAAGTGGGTCGGACCAAGTGTGCGGGTTGTGGACGTAGGCATCCGGGTTCGACGCCGGGGCCAGTCCGAGCGGGTCGGGCGTGACGTAGCGGGCGGTCTCGGGGTCGTAATGGCGGTTGAGGTTGTAGTGGAGCCGGGTCTCCGGGTCGAAGTACTGGCCGGGGAACCGTAGCGGCGTGTACGCGGAGCTGCTGCTGGACCAGGTGGTGTTTCCCCAGAGGGTCGCAGTGGCGCGCCAGGCGATCGTGGCGGTGGCGGTGTCGACGAGTTCGGTCGGGGCGCCCACCAGGTCCGTGACGATGACGAAGAACCGGCGGTCGACGCGGTCCGCTACGCCGGGCCGTTGCGCGGGAGTGGTGATGCGCTCCGTCTGAGCGAGTGGCTGTAGACCCCGGTGGTCCCAACTGAGGGTGTACGGGCCCGGAAGGTATCCGGCCCTGGTGGTCTGCTCGGCCAGGACCGCCCCGTCCCAGAAGAACTCGGTCTGCTCCTCGACACCGACGCCGTCGGACGCGAGACGGTACTTGGTGGTACGGCGGCCGAACGGATCGTAGGTGTAGCGCCAGCGCGTGCCGTCGGGCATCGTGACCTGCACAAGACGGTTGGCACCGTCCCAGGTGTACCTCCAGCTGTCCGGCTTCCGGGACAGCCGGGTCACCTGACGCAGGACCGTGCGACCGGCGGCGTCGTACTCGTAACGGACGCGTCCGGCACCGGTGAGCCGGCCGCCGTCGTAGGTGCGGGTGCCGAGCGCGGCTTCGGTCGCACCGACCGTCGGCCAGTTGGCCTCGGTGACATTGCCGGCCGGATCGTACGCGTAGGTCTCGGTCCAATCGGTCGCGCTCACCGAGGTGACTCGGCCGGTCCGGTCGAGTTCGAAGGAACGGGGCCCGCTGAGCTGATCGTCGACGGCGGTGAGCCCACCGTCGGCTCGGTAACCGAAACGGCGCTTCTGTAGCAGGTCCGGCCCGTTGCTCAGGGATTGGCCGGTGAGGCGGTGCATGTCGTCCCAGGCACTGACGAGTTCCAGCCCGGTGGAGATCGTACGCCGTTGCTCACGCCCTTGGACGTCGTAGGTGAAGCCGATGGTTTCATCGGCCGTGCGCAGCGACGCGGGCCGGCCAGAGGCGTCGTAGGTCCAGGAACTCGTATGACCGCCTGGCGTGGTCCGCCTGGTGCGCCGACCGAGAACGTCGCGCTGAATGGTCAGGGTGCTCCCGTTGACGGACTCGGTGAGCACATTGCCGAGGAGATCGACGACTCGGACCAGGTCGACGGTCGGGCTGGTGGCTCGGACGAGGTGTCCAGCCGGGTCGTACCGGTAGCTCGTGAGATGGCCGTCCACGTCCATACTGGTGGACAGACCGAGCAGGTCATAGGTGTATCGGGTCTGCTGGCCAAGCGGGTTGGTGCGGGCGACCAGCTGACCGGCGGCATCCAGCCGGTACTCGACCGTCCGCTCGGCGAAGTCGCATTCGCCGACCAGCCGCCCGGCGGCGTCGTAGTGGTAAGTCCACTTCTGTCCCATCGGGTTGGTGACTGACACCAGCCGCATGTTGGCGTCGTAGTCGAAGCAGTACCGGGCGCCGTCAGGCCCGGTACGGGCGGCGAGGGTCTCGAAGTGGGTGTACTCGAAGCTGGTCACCTGACCGAGTTGGTCGGTGTGCGTGAGCCGGTTCCCCTCGCCGTCGTATGTCCAGGTCTCGGTGGTCCCGTCGGGAGCGGTCCGTGAGCTCAGACGCCCTTCCACCGTCCAGGTCATTCGGGTGACACCACCGAGTGGGTCGGTGATGGCGGTGGTGCGGCCGAAAGCGTCGCGCTCGTAGCGCCTCACCGCCCCCGACGGATCGGTGATCTCGACCGGCAGACCTGCCGGGTTGCGCCGGACGAGGATGCTGCTTCCCAGCGCATCGGTGATCGAGACCAGATGGCCCAGCTCGTCATGACGGTAGGTGGTGACCGCTCCGGTGGGCCCGGCGAGTGACGTCCGCAGACCGGCCTCGTCGTACGTCTGACGCCAGATCACGCCGCCCGGCTCGGTGACCACGGTGGGCAGGCTGCGGCCGTCGGCGTATTCGGCACTGATCCGCTCACCGTCAGGGCGAGTTACCGCGATGGGATCTCCCGCGCCGTCGTACTCGTAGCGGGTGGTGCGGCCGAGCGGGTCGGTCTCGGCGAGGAGGCGGTCGTACTCGTCGCGCTCGTAGGCGGTGGTGTGGCCGAGCGGGTCGGTGATCGCGGTGATCTGGGCGCGGTCGTTGACGGTGTAGGTGGTGGTGTGGCCGAGGGCGTTGGTCTCGGTGTGGGTGCGCAGGCCGGTGGCGGGGTCGGGGTCGGAGTAGGTGAAGCGGAAGGCGAGGGCACCGGTGGTGCCGCCCTCGTCGGTGACGCGGTCGAGGTGGTCGTAGGTGTAGCGGTACTGGGAGTCGTTGCGGTCGGTCCAGGAGGTGAGGCGTCCGGTGGCGTCGTTGGTGAAGCGCATCGGTTTGCCGCTGGAGTTGTAGACGGCGGTGAGGTGGCCGTCGGTGTAGCCGTAGCGCATCAGGAGCGCGTCGCCGCCGGTCTCGGTGGCGTTCGCCAGGCGCAGGGCGGTGATGCGGTCGTTGTCGACGGTGACGAGGAGCTGGTAGCCGCCGGAGTGGGTGATCGAGAGCGGGACGCCGTCCTCGTCGTAGGTGAGGGCGTAGTGGCGGCCGTGGCGGTCGCGGACCTCGGTGAGCAGGGCCTCGTCACCGTCGGGGGTGGGGGTGAAGGTCTTGACCAGGCCGGTTGAGGGGTCGGTGACGGTGAAGCGGCCGTCGACGAGGTCGAGTTCGTGCCGGGAGCCGGCCGAGGCGTACACGGGGTCGCCTGGTTCGGGGTGCGGGTAGGCCTGGGTGATCCGGTCCGGGCGGACGTGGACGACGCCGTCGGTGTCGATCTCCAGGCGCTCGTCGAAGGAGCAGATCCAGCGCGGGCCCATCCAACGGCCCGTCAGCAGGCCGGAGTCGAAGCTGCGGGTGAACAGCAGCGGCAGCGAGCCGGGCAATGAGGCGTCCACCTGGTCGATGTACATCCGGCCGGTGGCCATGTCGACGGGCTCACCGCCGCCGCAGCGGGTGTCCTGCGGGCGGCCCTCGGTGCGGGGGCTCTTCACCTGGTCGCGGCCGCGGCCCTTGGGGTGCGAGCCGCCGCCCTTGCCGCGCCGCCCGCCGCCCGAACGCGGGTGCGGGACGCCCTCCTTGCCCTCGCCGCGCATGATCTTCGCGAGGTCCTTGGCGTGCTTCTCCTCCACCTCGCGGACGTTCTTGGCGACCTTCTTCATGTTGTCGCCGGCCTTGCGGTAGAAGCCCTTCAGCGCCTTGCCGGCGTCCTCGGCCAGCGTCTTGCCGAGCTTCTGTGCGGCGTGCTCCAGCGCCTTGACGATCTGGTTGCTCATTCGAAGCTCACCCCTGCGATCTTGGACTGGAACACCTGGGCGTGTCCGGCGACGGTCTCCGCGTGGTCGTGCATCATCCGCGCGTGCTCCTCCAGCGCGTCCGGGTCGATCCGGAACCCGGTGCCGCCGCCCCCGCCGCCGGAGCCCCCGAGCGCGGACTCCGCCGCCTGGAAGACCAGCCCGCTCACCGCGTTGGCGACCGTGTCCACCAGCGGGCCGATCGCGGCCTCCACCACCTGGGCGATGATGTACTGCTCCAACTGCTGTTCCAGGTAGTTGATCAGGCGCTTCGCGGCCTCCTCGATCGCCAGCACCGCGGCCTCCGCGATCCCGAACGTCGCCACCGCCGCCGCCTGGTCCGCCACCAACGCCACCGCCAGCGCGACGAGTTCGGCGATCGTCTCGAGCTTCATCGCCACGATCACCCCCGCCGCGACGTCCAGCGCATCCGCCACCACGTGGCACGCCTGGACGAGTTCGTTCAGGTGCTGGTCCGAGACCGACGCCCACTTCGCCAGCAGCGCCTCGTACGAAGCGCCCTCGTACGAGGCGCCCAGCCGCTGCACCGTCGCCGTCGACTCCTGGTGCGAGGACTCCACGTTCTGCGCGAACTCCCGGACATGGGAAGCGAATTCGCTCACCTTGTCCTCGTTCACCGTCGGCCAGTTGATGCCGAAGAACGACAGCAGGTCCACCACCTCGCCGGGCAGTTCGATCGCCACGCCAAGCCCTCCCCCGAAGACGAACGCACGTTTGCCCGACCGTAGTCAGGCGGTGCCGCCCGACGGGTGGACTTTCCCCGGTCTTGACCATGGACGGGCAGCGTCCGTTTTCGGGCGATGCCACGGACCAGGCGTTCGAGGGACTCCCGGCCGGGGCCGTAGGAGGGGAGCCGGTTCGAGACGAGGTGGACCTCGTCCGATTCGGACGCCGGGGTACGGGGCGAGGTGTCGGGACGGGTCCGGCGGCTCTTCGCGGTGGTTCGGGGGCGGTGTCGCCCGTGGCGGGTCAGGAGCCGGTGGGGCGCAGGCCGACCAGGCAGCGGAGCGTGACCGGCCGGCCCGCCACGACCGTCGGCGCCGGGCCGCGCTGGTGATCTCCCGTCAGGTCACGCGGGGGGTGCGGCCGCCCCCGGCCGACCCCGGCCGGCCCGGGGGAACCGTCCCCGACCGGGCCAGGGGTGCTGCCACGGGGTGCCGATCCGGGCCCTAGGCTTCGGATCCGGAGCCCGAACGTCGGGCCCGAAGGTTTCATGGAGGGGTACGGATGAGCGGGGACGGCGGCAGTCCGGGACAGCAGCAGCACGGCGGGCAGCCGCAGGGGCCGGGTGCTCCCGGACCGGGTGTTCCCGGGCCGGGCGGCGCGCCGGGCCACTGGCCCGGGTACGGGCAGCCCGGCTGGGGCACCGGCGGTTGGGGGCAGGGCCCGTGGGGCGCCGTCCCGGTCGCGCCGAAGCCTGGCGTGCTGCCGCTGCGCCCGCTCGGGTTCGGCGAGATGTTCAGCGCGGTCTTCGACACCGTGCGCCGCTACGCCCGCCCGCTCTACCTGCCGATCGCGCTGGTCGCCGGCATCGGCGCGGTGCCGCTGCTGCTCGCCTCCTTCCTGGCCTCCGGCAGCCTCGCCGACGCGCTCGCGGACTTCCCGTCCTCCAGCGACGCCGACCCCACCGACGAGCAGGTGTGGGCGGTGGTCCGGCCGCTGCTGCCGTTCCTCGGGCTGTTCCTGCTGGTGGCCCTCGCCCAGTACGTGGTCGCCGGGCCGCTGGCCGCGGTGGTGCTGCGCGCCGCCGTCCTCGGGCGGAAGCTGACGACCGGCCAGGCATGGAAGGAGGTCCGCCCCCGGCTGGGGGCGAGCACCGCCGTCCTGGCGCTGCTGTACGGGTCGCTGCTGCTGGTGTACCTGCTGCTGGTCGTCGTGGGACTGGTCGGGGGCGGCGGGGTGACGGTCCTGCTGTTCCTGGCGTTCGCGTTCGGCTCCGGCTACGTGGTGATCCGGCTGGCCCCGCAGGTCCCGGCGGTGGTGCTGGAGGAGGGCGGTGCGAAGGCGGCGATCCGCCGGGCCTGGCAGCTCAACCGGAACAACTGGTGGCGCAGCTTCGGCCTCACGACGCTGGTCGCGCTCGTCGGCGGGGTCGGCACCAGCGTCCTGACCTTCCCGATCCGGCTGGTGCTGACGGTGGCGCTGCCGGTCAGCACGGTCAGCCTGGAGGGCGCTACGGACGAGCAGTTCGCCCAGGGCATGGTGACGGCCGGTCTGGTGGTCTTCTCGCTGATCGCCCTGTTCGGGATGCTGGCGACCGGCCCGCTGATCCCGCTGGCCAACGGCGTGCTCTACATCGACCGCCGGATCCGCAACGAGCGCCTGGACATCGCGCTGGCCGAGGCCGCGGGCATCCGGTTCGCCGAGTCCTACGGCTACCCGCAGGCCGTTCCCGCCCAGCCCGTCCCCGCCCCGGCCGCGCCCGTTCGGCCCGCGCCCGTCCCCACCCAGTCCGGGCCCGCCGAGAGCGCCCGGCCGGCCGAGGACGCCCGTCCTGCGGAGCCCGCCGGGCCGGCCGAGCCGCCCGCCGGGGAGGGGCCGACGGGGAGCTGACCGGCCCCTGGTTGCGGTTCAGTCACGGGCTGTCCGGTTGGCCGCCTAATACGGCAATTGAGCGGTGGAACCGTGTTGTTGGCGGCCACACGGGTCTCACATAATTCGTGCACCGCGCGATGACGACCGCGCCGGGCCGACCGGGGGGACGGCCCGCACCGCTGCGCGGGCAGCCATGTGAACCCTGGGGGGAGACCCTTGTCCGTTCCCGAACCGTCCCCGGCCCCGGCCCCGGCTCCGGCCCCGGCCCCGGCTCCGGCCCCGGCTCCGGCGCCCGTTCCCGGACCCGCGGCCGCGGCCCTTCCCGGCGCCGCGGCCGTCCCCGTCCCCGTCCCCGAATTCGCGTCCGCGCCCGGGCCGTGGCCGGACGCCCCGCGCCGACTGCCCCGGGCGGTCGGCGTGGCGCTGTCGGTGGTCGGGCTGCTCGCGGTGACGGCGGCCAGCGCGGCCGTCACCGTCGCGGTGGGCAAGCCGGACCGCCCCGGGCCCGCCGCCGCGGCCCCGGCCGTCCCGACACCCGCGCCCTCCCCGAGCCCGACGCCCACGCCCTCCCCGAGCCCGACCCCGACGCCGACCGTGGCACCGCGCCCGTCCAGCACCCTGAAGGGCAGCGTCTCGGGCGGCAAGCACAGCGGCGACCTGCGGTACTTCCTGCTGCCGGTGCCCGACGACGCGGACCCGTACGGCTCCCCGGACGGCGCGATGATGAGCATCGAGGACATCCAGTCCCACTACAGCAAGGACACCGACGTCAAGGGCGTCCTGGACTCCTGGGACTTCAAGGACGCGGCGACCCGCTCCTACCGCACCCGCGACGGCAAGACCGAGGTGCGGGTCGAGCTCAAGCGCTTCAGCCGCGCCGACCGGGCCCAGGGCTTCGCCGACCACACCAGCTTCGAACAGGACCCGTTCGACGTCGACGGCGTCCCGAACGCCAGGGGTTACGCCTTCAAACCCAAGCAGCAGGCGTACACCGGTGAGCTGATCGGCATCGGCGTGGTCGGCGACGTGGCCTACGAGGTCACCGTCGACGTGCAGGGCGACCCGGACCGGGCGCTGCTCGCCGACGCGATGAAACGTGCCCGCGACCGCCTCGCCAACGGCTGACGGACGTCCCCGAAACACTTCCCAGGAGCCAGAGTTGAGCACCGAACCCGCGGACGCCGCGGTGGCCGGGACGGCCGCGGCCGAGCCCTCCGCCGCGCCACCCGTACCGACCGCCGCCCCGGCACCGGCCCCGCCGCTGGGAGTCCCGCCACTGGGAGTCCTCGACCTGATCAAGGCGGGCGGCGAGCCCACCCGCGCCCGGCGGAGGTTCGGCGCGGGCGCGCTGTTCCTGACGGCCGTGCTGGCCGGTCCGGTGGTCGGGGCCGCGGTCGGCTACGCGATCCAGTCGTCCCGGCCGCCGACGCCGCTGCCGAAGATCACCGCACCGCGGCTGTCCTACTCCGCCGAGCGGGTGGACCCGGAGGCGCTGGCCGCCGCCGGGCCGCCGCCCCTCGCCATCGACGGCGACCTGCGCAGGCTGCTGATCGAGCGCCCGTCCGGCAGCACCGCGCTCAGCGTCGGCGACGGCGACGGCTGGCTGTCCCCGGCCGACCGGGCGGAGGCCTTCGACGACAGCGTGCGCGAGTTCACCGGGATGCTGGAGGACGGCTTCCGCCGCGCCGCCACGGTGCGCTGGAGCTCGGGCGACGACAGCTTCCGGGTCTCGCTGATCCAGTACAACCAGGACTCGGTGGCGAAGACGATCACCGGGGCGGTGCCGCACTCCACCACGGACATGGTCGTCTCGAAGATCCCGGGCAACACGGACAGTTACCTGATGACCTCCAAGAAGACCTACAACTACGCGCGCAGCACCGAGACCTACTACTACGGCGAGGCGCTCGCCCGGAAGGGTACCGTGCTGATGACGGTCCAGGTCTTCGCCAAGAACCCGGTGGACCGGGCTCAGCTGGAGGACATCGCCAAGCGCCAGTGGGAGAAGCTCGCGTGACCGGGATCGAATCCGCCGGGACGGCCGTCCCGGCCAGGCCGCGGCGCGCGTCGCGGACGGCGAAGGCGGTGGCGGCGGTGCTCGCCGCGGCGCTGGCCGGCGTCGGCATCGGCGAGGTGGTCATCCGGGTGCACTACGCGGACGAGCCGCCCGCCCCGGCCGTGGCGGCCCCGGCCCCCGCGCCGACGGCGGCCGGGCCCGCCCCGTGGGGCGTCAAGCCCGACGGCAGCCACTTCGGCAGCCTGCGCGACCTGCTGCTGCCGGTGCTCGACGGGTACCGGCTGGGGCCGGACTACAAGGGGCTCGGCAACGACGACGAGCTGGGCGCCGCCGACCTGGACCGGGCCCAGGAGGAGCTGCTGTCCGAGGTCCCGGAGAAGTACCGGGGCCAGTTGAAGGACGCGCTCACCAGCCTGCGCTTCACCGGCATCGGGGTGCGCAGCCTGGCGAAGAACGACAACCAGCTGATGGCGGTGCTGAAGCTGACCCAGTTCGACCAGCAGACGGTGTCGGAGCAGAACGCGCTGTTCGGCTCGCTGGTCGACGACGGCGAGCTGTTCCGGCGCGGGCCCCAGGTGCCGGGCCACCCGGGCGCGCGCTGCGCGCTGCCGACGCTGGAGCCGGGCGACCAGCTCGACTACCTGACCTGCTACTCCGCCGAGGGCGATCTGCTGGTGCAGATGCGGGTCTCCGGCGTGGTGCCCCTCGACCAGAACCGGGTCGTGGACCTGTTCCGCCAGCAACTGGACCGACTGGCCCGACCGGGAGCCTCCGAATGAGCAGCGACACCACCCCCCAGAGCGGGCCGGAGGTCCGGCCGGAGGCGATCGGGCCGGTCTTCGAGGTCCCGCCGCCGCCACCGCTGCTGCCGCTGCCGCCGACGGTGGCGGCGGACCGGACCGGCCGGCCGGAGCGGGCCGACCGCCGGCGCAGGTGGCAGGCCGGCGCGGCGCTGCTGCTGACCGTGGTGACCGGCGCGGCGACCGCCGCCCTGGTGGCGCTGCCGGAGCGCACCGACATCCCGGGCCTGGCCACGCCGAACGACGGCCGGTACGCGTTCCCGGAGTTGACGCTGCCGCCGCTGCCGCAGGGCGCCTCGGCGCCGGCCGAGTACAAGATCAGGACGCATGCGGCGGACCTGCGGGGGCTGCTGCTGCCGCTGCCGGAGGGCGCGGTCGGCACCGCGCCCTCCGGCTCCCCGTCGCCGTCGGCCCCGGGATCCCCGTCCGCCGCCCCGTCGGGCTCCGCGTCGGCCCCGGCGTCCGGTTCCGCGTCCGGGTCGTCCGGGCCGAGTCTGCCGCCGGTGGCGGGCCGCTGGATCCCGTGCGACCGGGACGCGATGCTGGCCAAGGACGACACGTACGTCCTGCGGCTGAGCACGGACGCCTGCCGGGGCGCGGCGGCCCAGGGCTGGACGGCCGCCGACGGGACGCGCACCGAGCTGCGGCTGCTGCACTTCGGGTCCGCCGACGAGGCCACCGACTACTTCGCGGGCTCGAACGCGTCGGCCGAGACCAAGGACATCGGCTCCACCCACCTGGACATCGACGGGACGTACCCGATCGCCGCCGGCCAGCTGAGCATCCGGCTGTCCGACGCGCTGGCCGGGGGCGTGCCCACCGGCCGGCTGTGCTGGCTGCAGAGCGGCGACGTGGTCGCGCTGATCCAGCTGACCAATCCGAAGGGCGTTCCCGCGCAGGCGTTCCGCCAGGTGGTCGCCCTGCAGAGTGCCATGCTGGCCTGATCCGCCAATGTCCGCCCCGACCGGGCGAGTTGACGATGCGTCAACTCGCCCGGCCGGCGTACCCCTAGGGGGCGGGCCGGGCGGGTCATCCCGTGGAGGGAGGAGATGCGGACTCCGCAGCGCATTCCGCGAGGTGGGGGTACCCGGCTACGTTGATGCCGTGTCCACAGTCATCAAGACGGACGGCCTCACCAAGAGGTTCTCCCGGGTCACCGCGCTGGACCGGCTCACCGTGGAGGTGGAGTCCGGCGTGGTCGGTCTGGTCGGGGCGAACGGTGCCGGCAAGTCCACCCTCATCAAGATCCTCCTCGGGCTGTCACCGGCCACCGAGGGCACCGGCCAGGTGCTCGGCCTGGACATCGCCACCCAGGGTCCGGCGATCCGCGAACGCGTCGGCTACATGCCGGAGCACGACTGCCTGCCACCGGACGTCTCCGCCACCGAGTTCGTGGTGCACATGGCCCGGATGTCCGGCCTGCCGGCCGCCGCGGCCCGCGAGCGCACCGCCGACACCCTGCGCCACGTCGGCCTCTACGAGGAGCGCTACCGCCCGATGGGCGGCTACTCGACCGGCATGAAGCAGCGGGTGAAGCTGGCCCAGGCGCTGGTCCACGACCCGCGGCTGGTGCTGCTGGACGAGCCGACCAACGGCCTCGACCCGGTCGGCCGGGACGAGATGCTGGCGCTGATCCGCCGCGTCCACGCCGACTTCGGCATCTCGGTGCTGGTCACCACCCACCTGCTGGGCGAGCTGGAGCGGACCTGCGACCACCTGGTCGTGATCGACGGCGGCAAGCTGCTGCGCTCCTCCTCCACCGCCTCGTTCACCAGCGCCACCCAGCTGCTCGCCGTCGAGGTCACCGACCACCCGGTGGACCGCGACTTCGACGCCGACGCCGCACTGACCGCGCGGCTGACCGCGGCCGGCCTGAACGTCCGCGCCGACGGCAGCCGGGTCCTGCTGGTGGAGATCGCCGGCGACGGAACGTACGACACCGTCCGGGACGCCGTGGACGACCTCGGCCTCGGCCTGATCCGCCTGGAGCAGCGCCGCCACCGGGTCGCCGAGATCTTCAGCACCCGGTCCGACGAGGACCAGGACGAGCACGAGCGCGGGGACGGGGCCGGGTACGACGCGTACCGGGCCGCGGCCGCAGGAGGCGAGCAGGCATGACCACCCGCCCCGACGTCCACAGCGGCGTCATCCACGACATCGGGTACCGCCCGTACACCGGCCCGCGGCTGGGCCGCCGCTACGCGACCCGTTCGCTGTACGTGCAGAGCCTGCGGGCCGCGTTCGGCCTGGGCCGCTCCGG
Source organism: Kitasatospora phosalacinea (assembly GCF_000716545.1). Lineage (GTDB taxonomy): Bacteria > Actinomycetota > Actinomycetes > Streptomycetales > Streptomycetaceae > Kitasatospora > Kitasatospora phosalacinea. Next base: position 18,603 of record NZ_JNWZ01000032.1, read on the forward strand.
CAAGTCCAAGGTGCTGCCGTTCCTGCTGCTGGGCGGGATGGCCGCGCCCTCGCTGGCGATGCTGGCGATCGCGCTGTTCACCCAGCAGCGGGAGATGCCGCTGGACTACGTCGACTACCTGGCCTCGTTCTCGGTGCTGCCGCAGATCTTCCTGGCCGCGCAGGCGCCCGTGCTGATGTCCCGGGACCTGCGGCACCACGTGGTGCCGCTGTACTTCTCCCGCCCGGCCACCCGCGGCGACTACGTGGCGGCGAAGTTCGCCGCGATGTTCAGCGCGCTGATGATCGTGCTGGCGCTGCCGCTGCTGCTGCTGTTCACCGGCGCGATGCTGGCGAAGTTCCCGGTCGGCGACAACCTGCTGCACCTGCTGTACGGCCTGGTGTCCGCCGTCCTGTACGCGCTGCTGTACAGCGCGATCGGCCTGCTGATCGCCGCCGCCACCCCGCGCCGGGGCTTCGGCGTGGCCGCGATCATGGGCGTCCTGATGATCACCAGGGCGCTGGCCTCGATCACCTACGCCCTGAACGGCGGCTTCGACCCGATGCGGGCGGACTCGGCCTCCTGGGTGTTCCTGATCTGCCCGTCCACCCTGGTGGAGTCCCTGGTCAACCAGCTCTTCGGGCTGGGCCTGGACAACTCCGCCACCCTGCACGCCCCCGGCGCGGCCGGCGCCGCGGTGTTCCTGGCGGTGCTCCTCGCCCTCACGGCCGGCGGTTACGCGCTGACGCTGCGCCGCTACCGGAACGTCTGAGAGGCAGCCATGGCCGTCATCACCATCGACAAGGTCTCCCGCTGGTTCGGCAACGTGGTCGCCGTCAACGACGTCACCATGTCCATCGGACCGGGCATCACCGGCCTGCTCGGCCCCAACGGCGCCGGGAAGTCCACCCTCATCCACATGATGAGCGGCTTCCTCGCGCCCTCCTCCGGCACCGTCGCCCTGGACGGCACCCGGATCTGGCGCAACCAGGAGGTGTACCGGCAGATCGGCCTGGTCCCCGAGAAGGAGTCGATGTACGACTACCTGACCGGCTGGGAGTTCGTCCTCGCCAACGCCGAACTGCACGGCCTGGCCGACCCGGGCGCCGCCGCCGAGCGCGCCATCGCCCTGGTCGAGATGGAGTACGCCCAGGACCGGCACACCGGCACCTACTCCAAGGGCATGAAGCAGCGGGTCAAGATGGCCTCCGCGCTGGTCCACGACCCGGCGGTGCTGCTGCTGGACGAGCCGTTCAACGGCATGGACCCGCGCCAGCGCCTGCACCTGATGGAGCTGCTGCGCCGCTTCGGCGCCGACGGGCGCACCGTGCTGTTCTCCTCGCACATCCTGGAGGAGGTCGAGCAGCTCGCCCGCCACATCGAGGTGGTGGTGGCCGGCCGGCACGCCGCGTCCGGCGACTTCCGGGAGATCCGCCGCCTGATGACCGACCGCCCGCACCGCTACCTGGTGCGCTCCAACGACGACCGGCGGCTGGCCGCGGCGCTGATCGCGGACGGCTCCACCTCCGGCATCGAGTTCGACGCCGCGGCGGAGTCGATCGGCGGCTCCGCCGCGGGGGCCCTGCGCATCCAGGCGATCGACTTCCAGGGCTTCACCACCCTGCTGCCCAGGGTCGCCCGGGCGGCCGGCATCCGCCTGTACACCGTCTCCCCGGCCGACGAGTCGCTGGAAAGCGTCTTCTCGTACCTGGTCTCGTCCTGAAGGGCCCCCGATGAACACCACCGTCGCAAGGCTCACCGCGCGCGGCCTGTTCGGCCGCCGCCGGGTCCTGATCCTGCTGGCCGTCCCGGTCCTGCTGCTGGGCATCGCCCTGTTCGCCCGCGGCAGCGACCTGGACCGGCTCGACCTCGCGCACAGCGTCCTGGGCACCCTCGCCCTCGGCACCCTGGTCCCGATCACCGGCCTGGTCGTCGGCACCGGCGTGATCGCCACCGAGATCGAGGACGGCTCGATCGTCTACCTGCTGGCCAAGCCACTGCCCCGCTGGCAGATCGTCACCACCAAGCTGGCCGTCGCGATCGGCAGCACCTGGCTGCTGTCCGCCGTCCCGATCTACGCCGCCGGGCTGATCCTGTACGGCGCCGGGGACGACGTGGCGCTCGGCTACACGGTGGGCGCGCTCGCCGCGGGCGCCGCGTACAGCGCGCTGTTCCTGCTGCTGGGCGTGGTCACCCGGCACGCGGTGATCGCCGGCCTCGCCTACGCGCTGATCTGGGAGAGCCTGATCGGCAACTACGTCGAGGGCGCCCGCACCCTCTCCGTCCAGCAGTGGGGCCTGTCGGTGGCCGAGGCGGTCGCCGCCGACGGCGCCGTCCTCGCCCCGGTCGGCCTGGCCACCGCGCTGTGGCTGCTGGTGATCGTCGCGGTCGGCGCCACCGCGTACGCCTCGGTCAAGCTCGCCGGGATCACCCTCGGCGGCGAGGAGTAGCACCCGGACGCGCGCGGGCGGGGACGGCCACCGGCCGTCCCCGCCCTCCGTCCGTCCCTCACACCGTCCGGTCGCGCCCCGCGCCCCAGCCGGCCACCGCCGCGACCGCGGCCAGCACCAGCAGCACCAGCAGCGTCGCGTCCCAGCCGCCGGTCAGCTGGTGCAGCGCGCCCGCGCCGACCGGGCCGGCCGCCGCCACCAGGTAGCCGACCGCCTGGCTCATCCCGCCCAGCCGGGCCGCGCCCGCCACGCTGTCGGTGCGCAGCACGATGAACGCCAGGCCCAGGCCCAGCGAGCCGCCCTGCGCCAGGCCGAGCACCGCCGCCGAGAACCACGCCCCGGACACCGGCGCCAGCAGCAGCCACAGCACGCCCGCGCCGTTCAGCCCGGCCATCACCAGCGCCAGGCCGCGCTGCCGGGTCATCCGGCCCGCCAGCAGCGGCACCAGGAACGCGCCGACCACCTGCACCAGGTTGCTGAACGCGAACACCAGGCCCGCCTCGCCGCGCGGCATCCCGTGATCGGCCAGGACCGTCGGCATCCACGCCACCAGGGTGTACACCAGCAGCGAGGAGATGCCCATGAACACGCTGATCTGCCAGGCCAGCGCGGACTTCCACGGGCTGCTGACGACCGCCTTCGCGGGCACCGCCGGGGCGACCCGCAGCGGCACCGTGCGCTCCTGCCGGGCCTTCAGCACCTGCGGCAGCCAGGCCACCGCGGCGACCAGCGCCAGCACCGACCAGGCGCCCAGCGAGGCCCGCCAGCCGCCGCCCAGCGCGTGCTCCAGCGGCACCGACAGGGCGGCCGCCATGGTCGCGCCGACCAGCATGGTGGTCGAGTAGACGCCGGTCATCATGGCGGCCTTGTGCGGGAACTCCCGCTTCACCAGGCCGGGCATCGACACGTTCAGCACCGCGATCGCCACGCCGATCACCACGCAGCCCGCGTACAGCGCCGCCACCGAGGGCAGCACCCGCAGCAGCACGCCCGCGCCCAGCGCCAGCACCGCGCCCAGCACCACCCGCTCGGTGCCGAAGCGCCGGGTCAGCCGGGGCGTCAGCGGCGCGCCCACGCCCTGGAACAGCACCGGCACGGTGGTGATCAGACCGCTCGCGGTGGCGGACAGGCCGAAGGTCCGCTGGATCTCCACGACCATCGGCGAGACCGCCGCCAGGCAGGCCCGCATGTTCAGGGCGACCAGGACGATCCCGGCCAGCAGCAGGAGGGGATGGGCGAAGCGGGCGGCGGTCCGGGTACCGGCCTCCTGGTCGAGGGCGGGCTGGACGGCACGGGTGACGGACATGGCTGGGCTGACTCTCTGTGCTCTGGTGCTGTTCTACGTGGACGGCGGTCGCGGGGACGGCGGGAGCGGGCCCCGCGTCACTTCCGCGCGGCGATCGCGGCGAGCAGCTGCTCCACCGCCGCCGTCGGCTCCGCCAGCAGGGCCCGGCAGGCCGCCTCGGCGCGCTCCGGGTCCCGGCTCTCGATCGCGTCGACCAGCGCCGCGTGGGTGGCGATCGCCACCTCGGGCATGTCGTGGTCGCCGAACGCGGTGCGCATCGACTCCCGCACCGAGGCCCCGAAGTACCGGTACACCTCGGTCAGCGCCGGGTTGTGCGCGGCCTCCACCACGGCCGTGTGGAACTCCAGGTCGTGCTCGACGGTGGCTTCCCGGCCGGCCCGCTCGGGGTGCGCGGCCATCACCTCGGCCTCCCGCGCCAGCGCCGCCCGCATCCGGGCCAGGTCCTCCGGGGTGTGCCGCTCGGCGGCCAGCCGGGCCGCCTCGGTCTCCAGCGCGGCCCGCACCTCCAGCACGTCCCGCACCCCCGAACGCTGCACCCCGCGCAGCACCGCCGCCGGGTCACTGGTCGACCGGACGAACGTGCCCTCCCCCTGCCGCGACACCAGCATCCCCGCGTGCACCAGCACCCGGATCGCCTCCCGCACCGTGTTGCGCCCCACCTGCAGCCGCTCCGCGAGCTCGTGCTCGGTCGGGATCCGCGCCCCCACCGCCCAGACCCCGGACGCCAGTTGCTCCCGCAGCTGCTCGATCGCGACATCCACCAACGACCGCCGCCCCGCCGCCTGCAACCCCTCCACGCCCGGGCTCCTCTCCACGCTCACCTACCTGTCCGGTCATCCTACAACCCCTTGCCCGGTCATCCTACAACCGGCCACTCCGCGGAACCCGTCCCACCGCGGGCCGCCCGGCGCCGCAGCCCGGGCGAAGGGCTTCGAGGTGCTCACCGACGGCTACCGGGCCACCCTGCCCGCCGAGCCGGCGGCCGACCTGGAGGAGCGGCTCGGGAAGGTCCTCGAACCGCTGGGCGTCCCCACCTCCGAGATCCACGTCGAACGGGTCTACCAGCCGCCGCTGCCCGCCCGCTGGTCCGTGATGCTCACCATCGGCGCGGCCGTCGCCCTGCTCTCCGCGATGACCGCCGTGGCCGGCTCCGCCCAGGAGATCCGCCCCCGGATGCTGCTGCTGCGCGTCATCGGCTTCCCCGGCGGCGTCCAGCGCCGGGTGCTCGCCGTGCAGGCGGCCGTCATCGTCGGCCTGGCGATGCTCCTCGGCGTGGTCGGCGGCTGGCTGGTGGCCGGCAGCCAGCTCTGGCCGCAGCACATCCCGGTCACCCTGCCCTGGCCGACGGTCCTGGCCACCGCGTTCGGCGTCACCGCGCTCGCCTCGGCCGCGGCCGCCGCACTGCGCCCGCGCACCGACGCCCGGCTCAGAGAACGGTGAACGTCCGCTCGCAGCAATGGAGTTACGGCGGTCGAGGCACGCCGATCGGTCATCCTGGGCACCGCGGGGCCCGCACCGGGCCCCGCGGCGGACGGGGGAGGACCACGGGACGGGCAAGGGCCGTCGAAGGCCGCCGCACACCGACGACGGCGGGACGGACGGGAGCGGGACGGACGGGAGCGGGACGGACGGGCCGCCGGTGCCGGCGGCGCGGGGGCGCGGGGGGTGCGGGCCGAGGCGGCCAGGGCGGTCCTCGGCCCTTCCCAGTCCGGCGTTGCGCGATTCACACGGGGGTCCGGGAACCGGCGATCCGCGTACGGGCGTTCCACTGCACGGAGCGTGCCCCGGGCAGTGACTCGGAAATGATCCCTTTGTATGCTCCGCTCTCCGGCTCCTTCCGTCCGTCGGCCACGACGCGAACGGCGGGGAGCGGCGGCAGAGGCGCCCGACGGCAGCCTCCGGTGAAGGGTGCAGGTATGACAGGCCGTAGGGCGGGGGCGTCGGGCGAGGACGCCGGCTGGTGGGAGAACCTCCCCCCGCAGGACGACACCTACCGGCAGGACGCCCCGCAGCGCGACGACATACCCGGGCCGACCGTTCCGCGCCGCCGCTCCGGCGGTCACGACGCCGCTCCCGCCGGGGGACGCGCCGAGGCCCGCCGGGCCGCGCAGGGCCGGGGCGGCCGGCGTCCCGGGGCGGCGGACGCCGAGGCGCCGTCGGGGGGCGGCCGGGCCGAGGCCCGCCGGGCCGCGCAGGGGCGGCCGGCGCAGGGCCGCCGCAAGTCCCGCCGGACCAAGCGCATCGTGGTCTGGAGCCTGGTCGGCACCAGCGTCGCCGTGGTCGGCACCGGCGGTTTCCTCTACTGGCGGCTGAACGCCAACATCTCCTCCTGGGACAGCTCGGGCGTCAGCGAGAGCCGTCCGCCGGAGGCGCAGGCCGACGCCAACGGCAACAAGCCGATGAACATCCTGCTGATCGGCTCCGACTCGCGCGACGGCGCGAACAAGGACCTCGGCGGCGGGGAGGAGGGCGGCGCCCGCTCCGACACCACGATCCTGCTGCACGTCTACGCCGACCACAAGCACGCGGTGGGCGTCTCGTTCCCCCGCGACGCGCTGGTCGACATCCCCAAGTGCATCCTGCCGAACAAGACCTGGGCCAGCCCGCAGTCCAACGTCATGTTCAACAGCGCCTACTCGGTGGGCGACTTCAAGCAGGGCAACCCGGCCTGCACCCAGAACACCGTGGAGCAGCTCACCGGGGTGCGGGTCGACCACACCATGGTGGTCAACTTCGAGGGCTTCTCCGCGATGACCAAGGCGGTCGACGGCGTCCAGGTCTGCCTGCCCAACGACATCTACGAGGGCGACCTCAACCCCAACCTGAACCACAAGGGCAAGCTGATCTACTCCAAGGGCGTCCAGAAGGTCGAGGGCCAGTCCGCGCTGGACTACGTCCGGCTGCGGCACGGCATCGGCGACGGCTCGGACGTCGGCCGGATGAAGCGCCAGCAGGCGTTCCTGGCCGCGCTGATCAAGCAGGTCAAGTCGGAGGGCATGAGCCCGACCACGCTGTACCCGCTGGCCGACGCCGCCACCAAGTCGCTGACCGTGGACGAGGACCTGAACAGCATCCAGAAGCTCACCGACCTGGCGATGACGCTCAAGGGCATCGACCTGCACGACATTAAGTTCATCACCACGCCCTGGCACTACGAGGGCAAGCGGATCGGCCTCAACCACCCCGAGTCCGACCAGCTGTGGGCCGCCCTGCGGGCCGACCGCACCCTCGACAACCAGGACGCCGGCGCCGTCGGCGCCTCCCCGGCCCCGGAGCAGAGCGAGAGCGCCGCGCCCGCCGGGTCGGCCGCCCCGCCGGCCGACGGCACCGGGGTGAAGGTCGCCGTCTACAACGGCACCACCACGAGCGGGCTCGGCACCAAGGCCGCCGCGACGCTGAAGGGCGCCAACTACACCGTCACCTCGACGGGCAACGCGGCCAGCCGGAACTACACCACCACGGTGGTCCAGTACGGTTCGGCCGCCCAGAAGGCGCACGCTGAGTCCGTCGCCGCGCTGTTCCCCGGCGCGAAGGTCGAGGCGGGCGGCGGCGCGGGCGTCACGCTGATCCTCGGCAAGGACTACGCGGCGGGCGGCGGCGGCGCGGCTCCCGCCACCACCGACCCGGGCCCGGTCTCCTCCGACGTGGCCAAGGAGGCCCGCTCCGCGGACCAGGACGCCTGTTCCGACCTCAGCTTCGGCTGACAACCGGCCCGGGCCCGGCCGGACCACCCGCCCGTCCACCCGGACCGGCGGGCGGTCCGGGCAGCCCGGCGGTCCGGCGGTCCGGCGGTTCAGCGCAGTCCGAACACCCGGTCCAGCACGACGGCGACGCCGTCCTCGTCGTTGCCGACCGTCACCTCGTCGGCCACCGCCCGCAGCTGCTCGTGCGCGTTGCCCATCGCGACGCCGTACCCGGCCCAGTGGAACATCGGCACGTCGTTGGGCATGTCGCCGAAGGCGATGGTCTCGGCGGCGGTGACGCCCAGCCGGCGGGCGGCCAGCGACAGGCCGGTGGCCTTGGTCAGGCCGAGCGGCAGGAGTTCGACGATGCCCTCGCCGGCCATCGTGATGCCGACCAGCTGGCCGGCCACCGACCAGGCGGCGTGGGCGAGTTGGTCGTCCGTCAGGTCGGGGTGCTGGATGTACAGCTTGCTGACGGGGGTGGCGAGCAGCTCGTCGGGGGAGACCGACCGCAGCGGCAGCTCGGCGCCGATCCGCAGCCGGTAGCCGGGCCCGGCGAGCACCTCGCCGTCCAGGCCGTCCTGGTTGGCGGCGACGGCCAGCGGGCCGACCTCGGCCTCGATCTTGGCGAGGGCGACGGCGGCCAGCTGCCGGTCCAGGGTGACGGAGGTGAGCAGCTTGTGCGCGCCCGCGTCGTAGACCTGGGCGCCCTGCCCGCAGACCGCTATCCCGGTGTACCCGATCTCGTCGAGCACCGGCCTGGTCCAGCCGGCCGAGCGGCCGGTGACGATGATGTGCTTCGCCCCGAGCGCGGTGACCGCGCCCAGGGCCTCGCGGGTGCGGGCGGAGACGATCTCGGCGCTGGTGAGCAGCGTCCCGTCGAGGTCGGTGGCGACCAGCCGGTAGGGCAGGGGGGCGGTGCTCATGGCGCGGAGTGCTCCTGGACGAAGGGGGGGTTACTTGGCGACGGGCTCCAGCACGGCCTTCCCGCCGAGGAAGGGCCGCAGCGCCTCGGGCAGGACCACCGAGCCGTCGGCCCGCTGGTGGTTCTCCAGCAGCGCGACGATCACCCGGGGGACGGCGACCAGGGTGCCGTTGAGGGTGGCCAGCGGGCGGACGCCCTCGGCGTCGCGCATCCGGATGGAGAGCCGGCGGGCCTGGTACTCGGTGGTGTTGGAGGTGGAGGTGACCTCGCGGTACTTGCCCTGGGTCGGCACCCACGCCTCGATGTCGAACTTGCGGGCGGCCGAGGCGCCGAGGTCGCCGGAGGCGACGTCGATCACCCGGTAGGGCAGCTCCAGCGCGTTCAGGAAGTCCTTCTCCCACTGGAGCAGGCGGCGGTGCTCGGCCTCGGCGTCCTCGGGGGCGGTGAAGACGAACATCTCCACCTTCTCGAACTGGTGCACCCGGATGATGCCGCGGGTGTCCTTGCCGTAGGTGCCGGCCTCGCGGCGGAAGCAGGAGGAGAAGCCGGCGTACCGCAGCGGGAGCCGCTCGGCGTCCAGGATCTCGTCCATGTGGTAGGCGGCGAGCGGGACTTCGCTGGTGCCGACCAGGTAGCGGTCGTCGTCCGCGAGGTAGTACACGTTCTCGGCGGCCTGGCCGAGGAAGCCGGTGCCGTCCATCGCGGCGGGGCGCACCAGCGCCGGGGTGATCATCGGGGTGAAGCCGGCCGCGGAGGCCTGCGCCATCGCCATGTTGACCAGGGCCAGCTCCAGCAGCGCGCCGGGGCCGGTCAGGTAGTAGGAGCGGGCGCCGGCCACCTTGGCGCCGCGCTCGGTGTCGATCGCGCCGAGCAGCTGGCCCAGTTCGACGTGGTCGCGGGGCTCGAAGCCCTCGGCGGCGAAGTCGCGCGGGGTGCCGATCTCCTCCAGCGTGACGAAGTCCTCCTCGCCGCCGACCGGGGCGGCCGGGTCGATCAGGTTGGCCAGCGAGCGCTGCAGCCGCTCGGCCTCCTCCTTCGCCTCGCCCTGCGCGGCGTCGGCGGCCTTCACCTCGGCGGCCAGCTCCTTGGTGCGGGCCAGCAGGGCGGTCTTCTCCTCGCCCTTGGCGGCGGCCACCTGCTTGCCGAGCTGCTTCTGCTCGGCGCGCAGTTCGTCGAAGCGGGTGCCGGCCGCGCGGCGGCGTTCGTCGGCGGAGAGCAGGGCGTCGACCAGGTCGACGTCCTCACCACGGGAGCGCTGCGAGGTGCGCACTCGCTCGGGGTCGTCACGGAGCAGGCGGAGGTCGATCACGCGCTCCAGCCTACCGGTGGGCGGGGGCGGCTCCGGGACGCCGGTCGGCCGGGCGGCGGGTCGGTCCCTTTTGGGGTCGGCTGTCCGGGAATGTGGCATCCTGTGCCGCGCGGCCCGGGGAAGGTGCGGTGGAGAGCCGTTCCGGGGCTGGGGATAACTCGGCCCTTCCTGTGGATAACCCCGGTGGACGGGCTTCCGGGGGGCGGGTTATCCACAGGTTCGCGCCGGGGTCTGTGGACGGGGGGAGGCTAAAGGTCCGCAGGCGTCCGATCCGGGAATTCCAGGTTTCAAACCTCGATTCGGCCCCTCGGGTGAGGGAATTCGCTCGCTCGCCCAGGTGATTTGTCAGCGCGAGGGCGACTCTGGTCCGATAAGTCCATTCCGAGCCCCTAGCAGATGATCTGACCGGAGCTGTCGGTTTCTTTGCCGTTTTGTCGACTCCGACCGGGGCCTGTGGATAACTGCCCGTCAACTGGGGACGACCGGGCCTGTGGACACCGCCCGCCCGCCTGTGGATGAACCGCCCCGCCCGCCGCCGCACCCGGCCCGGCCGACCGCGCCGCAGGTGAACGGGGCTGCGCCGGGCAGGTGACGTCCGGGCGTGTCGGAAATGAACGCGGCGGGACCGCGCGCGGCCCCGCCCCGACCCGGACGCGTCCCCCGCCGGAGGGGCCCCGCGGGGCCCCGGAACGGCCCCGGCGGGAACGGCCGGCTACAGCTCCCCGCGCCCGTCCAGGCAGCGCGAGAGCCAGTCCGAGGCGTTCGCGAAGTCCAGGTCGGAGGTGCCGTTGCGGAGCGGGGAGGCGGTGCCCTTGTCGGCCCGCGGGTAGGAGCCGAGGAAGCGCACCTGCGGGCAGATCCGCTTCAGGCCCATCAGCGCCTCGCTGACCCGCCGCTCGCTGAGGTGCCCCTCGCAGTCGATCAGGAAGCAGTAGTTGCCCATGCCCTCGCCGGTCGGCCGGGACTCGATCCGCATCAGGTTGATCCCGCGCACCGCGAACTCCTGCAGCAGCTCCAGCAGCGCGCCCGGGTGGTCCTCCGGCAGCCACACCACCATCGAGGTCTTGTCCCAGCCGGTCGCCGAGGACACCCGCCCCGGCCGGCCCGCCAGCACGAACCGGGTGGTCGGCGACGCCACGTCGTGGATCTCGTCCGACAGCACCTCCAGGCCGTACAGCTCGGCGGCGAACGCCCCCGCGACCGCCGCGTCGTAGCGGCCCTCCTGGACCAGCCGGGCCGCCTCCGCGTTGGAGGCCGCCGACTCCCACTGCGCGTCGGGCAGGTGCGCGGCCAGCCAGTGCCGCACCTGCGGCTGCGCCACCGGGTGTCCGCTGACCGTCTTCACGTCGCCCAGGGCGGTGCCGGGGCGGACCATCACCGCGAACGAGATCGGCAGCAGCACCTCGCGGTAGATCATCAGCGGGCTGCCGTTGATCAGTTCGTCGCTGGTGGTGGTGACCGCGCCGTCCACCGAGTTCTCGATCGCCACCATCGCGCCCGCGGCCTCGCCGGCCCGCACCGCGTCCAGCGCCGCCGAGACCGAGGCCACCGGCGTCAGCTCCCGGGTCGCCGCCTCCGGCAGGGTGCGCAGCGCCGCCTCGGTGAAGGTGCCCGCAGGCCCGAGATAGGTGTAACGGGTCGCCGACATGACCGCCTCCGAACTCACTGCGCCTACGCGTGGGCGCCACTGGCCCACCCCGTCACCATAGCCACTTTCCCCGCCCCACCCGGCCCCGTTCCGCTCCTCGGGCAGCAGACCGGGGCGGCCGGCCGGCCGTGCGGGCGCCCGGCCCCCTCCCTAACCCTCCAGCAGCTGCTGTCCCACGTACCCGCCCTCGGGGGCGCCCGGCACCACCGCGAACAGCGCGGACGCCTCGTGCCGCAGGTACCGGGAGAGGCCGTCGCCGCGCGACAGCCGCTGCTGCACCGGCACGAAGCCGCGGGCCGGGTCGGCCTGGTACGCGGCGAACAGCAGGCCCGCGTCGGGGGAGCCGTCGGGCAGCAGGCCGTCGTGGAAGGAGAAGCCGCGCCGCAGCATCGCCGCCCCGCCGTTGGAGGCCGGCGCGGCCAGGCGGACGTGCGCGTCGGGGGCGATCGCCAGGGTGCCGTCCTCGTGGGTGGCGGCCAGGTCGACGGGGGTGCGCTCGACCGCGTCCGGCCCGCCGGACAGCGGGGCGCCGTCGCTCTTGCGGCGGCCGACGATCCGTTCCTGCCGGTCCGGCGGCAGGGTGTCCCAGCCCTCCAGCAGCATCCGGATCCGGCGCAGCACGACGTAGCTGCCGCCGTTCATCCAGTCCGGGCCGGTGGCGAACACGGTGGCGGCGAAGCCCTCGTCCTGCGGGCGCGGGTTGTTGGTGCCGTCGACCTGGCCCATCAGGTTGCGGCCGGTCATCGGGTGCGGCGTCGCGCCGGGGGTCCGGGCGAAGCCGGACATCAGCCAGCGCGGCGCGGCCAGCCCGGTGGCCAGCCGCATCAGCACCCGCAGCGCGTGCACCGCGACCAGGGTGTCGTCCGCGCCGACCTGCACCCACAGGTCGCCGTCGGAGCGGGCCGGGTCGAGGGCGTCGCCGGGGAAGGCGGGCAGCGCGGCCAGCGCCGCGGGGCGGCGGTCGGCCAGACCGGCCCTGTCGAACAGGGTGGCGCCGAAGCCGAAGGTGACGGTCAGCGAGCTGGGCCCGGCGTCCAGCGCGATCTGGTTCTCGCCCTCGGCGGCGGGTTCGCCCGCGGCCATCCGGGCGGCCGCCGCCGACCAGCCGCGCAGCAGCGCGACCAGCCCGTCCCGCCGGGTGCTGGCCAGCAGGTCGAAGGCCGCCCACTCGACCCGGGCCTGGGCGGGCTCGACGATCCCGCCCTGCCGGGCCCCGTGGAACGGCACCCGGGCACCGCCCAGCGTCGTCCCGGCGGCCGGGGCGTGCGCGGAGGCCCGCCCGCCCCACACCCCGCCGGCCGCCCCCACCGCGAGCCCGGCCCCGGCCCCGCCGAGCACCGCCCGCCGGGACAGCCCCGGCGCGGCCCGCCCCCGCCCGTCGGCGCTCACTGGCCGACCTTCAACTGCGCGGTGGCGGTGGCCTGGTCGATGTCGGAGGAGCGGACGGTCACCGAGACCACCCACACGCCGTTCAGCGGCAGCTGCGCGGTGCCGGTCCAGCTGCCGGTGCCCTGCGGCTGCAGGGTGACCGGGAGCGGGCCGAGGTCGCGGTCGGGGAGGGTGAAGGCCAGCTCCAGCTCCGGCACCTCGGTGGGCTGCCCGGCGGAGTCGGTGAGCTTCAGGGTGACGGCGTTGGGGCCGGTGGCGACCGGGTTCACGGTGACCGTCGCGCTGCCCTTGGCGTTGGCGGTGCGGCCGCCGGTGTCGTACGGGAGCCTCAGCTCCTCGGTCCTCCCCGGCACCGCCGAGGCCCCGGCGCTCGCGCCCGCGCCCGCGCCGGCCGTCGCGGGCGCGTCGGCGACGGCCCGGGCGACGCGTCCGGGCGGGGAGTTGGTGAGCATGGTGGTGACCACCAGCACCAGCACCGCCACCGCGGTCTCCACCACCACGCTGCGCCGCAGCCCGGCCCGGGCGGGGGAGCCGGCGGCGGCCCGCTCGCCCCGGGCGCGGTCGCGCAGCGCCCGCTGCCGGGCCAGCTGGGCGGCCCGCTCCGGGTCACCGCCCCCGGCCGGGGCGTCCGCCGCCGTCGCGTCCGCCGCCGCCGTGGCACCCACCGCCGCGACGCCCGCGGTGGCCCCGGCGGTCTCGGTGTCCGCGGTGGCCCCGGCGGCCGCCGCCGTCGTCTCGTCGGCGCCGCGCAGCCGGGCCGTCCAGGCGCGGGAGATCCAGGCGACGCCGAGCATCGCCGCCACGCAGCCGACCTTGATCAGCAGCAGCCGCCCGTACTCGGTGTCGACCAGCGCGCCCCAGGAACCGAGGCCGCGCCAGGACTGGTAGACGCCGGTCACCACGAGCACCGCGACCAGCCGGAACGCCAGCTTGGAGAAGCGGTCGACGGCGGCGGCGGGCAGGCCGTGGCGCAGGCCGACGGCGAGGGCGGCCAGGCCGCCGAGCCAACCGGCCATCGCGAGCAGGTGCAGGGCGGCCAGCGGCAGCGCCAGCGCGACCTGGATGCCGACCGAGGAGTGGTCGGCGCCGACCCAGGTCGCGGACAGCGCGAGCGCCAGGGCGAGCCCGGCCAGGCCCAGGCCGAGCCGGGTGTCGCGCTGCGGGCGCTCGGCGGCGGCCCGCTCCAGCCGGCGCAGCTCCGCCTCCTCCTCGTCCTCGGGGTCCTCGGGCTCTTCGGGTTCCGCCTCGGGCCCGGCTGGGACGGCCTTGGGCTGCTGCATCCCCAACTGGCCGACCAGCAGCGACAGGAAGACGCCGGCGGCGGCGAGCAGCAGCAGCCGGGCGGCCAGCGCGGTGCCGATCCGCTCGTCCAGGGTGGCGCGCACCAGCGACAGGTCGAAGGACTGCCCGAGGCCGGTGCCGCGCTCGTACGGGCCGCGCAGCATCAGCACCGCGACGGTGGACAGCAGCAGCGCGACCCAGCCGGTCATCAGCAGCCGCTGCACGCCGCGCACGGACGCGCCGCGCGGCCACACCACGACCACGAACGCGGCGGCGCCGGCCAGCAGCGCGAACGCGAGGTAGGCGACGGTGCGGGCGGTGCCGTAGGCGAAGGCGACCGCGCCCCCGGCCTCGGCGTCCTGCACGGCGGCGGCGTCGACCGAGGTGTCGGAGGGGGCGCCGACGGAGAAGGTGAAGGCGCCGCCGACGGGGTGGGAGTCCTCCGAGACGGCCCGCCAGGCCACCGTGTAGGTGCCGTTGGCGAGGTTCGCCCGCAGCGCCACCCGGGCGGTGGCGGCCCTGCCGTCGACGTGCTCGGGCTTGCCGTCGTCGACCGCGTTGCCCTGCGGGTCGAGCACCCGCACCGAGTCCGCGGCCAGCGACACGCCCTCGCTGAAGGTCAGCGTGACCGCGGCGGGCGCGGTCGCCACCACCGAGCCCCGCGCCGGGTCGGTGCCCTCCAGGGTGGCGTGCGCGGACGCCGCCGTCGCCCCGCCGAGCACCAGCCCGAGCGCCGCCACCAGCACCGCCAGCAGCGCGCCCAGCCGCCGCCTCGCCCCTGTCACCACGTGCGTGCCTCTCCTCGTCGCCATCGCCGATCAGCTACCCGGACGGTACGTCAGCGGCTTCACCGGGACCTTGACCACGACCGTGCCCGCCTTGGCGAACCGCAGGTCCAGCTCCAGCTCGTCGCCCAGCACCGGCTGCCTCGCCCAGTCCATGATCATCAGGTGCGCGCCGCCGCGGGACAGGTCGAGCGTGCCGCCGGCCGGCACGTCCATCGCGCCGACCGGCTCCATCGAGGTGTCGGTCGAGCGGTGCATGGTCACCGACCCGGCGGCCGGGCTGCTCACGCTGACCAGGGTGTCCGCGCCGCCGGAGTTGCGGACCGTCAGGTAGCCCGCGCCCATCCCGCCGGGCGTGGCGGGCAGCGGTATGTACGGGTCGGCGACGGTCAGCCTCGGCGCGCCGTCCGGGCTCCCGTCGGACCGGGCCACCGCGACCGCGCCCACCGCCAGGGCGGCCGCCAGGCCCGCCCCGAGCAGCGCGGAGCGCCGGAACGACCGGCTGTTCACACCGCCACCCCGTTCGCCATCAGCTCCAGGTCGTGCCGGTAGACGTCGACCGAGGTGCCCGCCATGTACAGCAGGTGCGCCTTGTCGTCGCCCGGCAGGAACGCCAGCACCTGCGCGCCGTGGGTGGAGGTGACCGCGCCCTTGGCGTCCACCACCGGGTCCTCGACCAGGATGCCCAGCGGCTTGGCCGCGGCCTTCACCTTCGCCAGGTCACCGGTCATCCCGATGAAGTCCTTGCCCATCGAGTCCAGCCAGGTCCGCAGCACCTGCGGGGTGTCCCGCTCCGGGTCGGTGGAGACGAACACGACCGCCAGCTTCTCCCGCTGCTCGGCGGTCAGCTTCGACATCGCGACGCCGATGTCGCCCATCGTGGTCGGGCACACGTCCGGGCAGCTGGTGTAGCCGAAGAACAGCAGCACCGTCTTGCCCGCGGTCTTCGCCCGCAGGTCGTACGGCTGCCCGGAGGTGTCGTTCAGCACCAGGTCCGGCTTCTCGAAGTTCTTGCTCAGCACCGTGCCCTGGTACTGGCTGGTCGACGCCTTCTTGCTGACCTTCGCGGCCCCGGTGCTCTCCCCGCCGTCGCCGGACGAGGAGCAGGCGGACAGCGCGAGCGAGGCGCCGAGGACGAGGGCGGCGGCGGTCAGCAGCCGGGGGCGGGGGCGGTGGAGGGAGGCCAAGGGACTTTCCTGTTCGTGCGGTGAGTGCGCGGGAGCGCGTACGGGGGAGGGAACGCCGGGACGGGGCGCGCGGCCCCGTCCCGGCGACGGGTCAGGACCGGCCGGGACGGCGGCGCAGTCCGGCCACGCCGAGCGCGGCGCCGACCACGCCGACCACGATGCCGACCACGCCGAGCGTGCGGGCCGTCGAGTCGGAGCCCTTCGGGGCGGCCGCGGCGGTCTCCTGCTTGCCGGTGGAGTCCGTCGAGTGCTGGCCGGCGGCGGCGGACGCGGCGGCGGCCTTGGTCAGCTTCAGCGTCGGGGCGGGCTTGGACGGCTCGGGCTGCCCGTCCTTGGCCTCCTCGATCCAGCGGACCACGTCGCCGTTGTCGTACGTCTGCAGCGCCTTGAAGGTCAGCTTGTCGGTGTCGGTCGGCAGCGCGCCGAGCGAGACCGAGAAGTCCTGGTACTGCCCGGGAGCGATCTTGGTGCCGTCGCCCGCGGTCCAGGTGATCTTCGTGACGGCCTCGGTGATCTGCTGGCCGTGCGAGTCCAGCGGCTTGTCGAGCTTCGACTTCTCCATCACGGCCGTCCAGCCCGGCACCGGCTGGGTGCGGACCGAGGCCATCGGGTGGTCCAGCGGCAGGTTGACCTCGACCTTCATGGTGGAGGCGGTGTCGCTCTCGTTCGGCACCCGGAACGCCACGGCGGTGTACCCGCCCTGCTGGGCGTTGCCCGACTGGACGGTCACGTGCGCGGCGGCGGGGACGGCGGACGCCAGCAGGGCGCCGGCGGCCAGCGCGAGCGCGCCGAGGGAGCGACGGGCGGAAAGCGAACGCATCAGGGGACTCCTGGGGAAGGGGCCGCGCGGCGGTGCGCGTCGGCACGGGGAGGTGCGGGGACCCGTCCGGCCCGCTCACGTCGCGGGCACGGCGGCAGCGGTGCGCGCCCGGCCCCGGTCTCCCCGGGCCCGATCAGCGCGCGAACGCCGCCGCGGGCGGACCCCGGCGCAGCACGCAGTGCCGCAGCGCCGCCGCCACCGGCAGCGGCCAGTCCTCCGCCCGCCCGCCCGGCCCCGGCGCGGCCGGGCGCCCGGTGCCCAGCAGCAGCGCCGTCAGCAGCGCCACCGCGGTGCGCAGCGGGGCCGCCCACCCACGGGCGGTCAGCGCCGCCGTCCGCACCAGCCGCCACAGCGCGGCCTCGCCGCGCCGCAGCCACCAGCCCGCGACCAGCGCCGCCGCCAGGTGGCCCAGCAGCATGCCGGGGGTGAGCCCCAGCCAGCCGGACGCGTGCGGCACCGCGGACGCGACCACCGCCCGCGGGTCCAGGCCCGCCGCGCTCACCACCTGCTCCGGCGTGGTGTCCAGCGGGACGACGGTCAGCCCGTTGCCCGGGTTGTCGTCGCACAGCAGTCGGCCCGCGAGCACCGCCAGCGGGTCCGTGGAACCGGTTCCGGCCATCTGCGCGTGCGCCATCGGCGCACCGCCGGCCAGTCCGCCGCCGAGCAGGTGGAACAGCAGGTGCAGCCCCAACTGCCCGGCGCCCAGCGCGGCCGCGATGGCCGCCAGCGAGCGCTCCCGCCCGCCGACCAGGGCCGCCGCCGCGCACACCGCCAGGAAGCCCAGCAGCAGCACGTCCGGCGCCACCGCGCCACCCGCCCGCGCGTGCCCGAAGGCCGCCACCAGCGTGCACACCAGCGCGAACGGCACCGCCCGCAGCAGCCGCAGGTCCCAGGCCGCCACCGGCACCCGGCGCGCGGGCACGGCGGCGCCCCGGCGGGCGGCGGCGGTGGGGTCAGTCATGGCCGGGCCATCATCTCACCGCCTACACCCCGTCCCGGGGCAGGGGCGGCAACCCGCCCCGAATGGCGAGAAACCGTCCGGCGCACTCACCCGTCCGCGCGCTGATCGGCACACCCGACGGGACCAGTCCATCCGCCGAACGGGCGGCCTTGGCTCGTGCGGACGGTTCGCCGCGCGCGGGCGAGGAGATAGCTAGTTGTATGTGGAGCCGCAGCCAGGAGGGATCTCCCGTGGAAATCTGGTGGACTCTGCACCTCAAGCGCGACCCGGCCAGCGTGCCGCTCGCCCGCCGCATCCTGCTCGGCGCCATGGACTCCGCCGGAGTCGACCCGCAGGTCGCCTTCGACCTCGGCCTCGCCCTCACCGAGGCCTGCGCCAACGCCGTCGAGCACGCCGCGCCCGCCCACGCCGGGGACACCTTCCAGGTCACCGCCTCGCGCAGCGGCGACCTGCTGCGGATCGAGGTCGCCAACGCCGGCCCGGCCACCGCCCTCGCCCTCTCCGGGATCCCCGCCGTCCCCGCCGTCGAGCGCCCCGCCCCGCGTCCGGCCGCGCCGCGCCGCCCGCCCGCCGAGCGGCCCGCCCCGCGCTGCCGCACCCGCCGCGGCCGGGCCTCCGTCCCGGCCCGGGTGCTCGCCGCCCGCCGCCCCGCCGCGGACCGCCCCGCCCCGTACGACACCCACGTGCTGCCCGCGCTGCCGCGCCCCGTCCTGTCGGGCCCGGCCGCCGACGCGGTGCCCGACCTGGACGCCGAGTGCGGTCGCGGCCTGTTCCTGATCCACGCCCTGGCCGACCGCGTCCAGCTCCGCACCCACCCGCTGCGCGGCGCCACCGTCAGCTTCGACAAGCTGCTCACCCCGGGCCCCGCCGCGGCCCTGCTGCGCACCGCCTCCTGAACGGCCGGGGCCCGCCCGTCCGTGCCCCGATCCCGCTGCGCCCCGCTGCGCCCCGGTGCGTCTCACGGTCCGGAATTCGCTGGCGGAGCGTCCCGGACCCCCGGTTAAGGTCTAGACCTGCCACCGGAGGGGACCATGACCACCACCGTTGCGGAGCCTGCCTCCGCGTCCCGTCGCGCGCTGTCCCGGATGGGCGACGCCCTGCAGGGGCGGGACTTCCGCATCTGGTTCTACGGCCAGCTGACGTCCGCGTCCGGGGCGCTCGCCCAGGGCGTCGCGACGTCCTGGCTGATCCTCGAACTCACCCACGACGCCGTCTGGTTGACCGTCCAGACGGCCTGCGCCTGGGGCCCGACGCTGATCCTCGGCCCGTGGGCCGGCGCGCTGGTCGACCGTTCGGACCGGCGCCGCCTGCTGATGGTCACCCAGAGCCTGATGATGGCCGTCGGCGTGGCCCTGGCGGTGACCGCCGCCTCCGGCGGGATCCACCTGTGGGTGCTGCTGGCGCTCTCCACCTGCACCGGGCTGATCACCACCGTCGACTCCCCGGCCCGCCAGGTCTTCGTGGTCGACCTGGTCGGCGCCGGAGCGGTGGCCAGCGCCGTCGGCCTCTGGGAGGTCGCGCTCAACGCCTCCCGGGTGATCGGCCCCAGCATCGCCGGTGCGCTGCTCGCCACCAACGGCCCCGCGTTCTGCTTCGCCTTCAACGCGCTCGCCTACACCGCCCCGATGATCGCCCTGGTCAAGCTCCGCCCGGCCGGCGGCGGCCCGCGCCGCGAACCGGCCCGCGGCCCGAAGGCGAGCGCCCGCGAGGGGCTCTCCTACGCCTGGCGCTCACCGCTCATCCGCGGGCTGCTGCCGATGTCCGCCGCCAGCGGCCTGATCTTCGCGATGGGACTCACCCTCCCGCCGCTGGTCAGCTACGCCCTGCACCGCGGCGGCGGCGGGTACGGCCTGCTGATGGCCGCCTTCGGCGTCGGCGGCCTGCCCGGCGCCCTGTTCGCCGCCGCCGCGCCCGAGCCCACCCCGCGCCGGGTGCGCACCCTGGCCCTGGCCACCTCGGTCGCGATCCTGGCCACCGCGCTCTCGCCGAACATCCACGTCGCCGTGGTCGGCCTGGCCGCCGTCGGCCTCACCTCGATCTGGTTCATCGCCACCGCCAACACCCTGGCCCAGCTGCGCTCCGCCCCCGAGCTGCGCGGCCGGGTGATGTCCCTGTGGGGCAGCGCGATGACCGGCACCCTCCCGCTCACCGGCCTCGCCGTCACCTTCGTCTCCCAGCACGTCGACGCCCGGACCGGCTTCTCCCTCTCCGGCGCCGCCCTGCTCCTCGCCACCCTGGCCGCCTGGCGCGCCCTGCGCCCGAACGTCTGACCCGCCGGGCCCGCCGGGATGTCGAGAACGCCCTCCCGGCTCCGACCCGGGTGCGGAAGAACGGCCGGCCGGCCGTCCCCCCCCGTACCCGCGAGGAGCCCCGCCGTGACGTACATGCTGCAGATGCACTTCAGCCAGGCCGACACCCGCGTCCCGCCGATCCCCACCTGGAGCCCCGAGGCCACCGCCGTCCACGTCGCGCACATGCGCCGGGCGGTGGCCGACCTGACCGCCACCGGCGAACTGGTCGAGGCCCGCGGCCTGGCCATGCCCGACACCGCCCGCATCGTCCGCTCCACTGACGGGGCCCCCGGCGTCACCGGCGGCCCGTTCCCGGACGGCAAGGAGTTCCTGTTCGGCTGGTGGCTGGTCGACTGCGCGGACGAGGCGCGGGCGGTCGAGATCGCCGCGCGGCTCTCCGCCACGCCCGGGCACGACGGGAAGCCGATGAACATGCCGATCGAGATCCGGGAGCTGATGTCGGAGCCCCCGGCGGCGCGGTGACGCGGGGCGGTGCGGCGGGGCGGTGACGGCGCGTCGCCGGTGACGGAGCACCGGCCTGCGCCCCCCGCGCGAATTGCCGGGTCCGCCCGGGCGGCGGACCATGGTGATCATGATTCACCAGATGCGCGCCGAGACCGACCCGACCGGCGCCACGGACTCCGTGGTCAGCTGGCACATCGTCCGCGGTGCGAACCTCATCGCGCTGTGCGGCCGGGAGCTGTCCGCCGCCGCGCCCCTCCAGGACGCCACGCGCTGGACGGTCGACCCCGACCACAACTGCCACACCTGCGGGGCGCTCTTCCTGCGCGAGACCCCGTACCTGCCGGACGAGCACACCGGCTGAGGGCCGCTGCGGCGTACTCTGGCGGGTGTCCCGACCCGTTCCGCCGGAGGTGTTCCCCGTGGTCATCGACTCCGCCACCGACGGCCGGGTCCAGCGCGGCAACGAGACCCGGCGGGCGGTGCTCGGCCGGGCCGTGCAGGTCGCCTCGGTCGAGGGGCTGGGCGCGCTGTCGATCGGGCGGCTGGCGACGGACCTGGGGCTGAGCAAGAGCGGCGTGTTCGCGGGCTTCGGTTCGAAGGAGGAACTGCAGTTGGCGACCGTCCGGGCGGCCCGGCGGATCTTCTACGACCGGGTGGTGACCCCGGCGCTGGAGCGCCCCGAGGGGGCGGCCCGGCTGCTGGCGCTGTGCGAGTACTGGTTCGACTACTCGCGGGGCCGGGTCTTCGAGGGCGGCTGCTTCTTCTACTCGGTGACGGCCGAGTTCGACGCCCAGCCCGGCCCGGTGCGGGACGCGCTGGCGCAGTCGGCGCTGGAGTGGGAGGCCCTGGTGGTCGACCTGGCCCGGGCGGCCGGGGCGGCCGGCGAGCTGCCGGCTGGCACCGACCCGGAGGAGCTGGCCATGCTGCTGACCAGCCTGATGGACGGCGCCAACAGCCTCGCGGTGCTGCACGACGACCCGTCCCGCTACGACCGGACGATGCGGGTGGTCCGTCGGCTGCTCGGTTTCCCCCCGCCGGCCTGACCGGGCGCCGCCC
Organism: Kitasatospora phosalacinea; assembly: GCF_000716545.1. Taxonomy (GTDB): domain Bacteria; phylum Actinomycetota; class Actinomycetes; order Streptomycetales; family Streptomycetaceae; genus Kitasatospora; species Kitasatospora phosalacinea. The sequence goes on from NZ_JNWZ01000032.1 coordinate 40,138, forward strand.
GCACCCTGGGTCCGTGCCCGTCGGCGTCTTCTCCTCGCCCTAAAATTGCACGAACGGTCGTGCTAATATCTCGCCCATGGCAGCTACCGCTCTCGTGCGCACCGCGCTGAACGCCACCTCCCGCGTCGCCACCGCCCCGCCGGGGCGGGTGGCCTTCGAGCTCTTCCGGCACCCGGTGCGCCGCAGCCGGGTCCGTCCCGCCGAACGCGAAGTGCACGACCGCGCGACCACCGGGGAGCTGGTGGTGAACGGCAAGCGGGTGCGGGTCTACCGGTGGGGCGACGGCGCGCGGCCGGTGCTGCTGGTGCACGGCTGGCGGTCCCGGGCATCCCGGTTCGTCCCGTACGTGCAGGGGCTGCTGGACCTCGGGATGAGCCCGGTGGCCTTCGACGCGCCCGCCCACGGCGACTCCGGGGGCCGGAGCGTCACGATCCTGGAGTACCGCGAGCTGATCGGCCGGCTCTCCGAGCGGCACGGCCCGTTCGAGGCCGCCGTCGCGCACTCCTTCGGGGCCTGCTGCACGCTCCTCGCGATGGCCGAGGGGGTGCCGGTGGGGCGGCTGGTCTCGGTCGCGGGGCTCGCCGAATTCGGTTACCTGGTCGAGGCGTTCACGGCCGTCACGGGCCTGAACGAGCGCCTGGAACGGGACTTGGTGCGCCGGATCGAGCAGCGCCTGCTGCCGGGCGCCGGGGACATCTGGCGGCGCTTCGACGCCACCCACCGCCCGGAGCTGGTCACCGCGCCGATCCTGGCGGTGCACGACGAGGACGACGACGTCGTCCCGTACCGCCAGTCGCAGCTGCTGCGCGCGGCGTACGGCGAGGAGCAGCTGCGGCTGATCACCACCCGGGGGCTCGGCCACCGCCGGGTGCTGTCCGAGCCGACGGTGGTCGACAACGTGCTGGCCTTCCTGTCCGAGCCGCTGCCGGTCCCGGCGCCGGTCGCGACCCCGCTGCCCGTGCCGGCCCCGACCGCCCCCGCGGCCCCGGCGGCCTGACGGCGCGGCGGGAACGCCGGACGGCCGGCCCCGCGCGACGTGGCGCGGGACCGGCCGTCCGGGGTGGGGCCGGGCGGGTGCTCAGCCGCCGCTCTTGCGGCGGAAGGTGCGCTTGCCGCCGGCCGCGCCGTGGGTGCCGTGGATCTTCGAGTCGCTGCCGGGGCCGCCGTTCGAGTTCCGGTTCCCGCCGCCCTTGCGCTGCAGCGCGGCCAGGAACTTGGCCTTCTGGTCGTCCGGGGCGGCGGCCTCGGTGCCGGCGTCGGCGTCGGTGGTGGCGTCCGGCGCGGGCTCGGCGTTCGGGGCGGTGTCGCTGCTCATTGGGGACCTCCTGGACGGGAAGCTGGTGTGCTGGAGCACACCCTCCCATGTCGACCGGGTGTGGTGTCAGCCGATATCGCCGTCAGCGGACCCCGGCGCGCCGCGACCGGCCGCCTCCCGGGCGCTGATCGGCTGCCGCCCGACCGTCGCCCGAACGGCGCCCGGCCGTGCGGTGCGGGGCCGGTCAGCCCTGCTGGGCCGTGCCGTGCGGGTGCTGCCGGTCGTCGCGGTACTGCAGGCCGCCCATCATGAACAGCAGGGTGAGGATCGGGAAGCCGATCGAGGCGATCACCAGTACGAAGAACTGCCAGACCATGGGGCGCTCCTGTCGCGGACGTCGGGCGTGGGAGGGGGAGCTCGGGGAAGGGGTGTAGTCGATTGCCAGACTTTGACCCATTATGTCCGATTGTCGATGGGTCACCCCAGCGAGGGAACGCGGTCGTCCCTCTGTTCGGGGCCGGGCGGCGGCCGCAGACTGGTGGGCATGCGGGTAGAGCTGGCAGTGGACGCGCGCCGCCCCGACCGGGCCAATGAGGACTTCGTGGTCGCCACCCCGGAGGCGCTCGTCCTCCTGGACGGCTCCAGCGCACCGGACTCCCTGCGGTCCGGCTGCACCCACGGCATCGCCTGGTACGTGCGCCGCCTCGGCGTCCACCTGCTGACCAGGCTCACCGACCGGCTCGACCGCCCGATCGCCGACTGCCTGGCCGACGCGATAGCCGAGACCGCCGCGCTGCACGGCGGCGCCTGCGACCTGGCGAACCCGGCCACGCCCGCCGCCATGGTGGTCGCCGCCCGGCTGCGCGAGGACGCCCTGGAGTACCTGGTGCTCGGCGACTCCCTGCTGGTGCTGCACCTCAAGGACGGCCCGCCCCGGGTGATCGGTGACAACCAGCGCTTCCCCGGCGGCGAGGTGCTGCGCCGGCAGATCTGGTCGACCGTCCCGGGCAGCGCCGAGCGCGCCGCGCTCCACCTGCGGTACGCGGTCGCCGTCCGGGCCGCCCGCAACACCGGCCACGGCCCGTGGATCGCCGCCGCCACCCCGCACGCCGCCGCGCACGCCGAGACCGGCGCCGTCGCCCGGGCCGACCTGCACGGCGTGGCCGCCCTCTCCGACGGCGCCGCCCGCTACACCGACCGCCTGGAGCTGGGCAGTTGGGCCGACGCCGTCCGGCTGCTCGCGGAGGCGGGCCCGGCCGAGCTGATCGCCCAGGTCCGGGCTGCGGAGCGCACCGACGCCGCCTGCCGGCGCTGGCCCCGCGGCAAGGCGCACGACGACGCGGCCGCGCTCTACGCCCGTCTCTGACGACCCGTCGGCCCGGCTCCTCAGCCCCGGCCGTCCGCCACGAACACCGCCCGCCGCGCCGTCCCGTCCGGAGCGGTGTACCCGGCCACCACCTCGCCCGGTGCGGGCTCCCCGGCGGGGTCGACGGGCACCAGCACCCGGCGCAGCACCGGTTCGGCCCCGCCCGCCACCGGCGCCACCGCCACGCCGTCGTCGGCCGTGTCGCTCTCGGACTGCCGCTGCGGCACCGCCTCCCCGCGCAGCAGCCGCGCCAACTGCTCGCGCACCACCGGGTCCTGGGCGCCGTCGTAGAACCAGCGCGTCCCCAGCACCCCGTGCTCGGCCGTCCCGATCAGCGCCCCTTCCGGCGCTCCCTCCAGCGGCGCGCCCCGGTAGGCCATCGGCACCAGGTAGGCGTCCCGGTCGTCCGTCACCACCAGCAGCTCGATGCCCACCTCGCCCTCCGGGTCGTCCAGCCGGAACCCGCCCGCCCGGGCCAACTCCCCGCCGCCGGGCCGGAACCAGCCCTGTTCCGGCAGCCATTTCGCCAGCAGCTCCAGCTTGCCCGGTTCGATCGTGGTGTGGTGGATCGTCGCCATTGCCGCTCTCCCGGTCCGTCGGTTCGCAATGCCCCCAGCCTACGAACCCGGGCCGGTAGCGTGGTGCGCGGAACGGGAACGCGGGGAGGACGGTCGTGGGCATCAGGCGGGTCGGCGAGGAGGCCGGACGGCGGGCCGGGGCGGCGCTCGGGTCGGTGTCGGGCGCCGTGACGGGGGCGGTCTCGGGCGCGGTGGCCTCGGCCCGGGCCAAGGCCGGGTCGGACTGGGCGCGGCGGGCACTGGAGACCCACCCGAAGCCGGAGGTGCCGCCGACGGAGGACTGGGAGGTCTCGCTCGCGGGGCTGGTCGGCCGGCTGCCGCACGTCCCGGGCCCGGCGGTGCGGCTGCTGCACCTGCTGGACGGGCTCGGCCAGGTCGCGGTCGGGCCCGACGAGGTCGGCTTCGACGGGGAGTCCGTCGCCTGGGACAAGGTGCTGGAGATCCGCTGCCACAGCACCGTCGACCTGCTGCCGGACGTGGTGGTCGAGCGCGAGGTGGACCGGATCCGCGAGTTCCTGCCGCCCGTCCCCGGCCGCAAGTGGCTGGTCACCAAGGCCGCCGAGGCGCTGCTCACCGTCGCCCTGGCCGCGACCGCCGCCGCCGAGCGGCAGGAGCGCTCGCTGCCCTGCGAGATCGTCGCGAAGAACCTGATCGGCCGTCCGAAGAACCTGGCCGGCGGCCTGTTCGCGGCCTCCGCGCTCACCCTGGTCCCGGAGGCGGGTGACGCGCTCCTCGCCGTCGCCCGGGAACGCGGCATCCCGGTCACCGTCGTCGACGACCCGATGACCGGCCTGCACGCCGAACGCGCCGCCCAACTCCGCGGCGCCACCGACCGGCTCACCGAGGCGCTGCGCCGCCTGCGGGCCGCCGACCCCGGCCCCGGGGCCGAGTCCGGGTCGGACAAGGCCGCAGCGGGCGCCGCCGTGCTCGCCGAACTCGACCTGCCGCCCGGCCCGGAGCCGCTGCGGGGCTGACCGGGCCGGGCGTCGACCCGCCCGCGCCGTCCGCGGTCCGGCCGTCCTCGTGCCCGTCCGCCTCCTCCCGGGGGCGCCGTCCGAGTTGCCCCCGGCGGGGGCCACCGGTTCAGCGGGTCACGGAGAAGGGCAGTTCCACGGGCACGTCGCCCGTGCCGGCGAGGTCGGTGCCGACGACGGTCAGCCGGCCCTCGACGCTCACGAGGCCGCTGGGGCGGCGCCCGCCGGAGGCGGTGCCCTGCGGGACGTCCAGCGGTTCCCAGCCGTGCCGGGTCAGCTGGGCGCCGGTCGGCCGGTAGACGCCGTCGACGAGCGCGGTTCCGACGACGGCCACCCCGCCCGGGGTGCGGACGAGGCCGTAGAGCCGTCCCGCGTCGATGCCGGTCTCCTGGTACGTCCAGCGGTGGCCGTCGTAGTGGGCGACGATCGGCTTGTCCTGGTGGGACGGGCCGATCTCGGCGCCCGCCGCCCAGATGTCGTTCGGGCCCGCCGCGACCAGGCGGGTGAGCTCGCCGGAGCGGGAGTCCGGTTCCGGCGTGGCGGCCTCGGTCCAGGCGTGGCCGTCGTAGTGCAGCAGCAGCGGGCGCGTCCAGCCGTCCTCGGTGCCGACGTTGCCGGAGGCCCAGACGTCGGAGGGGCCGTTGGCGACCACGGCGGAGAGCGTCCAGTAGTCGGTGCCGAGGTCGGGGGTCGGCACCTGCTGCCAGGACTCGCCGTCCCAGTGGTCGATCACGCCGTAGAAGGTCAGGTAGTCGTCCGGCTGGTAGTAGCCGACCGCCCACACGTCGTCCGGGCCGCCGGCCGCCGCGAACCCGTTCAGCCCGCCGCCCATGGCGTGGTCGGGCAGCGGTGCGTCCTGCACCTGCCAGTGCCCGGCGCGGTACCGGCCGGTCGCGACGCTGCCGCCCTGCCGGCTGCCGGTCACCCAGGTGCTGCCGGAGCCGTCCGGGACGGCGGTCGACGCGCGCAGGCCCTCCGGGAGGGCGAACTCGCGCCAGGGGCCCTCGGAGCCGTCCCGGGTGAAGGCCACCGGCGACACGGTGGTCTCCCGGCCCTGCCCGCTCCGTCGGCTGCCGACCGCCAAGGTGGTGTGGCCGCCGATCTTGGCCGCGCTGCTGATGCCGGCGTTCCCGGCGGGGAAGGCGTCCGTCGTCCAGGCCCGGGCGTCCGGGGTGCGGACCGCCCGGACGCTCGGCGGTGCCACGGACCGGGCGTTCGCGGGGGTGGCCGCGGCCAGCAGGGCGGCGGCCAGCAGCAGGGTGGTCGTGGTGGTGCGGTGCTTCATCGGTCTCTCCTCCGTCGGGTCCCGCAGGGCGCGGGTCCGTTGAGACATGTGCATGACATGGAAGTGGTGCGGACCGTCGGCCGGGAACGGGTGCCGAGATCGGGGGCCGGCACCCGCTCCGGCTCGACCGCCCGGACGGCCGGTGCGGTGCCCTACTGCTCGTACGCGGTGGAGTGGACCTGGGCCGCCTCCACCGGGTGGAGGTCGCCCTCGTCGAGCAGCGCCACGACCCGGGGCTGCTCGGCGAAGGCGACGATCTGATCGACCGTCAGCGGTGACGAGGCCGGGCCGCCGGCCCCTCGCGAGTACGGGTTGACGCTCAGGTCCACGTCGCTGTTGCCGAGCCGGAAGCTCACGCTGGTCGAGGTCCGCCCGTCGCCGTCCAGCGCCGCCCAGGTGATGGCCGTGACGCTGTCGGTCAGCTGGATCCGCTTGCAGGTCGAGCTCTTCACCTGCACCTCCTGCCCGATCGGGCTGTTCGAGCAGGATCCGTCCGGCGCGCCCGAGTCGACGTGGGGGCGCACCGAGAACCGCAGCAGGAGGTCGCCCTGCGCGGTCTTCCCCAGGTAGTCGGAGACGTGGTCGCTGAGCAGGCTGACCTCGCCGATCTCCGCCGGCAGCAGGTCCTGCAGCACGGCGGCGCTCCGCTGCCGGAAGTCCTCGATCCGCAGCCGCTCCGCCTCCGGGACCGCCGGGGCGGACTGCGAGGGGTCGGGGGACGCGGTCGGGGCGACCGTCGTGGTGGGGAAGACCCGCGGACTCGCGCCCGCCCCCGCGGCCATCTGCAACGGCGCCGGCCCCGTGCCGCCGCTCCCGCTCGCGGGGGCGGGGAGGAAGGCCAACCCCGTCGCGGCCAGCGCCGCCGTGCACACCGCCGCCCCGCCGATCGCCAGCCGCGACCGCAGCCGCCGCCGGCGCCCCTCCCGCACCGCCCTGGCCGTCAGCCCGACCGGCTCGGCCAGGGCGTCGGTGATCCGGCTCATCTCGCCCCTGACGAAGAGCGCCCCGGACGTCTGCTCCTGGTCGTGCTCCTGCTCCTGCACGTCAAAGCTCCTTCATTCTCGGTGTCTTGGTGCCCGGGTGTCTCAGACGGACGCGTAGGGGCTGGACTCGCCCAACTGCTCGCGGAGCCTGGCCAGTGCGCGCGAGCACTGGCTCTTGACGGTGCCGGGGCTGCAGCCGAGCAGGTCGGCGACGGTCTCCACGCTCAGGTCCTCCCAGTACCGCAGGACCACCATCGCCCTTGCCCGACCCGGCAGTTCGGCCAGCGCGTCCATCAGCGTCACCCGCAGGTCGGTGTCCTCGCCGGGCGAGGTCTCGGGCCGCGAGGCCAGCAGCCCGAACCGCCGGGCCACCGCCCGCCTGCGCTGCTCGCCCAGGAACGTCCGGGTCAGCACCGTCTTGGCGTAGGCGTCGAGGTGTTCCATCCGCGAGACCCGCCGCCAGTGCGCGAACAGCTTGGCCAGCGTCGTCTGGGTGAGGTCCTCGGCCCGGTGGGTGTCCCCGCACAGCAGGTACGCCGTCCGGTACAGCCGGCGCTCGCTCCCCGCCGCGTACTCCTCGAAGCTCAACTCGTCGTGTCCGCGCATCCGTTCCCCCGCCCCTCCGGCCACCCGCCCCTGTCAACCGTTCTCAATGCGCGAGCCCCCGGGGAGGTTGAGCCCGGACGCGGAAAAGCCCGTACCCGCCGCTCCACAGCCGGCAGGTACGGGCCTCTCGCCGCTCAGGGGGACTACTTCTCGCAGGCCACCCCGTCACCGTCCCGGTCGAGCGCCGAACGGTACCCAGGCTCCCCCCGGTGCAGCGGCGCGGCCCCGGCCGCCTTCGCCTCCGTGCAGTTCTTGTAGTACGCCGCCGCCTGCTCGGTGGTCCGGGCCGGCTCGGGCTCGGCCGCCGGGGGCGGCGTGGTGGGCGCCTGCGCCTGCGGAGTCGGCGTCGGCGTCGGGGTCGGCTCCGGAGTCGGAGTCGGAGTCGGGCTGGGCGTCGGATCCGGCGTGGGCGTGGGCGTGGGGCTCGGCGTCGGAGTGGGCGTCGGCTCCGGCGCGGGGCTGTCGCTCGCCACCGGGCCCGGCGAGGCGGTGGTGGCCGCCGGGGCGGGCACGGGTTCGGTGCCCCTCTTCTCCGACCCGAACATCATCGCGAGCCAGACGAACGACATCACCGCGCACCACACCACCAGCAGCACCTTCACCCCCCGGTGCAGCCGCCGCGAACGCCACGCCATCACCCCGGCCACCGGCGGCAGGAAGACCAGCAGCGCGATCCGCGCCACCCGGTTCCCCGTCGTCCGCTGCTCCGGCATGGTCGATGGCGCCTGGTACGGGTTCACAGGTGTGTCCCTCGGGTGGTCGGATGTGAATGAGGCGTGATCATCCTCGATCCCCACCGCGTCCCCGCGCCCGCGTTCACCGGAGCCGTGACCGAACCGGAAGCAAACCGTCCACGAGCGGCCCTCCGGGACCGGCACCTCGGCCTGTCGCTCGGCGGCGGGCCGGTCGTGGTGGTCCCGTCCGCCGATCACCGGCGGACCGGGGTCAAGAGCCCGACCGCGCCGAGGAGTTCGGCCGCCCCGTCGCGGCCTGGGACGGCCCGCCGGGGCGGGGTGGCGGGGGCTTGAACGGCCGAAGCCCGCACGGCCCGCCGGGGGTGCGGGGTGCGGGCTTCGGGTCGACCGGCGGACAGTCGGTCAGTTGGCGTCGGCCGGGACGGTGCCGAGCCGGCCGGCCTGGAAGTCCTCCATGGCCTGCTGGAGTTCGCGGTGGCTGTTCATCACGAACGGGCCGTACCAGGCGATGGGCTCGCGGATGGGGAGGCCGCCGAGGAGGACGAACTCGAAGGTGGCCGAGCGGGAGTCCTGCTTCTCGTCGGCGCGGATGGTGAGGCTGTCGCCGTCGCCGAAGACCACGGCCTGGCCGGTGCGGAAGGGGCGGCGCTCCTCGCCGGCGGAGCCGCTGCCGGCGAGGCCGTAGGCGAGGGCGTTGAAGTCGGGGCGCCAGGGGAGGGTGAGCTGGGCGCCGGGGGTGAGGGAGACGTGGGTCATGGTGATGGGGGTGTGGGTGGCGCCGGGGCCCTGGTGGCCGTCGATCTCGCCGGCGATGACGCGGATCAGGGCGCCGCCGTCCGCGGAGGTGAGCAGCTTGACGCTGCCGCCGCGGATGTCCTGGTACTTCGGGGTGATCATCTTGTCCGAGGCGGGCAGGTTGACCCAGAGCTGGAGGCCGTGGAACAGGCCGCCGGACATGACCAGGGACTCGGGCGGGGTCTCGATGTGCAGCAGGCCCGAGCCCGCCGTCATCCACTGGGTGTCGCCGTCGGTGATGACGCCGCCGCCGCCGTGCGAGTCACGGTGGATGAAGGTGCCGTCGATGATGTAGGTGACCGTCTCGAAGCCGCGGTGCGGGTGCCAGGGGGTGCCCTTGGGCTCGCCGGCCTCGTAGTCGACCTCGCCCATCTGGTCCATCATGATGAACGGGTCGAGGAACTTGGTGTTGATCTTCGCGAAGGCGCGGCGGACGGGGAAGCCCTCGCCCTCGTAGCCCTCGGGGGCGGTGGCCACGGTGAGGACCGGACGGGCGGTGCTGTGCGCCGGGTCGGGGGTGGTGACACGGGGCAGGGTCAACGGGTTCTCGACGGTCACGGCGGGCATGTCGGCCTCCTTCGGGGTCTGTGGCCTACGTCCACCACAGTAGTTCAATTCTCAACCACTCGCAAGGTTGAACGTTGAACTACATGGACGCATTCCCGCCCGGACGGAGAGCCGAGGGTGGAGGGGGGAGGGGGTCAGCCGTACATGCGGCGCATGGTGAAGTCCACCATCTGCTCGACCGCGCGGGCGTCGAAGACCATCCGGTGCTCGCCCTCCATGTCGAGGGCGAAGCCGTACCCGGTGGGCAGCAGGTCGAGGATCTCGGCGCCGGTCACCGAGAAGTGCTTGGAGTCCTTGCCCGCGTACCGCTTCAGCTCCTTGAGCGAGCTGAACATCGGGATCACCGGGGTCGGGGTGTTGTGCAGGGCCAGGAAGCCGGGCCGGTCGCCGCGCGGGCAGTACACCTTGGAGGTGATGAAGATGGCCTGGAAGTCCTCCACCGGCATCGCGCCGGTGGTGAAGGCGCGCACCGCGTCCGCCAGCGAGGGCGGCGAGGGCTCGGGGTAGAGCGACTGCTGGGCGGCCTGCGGGTCGCCGTACCCGGGGCCGGGCATGCCGGACATCCCCTGCTGCATCTGCTGCTGGTAGGGGTCCTGGTAGGCGCTCTGCTCGTAGCCGTACACGGGGACAAGGCTATCGGGCCCGCGCCCCGCTTGGGGGCGGGTGATCCGCACAATCCCGGGCGGGGCGCCATTGTGGGACGTGACCACGTTCATACCCCGGTCGCGTCAGGGGGCTTGAACAAGTTACCAACGGGTAGCATCATGGGGCGTACTGGTGGGTAAGCGGTGCGCCGGAATCGGCCGCCCGTGGAGCAGACGAACCGGAGAAACGGTCATGGGTCACTACAAGTCCAACCTGCGGGACGTGGAGTTCAACCTCTTCGAGGTGTTCGGCCGCGACCAGGTGTACGGCACCGGTCCGTTCGCCGAGATGGACGTCGACACCGCGAAGAACATCCTCAGCGAGATCGCCCGGCTGGCCGAGAACGACCTCGCCGCCTCGTTCGTCGACGCCGACCGCAACCCGCCGGTGTTCGACCCGGAGACCAACACCGCTCCGCTCCCGGAGACCTTCAAGAAGAGCTACCAGACCTTCATGGACGCCGAGTGGTGGCGCCTGGGCATCCCGGAGGGCATCGGCGGCCAGGTCACCCCGAACTCCCTGGTCTGGGCGTACGCGGAGCAGGTGCTCGGCTCGAACCCGGCGATCTGGATGTACTCCTCCGGCCCGGCCTTCGCCGGCGTCGTCTACGACGAGGGCACCGAGGAGCAGCAGAAGGTCGCCCAGCGCATGGTCGAGCGGCTGTGGGGCGCCACCATGGTGCTGACCGAGCCGGACGCGGGCTCCGACGTGGGCGCCGGCCGCACCAAGGCGGTCAAGCAGGAGGACGGCTCCTGGCACATCGAGGGCGTCAAGCGCTTCATCACCTCGGGCGAGCACGACATGTCCGAGAACATCATCCACCTGGTGCTGGCCCGCCCCGAGGGCGGCAAGCCGGGCACCAAGGGCCTGGGCCTGTACATCGTGCCGAAGTTCGACTTCGACTGGGAGACCGGCGAGCTCGGCGAGCGCAACGGCGTCTACGCCACCAACGTCGAGCACAAGATGGGCCTCAAGGCGTCCAACACCTGCGAGATGACCTTCGGTGCCAAGCACCCGGCCAAGGGCTGGCTGCTCGGCGAGACCGTCGACGGCATCCGCCAGATGTTCAAGATCATCGAGTTCGCCCGGATGATGGTCGGCACGAAGGCCATCGCCACCCTGTCCACCGGCTACCTGAACGCGCTGGAGTACGCCAAGGAGCGCGTGCAGGGCGCCGACATCTCGCAGTTCATGGACAAGACCGCGCCGCGCGTCACCATCACCCACCACCCCGACGTGCGCCGCTCGCTGCTGACCCAGAAGGCGTACGCCGAGGGCATGCGCGCCCTCGTGCTGTTCACCGCCTCGGTGCAGGACGACATGCTGGCCGCCCGCCTGCGCGGCGAGCACGACGCCGCCGCCGAGCGCCTGAACGACCTGCTGCTGCCGATCGTCAAGGGCTACGGCTCGGAGAAGTCCTACGAGCAGCTCGCCCAGTCGCTGCAGACCTTCGGCGGCTCCGGCTACCTGCAGGAGTACCCGATCGAGCAGTACATCCGGGACGCCAAGATCGACACCCTGTACGAGGGCACCACCGCCATCCAGGGCCAGGACTTCTTCTTCCGCAAGATCGTCAAGGACGGCGGCCAGGCGCTGACCGCCGTCAACGAGCAGATCACCAAGTTCCTGGCCACCGGCGAGGGCGGCGCCGAGCTGGCCGCCGAGCGCGACCTGCTGGCCAAGGCCGCCGGCGACCTGGAGGCCATCGTCGGCAAGCTGATCGCCGACCTGACGGCGGTCGAGCAGGACGTCAAGAACATGTACAAGGTGGGCCAGAACACCACCCGCCTGCTGATGGTCTCCGGCGACGTGGTGGTCGGCTGGCTGCTGCTGCGCCAGGCCGCCGTCGCGCTCGCCAAGCTGGAGGCGGGCGCTTCCGGGAAGGACGTCGCGTTCTACCGGGGCAAGGTCGCCGCCGCCAAGCACTTCGCCCGCACCGTGCTGCCGACCACCGCCGCGCAGCGCCAGATCGCCGAGAACATCGACAACGAGCTGATGGAGCTGGCCGAAGAGGCGTTCTGATCCGGTCGACCCGGCGCGCCCACCACAGGACCGCCTGACCCACCCTCACCCCGCGGGGCCCGGTACTGCACCGGGCCCCGCGGCGTCGTTCCGGCCGGTGCCGAGGGGCCCGGTGCCGCGTCGTGTCGCGCTGCGTTCACTGTTGTGTCACCGTTGCGGACTTCCCGAGGCCCTGTCCGTGTACGGGCATATGCTCAGGGGGCGGACCCGCAACCCCACCAGGCCCGTCCCGTCCTCTACCCAGGAGCAAAATGTCGACCGCCGCCCGCAGGGCCCACTTCGACCGGAAGCACACGGACGACCTCGTCGCCTTCCTGGCCGCCTCCCCCTCCCCGTACCACGCGGTGGCGAGCGCGGCCGAGCGACTGGAGCGGGTCGGCTTCCGCCGGGTCAGCGAGACGGACGCCTGGGACGGCGGCAGCGGCGGCCGCTACCTGGTGCGCGGCGGCGCCCTGATCGCCTGGTACGTGCCGGAGAACGCGACGGCCGCGACCCCGTACCGGGTGGTCGGCACCCACACCGACTCGCCGAACCTGCGGGTCAAGCCGGTGCCCGACACCAGCTCGGCCGGCTGGCGGCAGGTCGCCGTGGAGATCTACGGCGGCGTCCCGCTGAACACCTGGCTCGACCGGGACCTGGGGCTCTCCGGCCGGCTCGCGCTGCGCGACGGCACCACCCGGCTGGTGCACCTGGACGAGCCGCTGCTGCGCGTCCCGCAACTGGCCATCCACCTCGACCGCGGGGTCAACGACGGCCTCAAGCTCGACCGCCAGCGCCACCTGACGCCGATCTGGGGAATCGGCGGCACCACCGAGGGCGCCCTGCTGGAGTACGTCGCCGAGAAGGCCGGGCTGGCCGCCGCCGACATCGCCGGCTGGGACTTGATGGCGCACGACGTGCAGCCGCCCGCCTACCTGGGCCGCGACCGCGAACTGCTGGCCGGGCCCCGGCTGGACAACCAGCTCTCCGTGCACGCCGCCACCGCCGCGCTGGCCGCCGTCGCCGAGGCCGGCGGCGAACTGCCGTACATCCCGGTGCTGGCCGCCTTCGACCACGAGGAGACCGGCAGCGAGTCCGACACCGGCGCGCAGAGCCCGCTGCTGGGCAACGTGCTGGAGCGCTCCTGCCACGCCCGCGGCGGCACCCTGGAGGACCGCGCCCGGGCGCTGGCCGGCACCGTCTGCCTCTCCTCCGACATGGGCCACGCCGTCCACCCCAACTACAGCGAGCGGCACGAGCCCGGCCACCACCCGATGCCCAACGGCGGCCCGATCCTCAAGGTCAACGTCAACAACCGGTACGCCACCGACGGCGTCGGCCGGGCGGTGTTCGCCGCCGCCTGCGAGAAGGCCGGCGTGCCGTGGCAGTCCTTCGTCTCCAACAACGCGATGCCCTGCGGCACCACGATCGGCCCGATCACCGCGGCCCGGCTCGGCATCACCACGGTGGACTGCGGCATCGCCGCGCTGTCCATGCACTCCGCCCGCGAGCTGTGCGGCGCGGAGGACCCGCACTACCTGGCGAGCGCGATCAAGGCCTTCCTGGAGGGCTGAGGCCCGACGGGGTGCGGGCCCCCGGCCCGCACCCCGCGCCCGGTCACTCCATCCCGGCCAGCACCAGCGGCAGCCGGCTCGCGCCGCCCGCCACCAGCTTCACCGGCACGCCCCAGTCCTGCTGGTGCACGTGGCAGGCCGGGTACTCGATCTCCGGGTCGTCGTCGCAGGACGCCGCCATCGCCGAGACGTGCAGCACGCCCTCCGCGACCTCGTCCGAGAGCACCAGCTCGCGGCTGAGCGCGCTGTCCGCGCCCGCGCCGGACACCAGCAGCTCCGGCGGCGTCGCGCTGACCAGCAGCCGGGTGGACGGGCCGTAGCGCTCGTCGAGCTTCTGGCCGGTCGGCGCGGAGAACACCACGTCCAGCCGCAGCGCGCCCGGGGCGACCTCGGTCGCGGCCCGCCGCGTGCGGTGCGCGACCGCCTCCACCCGGACGGCCTCCTCGGGCAGCCGCAGCCTGGTCAGCCGGTGCCGGGCCGACTCCACCACCACGATGTCGCCGTCCACCACCACCGCGCCGGACGGCTCGCGCAGGTCGGTGGCCAGCGTGGTGACCTCGCCGGACGCCGGGTCGTAGCGGCGCAGCGCGTGGTTGTAGGTGTCGCTGACGGCCACCGAGCCGTCGGGCAGCACCGTCACGCCCAGCGGGTGCTGCAGCAGGGCCTGCTCGGCGGCGCCGTCCCGGTGCCCGAAGTCGAACAGGCCGGTGCCGACGGCGGTGCGCACCTCGTGGGTTCCACGTGAAACCCAGCGCAGCGCGGAGGTCTCCGCGTCGGCCACCCACAGCCGCCCGCCGTCGGCGGACACCGCGAGACCGGACGGCTGGGCGAACCAGGCCTCGCCGGCCGGGCCGTCCACCAGGCCCTCGTTGGTGGTGCCCGCCGCGACCCCGACCGTCCCGCCCGCCGGGTCGAAGGACCACAGCTGGTGCACGCCCGCCATCGCGATCCACACCCGGCCGTCGAAGAACGCCACGTCCCACGGCGAGGACAGGTCCACCTCGCGGGCCGCCCCGGCGGTCGGCGTACCCTGCCACCACTGCCGGCCGGTGCCGGCCAGCGTGGTCACCGAGCCGTCGGCGAGCCGCACCCCGCGCAGCGCGTGGTTCACGGTGTCGGCCACCACCACGTCGTAGTCCAGGCCGAGGCCCTCCGGCACCAGCGCCAGGCCCTGCGGCTCGCTGAACCGCGGCTCGGCGCCGTCCACCAGCCCGCGCACGCCGTCACCGATCCGCCGCACCACGCGCTCGCCGTCCTCGGCCAGCTCCACCAGCGAGTGGTGCCCCGAGTCCGCGACCAGGTAGTGGCCGTCCGGCAGCCGCACCGCCTTCCCCGGGAACCGCAGGTCACCGGCGCGCGGCTCGGGCGCCACGTACGGCCCGTCGCCGCGCCGCAGCGTCCCCTTCGCGGCGTGTTCGGCCTCCAGCTCCTCCACCAGCTTGGCGATCGCGTGCGCGTGCCCCTCCCCGGCGTGCTGGGCGACCACGTACCCCTCCGGGTCGATCACCACCAGCGTCGGCCAGGCCCGCACCGCGTACTGCTTCCACGTCACCAGCTCCGGATCGTCCAGCACCGGGTGGTGCACCTCGTACCGGGCCACCGCGTCGACCACCGCCCGGTGGTCGGCCTCGTGGACGAACTTCGGCGAGTGCACGCCGACGATCACCACGGTGTCCCGGTGCCGCTCCTCCAGCTCCCGGAGTTCGTCCAGGACGTGGAGGCAGTTGATGCAGCAGAAGGTCCAGAAGTCCGCGATCACGATCTTGCCGCGGAAATCCGCCAGGGACAGGTCCTTGCCCCCGGTGTTCAGCCATCCGCCCTTGCCCACCAGTTCGGGGGCGCGGACACGCGCACGAGAAGTCATGCCACCATCCAACCCCACCGTTCGGACCGGGATTCCGGGGGAGGCCCAACGAGGAGCGCCGGCTACCTGCGGACGGGCACCGACCGGGAAGGGGCGGGCACCGCGCGAGCCTGGTACTGGTCGTCGGGGCTGCGCCGCCTGACGGCCGGCGGCCCGGCGGCCGGGGCGGAGGTGCGGGAAGGGGCCCGGACGCGGGTGCGTCCGGGCCCCGGGCGGGGGCCGGTGGCTACCAGTTGCCCCAGGTGCCGGTGGACCAGACGGCCTGGTCGGAGCCGTTGTAGACCACGAAGTTGCCGTCGTCCTGGACCACGGCGTGGGTGCCCGGGCCGCCCTTGACGGGGGTGCCCCAGATGGTCTGGCCGTTGTCGACGGCGTACATGACGATGGCGGCCACGTTGGACGTGGTCTCGACGAAGGCGATGGACTTCGGACGGTTGGCGGTGTGGGTGGACCACAGGGCGGCCCCGTCGCTCTTGCGGTAGAGGACGACGTTGCCGTCCTGCTGGTTGAGCAGCCACACCGAGTTCGACTTCAGCCACGTCCCGGTCGCCAGGCCGCGGCTGGAGTTGAACATGCCGGCCGGGTTGGGGCCGCCGTAGCCGACGGCCACCGAGACGCCGGTCTTGGTCTCCCAGAGCCCGCGGCCCTGCGCGGTGACGAGCGACACCTGGCCGTCCCACATGGTCAGGTAGGCGCCGGGGTTGTTCCAGCTGCTGGTGCTCCAGACGGCGTTGGCCTGGGTGTCGCCGCCCTGGCGGTAGACGACCAGGTTGCCGTCGTCCTGCATGGCGAGGTGGGCGCCCGGGTTGTTGTAGGTGCCCGAGGACCAGACGGCGGGGCCGCGACGGCCGGAGGTGTTGACCAGGTAGAGGACGAGGTTGCCGTCGTCCTGCATGACGAGCTGGGACTCGCCGCTCTGCAGGTACTGGCCGGCGGTCAGCGCCGAGCCGCCGCGCAGCTGGACGGAGGTCGGGTTCGAGGGCGAGTCGGCGCCGGCCTGGACGGCGGGGGCGGCCAGGGCGATGGCGGCCGCGCCGAGCAGGACGGCGGTGGCGCGCTTGAAGACTGTCTTCCGCATGTGGCGGAACCCCTCCCGGGTCATGGGTGCACGGTGTTGTGCGCGCACAACTTACTCATCCGCCGGGACGTCCCTCCGAGGGGGCCGGCGGTTACCAGTTGCCCCAGGTGCCGGTGGACCAGACGGCCTGGTCGGAGCCGTTGTAGGCGACGAAGTTGCCGTCGTCCTGGACCACGGCGTAGGTGCCGGGGCCGCCCTTGGCCGGGGTGGACCAGACGGTCGTCCCGTCCTTGGTGGACCACGTGGTCAGGGCGCCCCTGGACGAGGTGTCCGAGACGTACAGGACGGTCGGCGGGCGGTTGGCGGTGTGGCTGGACCACAGGGCGGCACCGTCGCGCTTGCGGTAGAGGACGAGGTTGCCGTCCTGCTGGTTGACCAGCCACACCGAGTTGGACTTCAGCCACATTCCGGCGGTCATGGTGCGGCCGCCGGCCCTGATGACGTCGTCGCGGCTCGGGCCGCTGTCGGTGCTGCCCGTCCTGCAGACGCCGGTGCGGTTGTCCCAGATGATGTGGTTGTCGCTGCTGTTCAGCTTCAGCTCACCGTCGAAGAACATCGCCCAGGCGCCGGTGTGGTTCCAGGTTCCGGTGCTCCAGAGGACGTTGGCCTGGGTGTCGCCGCCCTGACGGTAGAGGACGAGGTTGCCGTCGGTCTGCATGACCAGGTGGGCGCCCCAGTTGTTGTAGGTGCCGGTGCTCCAGACGGCGGGGCCGCGCTGGCCCGCGTCGTTGACCAGGTAGAGCACCAGGTTGCCGTCGTCCTGCATGACGAGCCGGGTGTCGCCGCTCCGCAAGTCGTGACCGGCCGTCAGCTGCGCGCCGCTGTCCAGCCGGATGACCTCCGGGAGTTCCGCGTCGGCGGAGGCAGGGGCGGCCGGGGCGGCCAGGGCGATGGCCGCCGCGCCGAGCAGGACGGCGGTGGCGCGTTTGAAGGCTGTCTTCCGCAGGTGGCGGAACCCCTCCCGGGTCATGGGCGCACGGTGTTGTGCGCGCACAACTTACTCATCCGCCCGGAGTGCCTGCTCGGTGGGGGTGCGGTAGCAACGACCTTGGCCCGACGGGCCGGTGAGGTCTCCCGGCGGTGGCGGCGGTGCGGTGCCCGCGGATTCCGCGCCGCCTCCCCCGGCCGCCGTCGCCGCGCAGGCGCGGACCAGGGCGACGGCCGCGTCCAGCCGGGCGTGGCTGGCGGGGTCGAGCACCGGGTCGGCGGCGCGGCGGGCGCGGGCCCGGGCGAGGTGGTCGGCGGTGAGCGGGGGGAGGGCGCGCAGCAGGGGGACGAGGAGGGCGGGTGCGGCGTCGGCGAATTCGGGCATGCCGAGCAGGGCTTGGGCGAGGACGAGGGCGCTCGTCGCGCGGTCCAGGCCGGGGTCGCCCTCGGTGGCGGTGGCCCAGTCGATGACGACCGGTCCGCCTGCGGCGAGCAGCACGTTCTCGGGGTGCAGGTCGAGGTGCAGCAGCCGGTCGCCGGGCCGGGCGGCGGTGCGCGGCGGGACGGCGTGCAGGCGCAGCAGCAGGTCGGCGAGGATCCGCCCGGCGGCGTCGGGTGCGACCGCGCCGGTGGTGACGGCCCGCGCCAGGGTGGGGCCCTCCAGCCGTTCCATCAGCAGGTCGGTGGGCCGCTCGCCGGGCCGGGCGGCCGGCACCGGGTAGCCGTGCCCGGCCAGGTACGCCATCAGTCCGGCCTCGCCCCGGGCGTCGGCCCACGCGGCGGCCGGGTCGCGGTAGCGGCGCAGCACCCACCCGCCGGGCAGCGCGAAGACGTCCGCGGTGCGGCCGGTGCCGAGCAGTTCGCCGGGCGGCTCACCGGGGCGGGGCGCGTTCACCGGCGGGCCGCCGCGGCGGGGGCCGGCGGCCGCAGCCGCTCCGCCTCCGCCGGTTCCAAGCTCCGGACGCACTCGGACACGCCGTCCCCCCGTTCCTCGTGCCGGTAGGTACGTCCGGCGTGCCGCCCCGGTTCCCCGCCGCGACGGAGCCCGTCCGGGCGGGGGTCGCGGCCCGCTCGTCGCCCGGGACGGGACCGACGTCGATCCGGACGCCCGACCACCACTCGGGCGGCGGGCCGGTGCCGTGGTTCGAACGGGTGGGCGGCCTCCGGTCGGCCTTGCGGCGGTCACGGGCCGGCCCGCGCCCGAGGACGGCAGACGGCCCGGTGGAAGCGCTCGGAGGTTTCGGGCCGGTCCGTCGGGGAGGGGAGGGAGGGGAGGGGTGACGCCGCGCGGGGCCCGGGCGACAATGGCCGGATGTTCGCTCACGTGCCCGAGGTCGAGGTCGAGGTCCCGCCCGCCGTCGTCGAGTTGGCCGCCGGCGCGCCGATCGCCGTGGTGTGGCGCAACCAGCTGCAGGGGCTGACGTTCCGGCTCGGTGACGGGCCGGGGCGGCGGTTCGCCAAGTGGGCGCCGGCCGGCAGCTCCGCCGACCTCGCGGTGGAGGCCGAACGGCTGGGCTGGGCGGGGCGGTTCACCACCGTCCCGGAGGTGCTGGGCCTGGGCGGCGACGAGAGCGGCAGCTGGCTGCTGACGGCGGGCCTGCCGGGCCGCTCCGCCGTGGACGAGGAGCTCAGGCGGGAACCCGCGACGGCCGTCCGGGCGGTCGGCGAGGGCCTGCGGGCCTTCCACGAGGCGCTGCCGGTGGCCGGCTGCCCGTACGCGTGGTCCGCGTCGGGGCGGGTGGCCCGGGCCGCCGAGCTGCGCCTCGACCCGGCCAGCTGGCACCCGGACCTGCGCCGGTACGGCACGGTGGAGCGGGCGTTGGCGGTGCTGGCCGATCCGCCGCCGGTGGACGTCGAGGTGGTCTGCCACGGGGACGCCTGCGCGCCCAACACCCTGGTCGGCGACGACGGCCGCTTCTCGGGCCACGTCGACCTGGGCGCCCTGGGCGTCGCCGACCGCTGGGCCGACCTCGCGGTGGCGTCCTGGAGCACGGTGTGGAACTACGGCCCGGGCTGGGAGCGTCCCCTGCTGGAGGCGTACGGCGTCCGGGAGGACGCCGAACGGCTCGCCTACTACCGCCTGTTGTGGGGCCTGACGTAGCGGCCGGTGGCACCATGTCGGGTGCCGCCCGACGGCGGGCCGGCGAGCACCAGACGAGGAGTCGGGGACATGGGTCGGAAGTTCGTGGTCAAGGAGCGCCTCTTCGCGGTCGGCGACGACTACTGGGTCGAGGACGAGCACGGCGAGAAGGCGTTCCTGGTGGACGGCAAGGTGCTGCGGCTGCGCGACACCTTCGAACTGCAGGACACCGAGGGCAACACGGTCGCCACCATCCGGGAGAAGGTGGTGACCGTCCGCGACGCGATGAAGATCGAGAACGCGGACGGGGACGTGGTCGCGACCGTCCGCAAGAAGCTGTTCACCCCGTTCCACGACAAGTACCACGTGGAGCTGGAGAACGGCGGCGAGTACGAGGTCCACGGGGACCTGCTCGACAAGGAGTACACCGTCAAGGGCGACGGCCACCGCCTCGCCGAGGTCTCCCGCAAGTGGTTCCGGATCCGCGACACCTACGGCGTGGAGGTCGAGGACGGCGCCGACGTCCCGCTGATGATCGCCATCGCGGTCTGCCTGGACCGCCTGGTCGAGCACAACGACTGAGCCCCGCCGCCGCCCCCTCCGCCCTCCGGCCCGTGCGCTATGTTGTGCCGGTCCTCGGCACGGGGCCGGCAGGCGGACAGGCAGGAGGGGCGGGGCGGATGAACGACATCCTTCACCAGCTGGGGTACGCGGCGGCGTACGGTGCGGTCGGCCTGGTGCTGCTGCTGCTCGGCGTGCTGCTGGTCGACGCGCTGACGCCGGGCGAACTGCGCCGGCAGATCTGGATCGAGCGCAACCGCAACGCCGCCGTGGTGCTCAGCTCGGCGCTGCTGTCGATCGGCGCGATCGTGTTCACCGCGGTGATGTCGACCTACCAGGAGTTCGTCAAGGGCCTGGTCGCGGCCGCCGTGTTCGGCCTGTTCGGCCTGCTGCTGATGGCGGTCTCGTTCTGGGTGCTCGACCTGGTCACGCCCGGCAGGCTGGGCGAGCTGCTGGTCGA
Source organism: Kitasatospora phosalacinea (assembly GCF_000716545.1). Classification (GTDB taxonomy): domain Bacteria; phylum Actinomycetota; class Actinomycetes; order Streptomycetales; family Streptomycetaceae; genus Kitasatospora; species Kitasatospora phosalacinea. The sequence continues at coordinate 60,432 of NZ_JNWZ01000032.1, forward strand.
CGGCGAGCCGCACCCGGCGGTCTGGGTGACCGCCTCCACCAACCTGGCCGTGGCGGCGATCGTCTCCGCCGCCATCTACTGACCGGCCCCGCCGGCCGCGTGCGAAAGGCCCGGCGCCCCCGCGTACGAGCGGGAGCGCCGGGCCTTTCGCCGTCCGCGGCCTACAGGAAGGAGTTGATCTGGATGGTCTCGGTCCGGCCGGGGCCGACGCCGATCGCGGAGATCGGGGCGCCCGACATCTCCTCCAGCGCCTTCACGTACGCCTGGGCGTTCTTCGGCAGGTCGCCGAAGGACTGCGCCTTCGAGATGTCCTCGCTCCAACCGGGCAGGTTCTCGTAGATCGGCTTCGCGTGGTGGAAGTCCGACTGGTTGTACGGGAGTTCCTCGACCCGCTTGCCGTCGATCTCGTACGCCACGCAGACCGGGATCTGCTCCCAGCCGGTCAGCACGTCCAGCTTGGTGAGGAAGAAGTCGGTCAGGCCGTTGACCCGGGTCGCGTAGCGGGCGATCACCGCGTCGAACCAGCCGCAGCGCCGGTCGCGGCCGGTGGTGACGCCGCGCTCGCCGCCGATCCGGCGCAGCGCGTCGCCGTCGGCGTCCAGCAGCTCGGTCGGGAACGGGCCCGAGCCGACCCGGGTGGTGTACGCCTTGAGGATGCCGATGACCCGGTCGATCTTGGTCGGGCCGATGCCGGAGCCGGTGCAGGCGCCGCCGGAGGTCGGGTTCGACGAGGTGACGAACGGGTACGTGCCGTGGTCGACGTCCAGCAGGGTGCCCTGGCCGCCCTCCAGCAGGACGACCTTGTTCGCCTTCAGCGCCTCGTCCAGGACGAGGGTGGTGTCGGCCAGGTAGGGCTTGATCTTGTCGGCGTAGCCCAGGTACTCCTCGAGCACCAGCTCGGCCGGGATCGCGCGCCGGTTGTAGAGCTTCACCAGCAGCTGGTTCTTGTCGTGCAGCGCCGCTTCGATCTTCTGGCGCAGGATCGACTCGTCGAACAGGTCCTGGACCCGGATGCCGACGCGGTTGATCTTGTCGGCGTAGGCCGGGCCGATGCCGCGGCCGGTGGTGCCGATCCGGCGCTTGCCGAGGAAGCGCTCGGTGACCTTGTCCAGCGTCCGGTGGTACGGGGTGATCAGGTGGGCGTTGCCCGAGATCAGCAGCTTCGAGGTGTCGATGCCGCGCTCGTCCAGGCCCTTGAGCTCGGAGAGCAGCACGCCCGGGTCGATCACCACGCCGTTGCCGATCACCGGCACGACGTTGGGGCTGAGGATGCCGGAGGGCAGCAGGTGCAGGGCGTACTTCTGGTCGCCGATGACCACCGTGTGACCGGCGTTGTTGCCGCCCTGGTAGCGGACGACGTAGTCGACGGAGCCGCCGAGGAGGTCGGTGGCCTTCCCCTTGCCCTCGTCTCCCCACTGGGCGCCAACGAGCACGAGTGCCGGCACAGGCGTACACCCCTTCCGGTTGGGGCATCCTGCGTAGACCGCAGTCTGGCCCGAGATGGACGAAGCCCCTGGCGCAACGGCGCAAGGGGCTCTTGCACCGAGAGATTACCTGAGGAAGGACCGGTCGTGTCGTCGCTGTCCACGCCCGTATCCCGCCCCCCGGAGGACGCCGGGGGCCCCGGGCCGCTGCTGGTGCTGCTCGACCCCTCGGCGCGGGAGGCCGACGGGGAGTCGGTGCGGATCGCCAAGGACGTGCTGTGCGGCGGTGCCGACGTCAAGGTCGCGCTGCCCGAGAGCCCGTCCGAGCTCGACCGGGTGCTGGCGCACCGGGGGCGGCGCCGGGCCGTGGTGATCGGGTCCGACCAGGCGTTGCAGCGGGTGCTCCAGGCCCTGCACCGGCAGCGGGAGTTGGACACCGACCCGGTGGGCCTGGTGCCGGTGGGCGGGCCGGTGGCCACCGCCACCGCCCGGCTGCTCGGGGTGCCGGCCGAGCCGGTCGCGGCGGCCCGCGCGGTGCTGGGCGGCACCGCCCGGCGGCTCGACCTGCTGCTGGACGACGGCGGCGGCGTGGTGCTGGCCGAGGTGCGCTTCACCGGCCCGCGCCAGGGCCGGACGGGTGGTTGGCGTTCGCTATGGGCGAAATTGGCTGCGGCCGAGCAGGCGAGCCCCTCCGGTGTGGAGGAGCTCCGGATCGAGGCCGACGGCCGCCTGCTGGCCGACGTCCACCAGCGGGTGCGCCACCTGCGGGTGGCCATGGCCGACGGCGAGATGGAGCTCGTCCTCGACCTCGACGGCCGCCCGCTGCGCCACCGGGCCGGCCGGCTCACCGTCGCCGGGCGCGACTTCGGCTACGAGGCGGATGGCTGCCCGGTCGGCCCGGTCCGCCACCGCACCTGGACGGTCCGCCCGGACTCCTGGCGGCTGCTGCTGCCCGCGGCCTGAGCGCCGTCGGGCCCCGCCGGTCACCCAGGGTGAGCAGGCTCACGTTCGTCCGTCCGTCCACCGTGCGAAAGCCTGATGACAAGGGCGTGAAGGCGCACCCCCGCTGTGCGAAAAGCTGGTAAGAGGCGGTATCTACGCGCGTACCCGGAGGCTGCCATCAGGCCGTTCGCCCAGGCTGCCCTAGACTCGGAGACGTGCCACGTGGTGACGGACGACTCAACCACGACCTCCTCCCCGGCGAGAAGGGCCCCCAGGACGCTTGCGGCGTCTTCGGTGTCTGGGCTCCCGGCGAAGAGGTCGCGAAGCTCACGTACTTCGGCCTCTATGCCCTGCAGCACCGCGGACAGGAATCCGCGGGCATCGCAGTGAGCAACGGCTCCCAGATTCTCGTCTTCAAGGACATGGGGCTTGTCTCCCAGGTCTTCGACGAGACCTCCCTGGGGTCGCTGCACGGGCATATCGCCGTCGGACATGCCCGCTACTCGACCACCGGGTCCTCGGTCTGGGAGAACGCCCAGCCGACCTTCCGCGCGACCGTTCACGGATCGCTGGCCCTCGGCCACAACGGAAACCTGGTCAACACCGCCGAACTCGCGGCGATGGTCGCCGAACTGCCGGGCGAGGAGCACGTCTCCCGCTCCGGCCGGACCGCGGCCACCAACGACACCGACCTGCTGACCGCCCTGCTGGCCGGCCACCCGGACCTGACGATCGAGGAGACGGCCCGCAAGGTGCTGCCCGGCGTCAAGGGCGCCTTCTCGCTGGTCTTCATGGACGAGCACACGCTCTACGCCGCCCGCGACCCGCAGGGCATCCGCCCGCTGGTGCTCGGCCGGATCGAGCGCGGCTGGGTGGTGGCCTCCGAGACCTCCGCCCTCGACATCGTCGGCGCCAGCTTCATCCGCGAGGTGGAGCCCGGCGAGCTGATCGCCATCGACGAGAACGGCATGCGCACCTCGCGCTTCGCCGAGGCCAAGCCCAAGGGCTGCGTCTTCGAGTACGTCTACCTGGCCCGCCCGGACACCACCATCGCCGGCCGCAACGTGCACCTCTCCCGGGTGGAGATGGGCCGCAAGCTGGCCGCCGAGTCCCCGGTCGAGGCCGACCTGGTGATAGCGACGCCGGAGTCCGGCACCCCCGCCGCGATCGGCTACGCCGAGGCCAGCGGCATCCCGTTCGGCTCCGGCCTGGTGAAGAACGCCTACGTGGGCCGCACCTTCATCCAGCCCAACCAGACCATCCGCCAGCTCGGCATCCGGCTCAAGCTCAACCCGCTCAAGGAGGTCATCCGGGGCAAGCGCCTGGTGGTCGTGGACGACTCGATCGTCCGCGGCAACACCCAGCGCGCGCTGGTCCGGATGCTGCGCGAGGCCGGTGCCGCCGAGGTCCACATCCGGATCTCCTCGCCGCCGGTGAAGTGGCCGTGCTTCTTCGGCATCGACTTCGCCACCCGCGCCGAACTGATCGCCAACGGCCTGTCGGTCGAGGAGATCGGCCGCTCGCTGGGTGCGGACTCGCTGGCCTACATCTCCATCGACGGGATGATCGAGGCCACCAAGCAGCCCAAGGACCAGCTCTGCCGGGCCTGCTTCGACGGCGAGTACCCGATGGAGCTGCCCGACCCGGCGCTGCTCGGCAAGCTCCTGCTCGAGGCCGAGATCGCCGGTGGCCAGGCCAAGCAGCCCGTCCGCGGCAGCAAGCAGACCAGCGACCTCGACGGCGTGCAGTCGCTGCTGGGCGGAGCCGGCGCGGCGGACGCGCTGCGACGCCCGTAACCGTGCGCACCGCCCCCGGCACGGGCCGGGGGCACCCCTCCCGGCCGCGGCCGGGGGAGGCGGCACCACCACTTCGAAAGGGCCACACCGAGTGACCAGCAACGAGACCGGGGCGACCTACGCCGCCGCGGGTGTCGACATCGAGGCCGGCGACCGCGCCGTCGAGCTGATGAAGCAGTGGGTGAAGAAGAGCAACCGGCCCGAGGTGGTCGGCGGGCTCGGCGGCTTCGCCGGACTGTTCGACGCCTCCGCCTTCAAGCGCTACGAGCGCCCGCTGCTGGCCACCGCCACCGACGGCGTCGGCACCAAGGTCGCCATCGCCCAGGCCATGGACAAGCACGACACCATCGGCCACGACCTGGTCGCCATGGTCGTCGACGACCTGGTGGTGTGCGGCGCCGAGCCGCTGTTCATGACCGACTACATCTGCGTCGGCAAGGTCGTCCCGGAGCGGGTCGCCGCGATCGTCAAGGGCATCGCCGAGGGCTGCACGCTGGCCGGCTGCGCGCTGGTCGGCGGCGAGACCGCCGAGCACCCGGGCCTGCTCGGCCCGGACGAGTACGACGTCGCGGGCGCCGGCACCGGCGTGGTCGAGGCGGACGCCCTGCTCGGCCCGGACCGGGTCCGGGCGGGCGACGCGGTGATCGCGATGGCCGCCTCCGGCCTGCACTCCAACGGCTACTCGCTGGTGCGGCACGTGCTGCTGAACCAGGCCGGCTGGTCGCTGGACCGCCGGGTCGAGGAGTTCGGCCGCACCCTCGGCGAGGAACTGCTGGAGCCGACGAGGATCTACTCGCTGGACTGCCTGGCGCTGGCCCGGGCCACCGAGATCCACGCCTTCTCGCACGTCACCGGCGGCGGCCTGGCCGCCAACCTGGCCCGGGTCATCCCGGACGGCCTGCACGCCCGCCTCGACCGCGGCACCTGGTCGCCGCTGCCGGTGTTCCGCACCGTCGCCAAGGTCGGCGCCATGCAGACCCTGGAGATCGAGAAGACCCTGAACATGGGCGTCGGCATGGTCGCCGTCGTCCCGCCGGAGTCGGTCGACACCGTCCTCGCCGTCCTGGAGGACCGCGACGTGGAGGCCTGGCTGCTGGGGGACGTGGTCGAGCGCACCGACGAGCACGACGGCGGCGCCGCGCTGTACAACGCCTACGAGGCGTTCTGATCCCGGGCACACCGAGGGGCCCCGCCGCGCGGTGCGGCGGGGCCCCTCGTGCTCGGCCGGGTCGCCGCGGGGCGGCGGTGCGCGGCGCGGGGACGCCGAAAACCGGCCCGGCGCTCACGGGGAGCGCTCGGACCGGTCCGGTCGGAGAACGTCAGGCGCGGCGACGAGCCGGAGGGGTGTCCTCGTCGTCATCGTCGTCGTCGTTGTACCTGTCCGCGTAAGCCGCGTAGGGGTCGTCCTCGTCGTCGTCCTCGATCGGTTCAGGCTCGATCGCGGTGGACGGAGATACACCCAGCTCGTGAGACAGACGGTTAGCGTCGAACCCGCCGCTGTTGTACTTCAGCTCGCGGGCGACCTTCGTCTGCTTGGCCTTGGCCCGGCCGCGCCCCATGGGTCGACCCCCTCAACGGTGGGGCTCACGGCCCCGAGTCTGACACGTGTTGATGATCAGGTCCGGCCTGCCCGAAGTGGGAAACCGTCCCTTGGAGCATTAACGGTACCTGTTTCCGCCGCCGTACGGTACGTCGCCCGTGTGACGTGGCGCGCACCCGAGCCCCCCCGAACCGGGTCCTCCCAGGTCAGAGGGGAATTACGGTGATTTCGCAGGCTGTCCGGCAGGTGACCGGACCCGTCGTTCCTGCAGAGATTATCCCCCGAAGGGGGCGCGGTATCGCCCGATCGGGGGACGGACTGAGAATCCGGTTCCACATCGTGATGCGCGGGGCCGGGCGATGCCGGCCCCGCGCACGGCGGGCGGCGGCGGTCAGCCCCGGCGGGCCGCCGGGAGCAGCACCGAGCGCAGCGCGCTGATCTCCCGCATCCGCTTCTCGGCGAGCCGGTCGGCGGCGACCGCGGGCGGGACGCCGTCGGCGGCGGCCCGGGTGAAGATCTCCAGGGTGGTGTCGAAGATCCTGGACGCCTTCTTCTTCGCCCGGTCGAAGTCGAAGCCCTCGATCTCGTCGGCGACCTGGATCACGCCGCCGGAGTTCACCAGGTAGTCGGGCGCGTACAGGATGCCGCGGTCGGCGAGGTCCTTCTCGACGCCGGGGTGGGCGAGCTGGTTGTTGGCCGCGCCGCAGACGATCGAGGTGCCGGCCGCGCCGAGCGCGCCGACGGTGTCGTCGGTGAGCGCGCCGCCGAGCGCGCACGGGGCGTAGACGTCCAGCGAGGCGTTCAGCAGGGCGGCGGTGTCGGCCACCACCTCGACCCGGGGGTGGGCGGCCCGGACGCGGTTCACGGCCGCCTCGGAGACGTCCGTGACGACCACGGTGGCGCCGTCCTCGACCAGGTGGCCGACCAGGTAGTGGCCGACCTTGCCGACGCCCGCGACGCCGACCCGCTTCCCGCTCAGGGTCGGCTGGCCCCAGCGGGCCCGGGCGGAGGCCCGCATGCCCTGGAAGACGCCGAAGGCGGTCAGCACCGAGGAGTCGCCGGCGCCGCCGTGCTCGGGCGAGCGGCCGGTGACGAAGGAGGTCTCCCGGGCCACCACGTCCATGTCCTGCACGTAGGTGCCCACGTCGCAGGCGGTGACGTAGCGGCCGCGCAGGGACTCCACGAAGCGCCCGTAGGCGCGCAGCATCGCCTCGTTCTTGTCCCGGTCCGGGTCGCCGATGATGACGGCCTTGCCGCCGCCGAGGTCGAGCCCGGCGAGGGCGTTCTTGTAGCTCATCCCGCGGGAGAGGTTCAGCGCGTCCTGCAGCGCCTCCTCCTCCGTCCCGTACGGGAAGAAGCGGGTGCCGCCCAGGGCCGGGCCGAGGGCGGTGGAGTGGATGGCGATGATCGCCTTGAGGCCGGAGGAGCGGTCGTGGCAGAGCACGACCTGCTCGTGCCCCTCGCCCTCCTGGCCGGTGCCGAAGACTCGGCCCAGCACGCCTGGTGCGGGGTGCGTGGTGTGTACGTCGGTCACGGTGGTGACTCCAGTAAAGGATGGCCCGCGGCGGTGGTGCGGGCGTCTGGACGAAGCCTAGCCCTGGGATCGCCTTCGAATCTGCCCCTCGGAGGCCCCCGGAGCACAACGACCGAAGCCGTCCGCACGACACCCCTGACGGCCGTCCCGGGGGCGTGCGACGATGCGGAGCGTGACCGCCTGGCGCACGACCGTGCTTCCTCCGTACACCGCGCAGCTGCGCGTCTACGAGCCGCTGGCCGCCTTCCCCGAGCCCGACCGCGCGCGCTGGCAGGCGTACGCCGCCGAGCACGGCCCCGACGCCGAGGGGCCGGGGCGGCCGGTGACCGCGGCGGCGCTGGCCGAGCAGCGGGCCGCGCTGGCCGCCGCGGCCTCCCTCACGCCCCGCCCGCTGCCCGAGAAGGAGGACGAGCGGGCGTACGTGCGGACGCTGGACGGGGTGGTCTACGTGTGCCCCTGGACGACCCGGCTGCGGGGCTGGCTGGCCCTCCAGGAGCTGCAGCGGACGCTGCCCGCGCACCTGGTGGACACCGTGCTGCCGCCGGCCCTGCGGGCGGCCGGGGAGGCGGACCGGGAGCGGTGGCAGCGGGAGCACCCCGACGCCCGGCCGTGGATCGCCTCCAGCCGCTGGGAGGTGCCGCTGCGCTGGTTCCTGCCGTTCGGCGAGGAGGACCGGCGGCACGTGCCGGAGGGCGAGTACGGCTCGTCGGGGGAGGGCGAGCGGCCGGAGCCGGCCGCGCTGTTCTACCTGACGCCGATGGTGCAGGCCCGCCGCCGGGTGGCCCGGGCGTACCGGGTGCTGCGGGAGCGGGCGCCGGGCGGGCCGCTGGTGGACGGCGCGGAGGAGGTCGGGCGGTGGCTGGAGGAGTTCCACCCGCGCTCGCTGGTGGAACTGGACTACGGCGGTCTGGCCCGGCTGCTGGGCCCGCGCGGGCTGGCCGAGGAGCGCTCGGTGGGCGAACTGGCGGACGGGCTGGGCTCCTTGCGGGCCGGGGACACCGGCGCGGCGCTGCGGGCCTACGAGGCGCTGACGGCGCGCTGGCGGCGGGTGCTGGCGCTGCGCCAGGCGTCCTGAACCGGCCGGGGCGCGACGCGGGGGCGATGATGGGGCGTCAGGAAATTGCCACTGGCCGGATCCGGCGCCAGGGGGGAGGATGGTCCATACCATTGCCCCGGTTTCCGGGACCATGGTCCCGGATCGGGTCAATCCCCATGGAACGTGATACTACTCACCGTTGACGCGAACTCAGACCTATATGCCAAAATGGGACAACCAGCCCAAGCGCGCGCAGGCGTGTCGCAACGTGACCGGACGTCACCACTGCGTGACTGTCCGCTATGGGATGGTCCGGGGCCTTCCGTCGCTCTTGAACCCGTGAGGGGTCAATTTTGACGGTTTGGCCGATGGGGCTGGACGGATGGTGTAGTTGTAGACACCAGGACAAGCCGTTCGTCCTATAACCGACTCGGCCCGTCCGTGCCATTTCGGGCATCGCGGGCCAAGGTGCAGAATTTGAAGGATAGAACCGCCCTGGTTCGGTTCTCCCGAGGAGGCCGCTCATGACCGCTCGTACCCCTGACGCCGAGCCCCTGCTGACGCCGGCAGAGGTCGCCACCATGTTCCGCGTGGATCCGAAGACCGTGACCCGCTGGGCCAAGGCCGGCAAGCTCACGTCGATCCGGACTCTCGGCGGCCACCGCCGCTACCGCGAGGCGGAGGTGCGCGCCCTGCTGGCCGGTATTCCGGCTCAGCGCACCGAGGTCTGATCCCCGTACTTCCCGGGCAGCTCCCCGACTCCGCCGGGTCGGGGCGCCGCCGACGGTCCGAAGGGCCGTTCCCTCCGACTCCGCCGGGTCGGAGGGAACGGCCCTTCGGCGTGCCCGGCCGCCGCGCCCCGCCGCGCCCCGGCACGCCCGGAGGGGCGCTCCGGGTGGAACGCGCGATTCCCTTTGGGATGACTGGGGGAGGGGGGCATTCCCGGGAAAGTCGGTACAATTTTACATATTAAATCGGGGCACTTTGTGGAGATGCTCCCGAAGTCGCATCTCAAAAGGTGTCCAGTGACGGTGATCACAGTGGCGTTATCTTGCGCGGCGCCCCGGAAACGCGATAAGGCCCGGAACCTTACGGTTCCGGGCCTCACGCTACTGCGATCCCGACGGGACTTGAACCCGCGACCTCCACCTTGACAGGGTGGCGAGCTAACCAACTGCTCCACGGGACCAGTGTTCTGATCCTTGCCCGCCTGCTCTCGCCTGCGAACAAGACAGACTGTACTGCATCGCGACCCCCCAGGTCGAACCGGCTCCGGAGCACCCCGGAGCCGGTCCGACCCGGCCTCACAGGTTCGCCGCCGCGGCCTCCATCGCCTTGAGGATCCGCTTCTCCGACACCGGGCTCGGCGTCCCCAGCCCCTGCGCGAAGAAGCTCACCCGCAGCTCCTCGATCATCCAGCGCACCGCCCTCACCTCCGGCGACGGCTCCCGGCCCGCCGGCACCCGCGCCAGCAGCTCCCCGTACGCCTGCTGCACCGCCTGCACCTTCAGCAGGTTCTGCAGGTCGCGCTGCGGGTGGTTGGGCAGCGCCTCCAACCGGCGGTCCACCGCCAGCAGGTAGCGCTTCAGGTCGCCCAGGCGCTGCCAGCCGGTGTCGGCCACGAAGCCCGGGTGCACCAGCGAGGCCAGGTGCAGCCGGACGTCGTTCACCGCGGGGAGCAGCACCGGGCTGGAGACCGACTTCAGCCGGGTGGACGCCTTGTGGAAGGCGATCAGCGCCGACGCCGTCTTCAGCGTGGTGTCCGCCGACAGCTCGTACAGGTCCGCCCGGACCTTGTCGTACAGCGCGCCGAACGCCTCCGCGTCCCAGGCCGGCCCGCCGTTCAGTTCCATCAGGCGGTCGGTCGCGGCCGCCACCACGTCCTCGAACAGGGCCGGGACCGACCCGTGCGGGTTGTACGACAGGGCGAGCTTGGCCTGGTTGCCCAGCCGGCCCTGGATCGACTTGGCCGGGGAGTTGATCCGCAGCATCAGCAGCCGGCGGGTGCCCGCCCACATCGCCCGCCGCTGGGCCTCCTGGGTGTCGAACAGCTTGATCCCCACGCCGGTGCCCTCGTCCACCAGCGCCGGGTAGGCGCGCAGCGAGTGGCCCTTGGAGCGCTGCTCGAAGGTGCGCTGCAGGACGGGGAGGTCGTCCGGCCAGGCGGTCAGGCCGGTGCGCTCGATGCCGCGGCCGGACGCGGCGCTGGAGAGCGTCTCGGACAGCTTCGGCCGGAGCTTGCGGCGCAGTTCCTCCAGGTCCTTGGACTCGGCGAGCTTGCGCTTGCCGTCCACGACCCGGAAGGTCACCTTCAGGTGGTCCGGGACCCGCTCCTCGTCCCACGCCTCCGGCGGGATCGGCAGGCCCGACATCCGGTGCAGCACCCGCTCCAGCGTCGGCAGCAGGGGCTCCTGGCGGTCCGTCAGCTCGCGCATCGCCGCCCGGGCGTAGTCCGGGGCCGGGACGAAGTTGCGCCGGACCGCCTTCGGCAGCGAGCGGATCCAGGCCGTCACCAACTCGGCGCGCAGGCCCGGGATCTGCCAGTCGAAGCCCTCCGACACCACCTGGTTGAGCACCGCCAGCGGGATGTGCACCGTCACGCCGTCCGCGTCGCTGCCCGGCTCGAACTGGTACGTCAGCGGGAAGCGCAGCTTGCCCTGCTGCCAGAAGTCCGGGTAGTCGGCCTCGGTGACGCCGTCCGCCGAGTCGTTGATCAGCATCGACTTCTCGAAGTTGAGCAGGTCGGGCTGGTCGCGACGGGTCTTCTTCCACCAGGCGTCGAAGTGCCGCCCGGAGACCACGTCCTCGGGCAGCCGGGCGTCGTAGAAGTCGAACAGGGTCTGGTCGTCCACCAGGATGTCCCGGCGGCGGGCCCGGTTCTCCAGCTCCTCGACCTCGTCGAGCAGCTTGCGGTTCTCCGCGAAGAACCTGTGGTGGGTCTCCCAGTCGCCCTCCACCAGCGCGGTGCGGATGAACAGCTCCCGGCACAGCTCCGGGTCGATCCGGCCGTAGTTGACCTTGCGCTGGGCGACGACCGGCAGCCCGTACAGCGTCACCTTCTCGTACGCCAGCACCGCGCCGGCCTTCTTCTCCCAGTGCGGTTCGCTGTACGTCCGCTTGATCAGGTGCTCCGCCAGCGGCTCCACCCACTCCGGCTCGATCTTCGCGTTGATCCGCGCCCACAGCCGGGAGGTCTCCACCAGCTCGGCCGACATCACCCAGCGCGGCGGCTTCTTGAACAGCCCCGAGCCCGGGAACACCGCGAACCGGGCGCCGCGGGCGCCCGCGTACTCGCGCTTCTCCGCGTCGAACAGGCCCAGGTGGGAGAGCAGGCCGGAGAGCAGCGCCTGGTGGATCCGGTCGGCATCGGGCTCGGCGTCGTCGTGGGGCTCGTCGATCGTCACGCCGAGCTGCTTGGCGATGGTGCGGAGCTGGACGTAGACGTCCTGCCACTCCCGTATCCGCAGGTAGTTGAGGAACTCGGACTTGCACATCCGGCGGAACGCCGAGGAGGACAGCTCCTTCTGCTGCTCCCGCACGTAGCGCCAGATCGACAGGTAGGACAGGAAGTCCGAGGTCTCCGACTGGAAGCGGCGGTGCCGCTCGTCGGCGGCCTGGCGCTTCTCGGCGGGGCGCTCGCGCGGGTCCTGGATGGAGAGCGCGGCGGCGATCACCATCACGTCGCGGACGCAGCCGAGGCGGTCGGCCTCCAGCACCATCCGGGCCATCCGCGGGTCGACCGGGAGCTGGGCGAGCTTGCGGCCCAGCTCGGTCAGCCGCTTGCGGTGGTCCTTCTCGGCCGGGTCGAGGGCGCCCAGCTCGTGCAGCAGGTTGACGCCGTCCTTGATGTTCCGGGAGTCCGGCGGGTCGAGGAACGGGAAGGCGGCGATGTCGCCCAGGCCCGCCGCGGTCATCTGCAGGATCACCGAGGCCAGGTTGGTGCGCAGGATCTCGGCGTCGGTGAACTCGGGGCGGGAGAGGAAGTCCTCCTCCGAGTACAGCCGGATGCAGATGCCGTCCGAGGTGCGGCCGCAGCGGCCCTTGCGCTGGTTGGCGCTGGCCTGCGAGATCGCCTCGATCGGCAGCCGCTGCACCTTGGTGCGGTGGCTGTAGCGGGAGATCCGGGCGGTGCCCGGGTCGATCACGTACTTGATGCCGGGGACGGTCAGCGAGGTCTCGGCGACGTTGGTGGCCAGCACCACCCGGCGCTGCGAGGAGCGCTGGAACACCCGGTGCTGCTCGGCCGAGGAGAGCCGGGCGTACAGCGGCAGGACCTCGGTGGACCTGAGCTTCAGCTTGGTCAGCGCGTCGGCGGTGTCGCGGATCTCGCGCTCGCCGGAGAGGAACACCAGGATGTCGCCCGGGCCCTCGGCCTGCAGCTCCTCGACGGCGTCGCAGATGCCCTGGACCTGGTCCCGGTCGCGGTCCCGGTCGTTCTCCTCCTCGTCGGGGTCGGCGTCCTCGGTGGACTCGACCAGCGGGCGGTAGCGGACCTCCACCGGGTAGGTGCGGCCGGAGACCTCGATGATCGGGGCGTCGTCGAAGTGCGCGGCGAAGCGCTCCGGGTCGATGGTCGCGGAGGTGATGACCACCTTGAGGTCGGGGCGGCGGGGCAGCAGCTGCTTGAGGTAGCCGAGCAGGAAGTCGATGTTCAGGCTGCGCTCGTGCGCCTCGTCGATGATCAGGGTGTCGTACTGGCGCAAGTCCCGGTCGGTCTGGATCTCGGCCAGCAGGATGCCGTCCGTCATCAGCTTGACCAGGGTGTTCTGGCCGGCCTGGTCGGTGAAGCGGACCTTCCAGCCGACCGCCTCGCCCAGCGGGGTGTCCAGCTCCTCGGCGACCCGCTCGGCGACCGTGCGGGCGGCGATCCGGCGCGGCTGGGTGTGGCCGATCAGGCCCTGGACGCCGCGGCCCAGCTCCAGGCAGATCTTCGGGATCTGGGTGGTCTTGCCGGAGCCGGTCTCGCCCGCCACGATCACCACCTGGTGGTCGCGGACGGCGGCCAGGATCTCGTCCTTCTTCTGCGCGACCGGCAGCTCCTGCGGGTACCTGATCGCCGGCACCGCCGCCCGGCGGGCGGCCACCCGGGCCTCGGAACGGTCGAAGTCGGACGCCAGCTCGGCCAGGACCTTCTGCCGGCCCTCGGCCGACCTGACCTTGCGGGTGCCCTCCAGGCGGCGGCCGAGCCGCTGCGCGTCGCGCAGCATCACGCCGGGCAGCCGGGCGGCCAGCTCCGCGAACGTGGGGGCGGGCTGCGGGGCTACGGGAGAACTCACTGCGGGCATCCCTCTAGGTTGCAAAAAGTCGGGGCCGGGGCGCACCTCGGTTTTCGAGCACGTCCAGTGTCACAGGCACGGCGGGCGGACCGCGAACAGCCGGGACGGGGCGTCCCGGGCGCTACCCGGCCATTTCGCCCGGGCACCGTACTGGCTAGCCTGTGGGGAACAGGCTTTCGGGGAACAACCACGGGGAAACAGGGGGACGGTCATGGACTTGATCGGAGACGTCAAGCACCTCGTCGGCGACGTGGCCAAGGTCGGCGAGGACATCATCATGGCGCCGGCCGAGATCGCGCACTGGGCGCTCAGCAAGATGTTCGGCGACGCCGACGCGGAGCTGAACAAGATCGCCCAGGAGCTGGCGGAGCTGGGCAAGCAGGTCGACGCCCTCGGCCGCGACGTCAACGCCGTGCTCGGCGGGATGACCTGGCACGGCGCCGCCGCGGACGCCTTCATCGCGCACGCGCAGGGGCGGGTGCGCGAGTTGAACTCCGTCGCGGACGAACTCGGACAGCTGAGCGGCTCGGTCAAGCAGCTCGCGAACGTCCTGTAGCGCTTCCCGTACGGGGGCGAGAACGAGGAGGCGCCAGACAGATGGCGGGGAGTCAGTTCGGTTTCCAGGTCGGGGAACTGCAGAAGATCCAGCGGGACTTCGAGCAGGTGAACCAGCGCATGGAGGAGATGACCGGGAAGATCGGGCAGATCAAGGCGACGATCGCGAAGGCGGCCGCCACGGACGTCTTCTCCGGCGGGATCCTCGGGGTCCTGGGCGCGGGGAAGATCCTGGCGGAGGTCGCGGGGGACGTGCGGGACATCAACGCGCGGGCCGAGGCGCTGGCCGCGGCGAAGGAGAAGCTCACCAAGGAGCTGGGCGAGGACGCGGCGAAGATCAAGAAGATGGTCGCCGCGTACGAGGAGGTCGAGCGGAAGATCGCCGAGGACCTCAAGCGCAAGCACAGCGAGCAGCCGAAGCCGCCCGCGCCCAAGTCGCCCGGCACCGGGATCGACGGCGGGGCCGGCGGCGGTGGCGGCGGTGGCGGGAGTCACAGGCCGCAGCCGACCTCGCCCGGACACGGCGGCGGTGGCGGTGGTGGCACCGGCGGCGGTGACGGCGGGACGGGCACGGTGGTCGGCGGTCCGGGCGGGAAGTTCGACGGCCCGAAGCTCAAGGACCACTCGACCGGCGACTGGAAGACCAAGATCACCAACGGCAACAGCTGGGACGCCTGGTCCGGCCGCCGGCACCGGAAGAACGGCGAGGGCCTCGGCGTCCTGGCCCGGCCCAACCTCGACGGGCTGTCCGCCGAGCGCAAGGCCATGGTGGAACGCGCCCTGGAGCGCGCCGAGCACAAGCTCGGCTACAGCCAGGGCGCCGTCACCAACGGCTACCGGGTCGACTGCTCGGGCCTGGTCTCCTGCGCCTGGGGCCTGCCCGGCCCCGGCCTCAACACCTGGGGCCTGATGGGCGGCAACGTCTCCCACCACATCACCAAGGCCGACCTCAAGCCCGGCGACGCGATGATCTCCGGCGACCACACCATCCTGTTCGCGGGCTGGGCGGACGCCGCGCACACCAGGTACATCGGCATCGAGGACAGCGGCGACGCGGGCATGGTCTCCCGGGAGATCCCCTACCCGTACTTCCACGGCGGATCGGCCTACCAGCCCTACCGCCGCAACGGCGTCGACTGACGCCGGTACGGGTCGACCGGCGGCACCCCGACAGGCCCGGCCCGCGCGGGCCGGGCCTGTCGCGGTGGGGGACGGCGCGGGCGACCGGGAGCGGCACGTCGTGCCGTCCGGCGGCCGGGCGGGCGCGGCGCGCACCCGGGCGGTCATCCCGGAGGACTCCGGCGGGCCGACCGCGGTCCGGGGCACCGGGAACCGCGGGCCGTCCGGTTAGGGTGGACGGATGAGCGATCATCAGCGGCCCGGGTACGAGGCGGATCCGGCACAGGTCCACCCGGTGGCCCGGGTCGTCTTCGGCGTGGCCGGGACGGTGCTCATCGTGGTCGGCGTGGTGCTGCTGGTCCTGCCCGGCCCCGGCATGCTCCTGCTGCTGGCCGGCATGGTGCTGGTCGCCCGCGCGGTGCCGGCCTTCGCCCGCTTCGTGGAGCCGGTCCGCGTCAAGGCCATGCAGGGCGTCGAGGCGAGTGTCGCCTCCCCCTGGCGGATCGCGGGTTCGGTCCTCGCCGGACTCGGCCTGATCGCCGCGGGCGTCGTCGCCGGGGTCGTCCCCTCGCTCCCCTTCGCGGGCTGGGCGACGGGGACCAGCCTGATCCTCTCGGGCCTCATCCTGCTGGGCCTCCTGGCCTGGAGCCACCGCCGGGTGCACGGGCCCCGCAGCGGGCGCTGACCGGGCACGCGCCTCCGGACAGGGCCTAGATGATTGATGCGAAGGGTTAGTGGTCGTAGGCGGTCAGCGAGCGCATGACGGGTTGGCCGGTGTGGTCGTTGTGCCAGATCGCGGTGGTCAGGGC
>NZ_JNWZ01000033.1 GCF_000716545.1 Kitasatospora phosalacinea
ACCCGCCGCCCCGCCCGCCGCCCCGCCCGGCGGCACCGGTTGGACCGGCTCCTTCCCGGTCGCCACCGACGCGCCCCCGCCGCCGCCCACCCCCGGGCCGGATCGAGTCGTGCCCGCGCCCGCCCACGGCATCGGTGGCGGCCTGCGCGGACGCATCCTGGTCATCGAGGGCGGCTACGGCGGCGGCCGCCGCTGGGGACGCGGTGGCACCGCGCACGCCTCCGTGCTCTCCGCCGCACTGGCCGGGGTCGCCCCGCAGGTCCTGCTCTCCGCCGGGCAGGTCGACGCCGTCCACCTGCCCGGCGCCAACGACCCGCAGACCGTCCTGGCCCACCTGCGCGCCGCCTCCCGCCACCCCGGCCCGCTGCTCATCCACCTCGGCGGCCACCTGATCACCGACCGGCGCGGCGAACAGCTCTACCTCTCGCTGCGCGAGAACAAGAGCTCCGAGAGCCTGCCCTGGTCCGCCATCGCCACCGAACTACGGCACCGAGGAACCGAGTTGGACACCCTGGTGATCGGCGACCTGAGCGCCGACCAGGTCGTCTGGCCCACCCTCGCCGCCACCGCGGGCAAGCAGCTCTCCGACGGCGTCCCGCTCTGGGCCGTCGTCAACCACGACCCCGACCAACTCGGCACCTTCACCCGCGCCCTGATCGAGGCGCTGCACCGGGGCCGCCCCGGCGCCGACCAGTTCCTCACCCCCGAACTCGTCCGCCAGCAGGTCAACTCGGTGCTGCGGGCCGACACCGTGGTGATCACCGCGCACCCCGCCGACCGGCCCTACTTCCGCAACACCGCACGGCAGATCGGCACCGGCGAGCCCGCGCCCGCCGTCCGCACCCGGCCCGAGACCGCCGCGGGTCCCGCCCCCGCCCCCGTCGTCGCGCCCGGCGGGGCCGTCCGCCCCGCCGGGTCCGAACCGGCCCGGACGTCCCGGCTGGTCCCCGGCTGGACGCCGCGCGGCCTGGTCTCGCTGCGCAAGGCGGGCGTCCCGGCGACGCCGCCGCGCCGCAAGATGATCGTCTCGCTGGTCAAGGGCGAGCCGATGGTCCCGGCGGACACGCTGTCCACCGTCCCGCTCGGCAAACCGGAGCGGACGGCGGAACGGACGCCGGAGCCGGTGACGGAGCAGACCCCGGCGGCGGCCCCGGCCCGGGTCGAACTCGGCAAGGGCTCCACGGTGCCCGCGCTCGCGGCCGAGTCCGTGACCGCGCCCGTGCCCGCGCACGCCGTGACGATCGCCAGGACGGCTGAACTCCCGCTGCCCGCAGACCCGTTGGCGGCGACCGTCCCGCTGGACAAGCCGGTCGCCGCCGGGCTCGTCGAACGCGCCCCCGAGCCGGACCCGGCCCCCCGGCACGACCCGCTCGCCGCCACCACCCCGCTGCCCGCCCCGGGGGCCCCGGCCGTCCTCGCCGCCCAGGACGCCGCCGCGGCGGTCGCCGCCCCGCCCGCCCGGACCGTCCCGGCCGTCCGGCTCGGCAAGAAGACCGGCATCCCGCCGCAGTCCCCGCCGCCGGCCGCCCCGGACGCCGGGCAGGCGCCGCCCAGCGAGTACCTGGAGGCGATCGGCGACATCGTCCGCAGCGCGGAGGCCGGCGACCACGAGACCGCCTCCGCGCTCGCGCTCGCGCTGGAGACGAAGGCCGTCGACGCGTACGGCTCCCAGGCGTCCGTGGTGCTCCAGGTCCGCCAGGTCCGCGCCCACGTCTGCCGGGTCGGCGGCCGGCCCTCCGTCGCCGCCGAGCTCTACCGCCAGGTCGCCACGGCGCTGCTGCGCACCGACGGCCCCGACCACCCCGAGACCCAGCGCGCCGTCACCAACGCCGAAGCCTGCTGGCGCGCCGTCAAGGACCCGGTCGAGGCCATCCGCATCGCCCCCGAGATCATCGAGCTGCGCGCCCACCTCCCCGGCCCTGAGAACCGCAAACTCCGCGCCGCGGAGCGGTACTTGAGGCAGCTCGCGGAGTCCCGCCGGTAGTCCGGAACGGAAACGGCCCGGGACCGCCGCAGCGGTCCCGGGCACCTCGTTCGCGCCGGGGGCGGTTACCCGTCGGCGCGCACCGGCCAGTGTCCCGGCCCGTGTCCCGACCAGTGCCCAGGCCAGTGTCCCGGCTTGTGCGGGCCGTCGCCGTCGGGCGGGCAGGGCTCGGGCGGACACGGCTCGGGCGGGCACTCCTTGGCGTCCGCCACGGTGGCCGCCGCGTCGGGACGGTCCTCGGTCAGCACGACCGTGGTCACCGGGTCGCCCGGCAGGTCGTAGCCGTTGGGGGCGGAGACTTCCTGCCAGTAGTAGGTGCCCAGGGGCAGGTCGGTGGCCGAGCAGATGCCGTTGGCGGGTGTGGTGCAGGTGAGCTCGACCGTGCTGACGGGCTGGGCGGGCAGGTCGTAGCCGTTGGGGGCGGAGACTTCCTGCCAGTAGTAGGTGCCCAGGGGCAGGTCGGTGGCCGAGCAGATGCCGTTGGCGGGTGTGGTGCAGTCGGGAAGGTCGCCGTCGAACGGGTAGGCGTGGATCTCCGTGCCGGTGCCGCCGGAGCCGCCGGAGGTGTGGTTCAGAGTGCCGGTGGTGAAGAAGCGGCCGTTCAGGCCGGGCATGTTCACGGTGGTGGAGCTGGCCGGGTTGCCCACCAGGATGCTGCCCTGGAACTGGCCGGTGCCGGTGAAGGTGACCGTCCCCGCGGTCGGCACGTTCCACAGCAGGTGTTCGCGGAGCTGGTTGAACGGGTCGCTGTCGTCGATGCCGCCGCTGAACGTGCTGACCGTGCGGGCTCCTCCGAGCAGGTTGACCAGCACCGTGGCGCCCGGGGGGATGTTCGCGAAGACGATGCCCTGCTGGGCGCCGGTGGCCGTGGTGAGGTCGAAGTCCACGTTGAAGACCTGGAGCGCCGACGTGCCGTCACCGGTGAACAGGGTCTGGAAGCCCTGGTTGACGGCGGTCCCGGTGGCGGGCCGGGGCGCCCCGGTGCCGGCGTAGCACTCGCTGGCCGCCTGGAGCTGCCCGCGCAGCGGGGTGTAGGCGGCGACGGCCTGCGGGTCCTGGACGAGGGTGCCGAGCACGGTGCCGTCGACCGTCCCGGCGTGGCGGACGACGCCGCCCTCGGCGAGCAGCCGCTGGTCCTGGGCCACGGTGATGTTGCCGCCGGTGACGAGGAAGTCCGAGCCGTCCGGCGGGGGGACGCGCGAGCCGACGCCCACGATGCCGACGTTGTAGACGGCGCTGACGCCCTGCGCCTTGTTCTGCGAGAAGTTCCCGAGCGTCACCACCCGGCCCTCGGCCTCGGCCGCGGACCCGGTGACGTTGAAGTCGCCGCCGACGAAGACGTTGACGTTCTCGTCGCGCCCGGCGAAGGGCCCGTTGTTGATCGGGGGGAACACGGCGGGGCAGGCCGCCCCCAGGCAGGGCCCGAGGCCGCCCGGGAGCGTCGCGGCCCGGGCGGCGGGGGCGGTGGCGACGAGGCTGAACGGGATGAGCGCTGCGGTGAGGGCGGCGCTCAGCGCCCGGCCCAGCCGGTGTCTGCTCTTCGGAGGGGAGACGTGCTGTCCTGGTTTCACCTCGGACCTCTCGGCGAGTGGGAACGGTGGACGCCCGAGTCTGCTCGGGCCCGGTCGTCCACGAACCCGCGACGCGCTGACGGGCCGCCAGCGGGCCCGTACGCACCCCCCGATGGTCGAACGGCGGGCGGCCGGACAGGTGAAACGGCCGCCCGCTCCGTTCCGCCGACCGCTCCGATCGATCGGCCGCGGTGGTCTCCGGGTGTTCAGCGGTCGACGGACCAGGGGACGTCCGCGTCCGGGGCGACGGCGTGCTCGCCCGGGTCGCCGGGGCCGCGAGCAGCACGACCGTGGCCCGCTCGCCGTTCGAGACCACGGCCGGCTCCCGTCCCAGCGAGCCGCACAGCCGGGTCTCGTGGTGGCCGGCGGCGATCCGCCCGCGCAGCGGCCGCCGGGGACGACCGGACGGGCCGGCAGGCCACCGGGCTGGTGCGGAGCGCCGCCGGGCTCGACGACCCGGGCGTCCTCCAACCCGAGCGCGAACGACCGCCGACCGGGCCGGCCCCCGTACCGCCGGTGGTCCTGGCGTTGAGCGCCAACAGACCTAACGCGCACCGCCGTTGACGTAAAGCGTCTGGCCGCTGACGTAGGAGGCGTCCTCGCTGGCCAGGAAGGCGACCACGGCGGCCACCTCCTCGGGGCGGCCGACCCGGCGCAGCGGGGTGCGGCCGGCGACCTCGGCCTGGTGCTCCTCGGGGGTGGCGCCGACGCGTTCGGCGGTCGCGGCGGTCATCGAGGTGGCGATGTAGCCGGGCGCGACGGCGTTGACGTTGACGTTGTAGGGGCCCAGTTCGATGGCGAGGGTGGCGGTGAGGCCCTGGATGCCGGCCTTCGCCGCCGCGTAGTTGGCCTGGCCCCGGTTGCCCAGTGCGGAACGCGAGCTGAGCGACACGATCTTGCCGTACTTCTGCGCCACGAAGTACTTCTGCGCGACGTGCGAGCAGTTGTAGGCGCTGGTCAGGTTGACCGTGAGGACGGTGTCCCAGTCCTGCTTGGGCATCTTGAAGAACAGGTTGTCGCGGGTGATCCCGGCGTTGTTGACCAGGACGTGCACCCCGCCCAACTCCTCGACCACGGCGGCGAACAGGGCCTGCACCGCGTCGTAGTCGGCGACGTCGCACCCGTACGCCCGGGCGCTGCCGCCCGCCGCCGCGATCTCCTCGACGGTGCCCTTCGCGCGCTCCGCCGTGAGGTCGACCACCGCCACCGCGGCGCCCTCCGCGGCCAGCCGCCGGGCCGTCGCCGCGCCGATGCCCTGCGCGGCCCCGGTCACCACCGCGACCTTGCCTTCGAACCTGCCCACCGTCACACTCCGTTTCTGAGGATGTGTCATGTCTGTTGGGGGATAAGGGAGTTCAGTCGCGTTCGAGCAGGACGGCGGAGCCCTGGCCGACGCCCACGCACATGGTGGCCAGGCCGCGCCGGGCGCCGGTGCGGCGCATCCGGTGCAGCAGCGTGGTGAGGATCCGGGCGCCCGAGCAGCCCAGCGGGTGGCCCAGCGCGATCGCCCCGCCGGAGGGGTTGACCAGCTCCGGGTCGATGCCCAACTCGCCGACGGAGGCCAGCGCCTGGGCGGCGAACGCCTCGTTGAACTCGGCGGTGTCCAGGTCGGTGAGCTTCCAGCCGGAGCGCTCCAGCACCCGCCGGGTGGCCGGCACCGGCCCGATGCCCATCACGTCCGGGTGCACGCCCGCCGAGGCGCCCGCCACGTACCGGCCCAGCGGCTCCAACCCCAGCTCGGCCAGGGCTCGTTCGCTGACCAGCAGTAGCGCGGCCGCGCCGTCGTTCATCGGCGAGGCGTTGCCCGCCGTGACGGTGCCGCCGGGGCGGAACACCGGCTTGAGGGCGGCGAGCTTCTCGGCGGTGGTGTCCGGCCGGATCGACTCGTCGCGCTCCACCGCCGTCCCGTCCGGGCGCGCGACGGGCAGCAGTTCGGCGTCGAAGTGCCCCGACTCCCGTGCGGCGGCGGCCAGTCGGTGGCTGCGCAGCGCGAACGCGTCCTGCGCCTCGCGCCCGATGCGGTAGCGGGCGGCGACCTCCTCGGCGGTCTCGCCCATCGACAGCACGCCGTGCAGCTCGCGCATCCGGGGGTTGGTCATCCGCCAGCCCAGCCGGGTGTCGAAGGTCTCCATCCGGTGCGGCAGCGCCTCGTCCGGGCGGGGCAGCACGAACGGGGCGCGGCTCATCGACTCGCAGCCGCCCGCCACCACCACGTCCGCCTCGCCGGAGCCGATCGCCCGGGCCGCCGTGGTGACGGCCTCCATCCCGGACGCGCACAGCCGGTTGACGGTCGCCCCCGGCACGCTGTCCGGCAGCCCGGCCAGCAGGACGGCCATCCGGGCCAGGTTGCGGTTGTCCTCGCCGGCCTGGTTGGCGGCGCCCCAGTACACCTCGTCGATCCGCGCCGGATCCAGCGCGGGCACGGTGTCGAGCAGTCCGCGCAGCACGGCCGCCGACAGGTCGTCGGGCCGGATGGCGGAGAGGGCGCCGCGCAGCCGGCCGATCGGGGTGCGGCGGGCGGCGGCGATGAAGACCGGAAGCACTTCGTCGGGCTCCTTGTCGGTGGGCGGAGAGTGGACGCGGGAGGTCAGAAGGCGTTGACGCCGGTGAGGGACCGCCCGATGAGCAGCTTGTGGATCTGGCTGGTGCCCTCGTACAGGGTCATCACCCGGGCGTCGCGCAGGTACTTGCCGACCGGGTACTCGTCGATGAAGCCGTAGCCGCCGAACACCTGCAGCGCGTTGTTGGCGCAGCGCACCGCCGCCTCGGAGGCGTACAGCTTGGCGACGGAGGACTCGGTGGCGAACGGCAGGCCCCGGTCGATCAGGTCGGCGACCCGCCAGGTCAGCAGGCGGGCCGCGTCGACGTCGACGGCGATGTCGGCCAGCAGCTCCTGCACCAGCTGGTGGGCGGCGATGGGCTTTCCGAACTGCTCGCGCTCCCCGGCGTAGCGCACCGCCGCGTCCAGCGCGCCCCGCGCGATGCCCACGCAGCCCGCCGCGACCGACATCCGGCCCTTGGCGAGGGCGGCCATCGCGACCGTGAAGCCCTTGCCGACCTCGCCGAGGCGGGCGCCGTCCGGCACCCGGACCCGGTCGAAGGACAGCTCGGCGGTGGCCTGCCCGCGCAGGCCCAACTTGCCGTGCACCAGCCGCCGTTCGAAGCCGGGCAGGTCGGTGGGCACCAGGAAGGCGGTCACGCCCCGGTGCCCGGGCTCGCCGGTGCGGGCGAAGAGCAGGGCGACGTCCGCCCACGTCCCGTTGGTGATGAACATCTTCGCGCCGGAGATCAGCCAGTCGTCCCCGTCGCGTTCGGCCCGGGTGGTCAGGTTCGCCGCGTCCGAGCCGGTGCCGGGCTCGGTCAGCGCGAAGCAGCCCAGCGCCTCGCCCGAGCACAGCCGGGGCAGCCACGCGCGCTTCTGCTCCTCGGTGCCGAACGCGTTGATCGACTTGGCGACCAGCCCCAGCGACACCGACACCACGCCGCGCACCGAGGAGTCGCCGCGGCCCAGCTCCTCCAGCACCAGGCAGTACGCCAGGTGGTCGCCGCCGCTGCCGCCGTACTCCTCCGGCAGGGTCAGCCCCAGGAAGCCCAGGTCGCCGAGCTTCTTCACCACGCCCAGGTCGATCGACTCGGCGCGGTCCCACCCGGCGGCGAACGGCACGATCTCCCGGTCGGTGAAAGAAGCCGCCAACTCCCGTACGGCGGACTGCTCTTCGGTCAGTTCCAGGTCCACGCGGCGACACCCCGAACAAGTCGATGATCCTGCGGTGCCCTGCGGCACCGATAAACTAGCACTGCAAGTTTTACGATGACTGTAGCCCGCTCCGGCCCGGCGCGGAAGAGCACCCGCCAGGCCCCCGCGAGCACCTGCGACAATGGCCCGGACCCATCCGGCCCGCGCCCCAGGAGGCGGAGATCGCCCGACCCCGCACCCCCCTGCTCAGCCGGGAACGCATCATCGCCGCCGCGCTCGCCCTGGTCGACGCCGAGGGCCTGGCCGCGCTCTCCACCCGCCGGCTGGCCGCCGAACTCTCGGTCAGCGGCCCCTCGCTCTACAACCACTTCGCCACCAAGGACGAGCTGCTCGACGCCGTCGTCGACAGTGTGATGGGCGAGGTCGACCTCGGCATGTTCGACGCGCCGGACGACTGGCGCGCCGCCCTGCGCGCCTGGGCCCGCTCCTACCGCGCCGCCCTCGCCGCCCACCCCCACCTCGTCCCCGTCCTCGCCCAGGGCCCCGGCCGCCGCCCCAACGCGCTCCGGCTGGCCGACGCCGTCTTCGGCTGCCTGGTCGACGCCGGCTGGCCGCGCGGCCAGGCCACCCGGATCGGCGCCCTGATGCGCTACTTCGTCACCGGCTCCGCCCTCGGCTCCTTCGCGGCCGGCTTCCCCGACGACGCCGCCCTCTACGACACCGCCGACTACCCCCACCTCGGCGACGCCCACCGCCTCGCCGAACACCGCCGCACCATCGACGAAGGCGCCTTCGACACCGGCCTCGACGCCCTCCTCGACGGCCTCGACCTGCGCTACCACCGCCTGCCCTGAGCCCGCGCG
This sequence comes from Kitasatospora phosalacinea, assembly GCF_000716545.1. Lineage (GTDB taxonomy): Bacteria > Actinomycetota > Actinomycetes > Streptomycetales > Streptomycetaceae > Kitasatospora > Kitasatospora phosalacinea. The sequence continues at coordinate 8,116 of NZ_JNWZ01000033.1, forward strand.
GGAACCGCCCCCCGGCCCCGCACGTCCATGCGAGCGGAACCGGGGACAGGGGGGACGGATGGACTGGGCGGACGCGGCGATCGGCACGGCGACCGGCGGCGCGGGACTGCTGCTCGCCGCCCTCGGCACCGCCCTCGCCGTCCAACGGCTGCGCCACGGCGCCCGGCTGCGCCGCCTGCGGGCCGACGGCCTCACCGCCGAGGCCGAAGTCCTGGAGACGCACGTCAGCACGCACCGGCACGCCGAGACCCGGCAGGTCCACACCGACCGCCGCGCCGTCCTCGGCTTCCGCACCGCCGACCACCTGCCCGTCCGGGTCGAGGACGACGGCGACACCCCGCGCGCCGTCGGCGACCGGGTCCAGGTCCGCTACCTGCCCGGCCGCCCCGAGGGCGCCCTCCCCGCCGACACCGTCGACCGGCCCCGCCTCGCCGCCGTCCTCGGCGCCCTCGGTGCTCTCACCGGGGCGGCGGCGCTGCTGCTGGCCGGCCTGCTGGTCGCCGCCCTCGGAGCGGCCCTCGCCACCGGCGGCGACCTGCCCTGAGCCGCCGGTCAGCCGGCCTCGTGGTCCCGGCAGCCCCCGACGCCCGCCGCGGGCTCCGGCAGCGCGGTGAACGCGGACGCCCGGGCCGACGGCGCCGGGCAGCCGGGCCGGGAGCGTTCCCTCCAGCGGGCCGACCGCCGTGCGGCGTCCCCCGGTTCCGCGCGCGCCGGCGCCTCGTACGGTTCGCGCGCCGACGGCGACCCGCTCACCCGGCCGCCGCCTCCCGCAGCGCCCGCCGCACCTCGCCGGCCGGGTCGCCCGCGTGGTACGGGTGCTCGCTCGGCTCGATGCCGTCCAGGAACTCCTGGTAGCGCAGCGCGTAGTGCACGTGCGCCAGCGGCGGCGCCAGTTCCAGGGCCCGCTCCGGGGCGCTGCGCGGTTCCAGCTCCCGCCAGGCCGCCACCCAGCGGGCCCGGAGGTCCGACCAGCGCTCGGGCGACAGGAACTCCGCCGGTCGCAGCCCGTCCAGCGCCGGGTGGCCCCAGGCCGCGTCCGAGAAGTCCAGGACGGTGGTCCGCTCGCCGTCGAAGCGCCAGTTGCCCGGGTGGAAGTCGCCGTGGAGCAGCGTCAACGGCAGCCCGCAGGACTCGAGTTCGCGGGCGATCGCGGGCAGCCGCCCGGCCAGCTCCCGGGCCTGCGCGTACTCCTGCTCCGACAGCTCCGGGCGCAGCCGCTCCAGCAGCGCCGGGAAGCGCTCCGCGAGGGCGGTCGGCGAGCAGTCCGCCAACTCGCCCGGGCCGTCCGCCGCGACCGCCGCCTGCGCGGCCGCCCACCGGTCGACCACCTCCAGCATGCCGTCCTCCGGCACGCCCCAGCAGTCCACGCCCGGCACGTCCGCCAGCAGCGCCCGCCGGCCGTCCGCCGCCAGCACCTGCGGCACCAGCCCCGGATCGGCCTTCCCCGCCCGGGCGATCACCGCCGCCTCCGGCACCGCGAACGGCGGCGTGCTCTTCAGCCACACCGGGCCGGCCGCGGTCGGGAAGCGCGACAGCGCCGACAGGTTCCAGCTCCGCACCTGCTCCACCGGGCCGCTCCTGGCCCGGCCCAGCGCCGCCAACTCGCCGTCCGCCCAGGCCCATTCCGCGGCCAGCCCGTCCGCCGACGCCCAGCGCAGCCGCAGCGGGTGTCCCTCGTCCGGCCACTGCCCGGCCCCGGCGAGCGCACCCGTCGGTCGCTGCTGCGCCACCGCCAGGTACACCGCCCCGCCGCCCCGGCCGCCCTCGCCGCCCGTCACCGACAGCAGCCGCAGCACCGCGAGCGGCGCCCCCGCGAGCCGGGAGGCCGTCGCGGCCACCTCGCCGACCTGCGCCCAGTACGGCGAGTCCGTCGCGAACGGGCCCACCGCCCCCACGAGTTCGCCCTGCCACTCGACCACGACGGTCGCCGTCCGCTGCTCAGTCATCTGCACCCGGGCATTCTCCGGACAGCCCCGGGCCCGCGCCACCGAATAACGGACGGCCGGGACCGTAACCGTCCACGGCCCGGGGAGTTGTACCGGGTGGTGGAGCTCCTTCCGCCCCCGGACCGGCTCGGCGGAGGTGACGGACGTGGCGGGACGCGTACTGGTGGGCAGGCCGCTGACGGCGGGCGCGGTCGCGGACCGGTACGACGCGGTGGTGATCGGCTCCGGGGCCGGCGGGCTGACCACCGCGGTCTGCCTGGCCCGCCAGGGGCGCAGGGTCGCGGTCTTCGAACAGCACTACACCGCGGGCGGCTACACCCACGCCTACCGGCGCCGCGGCTGGGAGTGGGACGTCGGCATCCACTACGTCGGCCAACTCGCCCCGCGCGAACCGGTCCGGGTGGTCTCCGACTACCTGACCGGCGGCGCCCTGCGGTGGGCCCCGGTCGGGGACCCGTGCGACGAGTACCGGCTGGCCGACGAGGTGCACGCGGGCCCGGTCGGCTTCGACGCCTACCGGGCCGAACTGACCGCCCGCTTCCCGGCCGAACGGGCCGGCATCGAAGCGCTGTTCGCCCTGGTGGGGCGGTGCCGGGCGGTGCTCCCCGCCCTGGCCGCGGGCCGCCTCTCGGGCCCGGTGGCCCGGCGGCTGGCCCGGCTGCTGCGCGCGGCCGCCGTACCGCCCGAGGCGATGCGCCCGGCCCGGGAGGTGGTGGAAGGGCTGATCGGCGACGAGCGGCTGCGGCAGGCCGTCCTCACCCGCAGCGCCCTGCTGCTGGCCGACTCCACCGCCAGGCTGCCGTTCTTCCTCCTCGCCGTGATGTTCGAGCACTTCCGGACCGGCGCCTGGTACCCGGTGGGCGGCAGCGCCGCGATCGCCCGCGCGATGCTCGACCCGGTCCGCGCCGCGGGCGGCGAGGTCTTCGTCCGGGCACCGGTCGCCCGGATCGAACTGGACGGGACGCGGGCCACCGGCGTGCTGCTGGCGGACGGCACCCGGGTGCGGGCCCCGGTGGTGGTCAGCGCGGCGGGCGCGCACCACACCTACCGCACCCTGCTGCCACCGTCCGCGACCGCGCTGCCGGGCCCCGCGCCGGACCGCCTGGACGGGATGCGGCGCGGCTTCCCGTTCGTGCTGCTCTTCCTCGGCCTCGACGGCGACCCCGAGGAACTCGGCCTCCCCCGGCACAACCTGCTCGTCACCGACGGCGACTGCGACGCCTTCTTCGACGGCACGGGCGGACGCACCAGCGGCTGCTTCCTCTCCTTCTCCTGCGCCAAGGACCCCACCTGGAGCGCCCGTCACCCCGGCCGGTCGACCGGCGAGGTCCTCGCCTACGTCCGCCCGGAGCTGTTCGAGCCCTTCCGCGGCTCGCGGTGGCACCGCCGCAGCCCGGAGTACCTGGCGCTGAAGGCCGAACTCACCGCGCACCTCCTCGACCTGCTCCACCGCCAACTGCCCCGCACCCGCGGCCGGGTCGCCTACCACGAACTCGGCACCCCGCTGACGGCCGAGCACTTCGCCGGCTGGCCCGGCGGCAGCCTCTACGGCCTCGCCAAGGACGTCACCGCCTTCGGCGACGGCCGCGAACCGGGCCGGGCGGACTGGCTGCGCCCGCGCACCGCGATCGACGGCCTCTACCTCTCCGGCCAGGACTGCCTGGCCGGAGGCTTCCTCGGCGCGGTCACCGGCGGCCTGCTGGCCGCGCACGAAGCGCTCGACCGCGGCGGCCGCGCCCGCCTGTGGGCGGGCCTGCTGCGGCACGCCGTCCGCCCGCAGGCCCCACCGGCGCCGGAGGACGGACCCTAGTCCGAACCGTCCTCGAAGGGGCGGGAGAGCGAGAGCCCGAAGCGCCCTTCGTCGTCGGTCCACCAGTCGGTCAGGCGCATTCCGGCGGCGAAGAGTTCGCGTTCGACGCGTTCGCGGCGGAACTTCGCGGAGACCTCGGTGTACAGCTCCTCGCCGGCCTCGAAGTGCACCGGCAGGCCGAGTTCGGCGACCTTGACGGTCTGGGCGCGCAGCGAGCGCAGCCGCATCTCGATCCACTCGTGCTCGGCGTCCCAGAGCGCGACGTGCGCGAACTGGTCCGGTTCGAAGTCCGCGTTCAGCTCCCGGTTCAGCACGGACAGCAGGTTGCGGTTGAAGGCCGCCGTGACGCCCGCCGCGTCGTCGTACGCGGCGAGCAGCACCGAGGCGTCCTTGACCAGGTCGGTGCCGAGCAGCAGCCGGTCCCCGGGCAGGAGCTGGGCCCGCAGGCCGGTCAGGAAGGCGGCGCGCTCGGCGGGCAGCAGGTTGCCGAGGGTGCCGCCGAGGAACACCACCAGGCGGGGGCCGCCGCCGTCGGGCAGGCCGAGGCTCTTGGTGAAGTCGGAGAGCACCGCGGAGACTTCCAGGCCCGGGTACTCGTCGATCAGCGCCTTCGCGGCGGATTCGAGCGCGCTCTCGCTGACGTCCACCGGGACGTAGCGCTCCAGGGTGCCGGCGGCGCGCAGCGCGTCCAGCAGCAGCCGGGTCTTCTCCGAGGAGCCGGAGCCGAGTTCGACCAGGGTGCGGGCCCGGGTGGTGGCGGCGACGGTGGCGGCGCGGGCGGTGAGGATCTCACGCTCGGCCCGGGTGGGGTAGTACTCGGGCAGCCGGGTGATCTCCTCGAACAGCTCGGAGCCCCGGGCGTCGTAGAACCACTTCGGCGGCAGCCGTTTGGGCACCCCGCTCAGCCCTTCGCGGACGTCGGCGCGCAGCGCGTGGTGCAGGTGGTCGGGGGGCAGCAGGCGGGTGAGCTGGTATCCGGTCATCGCGGTGCGTCCTCTCGGGTGCGCGGGCCGACGGGGGCCAGCGGGGTCAGCACGCTGCCGGCCGCGTCGGCCACCAGCAGGGTGCGGTCCGGGACTTCGGACCATTCGGGCCCGTCGTCGAAGGGCTCGGAGGCGACCAGGACGGATCCGTCGGCGCCCCGGCGCTGGAACAGGGTGTCGCCCCAGGTCGTGGCGGCGATCGAAGTGCCGTCGGTGGCCAGCAGGTTGATCCTGGACTCGGCGATCTCCGAGGCCAGCAGGCAGACTTCGGCGAGCGCCTCGCCGAGCTTGCCGCCCGCGCGCAGCCGGTTCAGCACCAGCGCCCACAGCAGTGCCGAGTCGGTGCGCGCCTCCAGCTCCAACAGCTCGGCGGCGGGCAGCAGTTCGGCCAGCGGGGTGAAGGCGCGCGGCCAGCCGGGCAGCGCGCCGTTGTGGCTGAACAGCCAGCGCCCGGCGGCGAACGGGGCGGCGGCCTGCGCCCCGGCCGCGCAGCCGGCGGTGGCGGAGCGGACGGCGCCGAGCACCGCGTGCGAACTGACCACCCGGGCCAGGTCGGCCAGGTCGCGGTCGGCCCAGATCGGGCCCTCCCGCCGGTAGCGGGCCGGACGTTCGTCGCCGGCCGCGTACCAGCCGACGCCGTAGCCGTCCGCGTTGACGGTGCCGTAGCGCTGCAGCCGGGGCGCCCAGGACTGGTGCAGCGGCCCGTACGGCGGGTCGAGCAGGACCGAGCGGATCGGCACCGGCCGTCCCAGGTAGGCGAAGTGGCGGCACACCGCGCCTACACCCCCGTCCTGGGTTCCGCGTCGCGCGCGGTGCGGAACCCGGAGAAGATCTGCCGCCGCACCGGGTAGTCCCAGTTGCGGAAGGTGCCCCGGCAGGCGACCGGGGCGACCGCGAACGAGCCGCCGCGCAGCACCTTGTACTCGGGGCCGAAGAACACCTCCGAGTACTCCTGGTACGGCCAGGCCGCGAACCCCGGGTAGCCGGTGAAGTCGCTGGCCGTCCACTCCCACACGTCGCCGATCAACTGCCGCGCGCCGTACGGCGACTCACCCTCCGGGTAGGCGCCGACGGGGGCCGGGCGCAGGTGCCGCTGGCCCAGGTTGGCGTGCTCCGGTCCGGGGGAGGCGTCGCCCCACGGGAAGCGCCGGGAGCGGCCGGAGACCGGGTCGTGCCGGGCGGCCTTCTCCCACTCGGCCTCGGTCGGCAGCCGCCGCCCCGCCCACCGGGCGTACGCGTCCGCCTCGTACCAGCTCACGTGCAGCACCGGCTCGTCGTCCGGCACCGGCTCGACGTGGCCGAAGCGGCGGCGCAGCCACTGGCCGCCGTCGCGCCGCCAGAACAGCGGCGCCTCCAGGCCCGCCGACATCCGGTGCGCCCAGCCCTCGGGCGTCCACCAGCGCGGGTCGTCGTAGCCGCCGTCGGCGATGAAGCGCCGGTAGGCGCCGTTGGAGACGGGCGCGGTGTCCAGCCAGAACGCCGGCAGGTCGACCTGGTGGGCGGGGCGCTCGTTGTCCAGCGCCCACGGTTCGGTGTCGGTGCCCATGGTGAACGGCCCCGCCGGGACGAGCACTTCGGGCGCGAGCGGGCCGCCGACGGCGGCGGGCGGCGGCGGGGCGTCCAGCACGGCCGGGCCGGTGCGCAGCTGGTGGGTGATCAGCATGGTCTCGTCGTGCTGCTGCTCGTGCTGGGCGATCATCCCGAACGCGAACCCGGCGTCCAGCAGCGGCGCGCCCTCCAGCGGGGAGGCGGCCAGCAGGTCCAGCACCCGGCCGCGCACCTCGTGCGCGTAGGCGCGGGCCTCGGCGGGCGGCAGCAGCGGCAGCCGGGGGCGCTCGGCCCGGGGGTGCTCGAACGCGTCGTACAGCGGGTCGATCTCCGGGTGCATCGGGTCGCGACCGCCGACGTTGCGCAGCAGCCACAGCTCCTCCTGGTTGCCGATGTGCGCCAGGTCCCACACCAGCGGAGACATCAACGGCGAGTGCTGGGCGACGAGTTCGGCGTCGTCGACCGCTTCGGTCAGCTGCGCGGTGCGCTCCCGGGCGGTCAGCAGCTCGGTGGCGATCAGCTCGCGCAGCAGGGCGGGGTCGGTCCGGTCGGCGTTCAGCACGGGGCGTCCTCCTGCGGCACGGGGGAGAGGGCGTTCAGCACGGGGCGTCCTCCTGGAGGGCGGGGCCGCCGCCGGTGCGCAGGGCGGCCAGCTGGTCGTCGGCCGGGCAGCGGCCGCGGGCCGGGTACCGTTCGGCGAACTCGACCAGCGCGGTGCGCAGTTCGCTGCCCCGGCGGGACAGCGCGCGTTCGGCGGCGGCGAAGCACAGCAGTGCGGCGCGGCGCAGGTCCGGGTCGGCCATGCCGAGCGCGGCGGCGCGCCGCCACAGGCCCGAACGCGGGGCGCGGCTGCCCGCGTGGCCGAGCCGCTCCAGGGCGGCGCGCGCCTCGTCGGCGGCCCGCGGGTCGTCCAGCAGCGCGCTGACCAGGGCCAGTGGCACCCGCCAGCCCTCGCCGGGCTGGGCGTCGATCATCCGCAGCTCCAGGTGGCCGCGCGGGCGCACCGGCGGGAACAGCGTGGTGCGGTGGTAGTCCAGGTCGGCCAGCACGGCGGGCCGCTCGCCCGCGCCGCGCAGCCACTCGCGGAAGGTCAGTCCGGCCGGCGCGTCCCAGGGCAGCCCGTCCGGGCGGCGCACGCACAGCAGCGCCGCGTCCAGCACGTACCGCGTCCAGGCGTCGCTGGGGTCGGCGGACAGCGGCGGGGCCAGCGTCCGGGAGGGGTCCATCCGGGACCAGACCAGCTGCCGGGTGGACTTCCAGCCGGTCGGACGGCCCTCCAGCAGCGGCGAGTTGGCGAACGCGCCGACCAGCACCGGCCCCAACTCGTGCGCGAGCCGCCAGCGCCGCGCGTGGTCGGCCTCGGTGCCCGCGTCCACGCAGACCTGCACGGAGGCGGTACCGGTCATCATGATCCGGCCCCACGGGCCGCCGCGGTCGAAGTACCGCCCCATCGCCCGGTAGCGCGGGTGGACGGCCTGCATCCGCCGCTCGCGGTCCATCGGGTCGGTGCCGCTGCCGGTCAGCCGCAGGCCCTCGGCGGCCAGTGCCGCCCGCAGCACCGCCTGGTCGGTGCTCAGCCCGGCCGCGCAGTCGGCCGGGTCGGCGGCGGGCGGGGAGCTGAGCTCGACCTGCCCGCCCGGTTCGCGCGTCAGCCGCGAGCCCGCCGGGAGCACCGGGCCGTCGGCCGAGAGGGGCAGCGCCGCCAGCGCGGCCGCCACCCGGTCGGGATCCACCGGGGAGCCGGGACATCGGATGTCGTGGACGAACCACTCCGCCTCGACCCCGACCAGGGCCGGCGGCCCGATCTTGAAGCAGACGGCCCCCAGGTGGCGCTCGGCCGACGCCTCGGTCAACTCCGCGCGGAGCGTCACGCTGCGTACCGGATCGGCTGCCTGCGGGGCCTGGTGCGGACGTACAGATGTCACCGGGTTTCACCATCCCTCGGTTCGCGACTTGAGCCCGGTTGTTCCTGCTCAGTCTGCTCCGGGGCAAACCTCGATGCCGCCCGAGCCGCTTGTTCGCAGGTCAGGCGGGTGAGCGCGGTGCGCAGGCGGTCCAGCGGCAGGGCGAAATTCAGCCGCAGGCACCCGGAACCGGCCGCTCCGAAATCCGCCCCGTCCGCCAGCTCGACGTCACACCGGGTGAGCAGCTCCTCCCGGGTGCCGAGCCCCGCGCCGTCCAGCCACAGCAGGTACGAAGCCTGCGGACGGGCCAGCACCGCGCCGCCCAGCGCGGCCGAGGCCAGCTCCCGGCCCCGCACCAGGTGCGCCAGCAGGGCGTCCAGCCACGGGCCGCCCTCCGCCAGCGCCGCCCGCTGCGCGACCGCCCCCAGCAGGCCGCCCTCCCACAGCCCGAAGCCCGCCATCACCGCCGTCAGCCGCTCCCGCAGCCCCGCGTCCGGCACCAGCGCGAAGCAGCTCGGCAGGCCCGAGACGTTGAAGGTCTTGCCCACCGAGTTCAGCGTCACCACGTTGGGCGCCCCGCCGGTCACCGCCACCGCGACCGGCTGCGGCACGCCCGCGTCCGGGTGCCGCAGGTCGCCGTGCACCTCGTCCGAGACCAGCAGCCCCGGCGCGGCGGCCGCGGCCAGTGCCCGGACGTCGGCGGCGGACCAGATCCGCCCGGTCGGGTTGTGCGGGCTGCTCAGCAGCACCAGGCCCGGGCGGGCCGCCGCGACCCCGGCCAGCGGCAGCCGGTACGGGTCGGCCGGGTCGCCGGTCGGCAGCAGCGGCAGCTCCCGGGTCGCCACCCCCGCCGCCCGGCAGACCCGGGCGAAGCCGCCCCACTCCGGCGTCGTGAAGACCGCCGGGCCCGGCAGCGGGCGCACCGCCTCCAGCAGCAGCCGCACCGCCGTGCCCGGCGCGAACGGCAGCAGCATCACCCAGCGGGGATCCACCTCCACCCCGTGCCGCCGCCGGTACCAGCCGGCCACCAGCGCCCGGTCCGCGTCCTCCGCCACCGGGTACCCGAACGCCGGGTGCCCCGCCCGCACCCGCAGCGCCGCACCCACCGCCGGCGGCCCCGGCAGGTCCATGTCCGCCACCCCCATGGCGATCCGCCCCGCACCCGCCCGGGCCCACTTCGCGCTGCCCGTCCCCGCCCGTGAGAACCGCTCGAACACCGTTCGCTCCCTCCGCCGCCGCTCCCGCCCACGCTAGGCCGCGACGGCGGGCGACGGCGGGCGACGGCGGGCGACGGCGGGCGACGGCGGGCGACGAGCGGGAGGGACGGGGAAAGGCGGGGAGGGACGGCGGCCGTCCGGGCCGGATGACCCGGATCACCGGCGAAGGGTGACACGGGGCTGTCGCCGCGCCCTGCCACCGTCTGCCCATGACCACCGCCACCCCGTTCGACTTCGACGGGCACCCCCTGCGCGAGCACCTGACCGACCTGGACCGCCTCGACGAGACGCTCGCCTTCAACCGGGCCTTCGAACGCGCCGCGAGCGCCCGCCCCGCCCGCCGGGGCCCGCTCGACGCGGCCACCCTCGCCCGGCTGCGCCGCAACCGCCTCGGCGGCGACACCCCGCCCCACCGCCTCCCGCAGGCCCGGGACCGCCGACTCCCCGGCGGCGTGAAGGTCCGCGTCCTCGACCCCGGCGGGTGCGAAGGCGTCCTGCTGCACCTGCACGGCGGCGGCTGGGCGTTCGGCTCCGCGGACGGACAGGACGAACGGCTCTGGGAACTCGCCCGAGGAGCCCGCCTCGCCGTCGTCAGCGTCGACTACCGCCTCGCCCCCGAGCACCCGCACCCCGCCGGACCCGACGACTGCGAAGCCGCCGCCCGCTGGCTCGCCGACCACGCCGGAACCGAGTTCGGCACCCGCCGTCTGCTGATCGCCGGCGAATCCGCCGGCGCCCACCTCGCCGTCCTCACCCTGCTGCGCCTGCGCGACCGCCACGGCCTCGCCGGCGCCTACCGCGCCGCCCACCTCGCCTTCGGCCCCTACGACCTCGCCATGACCCCCAGCCAACGCGACTTCGGCGACCGCCCCCTGCTCAGCAACACCCGCAGCCTGCAAAGCAGTTACGAGATGTACACCCCGGGCACCAGCCCCGGGCGGCGCCGCGACCCCGGACTCTCCCCGCTGTACGCCGACCTCACCGGCCTGCCGCCCGCCCGCCTCGTGGTCGGCACCGAGGACCCGCTGCTGGACGACTCCGTGCTGCTCGCCCGACGCTGGCGGGCCGCCGGGGGAACGGCCCGGCTCGACGTGGTCGCGGGAGCGATGCACGGCTTCACCCTCTACCCGCTCACCGTCACCGCCCGCGAACGCCGCCGCGAACGCGACTTCCTCGCCGCCGCGGGCCGGTGAGGACGGGCGAGGGCCGGTGAGGACGGGCGAGGCCCGGCAGGGAACGGTAAGGTCCGGCGGGTGAACCGAACGGCCCGACTGTACGCCCTGGTCGAGGAGTTGCGCGCCGCCGCGCCCCGCCCGCTGACCGTCGCCCGCCTCGCCGCCAGGTTCGAGGTCGCCACCCGCACCGTCCAACGCGACCTCCAGGCCCTGATGGCCGCCGGCCTCCCCGTCCGCGCCACCACCGGACGGGGAGGCGGCTGGTCCATCGACCCCCGCACCACCCTGCCGCCGGTCCGGTTCACCGAGCAGGAGGCCGCCGCGCTCACCATCGCGCTCGCCGCCACCGACCCCGGCGCGCCCTACGCCGCCGCGACCCGCACCGCCGCCCAGAAACTCACCGCCGTCCTGTCCGAACCCGCCGCCGCCACCGCCCGCGACCTCGCCCGCCGGATCGTCGCCCTCCCCGCACCCGGCTCGTCCGGCCCGTCCGACGCCCGGGCCGCCGTCGAACGCGCCCTCGCCGACGGCACCGTGCTGCGACTGCGCTACGCCGACGCCGCCGGACGGCAGAGCGAACGCCTGGTCGAACCGGCCGGGCTGCTCACCGCCGGCGGCCACTGGTACCTGATCGCCTGGTGCCGCACCCGCCGGGCCGGACGCGGTTTCCGGCTCGACCGGATCGCCTCCGCCGACCCGACCACCGAACCCGCCCGCCCCCACGACCTCGCCGCCCTGCTGCGCGGCTCCGCTGCGGCGAGCGCCCGGCCGCCCGCCGCGCTGGACGTGCTGTGAGGCGCCGACCCGGCGAATCGTCCCGTCACATCACTGGCGCAGCAGGCACCCCTCTGCGCCGGCTCCTCCTGCGGCCCGTCACCGATCGGTGGATCCCGACCCAGCCGCCGCCACTGGCCCGGATGCGGAGCGTCCACTTCCCGTTCGGTCAGAACTCTGGCTGACCCCGCACGCATTGAGGGACACTCAGGTCACACACGGCGCGTCCAGCCGCACCGCCGGTCGGCTTCCCGCACGGCTCGCGGCTGAAAATGTTAGCGCTAACATCACTCGCCGGTGCAGCTGTTGTCCGTGCCGACGCGGCCCGTCCCGCACCGGCGATCCCAAGGACGGGAAGGAGGCCGTGCCGGTCCTGGTCAGCGCGCCGCGAGGTGGTGCCATCGGGGGCGGTCGGGGCGGTCGCCGTGGCGGTTTCCGCCGGGGGATCGATCCCGGTACCGACGGCACGGACGGGGGCCTCCTGACGTCCGCCCGGGCGTGCTGACACCGCGGTGCCGGAGTCCCGCCTCCTGGCGGTACCCGCCGACGCCGTCCCTCCACATCCCGACCCGACAAGGGGCTCGAACCGTGAGATTCACACTTCGGCAGTGGTCGCGACGCCTCCTCGCCTTGGCGACAAGCCTTCTCTGCGCGGTGGCGTTCCTTCCGACCGCGGCCCGTGCGGACAACCCGATCGTGCAGCACATCTACACCGCCGACCCGGCACCGCTGGTCTACAACGGCCGGGTCTACCTGTACACCGGACACGACGAGGACAGCTCGACGACCTTCCGGATGCGCGATTGGCGGGTGTGGTCCTCGTCGGACATGGTGAACTGGACCGATCACGGCTCACCGATGAGCCTGGCGACCTTCAGTTGGGCCGGCGCGGACGCCTGGGCGGGACAGACCGTCTACCGCAACGGAAAGTTCTACTGGTACGTGCCGGTACGAATGACCAACGGATCGCAAGCCATCGGAGTCGGGGTCTCGGACAGCCCCACCGGGCCGTTCCGTGACGCGCTCGGCCGTCCACTGATCCAGAACGCCGAAATCGATCCCACCGTCTTCATCGACGACGACGGGCAGGCCTACCTGTACTACGGAAACCCGAGGCTGTGGTACGTGCGGCTCAACGCCGACATGATCTCGTACTCCGGCAGCCCGACGCAGACACCGCTGACCACCGCGGGGTTCGGCACCCGTGCGGGAGATGCGAACCGGCCCACCCTGTACGAGGAAGGCCCGTGGTTCTACAAGCGAAACGGCCTGTACTACATGGTGTTCGCGGCGAAATGCTGCTCCGAGTTCATCGCCTACTCCACCTCGCCCGGCCCGACCGGACCGTGGACGTACCGCGGCACCATCATGCCCACGCAGGGCAGCAGCTTCACCAACCACGTCGGCGTCGTCGACTTCAACGGGGGATCGTACTTCTTCTACCACAACGGCGCTCTGCCCGGCGGCGGTGGCTACACCCGGTCGGTCGCGGTGGAGAAGTTCGGCTACAACACCGACGGCACCATTCCGACGATCAACATGACGGCGGCCGGGGCGCCGCAGGTCGGCACGCTCAATCCCTACGTCCGCCAGGAAGCCGAGACCGTCGCCTGGGGGAGCGGCATCGAGACCGAACCCTCCAGCGAGGGTGGAATGAACATCAGCTGGATCGAGAACGGCGACTACACCAAGGTCAAGGGCGTGGCCTTCGGCGCCGGTGCCGGCTCGTTCACCGCCAGGGTGGCCTCGGGCACCAGCGGCGGCCGGGTCGAGCTGCACCTGGACAGTGTCACCGGGCCGACGGTGGGAACCTGCACGGTGTCGGGCACCGGAGGCTGGCAGACCTGGAGCACGGTCTCGTGCCCCGTCAGCGGTGCGACCGGGACCCACGACCTGTACCTGCGCTTCACCGGTGGCAGCGGGTCCCTGTTCAACGTGGACTGGTGGCAGTTCACCTCGGGCCAGGCCGCCTTCTCGTCGACCGCCGTCGCCCAGCACAGCGGGTACTGCCTGGACGACACCGACCTGAGCACCGCCGACGGCACTCAGTACCGGCAGTACACCTGCGGTACCGGCGAGGAGCAGCGGTTCGACTTCCGCCCGGTGCAAGGGGCGGCGGACACCTACTCCTTGGTGAACCAGCACAGCGGCAAGTGCCTCGACATCGGCGGCGCCTCCACCGCCGACGGGGCCGCGGTCCAACAGTGGCCCTGCCACGGCGGCACGAACCAGCAGTTCACGCTGCGGCAGGTCGCCGCCGACGACTACCAGCTCGTCGCGGTGCACAGCGGCAAGTGCGTGGACGTCAGCGGGATCTCCACCGCCGTCGGAGCGCTGGTGCACCAGTGGACGTGCGACTCCGCCGGCGCCCTGGCCACCAAGAAGAACCAGGTCTGGCGCCTGGCCGGCAAGAGCTGAACCACCACGGGGCCGGGCCCGGGCCGACGGCTCGGCGCCCGACCCTGTCCGGGGTCGTCTGCCGGCCGGGGTGGCCGGGGTGCGCCACGGGACGAGCGCAGTTCCAGCAGGCCGACGTCCGGACCCCGCCCGTGGGACGCGGCTCCACGGCGACGCGCCGCACGAACCGCACCTCGCGGCCGCCGACCGCTGCCGCCGCCGTTCCGCGGTCGGGACAGCCCTCCCGCGCGGAAGGGAAGTCGCGGGCCGGGCGGTCCGGAACGGCCGGCCGGACGGGGCGTCAGGGCGCCGGAGGCCCGGGGCTAGTCTTCCGATCATGGCTATGACACCTGACGAGTTCTACGACCACGCACGGGCGGCGGCCGACGGCGAGCTCCGGCTCCCGCTGGCCCGGATGACCAGTTGGGACGTCAGTCCGTTCGAGCCGGAGGGGCTGCGGGTCTCGCCGCTGCGCCCGCCGGTCCTGCCCGAGCCGCCGAGGCACGGCGAGGACCCGGCGGACTGCGGGATGTGCAAGGCCCGGGACGAGGGCCTGTGGTTCACCGACCACTGGCGGTTGGCCCGGGTCGAGGGGGTCGGTGTGCCGCTGGCGCTGATGCTGTACCCGCGCGACCACTACGACCTGGCGGAACTGCCCGACGGACTGGCCGCCGAGATGGGGGTGCTCACCACCCGCGTCGTCCGCGCGGTGCAGGCGCTGCCGCACGTCTCCCGGGCCCACGTCTACCGGCTGGGCGACGGCGCGGCGCACCTGCACCTCTGGTTCTTCGCCCGCCCGGCCGGTCAGCTCCAACTGTTCGGCTCCTGGCTGCCGGTCTGGGACGACCTGCTGCCGGAGTACCCGGCGGACGCGGCCCTGGCGGACGCGACAGCCGTCGCCGACGCCCTGGTCGCCTCGTACGGCGGCCGTCGCACGCCGACCGCCTGACCCGCCGTCCGCCTGACCCGCCGTCCGCCTGACCCGCTGCCGGGCTGAACGCCTGCCCGGCCTCTCCGGCGGCCGGTCAGGAGGTGAGGCGGCGTTCGAGCGGGGTGCGGAAGCGGGGGGTGACGCGGGTGTCGGCGAGGACGGTGCGGAGGGCGGCGGCCCGGTCGGTGACGGCGGTGCGGGCTTCGGGGCCGGGGTCGGTGAGCAGGTCGAAGACGACCTCGCCGTCCGGGCGTTGGGCCCAGCCGCCGATGACGCGGCCGTTCCACCAGACGGTGGGGCCCAGGTTGCCGGAGCGGTCGGCGAGTTCGGAACGGTGCGCGGGGTCGAGGTACCAGTCGCGGTGCTTCCAGCCCATCGTGGTGGGGTCGAGGGCCGGCAGCAGGGCCGCCCAGGGCTCCGGTTCGGGTAGCGGGGCGAGGTCGTCGGGCAGGACGAACCCGGCCCTCCCGTCGGCGAGTTCGACCTCGGCGGCCGCACACGCGCCCAGCGCGGCGCGCACCTCGCGGACGCCCCAGCCGGTCCACCACACCAGGTCGTCCTCGGTGGCGGGGCCGTAGGAGGCGAGCCAGTGCCGGGCCAACTCGGCCTGGGCGGCCGCCCGTTCGGCGCCGGTGGGGGCGGCGGGCACCGGAGGCCCCGGCACCCAGCGGTGCCGGCTGCTGGTCCAACCGCCGATCGGGCGGCGGCGGACCATGGCGCCCTCCATGCCGAGCAGGCGCAGCAGCCGCATGCCGACGGGCTGGGCGGCCTGGTAGGAGGTGCCCGCCCCGTAGTCGATGGTCTCGCGCAACTGCGGTACGAGTTCGCTGAGTTGACTGCCAGTCAGGCCCTCCGGAGATTCGGTGGGGGCGGTGCCGAGGGCGTCGAGCACGGCGGCCTCCGCGGCAGCGGTCCAGGCGGCGTCACGGCCGGAGGCGGCGAAGTCCTTGAGCAGGCGGGCGCGTTCGGCGGCGGCGGCCTTCGCGGTGGTGGAGGCGTACAGCGCGGGGGCGAGATCGGCGGGGACGGCGAAGAGCGTCTTGCGCATGCCGTGGCGACGCAGCACGGTGGCGTCGGCGTACAGGGCGCGCTCGGTGTCGGCGGTGCCCGGGGCGGCCAGCCGGGCCGCGACGGCGAGGAACACCGTCGCGGGGTCGGTGGCGTGCACGGCGACCAGGGCGTCCACCACCTGCTCGGCCCGGTCGGCCGCGGTGCCGGGGGCGAGCAGGTGGCGCCGGGCCAGCCGGATGCGGCGCTGGTCGTCGTCGAGGACGGGGCGGGCGGGCACGCGGTTCCTCCTGAGGGTCGCGGGTCGTGCGGGTCGTGTGGGTCGTGCGAGGGGTGCGGGTCGTGCGGGCGGTACGGGTCGGAATCGTACGGGTGGGGGGCGTACGGACGGTGGCCCGCCGGCCGGGGGTCGCGGATCGGGGACAGCCTGCCACGGGGGCCGGTCCGCGTCCCGGAGGCGAGGCGTGCGGGCCCGGCCGGGGCCTGATTCCGGTGCCCGGCGGCGGCGGTCCGTGAAAGTTTCGCAGCGGAACGGCCCCGGCCGGGGCCGTTCGTCCACCCCGACCGGGCACCTCCCGGCCGCGCACCGGCGCCGCCGGGGAACCCGCAGGTGGGGGCGGTGACGAGCCGGTCGGGAAGGCCGGGCCGGGCCCCCGTCCGGCCGGTGGCCGCGCCGCCGTCCCGTGGCAGCTGAGGGGCCCGGGCGGAGCGTCGGCGGGCGCGGCGGGCGCGGCGCGGCCGGTACCCGGCGGATCCGGCCACGGCGGGCCGTACGGGAGCAGTGCGCGGCCGGTGCGCGGACGGTGTTCGGGCGGTGCGGGCGGGGAACGGGTCGTCGGCGAACTGCCCTCCGGTGCGGGGGTGAAGGCTGGTGCGGGGAGCGCCGGTTGGGGCACGGGTGGCGTGCGGCGGGCAGTGCGGGCGGGGGAGCAGCGGGGTGGCCGAACCCCGGCGGGCGACGGCCATCCGGATAAGCGGGAGCGCTCCCACGGGTTCTGTCCAACTTCTTGACGGGAGTTCGAGGTCATGGCTTCATATCGGTTGTCCCCGAGCTGAGTTCGCCTCAGCCCGGGCCAAGTATGGGAGCGCTCCCATTAATTGGGAGCTTTTCCATCGAGTCCGTCCCCCACCCGAAAGGACTCCCTTACCGTGTCGGCAAATCTGACGCGCCGTCTCCGGACGGCAGCGGCGGCCGTGGTGCTCAGCGCCGCGACCGTTGTGCCCCTTGCCCTGTCGACCACCGCCGCCCACGCGGCGACCCGTGTGGACAACCCCTTCGTCGGCGCCGGGGTCTACGTGAACCCCGAGTGGTCCGCCAACGCCGCCGCCGAGCCGGGCGGTTCGGCCGTCGCCAACCAGCCGACCTTCGTCTGGCTGGACCGCATCGCCGCCATCAGCGGCGTCAACGGCGGCATGGGTCTGCGCGACCACCTGAACGCCGCGGTGCAGCAGGCCGCGGGCAAGCCGTACGTGTTCCAGGTCGTCATCTACGACCTGCCGGGCCGCGACTGTGCCGCCCTGGCCTCGAACGGCGAGCTCGGCCCCACCGACCTGCCGCGCTACAAGAGCGAGTTCATCGACCCGATCGCCGCGATCCTGGCCGACCCGGCCTACGCGAACCTGCGGATCGTCACCACGGTCGAGCTCGACTCGCTGCCGAACCTGACGACCAACGCGGGCGGCACCGCCACCGCCACCGCCAACTGCGACACCATGAAGGCCAACGGCAACTACGTCAACGGCGTGGGCTACGCACTGGCCAAGCTCGGCGCTATCCCGAACGTCTACAACTACGTGGACGCGGGCCACCACGGCTGGCTCGGCTGGGACTCCAACCTGCAGCCGGCCATCGACGTGGTCAAGCAGGCGGCCCAGGCCTCCGGTTCGACCCTGAACAACGTCCAGGGCTTCGTCGTCAACACCGCCAACTACGGCGCGCTGCACGAGCCCAACTTCACGGTCAGCGACACGGTGAACGGCACCTCCGTCCGCCAGTCCAAGTGGGTCGACTGGAACCAGTACGTCGACGAGGCGTCCTTCGCCAAGGCGTGGCGCACCAAGGCGATCGCGTCCGGGTTCAACTCGAACATCGGCATGCTGATCGACACCTCCCGCAACGGCTGGGGCGGCGCCAACCGTCCGGCCGGCCCGGGCCCGAAGACCTCGGTCGACGCGTACGTCGACGGCGGCCGGATCGACCGCCGCTTCCAGACCGGCAACTGGTGCAACCAGTCCGGCGCGGGCCTCGGCGAGCGTCCGAAGGCGGCCCCCGAGGACGGCATCGCCGCGTACGTGTGGGTGAAGCCCCCGGGTGAGTCGGACGGCGCGAGCCAGGCCGTCGCCAACGACGAGGGCAAGGGCTTCGACCGGATGTGCGACCCGACGTACACCGGCAACGCGCGCAACAACAACAACATGTCGGGTGCCCTGGCCAACGCCCCGCTCGCGGGCCACTGGTTCTCGTCCCAGTTCCAGGAGCTGCTGAAGAACGCCTACCCGGCGCTCGGCACCAGCACCACCGACACCACCGCCCCGACCGCCCCGACGGGCCTCGCGGCGACCGCCACCTCCAGCAGCGTCTCGCTGTCCTGGACCGCCTCCACCGACAACGTCGGCGTGACCGGTTACAACGTGTACCGCGGCGGCACCCTGGTCGGGTCCACCAACAGCACCTCGTACACCGACTCGGGCCTGACCGCCTCCACCGCGTACTCGTACACCGTGAAGGCCAAGGACGCGGCCGGCAACGTCTCCGCGGCCTCCGCGGCGCTCAGCGTCACCACCGGCTCCGGCGGCACCACCGACACCACCGCCCCGACCGCCCCGACCAACCTGGCGGCGACCACCACCTCCAGCAGCGCCTCGCTGACCTGGACCGCCTCCACCGACAACGTCGGCGTGACCGGTTACAACGTGTACCGCGGCGGCACCCTGGTCGGGTCCACCACCAGCACCTCGTACACCGACTCGGGTCTGAGCGCGTCCACCGCGTACTCGTACACCGTCAAGGCGAAGGACGCGGCCGGCAACCTCTCCGCGGCCTCCGCGGCCGTCACCGCCACCACCCAGGCCGGCACCGGCACCGGTGGCGCCGGCTGCACCGCGACCTACAAGGTCAGCAGTGACTGGGGCGCCGGCTTCAACGCCGACGTCACCGTGACCGCGGGCAACACCGCGATCAAGTCCTGGAAGGTCACCTGGACCTACGCGGGCAACCAGCAGGTCACCAACCTGTGGAACGGCACCGTGAGCCAGTCCGGCCAGTCCGTGACCGTCAGCAACGCCGGCTACAACGGCAACGTCGCGGCCAACGGCTCCACCAGCTTCGGCTTCGGCGGCAGCTACTCGGGCAGCAACGCCGTCCCGACCCTGACCTGCACCGCCACCAGCTGACACCAGGCAGCAGGTAGCGCGCAGCAGATAGCGGCCCCACCCGACTGACGCGGGGAGAGCCGCGACGCACCACCCAACAGAGGCGCCGCCCACATGCAGAGTCTGCATGTGGGCGGTTGCCGTTCCCGGACGGCGGCGGGGCGCGCCACGCCGCCGTTCGGATCTCGCGGCTTGCGGTGTGCATCGCAGGTATAGGAAGATCTTTATGTCCTGTCGCTATTTTTCGAATGCCACGTCGGAGGGAGTGCCGTCATGGCGCGTCCGAACTGGGTGCCCGCAGGGACCGACCTCGACAAGCCGAACGCGGCCCGGGTCTACGACTACTACCTCGGCGGTTCGCACAACTTCGAGGTCGACCGGCGGATGGCGCGCAAGGCGATCGAGCTCTGGCCGGACCTGCCCATGATCATGCGGGCGAACCGGGCCTTCCTGCGCCGTGCCACCCAGTTCGCCGCCGGGGAGGGCATCAGCCGCTACCTCGACATCGGCTCCGGCATCCCCACCTTCGGCGCCGTCCACGAGGTCGCCCGCGAGCACCGGCCCGAGGCCCGCGTCGTCTACGTCGACATGGACCCGGTCGCGGTCGCGCACAGCCGGCTGATCCTCGCCGACGACCCGCTCTGCCAGGTCGTCGACGCCGACCTGCGCAACACCGACGACCTGCTCGCCCGCCCCGAGGTCGAGGAGCTGCTCGCCCCCGGCGAGCCCGTCGCCGTCATCCTGAACGCCGTCCTGCACTTCGTCACCGACGCCGACGAACCGGCGAAGATCCTCGCCAAGCTGCGCGAGGCGCTCCCCAGCGGCAGCATGCTGATCCTCTCGCACGCCTCCCTGGAGGGCCGCCCCGACCAGGCCGGCTCCCACCAGAGCCTGTACCGCTCCACCCCGACCCCGCTCACCATGCGCAGCCGCGAACAGATCACCGCCTTCTTCGACGGCTACGACCTGGTCGAGCCCGGCGTGGTCTACCTGCCCGAGTGGCGCCCCGACGACGCCGGATCGGTCGGCCCGCACCCCGAGCGGATGACCGGCATGGCCGGCGTCGGGCGCCTGTCGTGAACGAGTCACCCGGCGCGGGCGGACCGCCGGGCCCGGAGGCGCAGACCGCGCCGGGCCCGCAGACCGCGCGGGGAGCGGCGGCGGACGCGGACGGGACGGCCGCCGCCGGGTTCCGCGCCGCCTGGTCCGCCATGCTGCGCACCGGGCACGGTGCCGCGGTGCGCCCCGGCGTGCTCAACCCGCTGATCGCCCGCACCGCCGAACTGCTGCACCGCGCCGCCCGGGAGCACCCGTTCCGCCCCGAACTGGCCGGCCAGGCCGGTGCGCTGCTCATCGACAACCAGTTCACCGACCCGCAACTACTGGCCGACGCCGTGCAGTTGATCCAGCGCCAGCCCGTCCCCGACGACCGCGGCCCGGCGCTCAGCGGCGCCTTCGCGGCCGGCTGGGCGGCCGCCCTGCGCGAGCGCACGCTGCGCGAGCAGGAGGCGATCCGGCTCGCCGCCGACACCGCCCGGCAGGAGGTCGAGAAGGCGCTGCGCGCCTCCGAGGCCCGCTTCCGCGCGCTGTTCGAGTCCGCGGCGATCGGCATCGGCCTCGGCGACACCGACGGCAACATCCTGGCCGTCAACCGGGCCCTCGGCGAGATCTTCGGCGGCGGCCCCGAGGACATGCAGGGCGTGCGGGTCGACGACCTGGTCCACCCCGAGGACACCCCCGGCGTGTGGGAGGCGTACGAGGAGCTGATCAGCGGCAAGCGCGAGTACTTCCAGTTCGACAAGCCGTACTACCGCCGCGACGGCGAAGTGGTGTGGACGCACCTGACCGTCTCGCTGATCCGCGACGACGACGGCGTGCCGCTCTACCAGGTCGCCATGCTGGAGGACGTCACCGAGCGCTACCGCCTCCAGGAGCGGCTGCGCCACCAGGCCACCCACGACCCGCTGACCGGGCTGCCCAACCGGGCCGCGTTCTTCGAACGGCTGGAGAAGCTCTTCGAGGAGCCGGAGCCGGACGCCCGGTTCGGCCTGTGCTACGTCGACCTGGACGGCTTCAAGATCGTCAACGACAGCCTCGGCCACGACATGGGCGACCAGCTGCTGACCGTGGTGGCCCGCCGGCTGGAGAACGCGCTCAGCCCGCTCGGCCACATGGTGGCCCGGCTCGGCGGCGACGAGTTCGTGGTGCTGCTGGAGAACTGCCGGGGCGAGCAGGAGGCCGTCGCCGCCGCCAAGACCGTGCTCGCCGCGCTCACCAGGCCCGTGGTGATCGGCGACCACCGGCTCGCCGTCGGCGCCAGCGTCGGCGTGCTGGAACGGCGGGTCGCCACCACCACGCCCGGCGCCGCCGTCCGGGCCGCCGACCTCACCCTGTACCGGGCCAAGGAGGCCGGGCGCGGCCGCTGGACGCTGTTCGACCCCAAGGAGAACGCCCGCGCCGTCAGCCGGTACGCGGTGTCCGTGCGGATGCCCGCCGCGCTCGACCGCGGCGAGTTCTTCATCGACTACCAGCCGATGGTCGACCTCGCCTCCGGCGCGATGACCGGCGTCGAGGCACTGGTGCGCTGGCGGCACCCGCAGATGGGGGTGCTCGGCCCCGAGGAGTTCGTCGGCGTCGCCGAGGAGACCGGGCTGATCATGCCGCTCGGCCGCTGGGTGCTGGAGCAGGCCTGCGAGCAGGCCGCCGACTGGGTCGCCAAGTTCGGCGACCGGGCGCCCAAGGTGAGCGTCAACCTGGCCGTCCGGCAGGCCCGCAACGCCGGACTGGTCGGCGACGTCGAACGCACCCTGCGCAGCACCGGACTGGACCCGTCCATGCTGCAACTGGAGATCACCGAGTCGACCGTGGTCGGCCCCGAGGACGAGGCGCTCAAGGCGCTGCACGCGCTGGTCGACATGGGCGTCTCGCTCGCCGTCGACGACTTCGGCACCGGCTGGTCCAACCTGGCCTACCTGCGCGACCTGCCGGTCTCCAACCTCAAGATCGCCGGCTCCTTCGTCGGCGACCTGCACGACCCCGCCAAGGACACCCACCTCGGCTGGCGGATCGTCAGCGGACTGGTCTCGCTCGCCCACACGCTGGGCCTGTCGGTCACCGCGGAGGGCGTGGAGAGCCGCGCCGACGCCGAACGCCTGCGCCTGATGGGCTGCGACCTCGCCCAGGGCTGGCACTTCGGCCGCCCCGTGCGCCCCGCCGAGATCGCCCGACGGATCGCCGACGCCGACCTGGAGGCCGCACCCGAGCCCGGCCTCGGCCACGAGAGCTGAAACCCTCCGCCCGCCGGACCCCGCGACGGGAACGGGCAGGGCCGGCGGGGCGGCCCGCCGAGCGCGGAGCAGGCCCGCCTCCGGACCGGCGGGGCGCGGGGGCGCCGACCACGGCCCGCGGGGCGGGCGGGTGTCCGACCGGCTGGCGATCGAAGTGCTGCCGTCCCCGCGCCGCACCGCCGAGGTGCGGATCCGGGTCGACGGCGAGGACCTGGTGGGCGGCACGGCGGGCCCCGGCGGCTGCTGCGGTCACCTCGCCGGGTCCGTCCGACGCCACGGCGGCCTGGTGGTCCGGTCCGACCGGGGGACCCCGGGCGACGAGCCCCGCCCGCCCGACCTCCACTTCGACGTCCACCAGTGCGACGCCGAACTCGCCCGCGTCACCGCCGACCGCTGGTGGGACGTTCCCCCGGCGCCCTGACCGCACCGACCGGAGGACTTCCCCGCCGGGCACCGATGAGTTCACGGGGTGACGGCCGTCGAAGCCTGTGAAAGCAACGACAGCCGACCGGGGAGACCTGAGATGACCAGCACCACCACCGCTGCCACCACCGCCGCCGCGACCACCGCCGCCGCGAAGCCCGGGAAGGCCGCGCTCCGGACGGTCTGGGCGTTGCGGGTCCTGATGGCGCTGTTCTTCGCGCTGGCCAGCGCGCTGCCCAAGCTGCTCGCCCTGCCGGACGCCACCACGGTCTTCGACGCGATCGGCGCGGGCGACTGGTTCATGTACCTGACCGGCCTGGTGGAACTGGCCGGAGCGATCGGCCTCCTGCTGCCCCGCCTGGCCGGACCGGCCGCGACCGCCCTGATCGCCTTCCTGCTGTGCGCGTTCGTCGTCCAGCTCACCGCGATGCACGGCGAGAACGCCGGCACCCCGTTCCTCTTCATGATCCCGCTGGCCGTCATCGCCTGGACCCGCCGCACCGAGACGTCCGCCCTGCTGCGCCCGCGCCCGCGCCCGCACCGCTGAGCGGGACCCGGCGCGGTTCTCCCGTGGACAGCGGTCCGCGCAGTGCCTGCTGACGATCCGTCACCGATTCTGCGGACTGCCCACCCGTCCGCGGCCCCTGCGGGTACGATCCCACCTCCGGCCCCGTGCCGGCCGCCCGCCGCCACCCGGCGGGCGGCCGTACGCGCTGCGGCCGGAGCCGACCCACCGGAAGGACGGAGACCGCGAACCTTGACCGCTCGCACCGCACCGACCGAACCACCCGTGCCGCCCGTGCCGCCTGCCGCGCGGCGCCCACCGTTGGCGCTGCGGCTGCACGCCCTGCTCGCCCGCGACGGCGTCGTCGCCGACCTGCGCCGCTACTACGGGATCGGCCTGCCGCCCGGCACCGCGCCGTACACCGGCGCCCGGTTCGAGCAGCTGGCCGGCGGCGGGGACCGGCCCGGCACCGCCGACCGGTTCACCGCGGACGACCTGATCGCCGTGCAGACCCTGTCGGTGACCGTCCCCGCGCCCGTCGCCCTGGACCTCCTGGAGGGCCCGCTGGGCGAGCGCCTGCACACCCTGCTGCGCGCCGTGCCGGCCGACCTCGACCTGGTCGACGCCGATGCCGGGCACATCTCCGTCGGGTCCCCCGCCGCCCGGGCCTGGGAGCTGCTGGACGACGCGCCCGGCGTCGGCTGGGTGCTGGCGGGCAAACTGCTGGCCCGCAAGCGTCCCCGGCTGCTGCCCGTCTACGACCGGGTGGTGCGCTGCGCGCTGGGCCGGCCCAGCGGGTTCTGGTCGGCGCTGCACGCCGCCCTGCGCGCGGACGGCGGCGCCCTGGCGCACCGGCTGGCGGAGCTGCACTGGGCCGCCGAGCTGCCGCCTGCCGTGAGCGCGCTGCGGGTGTGCGACGTCGCGGTGTGGACGAGCCACCACGCCGACGGCCACCCCTGCCCCTACTGACCCCCTCGGGCCGCGCCGGGAGAGCCGGGGAGCCGCTCGACGGGGGCACGTGACGAGGGCACGCGACGGCGCCCGCCCGACCTGGGTGGTCGGGCGGGCGCCGTCGCGTACGCCCAGTGGAGGAGCGTGCCGGAGCCGAGTCGGATGAAGGGCTTCAGTACTCGTCGGAGGCCAGGTGCGCCCGTCGATCGGGCCCCGGTCGTGGCTGCCCGAGGGCGGCTCGGGCGGGTTCTGCGGCGCGCAGCCGTCGTTCCGGACGAATCGGCCACGCGGCGCCCGTCCCGGGTGATCCGAATCCGCCGAGGGGGGAGGGGCGTCGTCGTGGAGGGAGGAGGGGCGGCGTCCCGGTCACCAGATCACCATCGAGGTCACGGTGGCGTGGAAACCGAACGCCAGGCCCCGGTCCTGCCATTTATCGAGGGTGAGGGAGGTCTGGTAATTGTTTTCCTGCACGGTGTAGACGAACGTGACCTTGTTGTTTCCGGAATGGAAGTGCGTGCTGAGGTAGAGGCTCATGCTGTTCAGCGCGCCGGCATTGGCGAAACACGCCGGCCCCGGAAGGTAGTCCGTGTCTATGCGCACGTACTCCTGGATCACCGGACTGCCGCAGTAGACGCCGTTGGCCGCGGCGGCGGGGGTCACCGGAATGGCGAGCGACAAACCTGCGGTGACCGCCACCGTGACGGTCGACTTCTTGAGTAATCCCTGAATCCTGACGGGGCGTCCTATTTTCATGGAAAACACGGTACTTGAGCCCTCCGGGTGAATCAACACCCCATCGAGATAGCCGAGTTGACCGAAGGGGCGCTTCGTTCCAGGCGAGTTCCGAGGCTGCGCGAGGTGCCCGCCCCGTCGTTCGCGCGGGCGCACCACCCTCCCGTTCGGCCCACCGCCCCCGGGCTACTCGCCGGTATCCCGGCAAGGTGGGGAGGGGACGGAAGGGCGCGGGGCGAGTGAGGAAGGCAGCGGATGGCGAAGGCATTCGGGTTCGTCGCGTACGGCGGGCCGGAGCAGCAGGGGTTCCTGGACCGGCCCACGCCCGTCCCCGGGCCCGGCACGGTGCGGATCAGGGTGGTGGCGGCCGGGGTCAACCCCGCGGACTGGAAGAAACGGCAGGGCTGGTTCGGCACCGGGGCCGCGCCGCCGGTGGTGATGGGCACCGAGGCGGCCGGCGTGGTGAGCGCCGTCGGCGAGGGCGTGCAGGGCTTCCGGGTCGGCGACGAGGTGTTCGGCATCGCCCCCGGCGGGGCCTTCGCCGAGGAGGCGCTGCTCGCCGCCGGCACCACCGCGCACAAGCCGCGCACCGTCGGCTTCGCCGAGGCCGCAGCCCTCCCCGTCGCGGCCGCCACCGCCTACGACGCGCTCGACCAGCTCGCCGCGCTCGGCCTGGACCCCGGCCGGACCCTGCTGATCGTCGGCGCGGCCGGCGGCGTCGGCACCGCCGCCGCGCAGATCGCCCGCGGCCGGGGCCTGCGGGTGCTGGGCGCCGCCGGGGAGGGCAGCGCCGACCACGTCCGCTCGCTCGGCGCGACCCCCGTCCGTTACGGCCCGGGCGTCGCCGAACGGCTGCGCGGCGTCGCCCCCGACGGCGTGGACGCCGTGCTCGACCTGGTCGGCGGGGACGCCGTCCGCGAGGTCGCCGGCGCGCTGCGCGCCCCCGGCCGGCTGGTGTCCACCGCCGACCCGGACACCGCGGCCGCGCTCGGCGGCGCCTACGTCCGGCGCGACGGCACCGCCGCCCCGCTCGCGGCGCTCGCCGAACTCGTCGCCGCCGGCACCCTCGACCCGCACATCACCGCCCGCTACCCGCTGGAACGCGCCGCCGAGGCGGTGGCCGAGGTGGAGGGCGGGCACGTCCGAGGCAAACTGATCCTGGAGATGAGCCGACCGTGAAGATCACCGAACCGAGCCCCGGCGCGCCCTGCTGGGTCGAGCTCGCCACCAAGGACCCGGCCGCCGCCAAGGCGTTCTACCACGAGCTCTTCGGCTGGCGCACCGAGTCCGTCCCCGACGAGAAGGCCGCGGGCTACACCAAGCTCTACCTGGGCGAGCAGCTCGTCGCCGGCCTCAGCGGGCTGATGCACCCCGACCAGCCCACCGCCTGGACGATCGGCTTCCACACCCCGGACACCGACATCGCCGCCGACGAGATCGCCGACGCCGACGGCAAGGTGATCGTCCCGCCGACCGACGCCCTGGACTGGGGCCGGTTCGCCGTCGCCGCCGACCCCACCGGCGCGGTCTTCTCCACCTGGCAGCCCGCCGCCATGCTCGGCGTCGACCTGCGCGACGAGCCCGGCGCCCTCGGCTGGGTCGAACTCGCCACCCGCGACCCGCGCGCCGCCGCCGAGTTCTACGCCCGGGTGTTCGGCTGGAGCGTCAACACCGGCGAGATGTACACCCGGTTCGGCCTGGGCGGACGCGACTTCGGCGGCATGATGGACATGTCCGACCAGTTCCCGGACGAGGTCGCGCCCTACTGGATGCCCTACTTCGCGGTCGCCGACGTCGACCTCGGCGCCGAACGCGCCTCCCTGCTCGGCGCCACCGTCACCCTCCCGCCCACCGACGTCCCCGACGGGCCCCGGCTGGCCGTCCTGCACGACCCGCAGGGCGCGCTCTTCGGCATCCACGCGGTGGAGGACGGGACGTAGCGGACGGGAGAGGAGCAGGAGGGCCGCCCCGGGTGCGGGGCGGCCCTCCGTGCCCGCGGGGAGCGGGAGTTCAGACCCGGGCCGGCGGCGCCCCGGCGGGCGTCGGGGCCGGCGGCGGGCCCGGGCGGCGGCGCTCGCGCAGCACCGGCGCGGCCGCGACCGCGGCCGCCGCCAGCACCACCGCCAGCGCCGTCAGCGGCACCCAGTCGCCCAGGCGCACGTACCACGTCCGGGCGGCCGGGTCGGCCAGCGCCAGGTCGACCGTCACCGCGCCGAACTCGTCCGTGCCCATCCGCGCCAGCCGCCGGCCCTGCGCGTCGTACGCCACCGAGTCGCCCGTCAGCGCCGCCTGCACCACCGGCCGGCCGGTCTCCGCCGCCCGCAGCGCGCCCAGCGAGGCGTGCTGGGCCGGCGCCCAGGTCGACTGGAAGGTGGAGGTCGCCGACTGGTAGACGATCAGCTCGGCGCCCTGCCGGGCCGCGGCGCGCGACATGTCGGGGAACGCCGACTCGAAGCAGATCAGCGTCCCCACCGGCAGCGGCCGCCCGCCGCGGTCCACCACCGGCAGCAGGTGCACCGAGGAGCCCGGCACCCGGTTCTCGCCCGCCGCCGCGCTCACCCCGGCGATCCAGCCCAGCAGCGGGCGCAGCGGGATGTACTCGCCGAACGGCACCAGTCGGATCTTCCGGTAGCGCGCCACCACGCCCGAACCGTCCACCAGCACCGCGTCCTTGGAGATCTTCCCGTCGGCCTTCCGGGCGTCCTCGCCGACCAGCAGCTGCGCCCCCGCGGCGCGCGAGAGCGCCGCCAGGCGGGCCACCGTCGCCTGCTGCCGGTCCAGGTCCTCGGTGGTCGAGCTCTCGCCCCACACGATCAGGTCCACCGGGCGGGCGGCCAGCGAGCGGGTGATCCGCACGTTCTCCTCCAGCCGGGCCTGCTCGTCCGGCGTCGAGCCCGCCTGCACCAGCGCCACCGCCGCCGAACCCGAAGTGGCCGGCGCGGCCTGCGCCGCGAACGCCAACGGGCCGGAGAGCAGCGCGGCCAGCGCCGCCGCCCCCGCCAGGGCGCGCACCCGCAGCCCGTGCGCGGACAGCAGCACCAGCAGCGCCGTGTTCACCCCGACCAGCACCCAACTCACCAGCCACACACCGCCGACGGACGCCAGGCCGAGCACCGCCGGGTGCTCCCACTGGGTGGCGCCCAGCAGCGCCCACGGCCCGCCCAGCGCGTGCCAGGACCGGGCGTACTCGGCGCACACCCACACCGCCGGCAGCACCACCAGCGCCGCCGCCGCGCGGTGCGGCACCGGCTCGCCGCGCAGCAGCCACCACACGGCGAGGCCGAACGGCGCCTGCAGCACGCCGAACAGCACCGCCAGCACCGGCAGCGCCGGACCGATCGACGGGATCAGCCAGTACATCCCGGTGAGGATGAACCCCGCGCCGAACCACCAGCCGCGCACCATCGCCTCGCGCGGCCCCTGCGCCGCCCGCATCAGCAGCATCCCCGGCACCAGCGCCGCCCAGGCCAGCCAGGCCAGGCCCGCTCCGGGGAAGGTCAGGACGGGCAGCGCGCCCGAGGCCAGCGCGCCGTAACGGGCCGGTCGGGTGAGGGCGGTTCGCAGGTTCATGGGCAGATTGTCCGTCCGGCCGGGGCGGAAGGCACCCCTATTCGATCATCGGCATGTCAAGGTCGTCCCCAGCCTGCCCGGATCGCGCGGGTTCACTCGCCCTCCAGGTCGCCCTCCGTCTCCAGCAGCACCCGCCGCAGCTCGTCCAGCAGCGCCGCGTCCGGCTCCGCCCACAGGCCGCGCCCGGCGGCCTCCAGCAGGCGTTCGGCGATGCCGTGCAGGGCCCACGGGTTGGCCTCGGCGAAGAACTCGCGGTTGACCGGGTCGAGCACGTACTCCTCGGTCAGCTTCTCGTACATCCAGTCCGCCACCACGCCGGTGGTCGCGTCGTAGCCGAACAGGTAGTCCACGGTCGCGGCCATCTCGAACGCGCCCTTGTAGCCGTGCCGCCGCATCGCCTCCAGCCAGCGCGGGTTGACCACCCGGGCGCGGAAGACCCGGGCCGCCTCCTCGGTCAGCGTGCGGGTGCGCACCGTCTCCGGGCGGGTCGAGTCGCCGATGTACGCGGCCGGGGCGGCGCCGGTCAGCGCCCGCACGGTGGCCACCATGCCGCCGTGGTACTGGAAGTAGTCGTCCGAGTCGGCGATGTCGTGCTCGCGGGTGTCGGTGTTCTTCGCCGCCACCGTGATCCGCCGGTACGCGCTCTCCATCTCCTCGCGCGCGGGCCGCCCGTCCAGGCCGCGCCCGTACGCGTAGCCGCCCCACACCGTGTACACCTCGGCCAGGTCGGCGTCGGTGCGCCAGTCCCGGCTGTCGATCAGCTGGAGCAGGCCCGCGCCGTACGTGCCCGGGCGGGAGCCGAACACCCGGACGGTGGCCCGGCGTTCGTCGCCGTGCTCGGCCAGGTCGGCCTGCACGTGGGCCCGGACGAAGTTCTGCTCGGCGGGCTCCTCCTGGCGGGCGGCCAGGCGCACCGCGTCGTCCAGCAGGGCCACCACGTGCGGGAAGGCGTCCCGGAAGAAGCCCGAGATCCGCAGCGTCACGTCGATCCGCGGCCGGCCCAACTCGCTTGCCGGGATCGGCTCCAGGCCGGTCACCCGGCGCGAGGCGTCGTCCCACACCGGGCGCACGCCCAGCAGCGCCAGCGCCTCGGCGATGTCGTCGCCCGCGGTGCGCATCGCCGAGGTGCCCCAGAGCGAGAGGCCGACGGAGGGCGGGAACTCGCCGTCGTTGTCGGCCCGGTAGCGCTCCAGGAGCGAGGCGGCCAGGGCCTGGCCGGTCTCCCAGGCGAGGCGGGACGGGACGGCCTTCGGGTCCACCGAGTAGAAGTTGCGGCCGGTCGGCAGGACGTTGACCAGCCCGCGCAGCGGCGAGCCGGACGGGCCGGCCGGGACGAAACCGCCCCGCAGGGCGTGCAGCACCGCGTCCAACTCGTCGGTGGTGGCGGCCAGCCGGGGCACCAGCTGGGTCGCGGCGAAGGACAGCACGTCGGCGACGGCCGACGGCAGCCCCTCGGCGACCTTCGCGACGGCGGCCGGGTTCCAGTCCTCCGCCTCCATCGCCTCCACCAGCGCGCGGGCCCGGGCCTCCGCCGCGTCCGTCGCCCCCAGCGTGAGCGCCGCCTCGTCCAGGCCCAGCGCCTCGCGCAGGCCCGGCAGCGCGCTCACGCCGCCCCAGATCTGCCGCGCCCGCAGGATCGACAGCACGATGTTCACCCGGTCGGTGCCCGCCGGGGCCTGCCCCAGCACGTGCAGGCCGTCGCGGATCTGCGCGTCCTTCACCTCGCACAGCCAGCCGTCCACGTGCAGCAGGAAGTCGTCGAAGCCGTCGTCCTCCGGGCGCTCCGCCAGCCCCAGGTCGTGGTCCAGCTTCGCGGCCTGGATCAGCGTCCAGATCTGCGCCCGGATCGCCGGCAGCTTCGCCGGGTCCATCGCCGCGATGTTCGAGTGCTCGTCGAGGAGCTGCTCCAGCCGGGCGATGTCGCCGTAGGAGTCGGCGCGCGCCATCGGCGGCACCAAGTGGTCGACCAGCGTGGCGTGCGCCCGGCGCTTGGCCTGGGTGCCCTCGCCCGGGTCGTTGACCAGGAACGGGTAGACCAGCGGCAGGTCGCCGAGCGCCGCGTCCGGGCCGCACTCGGCGGACAGCGCCGCCGTCTTGCCCGGCAGCCACTCCAGGTTGCCGTGCTTGCCCAGGTGCACCACCGCGTGCGCGCCGAAACCGCCGTCCGCGCGGTCCGCCGCGATCCACCGGTACGCCGCCAGGTAGTGGTGGCTGGGCGGCAGGTCGGGGTCGTGGTAGATCGCCACCGGGTTCTCGCCGAACCCGCGCGGCGGCTGCACGAGGACCAGCAGGTTGCCGGAGCGGATCGCGGCCAGCACCAGGTCGCCGTCCGGGTTCCGCGAACGGTCCACGTACAGCTCGCCCGGCGCCGGGCCCCAGTGCTCCTCGACCCGCTCGCGCAGCGCCGCCGGCAGCGTGGCGTACCAGCGCCGGTAGTCGGCGGCCGGGATCCGCACCGGGTTGCGGGCCAACTGCTCCTCGGTCAGCCACGCCTGGTCGTAGCCGCCCGCCTCGATCAGCGCGTGGATCAGCGCGTCGCCCTCGTGGCCGCCCTCGGTGTCGGTGTGGAAGCCCGGCAGGCTGTCGCCCAGGTCCATGCCCTCCGCGCGGAGCCGCTCCAGCAGCCGGATCGCCGACGCCGGGGTGTCCAGGCCCACCGCGTTGCCCACCCGGGCGTGCTTGGTCGGGTACGCGGACAGCACCAGCGCGAGGCGGCGCTCGGCCGCCGGGGTGTGCCGCAGCCGGGCGTGCCGCACCGCGATGCCCGCGACCCGCGCCGCCCGCTCCGGGTCCGCCGCGTAGACCGTCAGCCCGTCCTCGTCGATCTCCTTGAACGAGAACGGGACGGTGATCAGCCGCCCGTCGAACTCCGGCACCGCGACCTGCGTGGCCGTGTCCAGCGGGGAGAGCCCGTCGTCGCTGTCCTCCCAGCGGGCCCGCGACCAGGTCAGGCAGAGGGCCTGCAGGATCGGCCGGTCCAGCGCGGCCAGCGCGCCCGCGTCCCACGCCTCCTCGTCCCCGCCGGCCTGCGCGTCGGCCGGCCGGGTGCCGCCCGCCGCGAGCACCGTCGTCACGATCACGTCCGCCGCGCCCAGCTCCGCCAGCAGCTCCGGCTCGGCCCCGCGCAGCGACGCGCAGAAGTACGCCCGCGCCTGCGCGCCCTGGTCCTCGACGGCCCGGCACAGCGTCTCGACGAACGCCGTGTTGCCGCTCATGTGGTGCGCCCGGTAGTACAGCACCGCGACGGTCGGGCCCTGCGAGGTGCGCGCCTCGCGCTCCAGCGGGCCCCAGGCGGGCGCCGAGGCCGGGGGCGCGAAACCGTGCCCGGTCAGCAGCACCGTGTCCGACAGGAACGCGCCCAGCTCCGCCAGGTTCGCCGGACCGCCGTGCGCCAGGTACGCGTGCGCCTCCGCCGCGATGCCCGCCGGAACGGTCGACAGCTCCATCAGCTGCGCGTCCGGCGCCTGCTCACCCGTCAGCACCACCACCGGCAGCGGACCGGCCAGCAGCGCGTCCAACCCCTCCTGCCAGGCCCGGCGCCCGCCCAGCAGCCGCACCACCACCAGCTCCACGCCGACCAGCAGCGCGGGCAGCTCCTCCGGCGACAGGCGCGCCGGGTTCGCCCAGCGGAACGGCACCGGGCCGCTCGCCGCCCGGGCGCTCAACAGGTCGGTGTCGGACGTCGACAGCAGCAGGATCATGCGGAGGCCCTCCCGGGCGTCTCGGACAGCACGGGGCGCGCGGGGCACACGGGCAGGGCGGGGCGGACGGCACGGGACGGCCCGGCGACGGCGGGCACCCGCCGGAGCACGGACATGCGGCAGCGCATGGAACAGCCTTCCTCGGGGTCCTCGCCCCGGGCGGTGGAGGACGGCCGGAGTTCCTGGCTCCCACGGCTCCGAGAGCCGCGGTCACAGTGGCGGGACCGCACCGGATTCGCACCGGACTTCCTCCGCTGTGCCGTCGCTGGCAGCGGACGCCCCGAGAGGCGCCCGGCAGCATCGTACGGGGTGATCGGCCCCCCGGGGGAGTGTGAGCTGCGACGCTGACCGAAACCCGACCACCCCCGCCACCCGCACCGCCCTGAGCTGCGCAATCGCGCCCCCGGCCGGGGGCGGGTGTGACGCACGAGGCGGTGGCGCGCCCGGAGCCGATGGGTATGCTCGCCGCCATGCCACCCACACCCGACGCCGCCCAGGCACCCTCCGTCGGGCCCGACCGAGGCCGCGCCGACGCCTGCCCCGGCGCGCTCCGCCTGCACCCGGCCGAGGACGGGCACCTCGCCCGACTCCGGCTGCCCGGAGGGCGGTTGACGCAGCGTCAGCTGATCGCCGTGGCCGATGCCGCCGACGCGCTCGGTGACGGCGAGGCCGAGATCACCTCGCGCGGCAACCTCCAGCTGCGCGGCCTCGACGGCCACTGCGCCGCCGACCTCGCCGAACGCCTGCGCGCCGTCGGCCTGTTGCCCTCCGACACGCACGAACGCGTCCGCAACATCGTCGCCTCCCCGCTCGCCGGCCTCGACGGACGCGGCGCCGACGGAGGCCGACTCATGGGCTGGGTGCGGGAGTTGGACGAGTCGCTGTGTGCCGCGCCGTGGGCCGCCGCACTGTCCGGCAAGTTCCTGTTCGCCCTCGACGACGGCCGCGGCGACGTCGCCGCACTCAACGCCGATGTGACCTTGATCGCAGTCGGCGGCGGCCGCGCCCTGCTCCGACTCGGCCGCGCCCGCCGCGCCACCGCCGTCGACGCACCCGTACCCGCCGCGCTCGACGCCGCCCGGCGCTTCCTCGGCCTCGCCGCCGGACGCGCCTGGCACCCGCGCGAGATCCAGGACGAACTCCCCGAGGGCGACGTCCCGCTGCCCCCCTTCGCGGGCGAACAGCCCTTGCTGGGGCGGGTCGGCGACGGCCTCTCGGTCGGACTGCGCTTCGGCCGCGCGAGCAGCGCCCAGTGGCGGCTGCTCGCCGACACCCTCCCGGCGGGGCGGACCGCCCGGCTCACCCCCTGGCGCGGCGCCGTCCTGCCCGGCGCCGACCCCGCCCGGCTGCCGCGGCTGGCCGACGCCGGGCTGCGCACCACCCCCGGCGGCCCCTGGGAGGGCGTCACCGCCTGCACCGGCCTGCCCGGCTGCGGAAAGTCCCTCGCCGACGTCCGCGCCCAGGCCGCCCGCGCCGTCGCCGACGCCCCCGCCGAAGGGCTGCCCGTCCACTGGTCCGGCTGCGCCCGCCGCTGCGGACACCCCGCCGGCCGCTGGGTCGACGTCCTGGCCACCGCGGCCGGACACCGCGTCACCGTCGACGGCACAGCCCGCGACACCGAAGAGAACCGGACGGCCGAGGCAGTCGCCGAAGCCCGCAACGCCCAATGGCGGAGGACCGAATGATCGACTACGAGAAGGACGGCGCGGCCATCTACCGCCAGTCCTTCGCCACCATCCGGGCCGAGGCGAACCTCGCCCACCTGCCCGCCGACGTCGCCCGGGTCGCCGTCCGGATGATCCACGCCTGCGGCATGACCGACCTGGTCGACGACCTGCTCTGGTCGCCGAACGCCGTCGCCGACGCCCGCCGCGCCCTGCTGGCCGGGGCGCCGATCCTGTGCGACGTCAACATGGTCGCCAGCGGCGTGACCCGCAAGCGGCTGCCCGCCGACAACGAGGTGGTCTGCACCCTCACCGACCCCGCCGTCCCCGAACTCGCCCGCGCCATGGGCACCACCCGCAGCGCCGCCGCGATGGAACTCTGGCTGCCCCGCCTCGAAGGCGCCGTCGTCGCCGTCGGCAACGCGCCCACCTCGCTGTTCCGCCTGCTGGAGATGGTCGAGGCCGGCGCGCCCCGCCCCGCCGCCGTCATCGGCGTCCCCGTCGGCTTCATCGGCGCCGCCGAATCCAAGCAGGCCCTCGCCGACCACCCCTCCGCCCTGGAACACCTGGTCGTCCGGGGCCGCCGAGGCGGCAGCGCCATAGCCGCCGCCGCCATCAACGCGATTGCGAGCGAAGAAGAATGACGGACAGTCAGCGGACCGGAAGGCTGTACGGCGTCGGCGTCGGACCGGGCGACCCGTCGCTGGTCACCGTGCGCGCCGCCGAACTCATCGGCAAGGCCGACGTCGTCGCCTACCACTGCGCCCGGCACGGCCGCTCCAACGCCCGGGCCATCGCCGAACGGTACCTGACCGGCAGCCAGGTCGAGGAGCGGCTGATGTACCCGGTCACCGTGGAGACCACCGACCACCCCGGCGGCTACCGCGGCGCCCTCGACGACTTCTACCGGGAAGCCGCCGAACGGCTCGCCGCGCACCTCGACGCCGGGCGCGACGTCGTCGTCCTCGCCGAGGGCGACCCGCTGTTCTACGGCTCCTACCAGCACATGCACAAGCGGCTCGCGCACCGCTACCCCACCGAGGTCGTCCCCGGCGTCACCTCGATCAGCGCCGCCGCCGCCCGCCTGGGCACCCCGCTGGTCGAGGCCGAGGAGATCCTCACGATCATCCCCGGCACCCTCCCCGAGGAGGAGATCGCCGCCCGGCTCGCCGCCACCGACTCCGCCGTCGTCATGAAGCTCGGCCGCACCTTCCCCGCCGTCCGCCGCGCCCTGGAGCGCACCGGCCGCCTGGACGACGCCCGGTACGTGGAGCGCGCCACCATGGACGGCGAACGCACCGGGCGGCTCGCCGAGATCGACCCGGAGAGCGTCCCGTACTTCTCCGTCGCCGTGCTGCCCAGCAAGGTCGCCGCGCTCGACTCCGCCGGACGGCCCTTCGAAGCCCTGGACGCCCCGGCGGAAGGGGCGGCCGAACAGGCCGGCGAGGCCGGCGAGGTCGTCGTGGTCGGCACCGGGCCCGCCGGGCCGCTGTGGCTCACCCCCGAGGCGCGCGGCGCCCTCGCGGGCGCCACCGACCTGGTCGGCTACACCACCTACCTGGACCGGGTGCCGGTGCGCGCCGGGCAGGTCCGGCACGGCTCCGACAACAAGGTCGAGGGCGTCCGGGCCGAATTCGCCCTGGAACTGGCCCGCCGCGGCCGCCGCGTCGCGGTGGTCTCCTCCGGCGACCCGGGCGTCTTCGCGATGGCCACCGCCGTCCTCGAAGCCGCCTGCGAGGACCCCTACCGGGACGTGCCCGTCCGCGTCCTGCCCGGCATGACGGCCGCGCACGCCGCCGCCTCCCGGGCCGGCGCGCCGCTCGGCCACGACTACGCGGTGATCT
Organism: Kitasatospora phosalacinea; assembly: GCF_000716545.1. Classification (GTDB taxonomy): domain Bacteria; phylum Actinomycetota; class Actinomycetes; order Streptomycetales; family Streptomycetaceae; genus Kitasatospora; species Kitasatospora phosalacinea. The sequence continues at coordinate 43,858 of NZ_JNWZ01000033.1, forward strand.
CGCTCTCCGACCGGCTCAAGCCCTGGGAGGTGATCGCCCGCCGGCTGCGCGCCGCCGCCGAAGCCGACCTGGTGCTCGCGCTCTACAATCCCGGCTCCAAGTCCCGCACCACGCAGGTCGCCTCGGCCCGCGACCTGCTGCTGGAGCACCGCGCCCCGGAGACCCCGGTGGTGATGGCCCGGGACGTCGGCGGCCCCACCGAACGGGTGCGCACCGTCGCGCTCGCCGAACTCGACCCGGCCGAGGTCGACATGCGGACCCTGCTGCTGGTCGGCTCCACCCGGACCCGGTGGGCGCGGCGCGGCGGCGGTGCCGAAGTGGTGTGGACGCCGCGCCACTACCCCGAGGCGTAGCGGGCGGATCGACGGTGCGTCAGCCCGCCAGCCGCCTGACCCAGTCGGCCGCCCCGGCGACGTCCGGGGCGGTGCGCACCCCCGCCGGGGCGGCCGGGCGCTCCACCACCACCACGGACAGGCCCAGTTCGCGGGCGGCGGTCAGCTTGGGGGCGGTGGCGGCGCTGCCGCTGTCCTTGGTCACCAGCACCTCGATCCGGTGGGCGCGCAGCAGCGCGCGCTCCCCGTCCAGGGTGAACGGGCCGCGCTCCAGCAGCACTTCGGTGCGCGCGGGCATCGGCGGCACCGGCGCTTCGACCGAACGGGCCAGGAAGGACAGGCCGTCCAGGTGCGCGAAGGCGGCGATGCCCTGGCGCCCGGTGGTCAGGAACACCCGGGTGCCGAGCGCGGGCAGCGCCTGCGCCGCCGCCGCCAGGTTCGCCACCCGGTGCCAGCGGTCCCCGTCCTGCGGGGCCCAACTCGGGCGGCGCAGCGCCAGCAGCGGGGTGCCGGTGTCGGCGGCGGCCAGCGCCGCGTTGCGGCTGATCCGCTCGGCGAACGGGTGGGTGGCGTCCAGCAGCGCGTCCACCCCGTGGGCGCGCAGCCAGTCGGCCAGGCCCGCCGGACCGCCGAAACCGCCGATCCGGACCTCCCCGGCGGGCAGCCTCGGCTGCGCCACCCGCCCGGCCAGCGAACTGGTCACCCGCAGCGCCGGATCGGCCGCCAGCACGTCCGCCAGCCGGCGGGCCTCGCTGGTGCCGCCGAGGATCAGGACGTGCATGCGGACTCCCGGGCCGGTGCGATCAGGACACACCACCCTAACCGGGGGCTCGGCGCGGCCCGCGTGGGACGGTGGGGGAGTGGGGGAGTGGGGGAGTGGGACGGTGGGGACGACGAGCCGGTGGGAACAGCGAGGAGAGCGGCGGGATGAGCGGTGAGTGACGAGGCACCGGGCGCGCAGGCGCCGAGCGGCGGGCGGCGGGGGCAGTTGCGCAGCAGCGGGCTGCGGCCCGGCTGGACGACGGGCGCGTGCGCGACGGCCGCGACCAAGGCCGCGTACACGGCGCTGCTCGGCGGGGGGTTCCCCGACCCGGTGGTGATCACGCTGCCGAAGGGCGAGCGTCCCGCGTTCGCGCTGGCCGTGGAGGAGTGGGCGCCCGGCCGGGCCAGCGCCGGGGTGGTCAAGGACGCGGGCGACGACCCGGACGTGACGCACGGCGCCCTGGTGCGCTCCACCGTGCGGCCGGGCCCGCCGGGCAGCGGCGTGGTGTTCCGGGCCGGCCCCGGCGTGGGGACGGTCACCAAGCCGGGCCTGCCGCTGGCGGTCGGCGAGCCGGCCGTCAACCCGGTGCCCCGGCAGCTGATGCGCGAGGCGATCGCCGAAGTGGCCCGGGAGTTCGGGGCGTCCGGCGACGTGGAGGTGGAACTGTCCGTCGACCACGGCGAGGAGATCGCCCGGCACACCTGGAACCCGCGGCTGGGCATCCTCGGCGGCCTGTCCATCCTCGGTACCACCGGCATCGTCGTCCCGTACTCCTGCTCGGCGTGGATCGACTCGATCCGGCGCGGCATCGACGTGGCCCGCGCCGCCGGTCGCACCCACGTCGCGGGCGCGACCGGATCCACCTCCGAGAAGGTGGTGGTCGCCGAGTACGGCCTGCCCGAGGACGCGCTGCTCGACATGGGCGACTTCGCCGGCGCCGTCCTCAAGTACCTGCGCCGGCACCCGGTTCCGCGCCTGACCGTCTGCGGCGGCTTCGCCAAGCTCTCCAAGCTGGCCGCCGGCCACCTCGACCTGCACTCCGGCCGCTCCCAGGTCGACAAGGCCCGACTCGCCGCGCTGGCGAGGGAGGCCGGTGCCGACGAGGAGCTCGTCGCCGGGGTCGCCGCCGCCAACACCGCGCTGGAAGCGGTGCAGTCGTGCGCGGCGGCGGGCGTCCCGCTCGGTGACCTGGTGGCCGAAGGCGCCCGTGCCACCGCGCTCGGGGTGCTGCTCGGCGCCCCCGTCACCGTCGACGTGATCTGCATCGACCGCGCGGGCACGATCGTCGGCCGGGCCGCCCCGAAGGGCCCCTGACGGGACGGCGCGGTCCGCGGCCGGTACTACGCCCCCGGGCCCTCCTGGTACTCGAGCCTGGGCCGGTCGCCCGGCCGGGGGCCGCCGTCGGGCGGGTAGATCGTGCTCGTGGCGATGTCGATCGCCGCCGACGTGATGTTGTACCAGTCGATCGAGTCGCCGGGTTCGAGCATGACGGCGTTGCTCGTGTTCCCCTGCGCGTCGATGCCCACCAGCAGGACCGGGACGTTGCCGGTGTTGGTCGCGTGGCGCACGCTGACGGTGTTGAGGCGCATCCACCCGACCACGGGGGGCGTGACGGCCTTGACCGGGGCGGCGGGGGCCGCGCCGGTCTCGGCGGGGGAGCCGCCCGGGCCCGGGTCGACCACGCGGACGGTCCGCCGCTGCGTGATCGGGCCGGTGGTCGGGCCGTCGGGCACCGACCGCCCCCGGCCGGAGGACGTCCGCACCACCGTCATGGTGTTCGGCGGTCCGACCACGACCCCGGCCCGGGGGTCGTAGGTGTACCCGTCGGGGATGGCCGCGCCGAGGCGCGGTTCGTAGTGGTAGCCCGACTCGACCCGGACCGCCCCCTCGGTGAGGGGCCGGCAGCTGTCGTGCCAGGCGAACCGCCGGTGCAGCACCCGGTCGTTCGACTTCTCGGCCTTCTGCATGATCATCTGTCGCTGTTCGCACATGGCAGCGCTCCCGCCGTTCGTCCTCCAGTCCGAGTGTGGGACGCCGGGCGGGAGCCCGCCACCAAGCGCGTCCGGCGGCCGCCCCCGGGCCGGGTGGGCGCGGGGACGGCCGCCGGACCGGCCGGTCAGCCGGTGACGACGGCCTGCGCGTCGATCTCCACCAGCATCGGCTCCTGCGGGAGTTCGACGAAGACCGTGGTGCGGCAGGGCTTCACGCCGCCCGGTGCGATGTTCTCCTCGATGAACTGCGCGTACACCTCGTTCATCAGCGGGAAGTCGGCGCGCTTGGTCAGGTAGACGCGGAACATCACCACGTCCTCGATGCTCGCCCCGCCCGCCTCGACGATCGCCTTGACGTTCTCCAGCGTCCGCCGGGTCTGCGCCTTCACGTCGCCGTGGTGCAGGTACTCGCCGGTCGCCGGGTCCTGCGGGCCCTGGCCGGACACCTGCAGGATCGGGCCCTTGCGCACGCCCTGCGAGAACATCCAGGCCGGGGCGGGTGCGCCGTCGGTGCGGACCTCGATCTTGTCGCTCATGTGTCGTACTCCAGAAGGAAACTGACGGTGCGTCAGTGAACGGTGCCGCGGACCGGAAGGCCCGCGTCGGCGGAGATCGCCCTGGTGCAGGCGAGCAGTTGGGGGAGCAGTTCGAGCACCTGCTCGTACGGGAGGACCACGTCCGGCACGGATATCGACGCCGCGGCCACCACCCGGCCCGAGACGTCCCGGATCGGCGCGGCCACGCAGTTGATGAACGCCTCGTGCTCGGCGTGGTCCTGCGCCCAGCCCTGCGCCGCGACCTGGTCGAGCTCGGCCAGCAGCGCCTGCGGGCTGGTGATCGTGTTCGGGGTGTGCACGGTGAACTCGATGCCGTCCACCACCCGGCGCCGCTCGGCCGGCGACAGGTCGGCCAGCAGCACCTTGGCCACCGCCGTGTTGTGCAGCGCCGCGCGCAGCCCGATCCGCGAGTACATCCGCACCGGGTGCCGCGAGTCGTACTTGTCGATGTAGACCACCTCGCCGCCCTCGTACGCGGCCAGGTGCACGGTCTGGCCGGTCGCCGCGTTCAGCTCGGCGAGGTGCGGGGCGGCGGTGCGGCGGATGCCGCGCTGCTCCAGGGCGAGGCTGGACAGCGCGAACAGGCCCGCGCCGAGGTGGTAGCGGTACTGGGCGTCGCGGTGGACGAAGCGCTCCTCCTCCAGGCTCTGCAGCAGCCGCAGCACGGTGGTCTTGTGCACGCCGATCAGCTCGGCCAACTGGTCGAGGGAGCGCTCGCCCTCGCCGAGTTCGGCGAGCAGGCGCAGGGCGCGGGTGACGGTCTGGCTCATGGGTGTCCCGAGGGTCTTCGAGGGTGCCGGGAGCGGCGGGTGTGCTCTCAGGTGGCGTGGACGGGGGCGTGGACGGGGGCGTGGGCGCGGGCGGGCAGTGCGGGGGAGTCGAAGCCGGACGCCGAGACCCGGGTCGCCGCCCAGTCGCCCTCGTCGGCGGCCAGCAGCGCGGCCACCGTCGTCGCGTCCGGCAGCGCGCCGTGGTCGGTGGGCGCGGTCAGCGCGCCCGCCGCCGCCAGGTGGCCCAGGCGCAGCCGGGAGCGCTGGTCCAGCCCGCGCAGGGTGCCGGCCAGGTAGCCGGCCGCGAACGCGTCGCCCGCGCCGGTCGGCTCCACCACCTCGACCCGCAGCGCCGGCTCGGTGACCTGCCGCCCGTCCCGGTCGAGCGCGCTGACCAGGTGCCCGGAGTCCTTGACCACCAGGGTGGCCGGGGACGGGAAGAGCCGGCGCAGCGCCCGCGGGTCGCCGGTGCCGAACGCCTCCTCGGCCTCGTCCGCGCCCAGCAGCAGCACGTCCGCGGCGTCCAGCAGTTCCGGCAGCACCGCCGGGTCGCGCAGCCGCCACAGCGCCGGGCGCCAGTTCAGGTCGAAGGAGACCAGCCGGCCCGGGCGGCGGCGGGCCAGCAGGGCGCGCACCAGGGCCAGGCAGCCGTCCGACAGCGCGGGGGTGATGCCCGTCAGGTGCAGCAGCGGCGCGGCGTCCAGCAGGGCCGCGGCCACCGGGTCGTCCAGCAGTGCGGGGGAGAGCGCGGAGGCCGCCGAGCCGGTGCGGTAGTAGTGCAGGCGGGAGCGGCCCGGGCCCAGGTCGTGCGGCAGGCCGGAGCCGCCGGTCTCCTTCAGGTACACCCCGGTCGGGCGGTGCGGGTCCACGGCGACGGCCGACACGTCCACCCCCGCCGCCGCCAGGTCTCCGGTCAGGCGGCGGCCGAAGCCGTCCGCGCCGACCCGGCTGATCCACGCCGTCGGCACGCCCAGCGCGGCCAGCGCCGCCGCCACGTTGGACTCGGCGCCCCCCACCGAGGGGCGGAACGCGCCGACGGCCTCGAACGGCCCCGGCCGGTCGGGCAGCAGCACCGCCATCGACTCGCCCAGGCACACGGCCCGGGCGGTGGCCCCACCGTCCTGGCCCGCCCCGTCCTGATCCGCCATCAACCCGCTCCCTCACCCTCGGGCCCGCGCCCCCGCTCCCGCCGCCGACGGCCCGCGCGCTCCGGCGCTCGGCGGTGAGCCCCGGTGCTGCGCACCTGGTGGGAGGGGTGGACGGGCCGCGTCGCGGTCCGTTGACCGCCGTCCGGCGTGAATGCTAGAACCGTATCACCAACATGCGCAATAGAGGTTGCGCATGTTGCAACTCCCCAGCTCGCGAGTGGGTCGGGGTTCGATGCGGAGGCAGGGCGATGAGCGAAACGGCAGGATCGGCAGAGCGGACGGACCAGGACCGGCAGTACTTCGCCGACCCCGTCCACGGCCCCGGCATCGACACCGCCGCCGTCGCCGCCCTCGCCGACGAGACGCTCGACTTCCGCTTCAAGGCCGTCCCCGCCGACGCCTGGGGCCGCAGCGTCCGCGACTGGCTCGCCACCCGCCCCACCCTCGACGGCCTCGGCACCCCCCTGCTCACCCTCGACGCCGCCGCCCTCGACCACAACCTGCGCACCATGGCCGCCTGGTGCCGCGGCGCCGGCGTCCGGCTCGCCCCGCACGGCAAGACCACCATGGCCCCCGCCCTCTGGCAGGCCCAGCTCGCCGCCGGCGCCCACGCCGTCACCCTCGCCAACCTCCCCCAGCTGCGCGTCGCCCGCGCCTTCGGCGTCCAGCGCCTGCTGCTCGCCAACACCCTGCTCGACCCCGCCGGACTCGCCTGGGTCGCCGCCGAACTCGACCGCGACCCCGGCTTCGCCTTCACCTCCTGGGTCGACTCCACCGACGGCGTCCGGCAGATGGACGCCGCCCTGCGCGCCGCCGGCGCCACCCGCCCGGTCGAGGTCCTGGTCGAACTCGGCGGCCCCGGCGGGCGCACCGGCGCCCGCGGCGTCCCCGCCGCCCTGGAGGTCGCCGCCGCCGTCCTCGCCGCCCCCGCCCTGCGCCTGGCCGGCGTCGGCGGCTACGAAGGCGCCCTCGCCCACGACGCCTCCGACGCCGCCCTCGCCGCCGTCCGCGGCTACCTCGCCGACCTCGCCGACCTGCACCGCCGCCTCGCCGCCGACTACCCCACCGCCACCCCCGTCGTCACCGCCGGCGGCAGCGCCTACTTCGACACCGTCGCGCAGGAGTTGACCCCCCTCGCCCGGCACGTCCCCGGCACCGTCGTCATCGTCCGGGCCGGCGCCTACCTCGCCCACGACGACGGCTTCTACCGCGGCATCTCCCCGCTCGCCCGGGGCGCCGCCGCCACCCCGCTGCGCTCCGCCATGCACGGCTGGGCCCGCGTCGTCTCCCACCCCGAGCCCCGACTCGCCCTGCTCGACGCCGGAAAGCGCGACCTCCCGTTCGACGAAGGGCTGCCCGAGCCCCAACTCGTCCGCGGCCGGGGGCCCTTGACCGGCGCCGCCGTCACCGCCCTCAACGACCAGCACGCCTTCCTGCGCGACGCCGGGCCCGCCGCCCCCGTCGGCGCCGTGCTCCGGCTGGGCCTGTCCCACCCCTGCACCGCCTTCGACAAGTGGAGCCTCATCCCCGTCCTCGACCACGCCGACGCCGAACACCCCCGCGTCGTCGACCTGGTCCGGACGTACTTCTGATGGCCGACCTGCTGCTGCGCGGCGCCACCGTCGTCGACGGCACCGGCGCCGACCGCCACCGCGCCGACGTCACCGTCACCGACGGCCGGATCGCCGAGATCGGCCACCCCGGAGAACGCCTGACCGGCCGCCGGGTCATCGACGCCGACGGGCTGGTACTCGCCCCCGGCTTCATCGACATGCACGCCCACTCCGACCTGCGGCTGCTGCTCGAACCCGACCACCCCTCCCGGATCACCCAGGGCGTCACGCTCGAAGTCCTCGGCCAGGACGGCCTCTCCTACGCCCCCGTCGACGACACCACGCTCGCCGCGCTGCGCCGCCAACTCGCCGGCTGGAACGGCGATCCCGCCGACGGGGACTTCGACTGGAACTGGCGCACCGTCGCCCAGTACCTCGACCGCCTCGACGCCGGCGCCGCCGTCAACACCTGCTACCTCGTCCCGCACGGCTCCGTCCGGATGCTCGCCATGGGCTGGGACAACCGTCCCCCCGACCGGGCCGAACTCGACCGGATGAAGCACCTGGTGGACCAGGCGCTGGCCGACGGCGCGGTCGGCATGTCCACCGGCCTCACCTACACCCCCGGCATGTACGCCGACACCGCCGAACTCGTCGAACTGTGCACCGTCGTCGCCGCCCGCGGTGGCTTCCACGCACCCCACCAACGCTCCTACGGCGCGGGCGCGTTGGAAGGCTACGCCGAGATGGTCGAGATCTCCCGGCGCTCCGGCTGCCCGCTCCACCTGACCCACGCCACCATGAACTTCGGCGTCAACGAGGGCCGCGCCGGACAGTTCCTCGCCCTGGTCGACGCCGCCCTCGCCGACGGCACCGACATCACCCTCGACAGCTACCCCTACCTGCCCGGGTCCACCACCCTGGCCGCCCTGCTGCCCAGTTGGTCCACCGAGGGCGGTCCCGGGGCCACCCTCGCCCGGCTCGCCGACCCCGCCGCCCGCGAGCGCATCCGCGCCGACGTCGAGGAGCGCGGCAGCGACGGCTGCCACGGCGTCGTCACCGACTGGGACACCATCCAGATCTCCGGCGTCCGCGACGGCGCGCTCTCCGCCGCCGTCGGGAGGAAGGTCTCCGAACTCGCCGCCGAACGGGGCCGCACCGGCACCGAGGTCTTCTTCGACCTGCTGCGCGCCGACCAGCTGGGCACCACCATCCTGCAGCACGTCGGCCACGAGGAGAACGTCCGCGCCATCATGCGCCACCCCGCGCACACCGTCGGCAGCGACGGACTGCTGGTCGGCGCCCGGCCGCACCCCCGCGCCTGGGGCACCTTCCCCCGCTACCTCGCCCGCTACGTCCGCGAGTTGGGCGTCCTCACGCTCGAACAGGCCGTCGCCCGGATGACCGGCCGCCCCGCCCGCCGGCTCGGCCTCGACCGGCGCGGCCTGATCCGCCCCGGCCACCACGCCGACCTGGTCCTGTTCGACCCAGGGACCGTCCGCGACACCGCCACCTTCGACCACCCCCGGCGGGCCGCCGACGGCATCCGGCACGTCCTGGTCAACGGCGTCGCCGCCCTCACCGACGGCGAACCCACCGGCGACCTGGCCGGCCGGGCGCTGCGCCGCGTCGCCGACCGCCAGGTCCGGGCCGTGGGCTGACTTCCGGCGGGACCCGCCCAGTTGTTGTGAACCAGTGGACTTTGAACAGGAGTTGGCAGGATGGGAACGGAAACGACGGACCTGCGCGCGGCGTTGGCCCGGCAGCCGGTGATCGCCGTGGTGCGGGCCCCCGTGATCCCCGACGCGGTCGCGCTCTGCCAGGCGCTCGCCGAAGGCGGCATCGCCTGGACCGAACTCACCTTCACCACCCCCGACGTCACCCGCCACCTCGCCCGCGCCGCCGGAGCCGGCTGCCGGATCGGCGTCGGCACCGTCCTCACCGCCGACCAGGCCCGGGCCGGCATCGCCGCCGGCGCCGGCTTCCTGGTCACCCCCGGCCTGCGCCCCGCCGTCGCCGACATCGCCCGCGAAGCCGGGATCCCGGTCGTGATGGGCGCGTTGACCCCGAGCGAAGTCGCCGACGCGGTCGACCTCGGCGCCGCCGCGGTCAAGATCTTCCCCGCCAAGGCGTTCGGCCCCGGCTACTTCAAGGACCTGCGCGGCCCCTACCCCGACGTCCCGCTGGTCGCCTCCGGCGGTGTCAACGCCGGCAACGCCCGGGCCTTCCTCGACCACGGCGCCCTCGCCGTCTGCGCCGGCACCGACGTCGTCCCGCCGCAGGCCGTCGCGGACGGCGACTGGGCCGACATCACCCGCCGCGCCAAGGAGTTCACCGCCTCGCTCGGCTGAGCGCGTGCGCCCCCTCAGCCCCGGGCCGCCGTGGCCGCCGACGGGCGGTGCTCCGCGGCCAGGGCGAGGACCTGGTCCACGGACCAGTGGTCGGCCGCGTGGGTGCCGTAGTGCGCGGCGGCGATCCGGCCGTCGGGGGTGAGGAGGAAGTCGGCCGGCAGGCCCAGGCGGCCGCCGAGGGGGCGGGAGGCGGGCGGGCGTTCGCGGCCGCGCAGGACGAGCGGGACGCTGCGGGCCACCCCGAGGGCGATGGACGGCCAGGCCCGGGGGTCGAGCAGGGCGCGGGCGCCGCGCTCGACCCCGTACGCCCGGTACAGCCGCTGCTCCGGATCGGCCAGCAGCGGGAACGGCGACCCGTCGGCGTACGGCCGCAGTTCGCCGGCGGGCGAGTGGAAGGCGGCCAGCTCGCGCACCCCGGCCGCGCGCAGTTCCGGGTGGCGGACGGCGAAGCCGCGCAGGTGCAGGTTGCAGATCGGGCAGCCCGCGAAGCGGCGGAACTGCAGGTGGGTCAGGCCGTCCGCGGGCACCGGCGGCAGGGGGGCGCCGGCGGCGTCGGCGGCGGGGAGGGGCGGTGCGGTGGTGCCGGCCCGGAGTCGGGACACGTGGGCTCCTCGGAGGCTCCTCGTAGGTGTGTGCCGTACGCCAAAACTGTAGGCGTATGGCGTACGCTGTCAACCCGTGCCCCGCCCACGCTCCCTGACGATCCGCCAGATCGCCGCCGCCGCGCTCGCCGTGATCGACCGCGACGGCCTGCCCGCCCTGTCCATGCGCACCGTCGCCGCCGAGCTCGACCGCCGCACCATGGCGCTGTACCGCTACGTCGAGGACCGCGAGGAACTCGAGTGCCTGGTCGTCGACCTCGCCCTCGGCGACGTCCTGGACCGCGACGTCCTGGACCGCGCCGCCCGGCCCGCCGCGACGGCCGGGCCGCGCGCCCGGCTGCTCGCCCTGCTGGAGTCGATGCGCGAGGCCGTCGGCGCGCACCCCGGCGTCCTGCCGCTGGCCGTCCGGCACCACGGCGGCTGCCCGTCCGCGCTGCGCTGGCGCGAACGGCTGCTGGAGGCCCTGGCCGACGCCGGACTCGACGCGCCGCGCCGGGCCGCCGCGTTGCACGCGCTGGTGTCGTACGTGATCGGGGCGCTCGAACTCGAGCACCAGGCTGCCGCCGCCGTCACCCCCGGCGGCCCGCTCGTCCCCGAGACCTTCCCGCTGCTCGCCGCCGCCCTGTCCGCCCGCGCCGCCGCCGACCCGGCCCGCGCCTTCACCGACGGCGCGCGTGCCGTCCTCGACGGCCTGGGCGTCGGCTGAGACGGCCTGGGCGCCGGCTGACCCGGGCCGGTGGCGGACGGGGGGGGTCAGGCGTCAGGGGGAGGGCGGGGCGAGGGCGCTCCAGCCGTGTTCGAGGAGGTCGAAGGCGCGGACCACGGCGCCGCGGACGTCGGCGTGGGACCGGGCGGCCCGCGGCGCCTCCAGGGCGAAATGGGCCAGGGCCGTGCAGGCGGGGTCGTCCGCGGGCAGGCCGCTCTCCTCGGCGATCACCGCGGCGAGCGCCGCGGTGTGCCGGAGCCACATGGCCTGGTGGTAACTGCTCAGGGCGGGCGTGGAGTCGACCAGCCCGATGAAGGCCGTGAAGCGGGGGTCGCCGTCGGCGGCGGCCCGGCGGTGGCGCAGCGCGTGCTCGCGCAGGGCGGCCGGGACGGACTGGCCGGGGGCCCGCTCGCGGACGGCGGCGAGCAGGTCGGCCTCCAGGTCGGCCTCCTCGTCGAAGACCAGGGCCTCCTTGGACGGGAAGTGCTTGAACAGCGTGGTGGTGGAGACGTCCGCGGCGTCCGCGATCTCGCGGATGCCGACCTCGTCGTAGCCGCGCTCCAGGAACAGGCGCAGCGCCGCGTCGGCGATGGCCCGGCGGGTGGCGGCCTTCTTGCGCTCGCGGCGGCCGGGCGGCGGCGGGGGTGGCGGCGGCGGAGACGGAGGGCCCGGCGGGGCCGGTGGCGGGGGTGGCGGCGGTGGCGGCGGGGTTCCGGGCATGGGGACAGTCTACCCGCCGGGTTGAGGCGGTTCAAAAGTTGAGTCGTTGCACTTTTGTAGTCGTTGTGCTCTTCTGGAGGAGCGGCCCGGCCGCACGCCGTCCGAAAGGAGCACCACCATGCCCACCACCCCCGCGTCCACCCCCCGCATCGCCGTCATCGGCGCCGGCCCCGGCGGCCTGACCTGCGCCCGCATCCTGCAGCGCCACGGCATCGCCGTCACCGTCCACGACCGCGACCCGGGCCCCGACACCCGGGACCAGGGCGGCACGCTCGACCTGCACGAGGACAACGGCCAACTCGCCCTGCGCGAAGCCGGGCTGCTGGACGACTTCCTCCGCCTGGCCCGCCCCGAGGGGCAGGAGATGCGCCAACTCGACGCCACCACCGGGGAGATCGGCTTCCACCACGTCCCCGAGGACGGCGAACGCTTCAAGCCGGAGATCGACCGCGGCCGACTGCGCGGACTCCTGCTCGGCTCGCTCGCCCCGGGCACCGTCCGCTGGGGCCGCACCCTGCGCTCCGTCGAAGGGCCCGCCGCCGGCCCCCGCCGCCTCCACTTCACCGACGGCACCGTCATCGAGGCCGACCTCGTCATCGGCGCCGACGGCGCCTGGTCCAAGGTCCGCCGCGCCCTCTCCCCGGCCACCCCCCAGTACACCGGCATCAGCTTCCTCGAAGCCTGGTTCCACGACGTGGACGACCGCCACCCCGACCTCGCCGCACTCGTCGGCCCCGGCAGCACCGCCGCCGCGGACGGCGAACGCTGCCTGTTCGCCCAGCGCAACGGCGACGACCACATCCGCGCCTACGTCATCCAGCGCGTCCCCGCCGACTGGATCACCGCGGCCGGCCTCACCGCCCGGGACACCGACGGCATCCGGGCCCTCCTCCTGGACCGCTTCCGCCACTGGGCACCCGCCCTGCGCCGACTCCTCACCGACAACGACGGCCGCTACGTCGACCGCCCCATCCACGCCCTGCCCGTCCCGCACACCTGGGAACACGACGGCGCCGTCACCCTGCTCGGCGACGCCGCCCACCTCATGCCCCCGCTGGGCGTCGGCGTCAACCTCGCCCTGCTCGACGCCTGCGAACTCGCCCTCGCCCTGGCCTCGCACGACACCGTCGCCGACGCGGTCCGCGCCTACGAGAGGACCATGCTGCCCCGCTCCGCCGAGATGCAGCGCCTGCTCGACGGCGCCGCGGAAGGACTGCTGTCCGACGAACCGCACCAGGGTGGGCCCGAGTCGTCCGAGCCGTTCGAGCCCTCCGGGGCCCGCTGAGCCGGGGTCGGAGCCCGCGTCGAGCGTCGAGACCGGTCCGAGGGAAATTCTTTCCGGGCGGTTGTCACACTCGGCGCGTGGGCGGGGTCAGTGGAGTGTCCGAGCAAGTACGTCGGAGCGCGGGGCGCGACCAGTGCGCCCCGGTCTTCCGTCAGCTCCCCTTCACACCACCCCGGAGTGCCTCGTGTCCGTCTCCTACGCCGTTCTCGCCGTCGTCACCGCCGTCTGGGTCGGGTTCTCCGGCGTGTCGCTGGCGCGCCGTGCCGAGTTCGTGGTCCAGCCGCTCGTCGAGTACGGCGTCCCGCGCTCGTGGTGGGGCCCGCTGGCGTTCGCGAAGCTCGCGGGCGCGGCCGGCGTGCTGATCGGACTCGCCGTACCCGCCCTGGGTGTCGCCGCCGCGGTGGGTCTGATCCTGTACTTCCTCGGCGCGGTCGTCACCGTCCTGCGGGCCCGCTCCTACAAGACCGTGGTCTTCCCGCTGCTCTACCTGGCCCCGGTCGCGGCCACCCTCGGACTCGCTCTCGCTGCCTGAGCGCCGTTCGAGCGGGTCCACCGGACAAGCGGCCGCGCGAGCCGCGTGCTCGACGCCCGGGCGGGCCGGCCGACGGCGGACGGCACGTCGACCGGCGCTCCGACGGAACGCCCCGAGGGGGCACCTCCCAGCCCCCTCAGGGCCGGGAGAGCCGCTCCTTGGCGGTGAGGGCCGCCTGACGCGGCACTACCGCGCCCGGGTGGTCGAGTACAGGTGGCTGTCGCGGAACTCCGTCGCCGCCAGGGTGCGGCCGACGATGATGACGGCGGTGCGCAGCACGCCCGCCGCCTTCACCTGGACGGCGATGTCACCGAGCGTGCCGCGCAGCACCAACTCGTCCGGACGGCTGGCCATCGCGACCACCGCCGCCGGGCAGTCCGGCCCGTAGTGCGGCAGCAGCTCCTCGACCACGCTGTCCACGTAGCGGACCGCCAGGTGCAGCACCAGCAGCGCGCCGCTCCTGCCCAGGACGGCCAGCTCCTCGCCGGGCGGCATCGGCGTCGCCTGCCGGGCCACCCGGGTCAGGATCACCGTCTGCCCGACCGTCGGCACCGTCAACTCCCGCTTCAGCGCCGCCGCGGCCGCCGCGAACGCGGGCACGCCGGGCACCACCTCGTACGGGATCTCCGCCGCGTCCAGCCGGCGCATCTGCTCGGCCATCGCCGAGAAGACCGACGGGTCGCCCGAGTGCAGCCGGGCCACGTCCAGGCCCTCGCCGTGCGCGCGGACGATCTCGGCCAGGATCTGGTCCAGGTCCAGGTTCGCGGTGTCCACCAGCCGGGCGTCCGGCGGGCAGTCGGCCAGCAGCTCCGGCGGCACCAGGCTGCCCGCGTACAGGCACACCCCGCAGCGGGCCAGGGTGCGCTGGCCGCGCACCGTGATCAGATCGGCCGCGCCCGGACCGGCACCGATGAAATAGACCGTCACTTCGCTCCTCCTCCTGCCCCGCCGGACCGTCCGGCGCTCGCCGCTTCGTCCGTGCCCTTGACGACGCTCCACTGGGTCACCGGCATCGCCTGCCGCCACCCCGTGAACCCGCCCACCGGCACCGCGTGCGCGACGCCCAGCTTCACCAACTCGCCGCCGTGGCGCCGGTACCACTGCGTCAGCAGCGCCTCCGACTCCAGCGTCACCGTGTTCGCCACCAGCCGCCCGCCCGGGCCGAGCGCCGCCCAGCAGGCCTCCAGCACCCCCGGCACCGTCAACCCGCCGCCGACGAACACCGCGTCCGGACGGCCGAGTTCGGGCCCCGACCCGGCCAGCTCCAGCAGCGCCGCCGGCGCCGCACCCCGGACGACCCGCAGCCGGGGCACCCCGAGCGCCGCCGCGTTGCGGGCGATCCGCTCCGCCCGCACCGCGTCCCGCTCCACGCTGACCGCCCGGCAACTGCGGTGCGCCCGGAGCCACTCGATGCCGATCGACCCCGAGCCGCCGCCCACGTCCCACAGCAGCTCGCCCGGGGCCGGGCCGAGCGCCGCCAACGTCGCCGCCCGAATGTGACGCTTCGTCAATTGGCCGTCCGACTCGAAGAGTTCGTCCCGCAGGCCGGAAACGAGCTGCTGTCGAGGGGCGTCCGGCGCGACGGCCGGGTCGCGCACGCAGTCGACCGCCAGCAGGTTCAGCGGATCGCCCGGCGGCAGCGACCAGCCCGCCGCCACGCCCTCGCGCACCGCCTCCGCCGGACCGCCCAACTGCTCCAACACCCGTACCCGGCTCGGACCGTAGCCCCGGTCCGCCAGCAGCCCCGCCACCCGCGCGGGCGTCGACGCGTCCGCGCTCAGCACCAGCAGCCGACGGCCCGGGTACAGCGCCGCGTGCAGCGACTCCAGCGGCCGGCCCACCAGCGTCACCACCTCGGTCTCCTCCACCGGCCAGCCCAGCCGGGCGCACGCCAGCGACACCGAGGACGGATGCGGCAGCACCCGCAGCGAACCCGCCGGGACGCCGCACTCCAGCAGCGTCCGGCCGATCCCGTGGAACATCGGGTCACCGCTGGCCAGCACCGCCAGCCGCCGCCCCGCGAACCGCGCCAGCAGCCCCGGCACCGAGGGCCGCAGCGGGGACGGCCACGGCACCCGATCCGCCGTCACCTCCGCCGGCAGCAGCCCCAACTGGCGCGCCCCGCCGAGCACCACCTCCGCCGCGCCCAGCGCCTCCCGCGCCGCGTCCGGGAGCCCCCGCCAGCCGTCCGCACCCACCCCCACGACGGTGATCGCAGACACGCGCAACTCCTCACGGCTCGGGTACGGGGCAGCCGCAGCCTACCCGCAACCGGCCGCCGTACCCGCCGCGAGCTGCGGAGATCCACCGTGCGACATTGGCCACACCGGTGCGTGCGGGGGAGGGGGCGACGGGCACGGAGCCCGGCCGGGCCGACCGGTTCAGCCGAGGTCGTCGGCGGCCCGCCGCAGCGCCCGGGCCGCGCGGTCCAGGAAGCCCCGGAACTGCTCCTGCTCGGCCTCGGTGAACTCGTCGGCCAGGCACTGCTCGACCTCGGTGGCGCGCTCGTCGGCCAGCTCCAGGGCGGCCCGGCCACTGTCGGTCAGCCGGGTCTCCAGCACGTTGCGGTGCCAGCGGTGCGGCGCCCGCTCCACCAACCCGCGCTCGGTCAGGTGCCGGAGCAGCACGGCCATCGCCTGCGGAGTCACCTGGCAGGACCTGGCCAGCCCCGCCCCGCTGATGCCCGGGCTGTCGGCCAGCACGTACAGCGCCGCGTACTGCGCCACCGTCAGCCCGGCGGGCTCCAGTGCGATGCGCTTCGCGGCCATCAACTCCTGGTCGGCCTGGTGCAGATCGATGCCGATGCGGTCAGTGGCGGGCATTCCCATGCGGCGATGCTACAGGGCGGGCGACATCAATCAGTATCGTTGACAGTCGTCAATGTATTGATGATGATGAGGCGTGTTGATGTCGCCGCCGCTGCTACCGCTGCTGCTACCGCCGCCGGTGTGACCGCCGCTGCTGTCGCCGTGGCCGCGCCGCCACCCCCTCGATCGATTTGTTGACTTGTCGCCCAGGTGGCTCCGCCACGTTCCGGAGGACCGTTCCGCCCATGACCGACCTCTCCTTCCTCAACACCCCCGGCGCGGCCGCCGGGTTCGTCGCCGAGACCCGCCCGCGCGCCCACGGCGCCGGCATCGACCCGTACGAGTACGACCGCGTCACCGCGGCGGTCGACTCGCTACCGCACTGGCCCGACGCCTGCCGGGCGGCCGCCCTCGCCCACCAGGCCCGGGCCGAGCGGGCCGCCGGGCGCGGCCGCCACCGGACGGCCGGGCACCACCACCGGCTCGCCGCCCGCTGGTTCCACCTCGCCGCCCTGCTGCCGGACCCGGACCGGGAGCGCGCCGCCGCCGTCGCCGCCGAGGCCGACCGGTCGATGGGCGACTACCTCGCGCTGCTCGAACCCCGGGCCCGGCGGATCTCCGGCCCGGACTACGCGGGCTGGCTGCGCCTGCCCCGGGAGGAGGCGCGACGGGAGGGGGCGGGCACTCCGCTGGTGGTGCTGGTGCCCGGCATGGACTCCTCGAAGGAGGAGTTCCACCGGCCGGCCGACGCACTGCTCGACCGCGGACTGGCGGTCCTGGCCGTCGACGGCCCGGGGCAGGGCGTCCTGGCCGCCGGCCCCGCGCTCGGCCCCGACCACCGGCACGCGCTCGGCCGCGCCCTGGACCACGCTTTGGACCACGCCCTCGACGGTGCCCCGGACCACGCACCGGGCCGGGTTCCGGCCGACGAGGCGACTGGCGGGGCGATCGACCCCGACCGGATCGCCGTCATCGGGCTCAGCCTCGGCGGCTACCTCGCCGCCGACTTCGCCGCCCACGACCCGCGCGTCCGGGCGGCCGCCCTGGTCAGCGCCCCGTACCGGCTGGACTGGGACGCGCTCGTCCCGTTCGTCACCGCCACCCTCACCCGGCGCTGCGGCGACGAGACGGCCGCCCGCGCCTTCGCCGCACGGCTCGACCTGGCCGCCCTGGCGCCCCGGCTGCGCCGCCTCCCCCTGCTCCTGGTCGAAGGCGGCCGGGACCGCATCCCGGGCGTCACCAACGCCGACGCCCTCACCGCCGACCTCCCGCACGCCGAACCGCTCCGCGTCCCGCACGGCAACCACCTCCTCGGCAACGCCCTCCCGGACTGGCTCCCCGACACCGCCGACTGGCTCGCGGACGCCCTGGCGGCCGCCGCACCGCCTGCGGCGCGGGGCGGGCGGCCCGAGGGTCAGAGCACCACGGTCTCTTCCGTGACCATGACCGCCACCGAATCCAGGTCGATGAACTCGCTCTCGTCCGGATTCACCAACTCCCGGTAGTTCCTGGACGTGAAGAAGGCGTCGTGGTCCGCCCAGCTCTCGAACCAGATCTCGGTGAGTCCGTCGTAGGCCGGGTTCGGGTAGCCCTGGGCGGGGACCGGGTGGGAGACGGTGTACTTCTTCACGTACTGCCGCGCCTCCGGAATGGAGGTGAACAACGGAGCGTGGCGGCCCCGGTGGTGCTCGACGAATTCCTCGAACGTCATTCCGCCGGCGCGGTTGATCAGGAAGGCGAACTTGATCACGGACTTCTCCCTCTCGTGTTCTCGCGGATGGGGCGGGTCGCGGCCACGGGGTTAACCTAAACGCTCACATCGATGTCAGGGGCAAGTCGCGGTGACCCGGCGCACACGAGGGGTTGAGATGCGGATCGGTGAACTGGCCGTCCGGACGGGGGCGAGCCCTCGCTCGTTGCGCTACTACGAGCAGCAGGGGCTGCTGGTCAGCGCGAGAACTCCGAGCGGCCAGCGGTGCTACGGCGACGAGCACGTCCAGCGGGTGGCACTGATCAGGACGTTCCTGGCCGCCGGCATGTCCAGCAGAACCATCGCCCGGTTGGTCCCCTGCATGAAGCGGCCCACCATGGACGGCGCCCGGCGGGCTTCGGCGGTGATGAGCCAGGAGCGGGCCCGTCTCTCCTCCGAGATCGACAGCCTGGCCGCCGCCCGGGAGGCGCTTGACCACTTGATCGAGGTCAACCGGACGTTCATGGCGGACGCGGCGGACGCGGCGGACGGTTCGGGCGCCGGAGGAGCCGGAGGCGCCGGAGGGACCGGGTGAGGGGGCGGCGCGGGGCGGGCAGAATGCGGGGATGGAGTCGCTCCCGTCGTCCCGACCGTCCTCGCCGCCGTGGCTGTACCTCGACGTCGACGGTCCGCTGATCCCGTTCGGCGGGCCGGCCGGGAGCCACCCGGAGCATCTGTCGGAGCGCCGGATTCGCGAGGTGCTGGGCGCGGAGGCCGCCGGGCACCCGCTGCTGGCCAGGCTCGACCCCCGGTGCGGGGCGCGGATCGCGGCGCTGCCCTGCCGGCCGGTGTGGGCCACCACCTGGGGGTACGAGGCCAACATCCGCGTCGCGCCGCTGCTCGGACTGCCGCGACTGCCCGTGCTGGAGGAGCCGGACGAGGCGGAGGCGCCCCACCGTTCGGACGCCCTGCCGCCCGGGGTGCACTGGAAGACGCCGCTACTGGTGGACCACGCGGGCGGGACGGCGTTCGCCTGGGTGGACGACGAGATCGGGACGGCCGACCGGGAGTGGGTGGCGGCCCACCACCCGGGGCCCGCGCTGCTGCTGAGGATCGACCCCGGGGTGGGGCTGACGGACGGGGATCTCACCGCCCTGGAGGAGTGGCTGCCCGCGCCGCAGTGAACGGGCGGGGGCGGCTGGCGAGCGGGCCGAGCGGGCCGGGTCCCCTGCCGGCGCGTCGAGCGGGGAAGGGGACGGCCGGGTCGGCGTCAGGCGGGTGGTTCCTCGACCAGGTCGCAGGCGTACGGGAACTCGGCGAGCGAGACGCGGCGCCCCGGGTCGGGTTCGGCGGCGGCCAGGTCGGCGAACACGGCGGTCAGGCGCTCGCGTTGGGCTTCGGGGAGGTTGTTCAGCTCTCCGGCGACGTTCTCCATCAGCCCGACGGCGGTGTCGTCGGCGACTTCGTCGTCCTCGCACTCGTCGAGGAAGCGCAGCAGGTCGGCGATCACTCCGGCCAGGGCGGGGACCAGCGGGTCGGTGGTGCTCATCGCGGGATGCCTCCTGGATCCGGGCCGCCGAGGCGGCGGTTGCGGGCGGCCCGGGCGGCGAGGCGCTCGGCGTCCGGGAGTTCGGCGAGTTCGGCCAGCGCGGTGGTGACGGCGGCGGCCAGGCGCTCGCGCAGGTCGGCCGGGTCGGCGCTCTCGGGGACGACCAGGTCGACCAGGCCGGTGGCGGTCAGCTCGGTGGCCGTGATGCCCTGGGCGCGGGCGAGTTGGGGCGCGTGCTCGCCGTCGCGGTGGACGATCGCCGAGGCGCCCTCGGGCGGCAGCGGGGCCAGCCAGGCGTGCTGGGCGGCGATCACCCGGTCGGCGGGCAGCAGGGCGAGCGCGCCGCCCCCGCTGCCCTGGCCGAGCAGCACGGCCAGCACCGGGGTGCGCAGCCCGACCAGGGTGGTCAGGCAGTGGGCGATCTCCAGTGCCACGCCGTCGAGTTCGGCCTCGATCGAGAGTTCCGCGCCGGTGGTGTCGACCACGGTGAGCAGCGGCATCCCGAGTTCCTCGGCGAGCTGCGCCTGGCGCCGGACGGCCCGCAGATCGGCTGCGGTGAACGGGAGTGGGAGCCGGTCGGGGCCCGGGCGCTGCTGGGCGACGACCATGACGGGCCGTCCGCCGATCAGCGCCAGGCCCCGGACCAGCGCGCTGTCGCCGTCCAGCGGGAGGAAGGTCTCGGCGGTGTGGTGCAGGAGTTCGAGCGCGGACAGCCGGTCGGGGCGGCGGCTGAGCAGCACCGACTCCCAGGCGTCCGAGGGCTCGGCGGCGTCCGGCGGCGCGGGAGCGGGCGCGGGGACGGGCGCGGGGACGGGCACGGTGACGGACGCGGACGCGGGTCGGGCGGTGAGGACGGCGAGGGCCCGGGCCAGGAAGGCGCGCAGCCGCTCCGGCGGGACGATCGCGTCCAGCCGCCCGTTGGCGGCCAGCGTCTCGGCGCGCTGGACGGCCGGCGGCAGCGGTTCGCCGCGCAGCTCCTCGTACACCCGGGGGCCGAGGAAGCCGAGCCGGGCGGCCGGTTCGGCGAGCACCAGGTGGCCGAGGGTGCCCCAGGACGCGAACACCCCGCCCATGGTGGGGTTGCGCAGGTAGGTCAGGTACGGCAGGCCCGCGCTGCGGTGGGCGTGGACGGCGGCGGTGACCCGGACCATGCACAGGAACGCGGCCGAACCCTCCTGCATCCGGGTGCCGCCGGAGACCGGCAGGGCGACCAGCGGCAGGCGCTCGGCGGTGGCGCGTTCCACGGCGCGGGTGATCCGTTCGGCGGTGGCCACGCCGATCGAGCCGCCGAGGAAGGCGAACTCGCCGGCGACCAGGGCGACCGGCCGCCCGTCCAGCAGGGCGTGCCCGGTGAGCACGGCCTCGTCCAGGCCGGTGCGCTCGCGGGCCCGGGCCAGCGCGTCCCGGTAGCCCGGGTCGGCGTACTCGGCGGTGACCGGCTCGTCCCAGCTGCGGAAGGTGCCGGGGTCGACCAGCAGGTCCAGGAGTTGACGTGCCGTCACCGTGGCCTCCGTCGGGGGAGCGGGGGAGTCGAGCGGGGGTCGGCCGTGGCCGCGAGGAGGGGAGGGCGGCCGGGCGTCACCAGACCCTAGCGGCGCGGCCCGGCCGTCGGCCGGTGCGCCGCACGAGGGTGAGCAGGATCACCGGTACGCGGCGCGACGGTGGCGCGGCGGAACGTGACGCAGCAGACACCGGGGTAATTGGTATCCAAGATGCGCAATTGGCTAGAGTCGGCGCCGTGAGGCTGACCAAGAGCACCGACATCGCCCTGCGCATCGCGATGCACCTGGCGGTGCTGGACGAGGACCGGACCCCGACCACCCGCGAGGTGGCCGAGGCGGTCGCCGTCCCCTACAACCACGCGGCGAAGGTGGTCAGCCGGCTCCAGCACCTGGGCATCGTCGAGGCCCGGCGCGGGCGCGGCGGGGGGCTCGCCCTGACCGCCGCCGGGCGCACCGGATCGCTCGGCCGGATCGTCCGGGAGCTGGAGGGCGTCGGGGACGTGGTCGGCTGCGAGGACGACCAGCCCTGCCCGCTGCGCCACTCCTGTCGGCTGCGCGGTGCGCTGCGACGGGCGCAGGAAGCGTTCTACGCCTCGCTCGACCCGCTGACCGTGGACGACCTGGTCGGCGGGGAGGGCGGGGGGAGTGGCGGGAGCAGCGGGAGCGGCCCGGTCCTGCTCGGCCTGCCGGTCGTGCCGGACTCCGGTGGCGTGCCGTCCGGCCCGCCGGGGCCGGGGCCGTTCGGCCCTTCCGCGTAGCCGCGCGCCGGACGAGCATCGGGGCGAGCGACGAGCAGTGAGCGACGGCCGGCGCCGGTGGGCGCAGGTCGACGGCAAGTCCAGTAGTAGGTTTTCCCACACCGTTTAATACGCATCTCAGATGCGAGTTTGGAGTTTCGGATGCTGTCCGAGAAGTCCGCGGAGACCGTGCGCGCCACCCTCCCCGTGGTGGGCGCGGCCATCGGGGAGATCACCGGCTCGTTCTACGACCGGCTCTTCGCGGCCCACCCCGAGCTGCTGCGCGACCTGTTCAACCGGGGCAACCAGGCCGACGGCAGCCAGCGCCAGGCGCTGGCCGGCTCGATAGCCGCCTTCGCCACCGCCCTGGTCGAGCACCCCGACCAGCGCCCGGACGCCATGCTCGCCCGCATCGCCCACAAGCACGCCTCGCTCGGCATCGCCCCCGAGCAGTACCAGGTGGTCCACACCCACCTGTTCGCCGCCATCGTCGAGGTGCTCGGCGACGCCGTCACCCCCGAGGTCGCCGCCGCCTGGGACGAGGTGTACTGGCTGATGGCCAACGCCCTGATCGCCATCGAGGCCCGCCTGTACGAGGAGAGCGGCACCCGCGGCGAACGCCGCCCCTACACGGTGGTCGCCCGCACCGCCGAGACCGCCGACGTCGCGACCTTCCTGCTGCGCCCCGCCGACGGCGGCCCCGTCCCGGCGCACAAGCCCGGCCAGTACGTCTCGGTGCAGGTCGAACTCCCCGACGGTGCCCGGCAGATCCGTCAGTACAGCCTCTCCGGGCAGCCCGAAGGTGCCCTGCGGATCACCGTCAAGAAGGTGGCCGGCGACCCGGTCGGCGAGGTCTCCAACCACCTGCACCGGCACGTCGACGAGGGCGCGGTGCTGCTGGTCGGCGCCCCGTTCGGCGACGTGCGACTGGAGGACGGCGATCGGCCGTTGGTGCTGGCCTCGGCCGGCATCGGCTGCACCCCGATCGTCGGCATGCTCGCCCACCTCGCCGAGACCGGCGCCACCCGCAGGGTGATCGCCGTGCACGGCGACCGGCAGGAGTCCGCGCACGCCTTCCGCGAGGAGTACGCGCAGCTGGTCGACAAGCTCCCCGGCGGCGAGGCGCACGTCTGGTACGAGCGCCCCGAGGGCGAGTGGCCCGCCGAGCGCACCGGCCTGGTCGACCTGGCCGGCCTGGACGTCCCGGCCGGGGCCGTCGCCTACCTGTGCGGCCCGCTGCCGTTCATGCGCGCCGTCCGCGCCCAGCTGCTCGCCGCCGGAGTGCCCGCCGCCGACGTCCACTACGAGGTCTTCGGCCCCGACCTGTGGCTCGGCCGGGCCTGACCCGGCCGAACCCGCGAGCGGTCGACCACCGCACGGGCAAAGGCGGGTGACGACGGAACGGCTCGGCGCCGGAGCGGTGGGAACCGCCCCGGCGCCGAGCCGCCTTCGCGCCCGCGCGCCTCAGCGCGGCGGGACGGCGGTCACAGCGCGGCCGTGATCGCGTCCCAGAGCGCGACCCGGGCCCGCAGCGCGGCGCGGACCGTCGCCGCGCACTCCTCCCAGCGCTCGGTGTCGTCGCCGCACAGGTCGATCAGCATCTGCATCGCCATCGGGGTGTGCTGCTCGCCGTCCACCTCGATGTGCCGGGCCAGGTAGTCCTTGAAGACGCCCAACCGCCCCTCGGCGTCGTCGATCCGGACCACCTGCTCGAACATCTCCGGGATCAGGTCCTCCCGGCCGAACGCGAACGCCGCGGCCTGGCAGTGCACCGGCGCGTCGTCGATGATCCCGAACGTGACGGCCATGAACGCGGCCGCCGCCTCCGGGACCTCCGCCGTCTTCGCGGCCTCCGTGACCGGCAGGCCGGACCTGAGGGCGGTCAGGAACGCCTCGACCGGAGCGGTGTCCGCGCCCGCCCGGGCCATCCCGTCCAGGTACAGCTCGAAGTGGCTGGTGTAGCCGTCGCCGAGCTCGTCGCTCTCCTCCACCAGCACGATCTCGTTGATCAGCCGGCGGCTCGCGGTCGGGCCGTCCGGCAGCCACGGCAGGTTCACGCACGTCAGCTGCCGCTGGAGGCACTTGAGCAGGGACATGAAGTCCCAGACGGCGAACACGTGGGTCTGCTGGAAGGTCCGCACCTTCTCCAGGCTGTCCAGCGACAGGTACATCGGGTGGGAGACCACCTCGCGGCGGACCTCCTCGATCGACTCGCGCAGGGCGGTCAGGCCGGGGTGGCTGCGGTCCCAGTGGTAGCGGTCGCTCACGGCTGTTCTCCTCGTGTGGTGTGTCGGGGGGCGGGTGGAGACTATGCGGGTGGACGCGGCGGTGGTCCGGTCAGGAAAACGAGTGCCCGAAGGGGCAGTTACTTCAAGGCCGCCCGGATCGCGTCGCGCAGCTGCCCGGCGCTCGGCTGCACGGCCCGGTCCAGGGTCGGGGCGAACGGCAGGACCGCGCCGTCCGGGCGGGTCACCCGGCGGGGCGGGGCGAGCAGGCGGCACTCCTCGGCGGCGACGGCCAGTACCTCGGCGGCGAACCCGGCGAAGCGGTTGGAGTCGTCGGCCACCACCAGCCGGCCGGTGCGGCCCAGCGACTCCACCAGCGCCGCCCGGTCCAGCGGGTACAGGGTGCGCGGGTCGAGCACCTCCACCGACACCTCGCCCGCCAACTCCTCGGCCACCGCGACGGCCTGGTGCACCAGGTGGCCGACCGCGACCACCGTCACGTCCGTGCCCCGCCGCACCGTCCGGGCGGTGCCGATCGGCACCGGCACCAGCGGCGCCGTCACGTCCTCCCGGACGCCCAGCGCGCCCGCCGGGGCGAACAGCACCACCGGGTCGTCGTCCCGGATCGCCGAACTCAGCAGCCCGTACGCGTCGGTGGGCGTCGCCGGTGCCAGCGTCTTGATGCCCACGTGCGCGAACAGGCCGTACGGGTGGTCCGAGTGCTGCCCCGCCCAGCCGCTGCGGGAACCCGAGCCCGGCACCACCACGGTCAGCGGCACCCGCGCCTGCCCGCCCGTCATCAGCGAGAACTTGTGCGCCTGGTTGGCGAGTTGCTCGAACACCAGGAACAGCAGGGACGGGATCTGCAACTCGATCACCGGGCGCATCCCGTTCAGCGCCGCCCCGATCCCCGCCGAGGTGAACGCCTGCTCCGACAGCGGCACGTCCACCACCCGCTCGGCGCCGAAGCGCTGTTGCAGGCCCAGGGTCAGGCCGGCCAGGCCCGCGCCCACGTCCTCGCCGAACACGCACACCGCCGGATCGGCCTCCAGCGCGTCCGCCAGCGCCCGGTTCATCGCCTTGGCGTACGACAACAGCGTCACAGGGCCGCTCCCGACCTGGGCCGCAGCCCGCTCGCGTACAGGTGATCGGTGGCCGTCGCCGGATCGGGCTCCGCCGAGGCGAGCGCGAACCCGGCTGCCGAGGACAGGAGTTCGGCCACCTCCAGGTCGATGGCGGCGGCCCCGGGCGGCTGGGCCGCCAGCGGGTCGCGCTCCCGCCAGGACGCCACCTCCTCGGCCGTCCGGTACGACAGCCGGAAGCGCCGCTCCATCGTGTGGTGCGCCTCGAAGCGGTACGTCAGGCACTCCAGGAACGACGGCCCGCCGCCCGAGCGCGCCCGCTCCACCGCCCGTTCGGCCGCCGCCCGGACCGCCTCCACGTCCATCCCGTCCACCGTCTCGGCCGGGATGCCGAACGCCGCCGCCCGGCCGCACGCCGAACCACCCACCGCCGAGGCGGCCGGCAGCGTCGTCGCGTAACCGTTGTTCTCGCAGACGAACACCACCGGCGCCCGCCAGATCGACGCCAGGTTCAACGACTCCAGCAGCACGCCCTGGTTGAGCGCGCCGTCCCCGAAGAACGAGGCCAGCACGGTGGGTTCACCGCGCCGCCGGGCCGCCCAGGCCGCACCGACCGCGATCGGCGCGCCCGCGCCGACGATGCCGTTGGCGCCCAGGATGCCCAGCGAGAAGTCCGCGGCGTGCATCGAACCGCCCCGGCCGCCGTTCAACCCGCCGACGCGGCCCAGCAGTTCGGCCAGCAGCCGGCCCGGGTCGGCGCCCTTGGCCAGCACGTGCCCGTGCCCCCGGTGCGTCGAGGTCAACTGGTCGGCCGGATCCAGCGCCGCGCACACGCCGACCGCCACCGCCTCCTGCCCGATGTACGGGTGGGTGCCGCCGACCACCAGCCCCGAACGCACCCACTCCAGGGCCAGCTCCTCGAACGAGCGGATCAGCCGCATCGTCCGGTACCGGCCCGCCGGGTCCGCCAGGTGCGGCAGGCTCACCGGCCCGACCGCCACAGCACCGGGCAGAACTCCGGGTCCGCGTAGTCCGGCCGGCCGTCCGCGTCCCGCCGCACCACCGCGTCGTGGTTGTACACCACCGGCGAACCGTCCGGCCTCAGGTACGAGCGGTACCGGTTCGACCCGTCCTGCAGGTGCAGCGACACCGCCCGGCGCGGCTGCGCGGACCGGTTCGGACCCGAGCCGTGGTACGTGCGGCAGTGGTGGAAGGACACGTGCCCGCGCGGGATCTCGACCGGCACCGTGCGCACCGTCGAACCGTTGAACTCGGCGTTCTCGCGCAGCAGTTGCTCCAGCTCCGAGCGGTCCCGGGCGGCGAAGTGCCGGGTCGAGTCGTCACCGCCCGGCCGCTCCTCCCAGCGGTGGCTGCCGTCCACCATGGTGATGGTGCCCATCTCCTCCGTGCAGTCGTGGAACGGCAGGAACGCCGTCAGCATCCGCTGCGAGGTGGAGGTCTGCCAGTAGTGCTTGTCGAAGTGCCACGGCACCACGTTGCTCGGCTCGCCCGGCACCGGCGGCTTGTAGATCAGCGTCGCCTGGAACAGCCGGATCTCCTCCGCCTGCGCCAGGCGTGCCGCGACCGCCCCCAGCAGCGGCTTGCGCAGGATCCGGCCGATCTCCTCGTGCTCGTAGTGCACGTAGTCGTTGTGCCGCTGCACCGGCCCGTCCGACGGCTTCCACGAGGCCAGGTGCGGCGGCCGGGCCGGGAGTTCACGGCTCCGCTCACCCGCGTAGTAGCGCTCGGTGGCGGCCTGCAGGGCGTCCAGCTCGGCGTCGGAGAACAGCCGCCGGGACAGGTACCAGCCGTGCTCCGCGTACCCGAGCACCTCCTCGACGGTCGGCAGCAGCGCCGACTCCTCCTCGGTCAAACCGAACCGCTCGGTCAACTCGAACTGCTCGATGGCGGTGGACACTTCGTCTCTCCTTAGCTCAGCTGTCCGCGGTGGCGCGCTCGCGCTCCACCGCCTCGTACAGGGCCTTGATGTTCGCGGTGCCGAAGCTGCCCGCGCCGCGCCGCTCCACCAGCTCCAGGAAGAAGGTGCGGCGCGGATGGGTGGAACGGGCGAAGATCTGGAACAGCTCGCCGCCGTGGTCCCGGTCCACCAGCACGCTGGTGTCCCGCAGTTCGGCCACCGGGATGGCGGTGGGGCCCAGCCGCGACTCCAGCGCCTCGTAGTACGCGCCGGGCGTGTTCAGGAACGCCACCCCGCGCGCCCCCAACTCCCGTACGGCGGCGGTGATCGACTCGGTCGCGTACGCCAGGTGCTGGACGCCCGCGCCGCCGTGCGCCTCCAGGAAGCCGTCGATCTGGCCGGCCGCCCGCGAGGTGTCCGGCTCCAGCAGGGTGAAGGTGACCGTCCCGCACGGGCTCTGCACCACCCGGGAGTCCATCGCCTGGTCGCCGACCTCCACGTACTCCCGGAAGACCTCCCGGAAGCCCAGCCCGCGCACCGCCCAGTCCACCGAACCGGCCAACTGCCCGCCCGGCACCACCACGGCCACGTGGTCCAGCGACAGCAACGCGCCCCCGCCCGGCGGTTCACCCGCCGGCAGCAGGTCCTCCGGGCCGGTGAAGCGCAGCGCCAGGCCGCCGAAGCCGGAGACCGTGCCCGCCTCGTCCAGGCAGCCGCCGCCCGCGTTCAGCGCCCGCTCGGCCGCCGCGGCCGCCGCCACCCGGTCGGTGTGCCGCAGCGCGATCACCGCCACGCCGTCGCCGTGCCGCCGCACCCAGGCGGCGACCTGGTGCTCGGTCTCCACCGCCGAGGTCACCAGCACCCGGATCGAGCCCTGGTGCGCGATCACCTGCGCGGTGCCCGGCGCGACCCGGTCCGGCTCGCTCAACGTGAAGCCCCAGTCGTCGCGCAACCGCGCGGCGTACTTGTGGGCGTCCTCCACGTACAGTTCGGTGTACGCGATGCCCGGCACGGTCATGAATCCCCTCCGAGGTGCTTGGCCGTGACGCTCGGCGGACCGAACAGCAGGCTCAGGTTGTGGCCGCCGAAGGCGATCGAGTTGGACAGGGCGTGGCGCACGACGCCGCGCTCGGCCGCGCCGCGGACGTGACGCAACGCGCAGTCCCCGTCCGGCTGTTCGAGGTTCAGGGTGGGCGGGATCAGGCCCTCGGCGACGGCCAGCGCCGACACCGCCGCCTCCACCGCCCCCGAGGCGCCCAGCAGGTGGCCGGTCGCGCCCTTGGTCGAACTGACGAAGGGGTGGTGCGCGCCGAACACCTCGCGCAGCGCCGACGCCTCCGCGCGGTCGCCCAACCTGGTGCCCGTGCCGTGGGCGTTGACGTACTCCACGGCCTCCGGCGGCAGGCCGGCCGAGCGCAGCGCGGCCCGCATCGCGGAGACCGCGCCCGCGCCGTCCGGGCGCGGCACGGTGGGGTGGTGGGCGTCGCCGGCCGCGCCCCAGCCGGCCAGCGCGGCGTACGCGGACGCGCCGCGGGCGGCCGCGTGCTCGGTGCTCTCCAGCACCAGGACGGCGCTGCCGTCGCCCAGCACGAAGCCGTTGCGGCGGGCGTCGAACGGCCGGGACGCCTGCGTGGGGTCTTCCCAACCGGCGGCCAAAGCGCGGGAGTTGTCGAAGGCGGCGGCGATCGTCGGATGCAGCGGGGCCTCCGCGCCGCCGCACACCACTACGTCCGCCTCGCCGCCGCGGATCAGCCGCAGCCCCTCGGCGATCGCCTGCGCGCCGGCCGCGCAGGCGGTGATCACGGCGGAGCTGTAGCCGCGGATGCCGTGCCTGATGGCGATCCGGGCCGCCGCCATGTTCGACAGCATGCCCGGCAGCAGGTACGGGCTGACCGCGGCCCGGCCGCGCTCGCGCCGTCCGGCGGCCTGCTGCTCGTAGCTCTCCAGCCCGCCGCCGCCGGTGCCCAGCACCACCGCCACCCGCTCCGGGTCGGCATCCTGACGGACCGTCAGTTTCGCGTCGGCGAGGGCGTCCTCGGCGGCGGCCAGCGCGAGCAGCAGGAAGCGGTCGGCGACCCGGGTCTCGGTCGGCGGCAGCACCTCGGTGGCCGGGACGTGCGGGGAGATGCCCGCCACCCGCAGCCAGCCCGCCGCCGGATGGTCCTCCGGCGGGGCGCTCAGCCCGGAGCGGCCGGCCGCCAGCGCCCGGAACGCCTCCGGGACGGCCCGGCCCAGCGGCGTCACCCAGCCGATGCCGGTGACCTGCGCGGTGACGGGGCCCACCCGGCTCACGGCGCCCCTGCCCCGGCGGCGGCGTTCTCGGCGAGGTGGCGCTCGCGCAGCAGGACCTTGCGGACCTTGCCGGTCGGGCCGAGCGGGATCCGCCCGTCCGGGACGGCCAGCACGCCGCGGACCACGGCGGCGACGTGCGGTTCCAGGGCGGCCAGCACCTCGGCGGTGCGGTCGGCGTCCTGGTCGGCGGCCGGGTCGAGCTGCAGCAGCACGTCCGCGACCGTCCGTCCGCCGTCGCGGAAGGCGACCACCGTGCAGTCGTGCACGTCCGGGCAGGCCGCCAGGACGCGTTCCTCGCTGGCGGCGGTGTGCAGGCGGCGGCCGCCGCCGAGGTCGACGCTGTCGACGGCCCGGTCCACGTGGTAGTAGTAGCCGTCCTCGTCGCGGTACATCAGGTCGCCGGTGAGGAAGTAGTCGCGTACCCGGGTGCGGTGGGTGGTGACCGAGTCGTTCCAGTAGCCGGGCGACAGGGTGGGGGAGCGGGTGCCCAGCTCGCCGACCTCGCCCGGGCCGAGCTCGTTGCCGTCCGGGTCGAGGACCACGCAGTCGACGAAGGCGTGCGGGCGGCCCACGCACCGGCCGTAGCGCTCGGAGCCGAGGGTGTGGGTGATGAAGAAGTGCGAGTGGCCCATCTCGGACGAGCCGAGGCCGTCGATGAACACCGAACCGGCGGTGCGGACCCGGCCCTGCCGGGTGGCGGTCTCGCGGGAGCCCTGGGCGATCAGGCGGCGGATGTGCGCCTCGTGCGCGCAGTCGCCGGTGTTCCACCACAGGCCGACCGAGGACAGGTCGCGGGCGGAGAGGTCCTGCCGGGCCAGGTCGGCCCAGGTGGTGGCGAAGCCGTACACGCCGAGCGGCTGCCAGCGTTCGATCGCCTCCAGCACGGCCGGGCCGGTCTGCTGGGAGATCAGGTGCAGTTCGGCGTCGAAGCTGAGCGCCAGGTTGACCGCGATCAGCGGCGGCGCCCCGCAGTCGAGGCCGGCGAGGGCCTTGGCGTGCGCGGTGTCGGCGAGCAGCCCGGTCGCGTTCAGCCGGCGCAGGTAGCGGGCCGAGGTGTCCGCGTCCAGCGCCGGGTTGAGCAGGGCCGGGATCGCACCGAGGTGGTTCAGGGCCAGGAAGGACAGCACCTGCTCGGCCGCGGCGGACGCCTGCACGGCGACCGGGTCGCGGCGGCGCACCCCCAGGGCGTGCAGGGCGGCGGCCCTGGTCCGGACGGCGGTGTCGAGTTGCCGCAGCGTCAGGGCGGTGTTCGCGGGGTGACCGTCGACGGGGGTGTCGAAGGTCAGGGTCGGCGAGTCCGGACCGAGGCCCTGCTCGACCCGGGTGGTCAGGACGTTTCCGGCGCCGACGGAGCCGTCGGCGGACAGCGTGGCGCGTAGGGTGCGGAGGCTCATCGTTCCCGTTCTTCTCGTGGTGCGGGAGGGGGATCTCTCGGCGGGGCCGCGGTGCGCGAGGGGTGGATCCGGTGTTCGGAGGCCGGTGCTCGGAGGCCGGTGCTCAGGGGGCGAGCAGGACGGCGGTGGCACGGTCGGGCGGGCCCTGGACGGCGGTGACCGCCAGCACTTGGTCGGCGTCGCCGTCCTCGATCAACAGGGCCGCCCGGTCGTGCAGTTCGCGCTCCGTCTCGAAGCCGGGGCCGAGCGCGACGACCGGGCCGTCCAGCTGCCAGCGGGCGGCGACGTGCCCGAGGACGGCGTTCGGGTTGGACTGGAAGAACAGCAGCGGGGCGACCCGCTGCCCGGCGGCGTTGGCCCGGGCCAGCGCGTCGGCGGTGCCGGTGTCACCGCTCGGGCTGACCAGCAGCAGCGCGGTGCGCGGCGCCCCGGTGGCCGGCGGCGGGCCGTAGCGGGCGCGCAGACAGCGCTCGGCGGTCTCGGCCACCAGCGGACTGAACGCGGACTCCACGAAGCCCGCGATGGCGGGCAGTTCGTCCCCCGGACGCTCCGGCCACCGCGCGGAGGCCAGCACCCGCAGCGGCCCGGCGAGCACACGGGGCGCTGCGACGGGCACCGGGGACGGGGAGCCGGCGGCGGGAACGGGGACGGGGACGGGGACGGAAACGGAGGGCGGGGCGGTCATGCGGGAGCCACCAGGAGGACGGGCCGGGGACGGCCGGGCGGGGAACGGTCGGGGAAAGGGGGCGTGCGGGGACGGGCGGGTCGGTGGTGCGACTCGCCCGCGGGGCCGGGCGGTCGCGGTCCCGGCGGGCCCGCCGGTCAGGCGGGTGCCAGCAGGAGCGCGGTGTTGGCGCCGCCGAAAGCGGCGTTCACGGTCAGCGCCAGGGCGGGTGCGGGTGCGGCCGGACGGGGGCGGTCGAGGACCAGGTCGAGCGGACAGTCCGGGTCCGGGGCCTGCCAGCCGGCGTTGACCGGCAGCGCGCCGGCCCGCAGCGCACCGACCGTGGCGGCGAGTTCGAGCAGCGCGGAGGCCTCCAGGGCGTGGCCGTGCACGGACTTGGTGGAGCTGACCGGCGGGGTGCCGGCCGGGAAGACGCCGCGCAGGGCGGCGGCCTCGGCCAGGTCGCCGAGCGTGGAGCCCGCGCCGTTGGCGTTGACGTAGCCGATCGCGGCCGGTGCGGCGCCCGCCCGGGCGAGCGCGCCGTGCACCGCCCTGGCCAGGCCGGTGCCGTCGGGGTGCGGTCGGCAGACGTGGAAGGCGTCCCCGGTCCTGGCCCAGCCGGCGAGCTCGGCCAGGGCGGTGCCGCCGCGCCGGCGCAGGGCCGGTTCGGACTCCAGGACCACGGCCACCGCCGCGTCGCCCAGCAGCATGCCCTGCCGGCCCAGGCTGAACGGGCGCACCGCGCCGTCCCGGGCCAGCGCCCGGCCGGCGTCGAACACCGCGAAGGTGTCCGGCTCGACCAGGTACCCGGCGGCGACCACCACGCGTTCGCGGCGGCCGGAGGCGATCAGCGCGGCGGCGTCGGCGACCGCGCTGGACGCCGCGACGCACGCGCCGGTGTACACCCGGGGGTGCAGCCCGGTGCGTCCACCGACCTCGGCGGCGACCGGCCCGGCCCGCCGGTCCCCGTGCAGGGCGAGCAGCAACTCCTCGTCCGCGTACGGGTGCCGGTGGTCGTCCGGGGCGGAGAGCGCGCCCGCCTCGGCGAGCACCGCCACCAGCTGGTCGGCCAACCGGGGCGATCCCGGCCCGGTGGCGGCGCGGTCGGCCCGGTACCGGGCGGTGCCGAAGCGCTCCACCGGGGCGAACGCGGGCCGTCCCGCGAGCACGCCGTCGGTGAGCACCGCGAGCCCCGCGCCGAACGCCGAGCGGACCCCGATCCCGCCGACCAGGACGGTACGCCGCGGCGGACCGCTCCGGAGCGCGGTCGACGTCATGGCGCGGCAGCCCCCGCATCGGGCGCGGCGGCGGTGGTGGCGGCCGTGGCGGCGGCGATCTGCGCACCGAGCGCGGCCACCGCGTCGTCCACCGTGCGGATGGCGTCCAGGCGTTCGTCGTCCAGGTCGATCTGCACGCCGTAGGCGTTCTCGGCCTCGGCGATCAGCCAGGTCAGTTCCAGCGACCCCAGGTGCTCGTCGACCTGCTCGGGGGAGCGGTCGCCGTAGCGGGCCAGCATGGCCAACGCCTCGGACCGGCCGAAGCGGGTTCTGGCGTCGGTGCTCATCAGACGCTGCCCACCGAGGACTTGGCGATCCGGCCGGCGACCTCGGCGCTGAACTCGTCGACGGTCATCAGCGCGGTGGACTCCATGTCGTCCAGTTCGAAGCGGATGCCGAACTCCTCCTCGACCTGCACCGCGAGGTCCGCCAGCGCCAGCGACTCCAGGTCGAGGCCGGCCGGGCCGAGATCGGTCTCCGAGGTGACCTGCGAGACGTCGTAGTTCATCGACGCCAGGGCGGTGAGGACGAACGAGCGGATCTGTTCCTGCATGGGGCTGACTCTTTCCGGGCGTCGGGAAGGGAGGCGGGGCGGGGCGGGGTGCTTTCCGGGCAGGGCGCACCGACGGACGGGCGGACGGTGTCTGGAGCCGTCGACCCGGCCGGGCGCCTCGCACCGGTAGGGCGGGTGAGTGGTTGAACGGGTGTGCGGGTGGATCAGCGGGCGGCGTCGGCCTGTCGGCGCAGGGCGGCGGCGTCCCGCAGCAGCTTCCCGGTGGCGGTCCGGGGCAGCCGCGGCATCAGGTGCAGCCGGCGGGGCAGCTTGTAGCCCGCCAGCTCCTTGCCCAGCAGTTCGCGCAACTGCTCGGCGGGGCCGTCCCGGTCGGACGGCGAGGAGGTGACGCCCTCGGCGGTCGCGGCGTACGCCTCGATCGCGCCGTCGGCGAACAGCACCACGGCCTCGACCACACCGGGGAGCCCGGTGAGGGCCTGTTCGACCTCGTTGAGGTCGACCTTGAGGCCGCCGATGGAGATCTGGGAGTCGCGCCGCCCCAGGACGGTGACCAGGCCGGTGGCGGCCTCCACCAGGGCGGCGTC
Source organism: Kitasatospora phosalacinea (assembly GCF_000716545.1). Lineage (GTDB taxonomy): Bacteria > Actinomycetota > Actinomycetes > Streptomycetales > Streptomycetaceae > Kitasatospora > Kitasatospora phosalacinea. The sequence continues at coordinate 77,403 of NZ_JNWZ01000033.1, forward strand.
GCGGGTGTGCAGCAGGCCGTCCGACCAGCGGGTCGGATCGGTCGGGCCCAGGTACGGGGACTCCGCCCGGGCGATGTGCAACTCGCCTCCGGCCACGGACAGTTCCATCCCGTGGACGGGCTCGACCGCCGGGTGGTTGCGCCCGGTCAGGTCGGTGGCGATCACGCCGGTCTCGGTCATCCCGTACATGGTGCCCAGCGGCACCCCGAAGCGTTCGCGGAACGCCGCGGGCAGCTGCGGGCGGACGAGTTCGCCGGCCACGATCATCCGCCGCAGCTGCGGCAGTTCGGGCGGCGCGGCGGCCGCGGCCAGCAGCTCGGCGTGGAACGGCACCCCGATCACGGTGGTCGGGGCGGTGCCCCCGGCGATCGCGGCCAGGATGCCCGCGGGTGTCATCCGCTGCGGCACCACCAGTTCCACGCCCGCGTGCAGGGCGTGCAGCAGCCCGCCGACCAGGCCGAGCACGTGCACCGTCGAGGACAGCAGCACGGTGCGCTCGCCGCGGGTCGGGAACTCCGGCAGCCGGGCGTAGCAGTCCAGTTCGCGCAGCAGGTCGGCGGCCGTCCGGGCGATCATCTTGGACGGGCCGGTCGACCCCGAACTGAGCTGCACCAGGACGTGCCCGCCGACGGCCGGACCGTTCTCCGGGAGCGACCTGAACTTCGGCCGCCCGTCGGCGAGTTCGACCAGCACCCGGGGGTGCAGCCGGTCCACCGCGCGGTCCACCTCGACGGTGGTCAGCCGGTGGTCCAGCAGGACCGCCCGCGCGCCGGAGCGCCACGCGGCCAACAGGACCGCGACGAACTCCGCGGACGGCGGCATCCGCAGTGCCACCGTCCCGTGTTCGCCGAGGCCGGCGGCGGCCAACTGCCGCTGCCGTTCGGCCACCAGGGCCCGCAAGGTCCCTCTGGCCACCGGAGCGCCGAAGCGCAGGCACGGTTCGCCGTCCGGTCCGGCGAGTAACTGCTCGTCCACCCAGTCCGCGGCAACCGTGCCGCCGCGCACCGGGGTTGGGGTAAGCGTCAACGCAACTCCACGCGCTCGTGTGGGAAGCAAAGGTCGGAAGTTGTGATGCTTCGGTGTCGGACCCCCGTCGGTGCCGACCTTTGCACGGGAGCGCATCAAGGGTCAAGGTCTATACCAGTGGCCGGTCGCCCCCTACGCTGTCCCTCGTTTTCGCACCAGTTGACGGATCATCAGGAGGTTCGGACGCGATGGTTCCGCTCACCCTGGCGGAGCACGGCGCGCTGGCCAAGGCCCGACTGCCCGCCGTGACCTGGGACTTCTTCGAAGGGGCGGCCGGAACCGAGTGGACCGCCCGGGCCAATCCGGACGCCTGGCAGCGCTACGTGCTGCGCCCGCGCGTCCTGGTCGACGTCTCGGCCCCCGACTGCGGCACCGAGCTGTTCGGCGCCCGGCTGGCCGCCCCGTACGGCGTCGCCCCGATGGCCTACCACGGGCTGGCCCACCCCGAGGCCGAGTGCGCCACCGCCCGGGCGGCCGCCGGGGCCGGCGCGCTGCTGGTCACCAGCATCTTCGCCGGCCGCACCCTGGAGCAGATCGCCGAGGCCGCGCCCGGCGCGGTCCGCTGGCTCCAGCTGTACTGGCTGCGCGACCGCGAGGCGCTGGCCGCCCTGGTCCGGCGGGCCGAGGCGGCCGGCTACCGGGCGCTGGTGCTCACCGTCGACGCGCCCAAGGTCGGCCGTCGGCTGCGCGACCTGCGCAACGGCTTCGCGCTGCCGCCCGGCATGACCGCCGCCAACCTGGCGGCCCACCTCACCAGCGGCGCCGGGCGCGCCGAGGCGGGCCGCTCCGGCATCGAGGAGCACTCCAAGCAGCAGTTCGACCCGACCGTCACCTGGGCCGACCTGGCCTGGCTGCGGCGGCGCACCGAACTGCCGCTGCTGCTCAAGGGCGTGCTCACCGCCGAGGACGCCGAACTGGCCGTCGAGCACGGCGTGGACGGCCTGGTGGTCTCCAACCACGGCGGCCGCCAGCTCGACGGGACCCCGCCCGCGGCGGACGTACTGGCCGAGGTGGTGGACGCCGTCCCGGCCGACCGCCCGGTGCTGGTCGACGGCGGCCTGCGGCACGGCGCCGACCTCGCCAAGGCGCTCGCCCTCGGCGCCCGCGCCGCGCTGGTCGGCCGGCCCGTGCTCTGGGGGCTGGCGCACGGCGGCGCGGACGGCGCCCGGGCGGTGCTCGACCTGCTGCGCGAGGAGCTGCTCGACACCATGGTGCTGGCCGGCCGGCCCACCCTCGCGGACCTGGACCGCGGCGCGCTCGCACCCTGGCCGCCGGTCGCGCCGCCGACCGCGCCGCCGGCCGCTCCGACGTACCGCTGAGTGCGCGTCTCTCTCCTTATATATAGGGGTCCATGACGGAGCACCGACAAAGAGAACGGAATGACGTACGTGACGACCACCGAACCCACCGCCGCAACCCCCGCCGCAGAGCTGTTCGCGGACTGGGACTGGGAGGACCCCGACGGCCTGGAGACCCGCACCGACGCGTTCACCGAGGACCTCGCCCGGTGCGCCACGATCGAGCTCGTCCGCCCCGGAGTTCCGCACACGCACCGGGAGTTCCAGGAGCTCGGCGTCACCGGCATCGAGTTCGCCGCGTTCCGCACCCGCCACCCGCAGGGCCTCGGCACCGACCTGGTCGGCCTGCACACCGCCACCGAGGCCACCCGCCCCGGACCGGTCTACCGGATCGACGGCGGCAGCCTGTACACCAGCCTGGACATCACCCGGCCGCTCCCGTTCGCCGACCACAGCGTGGACTGGGTGTACGCCGAGCACCTGATCGAGCACGTCCCGCTCGGCACCGCCGTGTTCTGGCTCGCCGAGGTGCGCCGCGTCCTGCGCCCCGGCGGGCTGCTCCGCCTCACCACCCCGGACCTGGCCAAGTACGTCGCCGGCTACCTCGACGACGGCGAGCAGTTCTTCCGCCGCCACCGCCGCCGGCTGCGCACCATGCGGGTCGGCCCGCCGATGCCGGAGCGCCGGGCCTTCATGCTGAACCAGATCTTCTACCATTTCGGCCACCGCTGGATCTACGACGAGGCGGAACTGCGGTACGTTCTGGAGCGTGCCGGGTACGGTGGATCCACCGTCACCCGGCGGGAGTTCCAGACCGGTGCCCGGCCGGACGTCGCCGCCCTCGACACCGCCTTCCGCAAGGACGAGTCGATCTACCTGGAGGCCGTCGCCCCCGGCGCGGAGCCCGCCGTCCCCGGAGGACCGCACTGATGCCGTTGCACCCCCAGGCCGAGGCGATGCGCGCCCGCCGCGCCGCCGCCGGCACCCCGCCGCTGTACACCCGCACCCTCGCCGAGGCCCGCGCCGCCGACCTCGCCGACCTGCGGGCCGCCACCGGCGGCGGTGAAGAGGTCCACCACGTCGGGGAGTTCACCTTCGACGGCCCCGGCGGCCCGCTCACCCTGCGCCACTACCGGCCGAAACCCCGTGCGGAGGGCGACCGGCCGGGACCTGCCCTGCTCTACCTGTACGGCGGCGGCTGGGTGCTCGGTTCGCTGGAGACCGGCGACCCGGTCTGCCGGGCCCTGGCCAACGCCACCGGCGCCGACGTCCTCGCCGTCGGCTACCGGCACGCCCCCGAGCACCGCTTCCCCGCCGCCGTCCACGACTGCTGGGCCGCCCTCGACCGGATCGCCCACCACGCGGCGGAGTGGGGGATCGACCCGGCCCGGATAGCGGTCGGCGGCGACAGCGCGGGCGGCAACCTGGCCGCCGCGCTCACCCTGCTGGCCCGTGAGCGCGGCGGCCCGGCGATCCTGCACCAGCTGCTGGTCTACCCCAACACCGACCACCGCGTCCCCGAGGACGGCGAGGCCGACCCGGCGCTGTTCAACCGGCACTCGGTGGCCTGGTACTGGTCGCACTACCTGGCCGACCCGGCCGACGGCGCGGACCCGCTGGCCTCCCCGCTGCGGGCCCCCTCGCTGGCCGGGCTGCCCCCGGCCACCGTGATCACCGCCGAGTACGACCCGCTGCGCGAGGAGGGCGAGCAGTACGCGCGGGCCCTGCGCGCCGCGGGGGTGCCCGTCGAACTGCGCCGCTACGACGGCATGCCGCACGGCTTCTTCGCAATGCCCGGCGTGCTGGACGACGGCCGCGCCGCCCAACTCTTCGCCGCCGAACGGCTGGTGGCCGCCTACCTGGCCGCGGAGGACGAGCGGTGAGCCGGGTGCTGCACCTCGCCGACCTGCACGGCTCGCTGTCCGACCCGCTGCTGGACGCGATGACCTTCCTCAACGAGGTCACCGGCCGCTACCCCGAGGCGGTCTCCTTCGCCCCGGGCCGGCCGTACGAGGAGTTCTTCGACCCGGCCGACATCGCGAAGCACCTGGAGACCTACCTGCGGCATCTGCGCGAGGAGCGCGGCCTGACGGACGCCCGGGTCCGCCAGGAGGTGTTCCAGTACGGGCGCACCAAGGGCCTGATCGCCCCGCTGATCGCCCGCGCGCTGGCCGCCGACGAGGGCATCGACGCCGACCCCGAGGCGCTGGTGGTCACCGTCGGCGCCCAGGAGGGCATGCTGCTGGTGCTGCGCGCCCTGTGCGCCGGGCCCGACGACGTGCTGCTGGTCTCCGCGCCCTGCTACGTCGGCGTCACCGGCGCCGCCCGGCTGCTCGACCTCACCGTGCACCCCGTACCGGAGGCCGGGCCCGACGGCGGGCTCGACCCCGAGGCGCTGGCCGCCGCCGTCCGCGACCTGCGCGCCGCCGGGAAACGCCCCCGGGCCTGCTACGTCGTCCCCGACTTCGCCAACCCCAGCGGCGCCAGCATGGCCGAGCCGGCCCGCCGCCGACTGCTCGAAGTCGCCGAGGAGAGCGGCGTCCTGCTGATCGAGGACAACCCGTACGGCTTCTTCGGCCGCACCGCCGCCGCCCGCCCCACCCTCAAGGCGCTGGACGGCGACCGCGGCAACGTGGTCTACCTCGGCTCCTTCGCCAAGACCTGCTTCCCCGGCGCCCGGGTCGGCTACGTGATCGCCGACCAGCGGGTGGCGGGCGGGGCCGGCGCGGACGGCACCGGCCTGCTCGCCGACGAGCTCGCCAAGCTCAAGAGCATGACCACGGTGAACACCTCGGCGCTCAGCCAGGCCGTCATCGGCGGCATGCTGCTGGCCGGCGGCCTGCGCCTGCGGGACGCCAACGAGCCCGCCAGGCGCTTCTACGCCCGGAACATGGACACCCTGCTGGCGGAGCTGGAGACGGCCTTCCGGGACGTCCCCGGCGTCTCCTGGAACCACCCCGACGGCGGCTTCTTCGCCGTCGTCACGGTGCCGTTCCGGGCCGACGCGCAGGCCCTCGACGGCTGCGCCCGCAAGCACGGCGTGCTCTGGACGCCGATGGACGGCTTCCACCCCGGAGGCGGCGGGGAGCACCAGCTGCGGCTCTCCTGCTCGTACCTGACGCCGCAGCAGATCGCCGAAGGGGTACGGAGGCTGGCCGCGTTCGTCGCGGAGCAGCTCCCGGAGGGCTGATCCGGACAGCACCGAGCGGGGCCCGGCACTCCAGCCGCCGGGCCCCGCTCGGTCGTGCGCGCCGTCAGCGGATCCGCTGCGCGAACAGCCGGGCCGACCAGGCCACCGCGACGACCGTCAGCAGGGCGGTCAGCAGCAGGCCGCGCCACACCTCGGGCGCGTCCAGGTGCCCGGCGAACAGGGCGCGCATGCCCTCCACCGCCCAGTAGCAGGGGTTCCAGGACGCGGCGGTGCGCAGCCAGACCGGGGCCAGCGCGATCGGCAGCAGGGTGCCGGAGAGCAGCGCCAGCGGCTGCGCGATGGTGTTGACCACCGGGCCGAGCGCGGCGTCGGTGGGCACCAGCAGGGCCAGCCCGTAGGAGACCGAGGACGCCATCAGCGCCATCAGCGCCAGCATCGCCATCGCCAGCAGCAGGTCGGCCAGGCCCACGGTCAGGCCGAACGGGATCGCCAGCACGGCGATCAGCGCCGACTGGATCAGCAGCGCCGTGGTCTCCCGCAGCGCCCGGCCCAGCAGCAGGGCGACCCGGCTGACCGGCGTCACCCGGGAGCGCTCGATGACGCCCGCGTGCAGCTCGCCGAGCAGCGTGAACCCGGTGAACAGGCCGCCCATCAGGGCCAGCGCGGACAGCAGGCCGGGCACGTAGATCCGGTAGGCGTCGGCGGTGCTGTGCGCGCCGGACGCGGCCAGCGCGGAGGTCAGCAGCGGGGCGAACAGCAGCAGGTAGCACAGGGGTTGGAGCAGTCCGACGGCGATCCACACGGGGGAGCGGGCCATCAGGAGCAGTTGGCGCTGGTAGACCAGCCAGGTGTCGCGGGCGAGCTTCACGGGGACCTCGGGGGCGTCGGGGCTTCGGTGCCGGAAGAAGGGGGGGCGTCAGCCGCTGTGGACCAGCGCGCGGCCGGTCAGGGCCAGGAACACGTCGTCCAGGCTGGGGCGCTGCAACTGGACGTGCTCCGGCTCGATGCCGACGGCGGCCAGGGTGCGCAGCAGTTGCGGGATCGCGGTGGCCGCGGAGTCCACGTGCAGGCGCAGCCCGTCCTCGCCGGGCAGTGCCTCCAGGCGCTGGACGCACGGGAGTTCGGCGAGGGCGCGCTCGGCGCCGGTGGTCGCCTCCGGGCCGGGCAGGCCGATGGTGACGGAGTCGCCGGAGATCTCCTGCTTGAGCTCCTCGGGGGTGCCCTCGGTGACGATGCCGCCGTTGTCGACGATGCCGATCCGGTCGCACAGGGCGTCGGCCTCGTCCAGGTAGTGGGTGGTCAGCAGCACCGTCATGCCCTGCTCGCGCAGGCGGCGGACCTCGGCCCACACCTGGGAGCGGCTGCGCGGGTCGAGGCCGACGGTCGGCTCGTCCAGGAACAGCACCCTGGGCCGGTGGACGACGCCGAGCGCCAGGTCGAGGCGGCGGCGCTGGCCGCCCGAGTACGTCTTGCAGACCCGGTCGCCGAACTCGGTCAGGTCGAAGGCGGCCAGGCCCTGTTCGGCGCGCCGGACGGCCTCGGCCTTGCGGACGCCGTACATCCGGGCCTGGAGGACGAGCTCCTCGCGGGCGGTGGCCTGGTCGGTGGTGCCGCCGCCCTGGGCGACGTAGCCGATCCGGCGGCGGACCTCGCTGGGCTCGGCGCGCAGGTCGGCGCCGGCCACGGTGGCGGCGCCGCCGTCGGGGGCGAGCAGGGTGGCGAGCATGCGCAGCGTGGTGGTCTTGCCTGCGCCGTTCGGGCCGAGGAGGCCGTAGATCTCGCCCTCCGCGACGTTCAGGTCGATGCCGCGCACCGCGTCGACGGCGGCGGCGCCGCGGCGGGGCTGGAAGGACTTGCGCAGCCCCTTGGTCACGATCAACCCGGACTCCTGTGGTCGGTGGGTGCGGATGGGTGCTCGGGAAAGCTCGGGAAAGCTCGGGGGAGGTTCGAGGAAGGGGCGGGGAGGTTCGAGGAAGGGGGGCGGGGACGGGCGCCGGAGCAGACCCTAGGGCCCGACCCGGCCTCCCGACAATGGTCTGGACCAGACGGCGGGGCCGGTTCAGCGCGGTGCGCGCGCGAACCGCTCCAGCCGCTCGACGGCCGCCGCCGCGCCGCCGCCGTCCCGCAGTTGGCGCCCCAGCAGTTCGGCGGAGCGGCGGTGCGCGGGATCGTCGAGGACGGCGCGCAGCGCCGAACGCAGCCGCTCGGGCGGAGCGGTGGCGAAGTCGACCCGGACGGCCGCGCCCAGCGCGGCCAGCCGCCCGGCGGTCACCGGCTGGTCATGGCGGATCGGGGCGACCACCAACGGCCGCCCGTGGACGAGGGATTCACCGACGGTGTTCATCCCGCCGTGGCACAGTACGGCGTCCACCGCCCCGCGCTCAAGCAGTTCCAGCACCGGAACGCGCCCGCAGCCGATCGACCCCGGCGGCAGCCGCACCCCGCCCGGGGCCGCCACCACCGCCTGCACGTCCGGCAGTCCGGCCAGCGCGGCGGCCGTCCGCTCCAGGAAGCCGTCCGCCACCTCGGCGGACAGCGTGCCCATGGTGACCAGCACCCGGTGCGGCCGGTCCAGCAGCCGGTCCCACGGGAACGACTCGTACCGGTCGTCGAGCAGCGGCCCGACCAGCGCGTACTCGGCCGGGACGGCCCCCGGGTCCAGGCCGAGCAGCTCGGCGCAGCTCGGTGCGAGCACCAGCCCGGGGGAGAACCGCGGGTCGGCGTACTCGGCGGCGGGCAGCCCGGCCCGCTCCCACAGGCCGCGCAGCACCTCCTCCCGCCAGGCGGTCAACTCGCCGTCGCCGCCCAGCGGATCACCGATCTCCAGCGAGGACGGCGCGAAACTCGCCCACCGCACGCCCGCGCCGTGCGCGGCCAGCGCGCCCGCCGGACTGTGCTGGTCGACCAGCACCACGTCCGGCCGCCACTGCGCGACGGCCCGCCGCACCGCGCCCAGGGTGAACCTGGTGTGCGGCACCACGAAGCCCTCCCACAGCGAACGCACCGCCGCCGCCCCGCCCGCCGCCTGCTCCCGGAACAGCCGGGCCCCGGTCGGGTGCACCACCGCGTCCGGCCCGAGCAGCGGCCGCAGCGCCGGCTCCGGCCCCACCCAGGCCGCCTGGTGCCCGTGCGCGGCCCAGGCCCGGGCCAGCGCCCGGGCCGGCAGCAGGTGTCCGGCCAGCGGCGGCACCACGATCAGCAGGCGCAGCGGGGGAGCGGTGGTGGGGGCGGTCGCGGGCACGGAGGTCTCCTCGGGAGGGGGCGCGGGGGGATCGCGGGGTGCAACGGGGGCCGGCAGCGGCGGGGGTCCGGGCCGCACCGGCCGCGATCCGCACGAGTCGTGTGCGGACGAGGGAGAAGTGGTACAGACCACAGGGGGATATCGGGAAGGAAGCGCCGGAGATCCCTTGTGCGGGCCGGTGAGGCGACGGAATACTAGCCCGCGTGACCGCTCTGGAAGCAGTCGCCGTCCACCTGCCACCCCTCGCCGAACCGGTCGAACTGGTCGGAGAACGCCTGGGGCTGACGGAACGTCAGATTCGGCTCTTCCGCCGTTTCCACGGACTGGACCAGGTCAGGGTGGACCCCGACGGAGACCTGACCGATCTGCTCACCGCCGCAGCGAAGGCCCTGGCCCCGCTGCGCGGCAACGAACACCGGGTGAAGTACGTGCTGCACGCGCGCAGCCTGCCGATCGCGGTGCCCTACCCGCACAACCCGCTGCACGACGCGCTCGGCCGTCTGGGGCTGACGCACGCACGTGCCTTCACCATCACCCACCACGCCTGCGCCGGCTCCCTGCTGGCCCTGGACGTGGCCGGTCGGCTGCTGGCGGCAGAACCCGACCCCGGGGCGACGGCGCTGATCCTGGCGGGCGAGAAGACCTTCACCCGGGACGCCCGAATCGTCCCGGAGACCGCCCTGTTCGGCGAAGGGGCGGCCGCCTGCCTGGTGCGGGCCGGAGGCGAACACGACCGCGTGCTGTCCTACGCGGTCGACCAGCGCGGCGAGTTCGACGGGCGACTCGCCGACGATCCGGAACTCATGCTGCGCTACCAGCGCAGCTACCCGGAGCTGATGACGGCCGTGATGGAAGCGGCACTGGAGGAGGCCGGCGAGAGCTGGGACTCCATCCGGCTGCTGCTGCCGCACAACGTCAACCAGATCTCCTGGAAACGGATCTGCCGCCGGATCGGGTACCCGCCCGAGCGCGTGGTGCTGGACAACGTCCCGGCGGTGGGGCACAGCTTCGCCGCCGACATCCTGCTCAACCACCACACCGCCACCACCCGCGGCCTGCTCCGCCGCGGCGACCGCTACCTGGTCGCCGCGTCCGGGATCGGCGCGACCTTCGCCGCCATGGTGCTCCAGCACTGACGCCCACCGGCGTCCGGTGCCCGGGGCCCCGCACCGAAGCCGCGCCGCACCGAAGTCGCGCCGTGCCGAAGCCGCGCCGTGCCGAAGCCGCGCCGCGCCCGGCCGTGCACCCGGCCGCGCACCCGTCCAGTCCACCCGCCCGCACCCCGGCCGCCGCCGGGGCGCCGGCCAGATCAGGGGATCGCCATGACCGACTCCGCCCTGCCCGAAAACACCGCCGACACCACCATCGCCACCGTCGATCCCGAGCTGCGCGACCGCGCCCTGGACGGGATCCTGCTGCTGCTGCCCCAGGTGCTCAAGCGCGAGCTCCCCGAAATCGGCGAGAACGCCTGCCTGTTCGACGAGGTCGGCCTCACCTCCGCCGCCACCCTGGAACTCATCCTGGAACTGGAGGACCACCTCGACGTGCAGATCGACGTCGAGGGCATCGACCAGGACGACCTGCGCTCGGTCGGCACCCTCGCGGGCTTCGTCGCCGGACACGTCATCGCCGAGGACTGATCGACCGTGCGCGTCCGCGGACCGCTCCCCGCCACCACCCTGCCGCGCGCCGCCTCCCCGCTGCGCCTGACCGCCGCCCACGCCCTCGACCTGCCCGGCCGCTCCCCGCTCGCCGCCGACCCCGACCTGCGCACCTTCACCGCCGACCTGACCCGCCCGTACGGGGTCGAACTCGACGAGGAGGCGCTGGCCGGGGCCCGCGGGCAGTCGTACGCCGCGCTGGCCGGACGCGCCATCGACGCCCTGGTTGACCCGGCCCGCCCGGTCGACCTGCTGGTGCTGGTGTACGCCGTGCCCGACGTCCGCCCCGGACAGGCCGTCGCCCTGCACCTCGGCGAGTCCTGCCCGGGCGAACCGATGTCCTTCGCGATCTGCGACGAGGGCGCCGGCGCCGCGTTCAGCGCCCTGCGGATCGCCGACGCCTACGCGCGCACCGGCGGGGCGCCCCGGCGCGCCCTGCTGATCGCCGTCGAGCAGGCCGACCTGCACCACCGCCCGCACCGCCCCGCCCGGCTCCCGGACCGCCACTCCGCCGCCGCCCTGCTCTGGGAGGCGGAGCCGGAGGGCGGCCGTGCGCTCCAAGGAACGTGCAGCACAAGCGAAGTGACGGAACATCAGATCGGTGGTGCGCTCAAGGAGTTGTGCGCCGAACTGCCGGACGGGGCGGTGCTGCTGCTCGGCCCCGGGCTGGTCGGCGTCGAACCGCCGCCCGGCCCGGACACCAGGGCGGCCCGCCCCGGCAACCCGTACACCGGCGGCTGGGCCGCCCTCGCCGCCGCCCTCGCCGACCCCGCCCTCGCCGGACGGCCACTGGCGCTCGCCGACCTGGAGCCGGAGACCGGACGCCTCGACCTCGCCCACTGGGCGGCCGCGGGAGCCGGCCGATGACGGACATCTGGCTGATCCGCGCCGACCTGCTGCCGCCCGGCGCCCGCACCCTGCTCGACCGGGAGGAACTCGCCCGCGCCGACCGCCACCCCGACGGGCCGCAGCGCCGCCGCTTCATCGCCGCGCACGCCGCCGCCCGACTGCTCACCGCCGAGGCCGCCGGCCTGCCCCCGGAACGCGTCCGTTGGCGTCGCGGCCCGCACGGGCGGCCCGAACCCGACGGACTGCAAGGCGAGTTGAGCGTCAGCCTGAGCACCGCCGGGCCGTGGGCGCTGTTCGCCGTGCACCGCCGGGACGAGGACGGACCCGGCGGCGAGGGGGGCGGCATCGGGGTCGACTTGGAGCCCGTCCCCGCCGACCGGGCCGCCGCCCGGCTCGCCGCCCGCTACTACCCGGCGGGCGAAACCGCCCGGGACGCCGAGGAGTTCACCCGCCGCTGGACGCGCAAGGAGGCGTACACCAAGGCCCACGGCGGACGCCTCGCCGACGGGCTGCGCACCCACGCCGGACCGCCCGGCGACACCCCGGGCCCGCACCGGCTGCACGGCCCGCTTGGGCCGGGCACCGTCCACGACCTGCCCGCGCCCCCCGGCTACCGGGCCGCCGTCGCCCGCACCGGCACCCGGTCGCTGCGGCCGCGCCTGCGCCGCTACCCCGATCCGGACCTGCACCCGGACCCGCGCCCGACCGCGCACCCGGCCGCGCCCGCCACCCCGCGGACCTGAGCGCGCGCCCCGCCGCCCGGCGACGACCGCCGCGCCCCCGCCGCGCCCCCGTCGCACGTCCTCCCACCGCACGTCCGCCCACCGCACGTCCCCCTGCCGCGGCCCGCCGCCCGCCGGCCCCGACCCTGACTGAGGCCCCGCCATGAGCACCCGCCACCCCGACGACGCCACCCCGCTGCCCACCGCCGCGCCGGGCGTCCAACTCCAGCCCGCCGCCTACGAGAAGCTGCTGCGCGCGCTGAGCGACTCGATCGCCCGGCTGGCCGCCGACGAGCCCTTCGAACGGCTCGTCGTCCCGCCCGTGATCTCCCGCGCCACCATCGAACGGGCCGGCTACGTCGCCTCCTTCCCGCACCTGCTCGGCACCGTGCACAGCTACACCGGCAGCGCCGCCGAATGGCGCCGGCTCTCCCCGCTGATCGCCGAATCCGGCCCCTGGCACGCCCGCCAGGAACTCGCCGACCTGGTGCTGCTGCCCGCCGCCTGCTACCCCGTGTACGCCGGACTCGCCGGCCGGGACCTGGAGCGGCCCGTCCGCTACAGCGTCGAGGCCCAGTGCTTCCGGCAGGAGGCCACCGCCGAACCCGGCCGGCTGCGCAGCTTCACGATGGCCGAACTCGTCACCGCCGGCACCGCCGAGCACTGCCAGGACTGGCGCGAGCACTGGCTGCGCAGGACCGCCGACTGGCTGGAGGGCCTCGGGCTCAAGCCCGCCGTCGAACTCGCCGACGACCCGTTCTTCGGCGGCGGCCGCAAGCTCTACCAAGCCGCCCAGCGCGTACAGGAGTTGAAGTTCGAACTGCGCGTCCCGGTGGCCGACGGGCTGCCGCAGGCCATCGCCTCCGCCAACATCCACAAGGACCACTTCGGCGAGGTCTTCGACTTCACCGCCGACGGCGCGCCGGGCAACACCGCCTGCACCGCCTTCGGCCTCGACCGGATCGCCCTCGCCCTGCTGCACGCCCACGGCCCCCGCCCCGTCGACTGGCCCGAGCACATCGGCACCGCCCTGAACGGAGACTGACGACATGTCAGCCGCACCATCGCGAAGCAGCGAACCCGCCCGCACCCTCACCCTGCGCTACCGCGCCGAGGCGCCCGAAGCCGAGGGCCCGCTCACCCTCGGCCAGGACAACATGATCCGCTGCCTGCGCCACGACGAACCCTCGCACATGAACAAGCAGGCCACCTGGAGCGTCCCGCCCGGCGCCGCACTCCCGGCCTGCCTGGACGCGCTGCGCACCCTCGCCGAACGCCACGCCGCCCTGCGCACCGTCTTCCCCGGCCGGGCCGACCGCCAGCCCGAGCGCCAACGCGTGCGCGCCGAAGGCGAGTTCACCGTCCAGGTGATCCCGCTCGCGGACGGCGAGGACCCGGCCGCCCGGGCCGAGACCTACTGCTGGGAGGGGCGGCGGCCGGCCTTCGACCTGGCCGAGGAGTTCCCGCTCCGCTTCGCCCTGCTCACCCGGAACGGCGCACCCGTCCTGCTGGCCGTGGTCATCTGCCACGCCCAACTCGACGGCGTCGCCACCGGACTGCTGTTCCAGGAGTGGCTCGCGCTGGCCGCCGGCGGCACCCTGCCCGCGCCCGCCGCGCCCACCCCCGTCGAGGTCGCGCGGCAGGAGCGGTCCGCCTCCGGGCAGCGCCGCACCAAGGCCGCCCTGCGGCACTGGGAGCACATCCTCGCCGAGCAGCCCACCTCGGTGTTCGCCGACGACCGGATCGGCCCCAGCGACACCCTGCTGCCCACCCTGGGCGTCCGCTCCACCGCCGGCGCGGCCGCCCTGGAACGCGCGGCCGCCCGCACCGGTGCCTCCAACTCGGCCGTCCTGCTGGCCTGCTACGCCGTCCTGGCGGCCCACCGGGCGGCCCGCTCCACCGTGGTGATGGCCGCGCTCTCCGCCAACCGGCACCGCCCCGGCCTCGCCGAGCACATCGGCACCCTCGCCCAGGACGCCCTGCTCGCCGTCGACACCGACTGCCCCGACCTGGACACCCTGATCGGCCGCACCCAGGCCCACGCCCTGTCCGGCTACTGGCACGCCACCTTCGACGCCGAACGGATCTGGCAGCTCATCGAGGACGTCGCCGTCCGGCGCGGCGCCCGCTTCGCCCGGCACGTCGTCGTCAACGACCTCAGCGCCACCGTCCCCGCCGAGGCCGCCGCCGCCCGCCCGCTGCCGGCCGTCGAACCCGACCTCGCCTGGTACCCCGCCGAACCCACCCCCACCCGGCTGATGCTGAACATCTGGCGCACCGCCGGCTGCCTGGAGTTCACCCTGCACACCCACCCCGACGTCCTCGACCGCGAGGAGACCGAACTCTTCGCGCTCGCCCTGCTGCGCCTGCTCGACCTCGCCGGCAGCCGCAACGTCGCACTCGGCCCCGACGGGGAGATCGCCGCCCTCAGCGGCCTGCCCGCCGGCCGCCGCGAGAAGGCCCGCTGGCGGCAGGTCGGCAGCAACTGGGTCGACCTGGACGCCGTCGCCGACCTGCTGCGCACCGCCTTGCCCGCCACCCGCGACATCGAAGTCACCTGGGAAGACGGAGAGTTGAGAGCCGTGATCGACACCGGAACCGACCCCCTCACCCCCGAACAGGCACACGCCGCGGTGATGGCCGCCCTGCCCGGACACGACACCGCGATGGCCCCGCAGCGCTACGTCCTGCCGCACGGCACCGGCACCGGACGCGGCTGACCGCGCCTCCTCCGGGCACCGGACCGCCAAGCCCGGTGCCCGCCCGGCACCGCTCCACCCGCCCGGCACCGCTCCACCCGCCCGGCGGGGCGGTTGCGCGACCGGGCCCGGGGCACACGGCAGGGCATGACGAGGGACGAGGCGCACGGAGCGCGGACGGACGAGCCGAAGACCGACGGCACGGAGCAGGGCGGCCCGGAGCGGGGCGGGCCGGAGGGCGACGGCGAGACCAGGGGGACGGTCCTGGTCGCGCTGCTGGCCAACCTGGTGATCGCACTGGCGAAGATCGTGGGCGGCCTGATCGCGGGCTCGCCCGCACTGCTCTCCGAGGCGGCGCACTCGGTCGCCGACAGCCTCAACGAGGTGTTCCTGCTGGCCTCGCTGAGCCGCAGCCGCCGCCGGCCGGACGCCCGCCACCCCTTCGGCTACGGCAAGGAGCGGTTCTTCTGGTCGATGCTGGCCGCCGTCGGCATCTTCGTCACCGGCGGCTGCTTCTCCTTCTACCAGGGCCTGCACACCCTGCTGAACCCGCAGGCGGAGGAGACCGGCGACTACCTGGTCGTGTACCTGGTGCTGCTGGTGTCGCTGATCGCGGAAGGCGGCTCGCTGGCCAGGGCCACGCTGCAGGTGCGCCGACAGGCCCGGCAGGCCGGACGCGGCCTGTCGGCACAGCTGCGCCGGGGCGACGACCCCACGGTGCGGACGGTGTTCGCGGAGGACGCGGCGGCGGTCCTCGGCGTCCTGCTGGCCCTGGCGGGCGCCGGACTGCACCAGTGGACCGGCCGCCCCCAGTGGGAAGCGGCCGCGGCCCTGGCCATCGCGGCCCTGCTGATGTACGTCGCCTACCGGCTCGGCCGCGACGCCAAGGACCTCCTGGTCGGCCAGGCCGTCGACCCGGCCGTCCAGCAGAAGGCGCTCGACGTGCTCACCGAACGCCCCGAGGTCGACACCGTGACCCGGCTGCTGACCATGCGGCTCGGCCCCGGCTCCGCCCTGCTCGCCGCCCGGATCGACCTGGTCGACGGACTGGACAGCAACGGGGTCGAGGAGCTCTGCGTCCAGCTCAAGCAGCGGATCAGGTCGACCTGCCCCGACATCGACCAGGTCTTCCTCGACATCACCGCGGCCGACGAGGACGAGCGCCGCCGAGCCGCCGAGCGCCGCCGCAAGCTGCGCGAGACGGTCCGACAGGAGACGGCCGCCGGAAGCTGAACCCCCGCCCCGCGCCGGTCCGCCCGAGCCGGCGCGGGGCGGCCGGATCCTCACCGCACTCCGCGCCATGGCGCATCCCCCACTGCGAGACCCGGGCCGAACGGGACGCCACCGCGGCCGAGTTCGCCGCCGAACCGGCCCGACTCGCCGACCGGGCAGGCGTCGTGCTGTCCGCGCCCACCGAACTGGCCTGGTGCCGAGCCGACTTCGAAGGCCGGGCGCCCGAACCGAGGATGCCCGGCGACCCGCCCGAACCGGGGCCCGACCGGGCCCGCGTCTGGCGCCGGAGGGACGGCTCCGACCCCCACCTGACCCTGCGCCGGTACGGGGCGGCGCTCGCCGAACCCCGGCCGCGCCGCCTGCGGCCGGTCAGCAGCCACTGCAGCCTGTGGTTCTCCACCGTGCTCCGCTTCCCGTTCGAGAACGCCGGGACGGTCATCGGCCCGTACTCCGGCGGGACCCACCAGATCCGGAGCCTGCGGCGGGACGGAGTGGCCGTCGCGGCACCCGCCCGGAGCACCCGGCCCGACCGGCCGGGCGCGTCGTGCCCGGACGGTCCGCCGCGACCGGTGAGGATGGGCAGCGGCCCCCGACCACCTCCCCTCACGCCGGAGTGCACCATGGAGCTGTTCCCGCCCCTGCCCCTGGAGTCCTGGCGGGACACCAAGGAGACGCTGCACCGCTTCGCCCAGGTCATCGGCAAGATCCGGCTGGCCGGCAGCGCCCGCCGCAACCACTGGTGGAACGTCCCCTTCCACCTCACCGGCCGCGGCATCACCACCCGCCCCACCGGCCCCACCCGCGGCGGCGACGCCTTCACCATCGACTTCGACTTCACCGACCACCGCCTGTACGTGCGCACCCTCGACGGCGCCGAGGACTCCTTCCCGCTCGCCGGGCGCTCCGTCGGCGACTTCTACCGCGACACCCTGCGCGCCCTCGTCCACCTCGACATCGACGTCCTCCCCGAGCACCCCTACCCGTACGACCTGCCCGACGCCCACCGCCCCTTCGCCGACGACCACGAGCACCGCAGCTACGACCCGGCCGCCGTCACCACCTACTGGCACGTCCTGAGCCAGGTCGCCCTGCTGCTGGAGGAGTACGCCGCCGGGTACTCCGGCAAGACCAGCCCCGTCCACCACTTCTGGCACACCTTCGACCTCGCCGTCACCCGCTTCTCCGACCGCGAGACCGACCAGCCCGCCGCCGACCCCGTCACCCGCGAGGCCTACTCCCGCGAAGTCATCAGCGCCGGCTTCTGGTTCGGCGACGACAACGTCCCGGCCCCCGCGTTCTACTCCTACACCGCCCCCGAACCCGTCGGCCTCGACACCCGGCCGCTGCGCCCCGACGCCGCCCGCTGGAGTCCCGGCCGGGGCAGTCACCTGGCCCTGCTGATGTACGAGGACGTCCGCGCCGCCGACGACCCGTGGAACACCGCGCTGGAGTTCCTGGAATCCGCCTACCGGGCCGGCGCCGACCTGGCCGGCTGGGGACGCGAGCGCGAGTGCCCGGGCGGCATCACCGACAGCGAACTGCGCACCCTGCCGGGAGCCGACGGCCGGACGAGCGGGCGGTAGCCGCGCCCGGCCCGCCCGGCCCGTCCCGGCGCCGGGGGTCGCGCCGATCAGGTGGTCGGCCTCCTCCGCCGACGGGCCGGAGAGCACCCGCCCGCCGTGCGGCGAGCACCACCGCGGTGGCGAAGCCGGGGAACTCGTCGGCGCCCGGGACGAGCGGGGGCCTCCGTGCCGTTTCCCGTCAGCGCCAGGTGTCGTCGGCGGTGAAGGTGCCGGTGGCCGGGGTGAGGGCGGTGCGGTTGTCGCCGTCCTCCCAGACCACGGTGCCGTCGGGGTCCTTGATGAGGTACTTGTACTCGACGGGGGTGTCGGACGGCAGTTGCAGGTCGGCGGTCCAGGCCGGGTAGCTGCCGCTGTCCGTGGTCAGCGGGACGGCCTTCGCCGGGTCCCAGCCGCCGAGTTCGGCGAGGTTGCCCGCCAGGTAGAGGCCCTGCCCGTAGGCGGTGGTGGCGGTGGCGCGGAAGACCGCGGTCACGGGGGCGGGGGAGCAGGTCAGCAGGCCCGTCACGTAGTTCATGTCGGTGCCGTAGCCGGCGAAGGTGGCCCGGGCGCCGGGCGGGACGGTTCGGCACGGGGAGACCTGGCCGTCGGTGTACCGGACGCTGATGCCGACGGCGGCGGAGCAGTCGTTGGCGACCTCGGTGTAGCGCCAGCTCGAGTAGTACTGCACGCAGGTCGGCGGCGCGGTGCCTTCGGCGGCGGAGGCGGACGGCGCGGCGGCCAGCGGCGCCAGGAGGACGGCCGCCCCGGCGGCGGCGAGAGCGATCGGGCGCGGGACGCGGGTGCGGGAGGACGGATTCGTCATGCCCGCAGCTTGGAGAGCGGACGCCTTCTTGCGCAAACTCATGAAAACTTTTTCAGACAGCAGGATCGGGCGGCCCGGCGCCGACTCCCCAGCTCACCCCGCGCGCACGGACGCCCGCACCCCCGGGGCTCGGAAGACCGGTTGGCCGGAAAACGACTTCCCGCCTAGTAGAAGTGCCGCAACCGGGGCCACAGCCCGGACCACGGGGCGACCGTCCCCGCGCACAGCAGCACCGGCGCGTGCTGCTCCTCGTTGGCCAGGCGGTGGCCGTTGTCGACCTCGGCGACCTGCCGGCAGTCGGTGAAGGCCCGCTCGACCTCCGGGTACGGCGCCGGGTGGACCAGCACGACGGGGCCGGTCGCCGAGTCCGGCGGCGGGCCCCAGTCGTAGAAGGACATGTGGCCCGAGTACGCGGTCGGCAGGCCGTAGTCGGCGCCGTAGCGCGCCAGCGCCCCGGCCTCGCCGTAGTCGGTGGCGAACACCACCGCCCGCCCGCGCTGCTCCGGCGGGACGGCCGCCCAGCCCGCCGCGACCGCCGCCGTCAACTCCGGCCAGCCCACCTGCTCGGCGGACTCCGGGTAGAGCGCCGACACCACCGACAGCTGCCGGGGCGCCAGCACGGGCAGCGTGATCAGCGAGTTGACCGCCCCGGCCACCAGCAGCAGCCCCACCAGGCGCACCCTGGTCCGCCGCGTACCGCCCCCGTCCTCCCCCCGCTCCCACAGCTGCGCCGCGACCGGTCGGCAGCCGGCGGCCAGCACCAGCAGCAGCGGCGGCAGCGCGTAGTACGGCTTGCCGCCGAGCACCAGCACCAGCGCGCACAGCACCAGGTACGCGTGGCCCAACGGCCGCGCCCAGGACACCCGTCGGTCGTCGCGCAGCCGGCGGAACCCGGCCAGCCAGACCGGGATCAGCACGGGGGAGAGGTAGACCAGCTGCATCGGTACGAAGGTCAGCCGGTTGGTCAGGCCGTCCTGGTCGCTGATGCCCGAGGCGACGGTGAGCTGCGGCCAGCCGTGCGCCGCCTGCCAGTACAGGTTCGGCGCCGCCACCAGCAGTGCCAGCAGCGCGCCCGCCGGCAGCCACCAGCCGCGCAGCACCGCCCGCGCGCCGGGCCCGCCGCAGGCGACGGCCGGCAGCAGCGAGGCGGCCAGCAGCAGCACCAGGTCCTTGTTCAGCAGGGCGATCCCGGTCACCGCCCCGATCGCGAGCCACCAGCGCCGCTCCCCGGTGCGCAGCAGGCGCAGCACCAGCACGCCGAGCACCGTCCAGACGAACAGGTCGAAGCTCGCCGTGCTCAGCACGTGCCCGAGCGCCAGCACCATCGCCGAGACCGCCGCCCCGGCCGCCGCCAGCACCTGCCCGGCCCGCCCGGCACCCAACTCCCGTGCGGCGAAGGCGATCAGCACGACCG
This sequence comes from Kitasatospora phosalacinea, assembly GCF_000716545.1. Classification (GTDB taxonomy): domain Bacteria; phylum Actinomycetota; class Actinomycetes; order Streptomycetales; family Streptomycetaceae; genus Kitasatospora; species Kitasatospora phosalacinea. The sequence goes on from NZ_JNWZ01000033.1 coordinate 97,082, forward strand.
TCGCGGCGCACAGCAGCACCACGACCGCCCGCAGCCCCGCCGGGCCGTCCCCGAACGCCGCCGTGGACAGCCGCGCCAACAGCGGTGTCAGCGGCGGCTGGTCGACGTACCCCCACGCCAAGTGCCGCCCGGCGGCCATGAAGTACAACTCGTCCCGGTGGAACCCGTACCGCCCCGCCAGCCCCGCCTGCAGCACCCCGAACGCGGCCGCCACCCCGAGCACCGGGCCGACCGCGAAGCGGGCCAAGCCGGTCGCGGATCCGGAGCGCGGTTCGGTGCCGCCGGCGACGGACGCTCTCCCCCCTGTGTCCATGCACCGAGTCTGGCAGGGCGTCCCCTCCGGGCCCACCCGCCGGAACCCGGAAACCGACCCGGGGACGACCCCGAGAACGCCCCCGGGAGAACCCCGATGATCCACCGCACCGGCCGCACACCCGGCCGGACCGCACGCCGGCGAACAACACCCGTTCCACCGGGAACCGGCCGGGCGGTCGGCATCCACCCGGGCCCGGACCGCCGCCACCCGCAGTGGTGGTCCCCGCGCCCCTGACCGACCCCGCCGACGGCGCGCCCTGAGCGCCCCGCTGGGCCGCCCCGCGCCCGGCCTGCCGATGCCCCGGCCGGTGCCCCTAGGGTGGACGGCATGGCACCGACCCCGCGCGACCGGCAGGAAGACCGGCAAGAAGACCGGCAGGAAGACCGGCAGGCCCCGGACGGCCGAGCCCCGGACGGCCTGGCCCTGGGCGTCCTGGCCACCGAGGGGCGGCGGGAGGGCGGCGCGGAGATCGACCTGCTGCCGACGGCGGAACTCGCCCGGCTGATGAACGCCGAGGACCGCACGGTGCCGGAGGCCGTGGGCGCGGCGGTGCCGGCGATCGCGGCGGCGGTGGACGCCATCGCCGAACGGATGCGCGGCGGCGGCCGGCTGGTGTACGCCGGGGCGGGGACGGCCGGGCGGCTCGGGGTGCTGGACGCCGGCGAGTGCCCGCCGACCTTCGGCACCGAACCCGGCCGGGTGGTCGGGCTGATCGCGGGCGGCCCCGCCGCGCTCACCTCCGCCGTGGAGGACGCCGAGGACGACCGGGCGGCCGCCGTCGCCGACCTGGACGCGCTCGCCCTGACCGCCGCCGACACCGTGATCGGCGTCTCCGCCTCCGGCCGCACCCCGTACGCGCTGGCCGCCGTCGAGCACGCCCGGACGCTCGGGGCGCTGACCGTCGCGCTGGCGGGCAACCCGGGCTCCCCGCTCGGGGACGCCGCCGAGCACCGGATCGAGATCACCACCGGGCCCGAACTGCTGGCCGGGTCCACCAGGTTGAAGGCCGGGACGGCACAGAAACTGGTGCTCAACATGGTCTCGACGCTGGTGATGATCCGGCTCGGCCGGACCTACGGGGACCTGATGGTCGACGTCCGCGCGACCAACGACAAGCTGCGCGCCCGCTCCCGCCGGATCGTCGCCCTCGCCACCGAGGCCGAACCCGCCGACGCGGACGCCGCGTTGGCTGCCACCGGCGGCCGGGTCAAGGACGCGATCCTGCTGCTGCTCACCGGCGTGGACGCCGCCGCGGCCGCCGAACTGCTGGCGCGCAACGGCGGCGTCCTGCGCAACGCCCTGCGGGAAGCCCTGGGTTGAGGGGTCAGAGCTCCTGCTCGGCCCAGATGGTCTTGCCGCGCGGGGTGTGCCGCGTCCCCCAGTTGCGGCACAGCTGGGCCACCAGCAGCAGGCCGCGGCCGCCCTCGTCGTCGTTGCGGGCGCGCCGCAGGTGCGGGGCGGTGCTGCTGCCGTCGGATACCTCGCAGATCAGCACGCCGCCGTCCCGGATCAGCCGGAAGCCGATCGGCGGCCGCCCGTAGCGGACGGCGTTGGTGATCAGCTCGCTGACCACCAACTCGGTGACGAAGGACGCCTCTTCGATCCCCCAGTCGGCGAGTTTCGCGGTCGCCAGCTTGCGGGCCCGGGCCACCTCGGACGGGTCGTGGCGCAGCTGCCAGTCCGCGACGTCCTGGGTGTGCAGGGCCCGGGTGCGGGCCAGCAGCAGGGCGACGTCGTCGCTCGGGGCGTCCGGGCCGAGGGTGGAGGAGAGCACCTGGTCGCACAGGTCCTCCAGCGAGCCGATCGGGGCGGCGAGCGCCGATCCGAGCCGGTCGAGGCCCAGTCCGGGGTCGCCGCGCAACTCGGAGGCGCGCAGCAGGCCGTCGGTGTACAGGGCCAGCACGCTGCCCTCGGGCACCTCCAACTCGGCCGCCTCGAACGGGAGTCCGCCCAGGCCCAGCGGCGGCCCGGCCGGGAGTTCGGGGAAGGTCACGGTGTTGTCCGGGCCGACCAGGGCCGGCCCGGGGTGCCCGGCCCGGGCCAGCGAACAGGACCGGGTGGCCGGGTCGTACACCGCGTACAGGCAGGTCGCACCGACACTGCTGCCGGCCCAGGCGGTGCCGCCCTCGGGCAGCTCGTCCAGATCCACCCGCAGCACCAAGTCGTCCAGGTGGGTGAGGAGTTCGTCCGGCGGCATGTCGATGTCGGCGAGGGTGCGCACCGCCGTGCGCAGCCGCCCCATCGCGGCCGAGGCGGGCACGCCGTGGCCCACCACGTCGCCCACCACCAGGGCCACCCGGGCGCCGGACAGCGGGATCACGTCGAACCAGTCGCCGCCGACGCCCTCCCGGCCGCCCGCCGGCAGGTACCGGAAGGCGACCTCCACGGCGGCCTGCCGGGGCGTCCGGCTGGGCAGCAGGGAGCGCTGCAACGCCAGTGCGGTGTCGCGCTGTTGGGTGTACTGGCGGGCGTTGTCGACGGAGAGCGCGGCGCGCGCCGTCAGCTCGGTGGCCAGCAGCAGGTCGTCCTGGTCGAACGGCTCCGGCGTGCGGTGCCGCAGGAAGATCGCCACCCCGAGCGTGGTGCCGCGGGCGGTCAGCGGCACCAGCAGCGAGGAGTGGATGCCGAACTCCTTGGCCAGCCGCTCCCGTTCGGGCTCCTGGGCGAGCCAGGCGCGGATCTCCGGATCCCGGTAGTCGGTGCGCAGCGGACGGCCCGAGGACAGCACCCGGGCCATCGGCGAGTCCGGGGCGATCACGTCCCCCCGGCCGGACAAGGTCGCCGACTCCGGGCTGCCCGGCAGCACCGACCGCTGGGCGACCCGGTAGAACACCAGCCCCGCGCTGGTCGGCGGGCCGCCGCCGAACACCGAGTCGAGCAGGTCGACACCCACGAAGTCCGCGAAACCCTCGATCGCGACGTCCGCCAACTCCTCTGCGGTGCGCTCCACTTCGAGCGTCGAACCGATCCGCAGCCCGGCCTCGCCGAGCAGCGCCAGCCGGCGCCTGGCTCGCTCCTCCGGGGAGCCCTGCGCGGAGGCCGAGGCGAGGGCCGGCAGCGCGGCCGCCTCGGTGGTCAAGGGCTGCAGGGGCCGGGCGGACACCACCCAGACCGGCTCGCCGCGCGCCGTCCGCACCGGGACCACCCCCAGTTCGACCTCCACCGTCTCGTCCTCGGACCGGTGCAGCCGCACCATCCCTCCGAACGGCGCGTGCCGAACCACCGCACGCAGCAAGGCGATCGGCACCCGGCCCGCCAGCAGCTCGACGGCCGGCCGCCCGAGCACCCGGCCCGTCCCGAACCCGGTCAGCCGCTCGGCCTCCGCCGACCAGCCGGTAACCACCCCGCCGCCGTCGACCGTCGCGGTCGCCGCCCGGCCCGGAACCCTAGTCGCCATGTCCGTCCATCCCCTCTCGGAGGCAGCAACCGCCAGGCCGTCGCCCCTCAGCATCGCCCCCCGGCGTGACCGCCTCAAACCGCCACGCCGTAGCACCGCCCGGCCGGAGCGGTCGGCGCCCCCGCTGACGGGGAGACCAGTGGTGGGCGGGGAGCGGCCGACGACGGGGGAGCAGCAACCATGGCAGCGGTAGCCGGCGGGCCGCGGACGGTCACCCTCGACCACTCGCACGACGCGACGCTCGCCCTCGCCGTCCGCGACGCGCTCGGTCTCACCGACCCGCTCGGCGGGACCCACCGCCCGGCGGACCGGCAGGTCGGGCCCGGGGCCGCGTAGTTCCCGGGTGCGGCCCCGGGCAGGGGGATCGGCGGCGGGTCAGGCGTCCTTGAGGCCGGGGAAGTCCTCTTCCCAGAACTCGCGCTCCCCACGGAGCGGTGCTCCGGCGGCTCCGGCGGTGCTCTCCGCGCCCGCGTGCCGCTCCTGTTCGCGGCCGCGCAGTTCGATGCGGCGGATCTTGCCGGAGATGGTCTTGGGGAGGTCGGCGAATTCGAGGCGGCGGATGCGCTTGTAGGGGGCGAGCCGCTTGCGGGTGAAGGCGAGGATGGACTGGGCGGTCCCGGCGTCGGGTTCGTGGCCGGGGGCCAGGATGACGTACGCCTTGGGGACGGAGAGCCGCAGCGGGTCGGGGGAGGGGACGACCGCGGCCTCGGCCACCGCCGGGTGCTCGATCAGGACGCTCTCCAGCTCGAACGGCGACAGCCGGTAGTCGCTGCTCTTGAACACGTCGTCGGCGCGGCCCACGAAGGTGTAGTAGCCGTCGGCGTCGCGCTGGGCGACGTCCCCGGTGTGGTAGCGGCCGCCGGCCGTGGACGCGGCGTGCCGCTCCGGGTCGTCCTGGTAGCCGGCCATCAGTCCGAGCGGCGCGGACGCCAGCGGCAGGCACAGCTCGCCGTCGACGCCCTCGCCGGTGATCTCCTCGCCGGTGACCGGGTCGACCAGGACGACGTCGTAGCCGGGCAGCGGGCGGCCCATCGAGCCGGGTTTGACCGGCTGCCCGGGGGCGTTGCCGATCTGCGCGGTGGTCTCGGTCTGGCCGTAGCCGTCGCGCAGGGCGACGCCCCAGGCCCGTTCGATCTGCTCGACCACCTCGGGGTTGAGCGGTTCGCCCGCGCCGACGAGTTCGCGCAGCGGCGGCCGCCACTGTCCCAGGTCCTCCAGCAGCAGCATCCGCCACACGGTGGGCGGCGCGCAGAACGAGGTCACCCGGTGGCGGACGAGCGCGTCCAGCAACGGCCGGGCCGAGAAGCGCGGCTGGTTGACGATCAGGATCTCCGCCCCGGCGTTCCACGGGGCGAAGAAGTTGCTCCAGGCGTGCTTGGCCCAGCCCGGGGAGGACACGTTCAGGTGGACGTCGCCCGGCCGCAGGCCGATCCAGTACATCGTCGAGAGGTGGCCGACGGGGTAGGAGCGGTGGGTGTGCTGCACCAGCTTGGGCCGGCTGGTGGTGCCGGAGGTGAAGTAGAGCAGCAGCGGGTCCTCGGCCCGGGTGGGCCCGTCCGGGGTGAAGCCGCCGGTGTGCTCGGCCGCCCCGGCGTAGTCCACCCAGCCGGGGACGGGCTCGCCGACCGCGATCCCGGTCCAGTCGCCCTCCTGCCCGGCGAAGTTGGGGGTGAGCGCGGACTCGGCGACCACGTGCCGCACCCGGCCCCGGGAGAGCCGGTCGGCCAGGTCGTCCGCGGTCAGCAGGGTGCTCGCCGGGATGACCACCGCGCCCAGCTTGATCGCCGCGAGCATCACCTCCCACAGCGCCACCTGGTTGCCCAGCAGCAGCAGGACCCGGTCGCCGCGCGCCACGCCCCGCTCGCGCAGCCAGCCGGCCGTGCGGTCGGAGCGCTCGCTCAGCTCGGCGAAGGTCAGCGCCGTCTCGTGCAGCAGGGTGCCGTCCGCGTCCAGGTCGACGACCCGCAGGGCGACCGCCTCGTTGCCCGCCGCCTCGACGTCGAACCAGTCCAGCGCCCAGTTGAAGTACTCGCCCGCGGGGCGCGGGAAGGCACGGGCGGCGTCGAGGTCGCCGCGGGTGCGCAGCAGGTGGTCGCGCGCGGCGCGAAAGTCGCGGTGCGCGGCGGAGTTCCGTCGGTCGGCCGTGTCCGGTGCCATCTTGTCCGTCCCTGCGTCTCCCGCCCCGGCCGCCGCCTCGTTGCCCGGCCGCGGGCATACCGGCACGCTGCCAGCTCCTGTGATCATCGGTCAAGGGCGACACCGCATGTCACCGCCGGTGCGCCCGGCTCCCCGGCCCGCACCCGCCGTCCCGCTCCCGGCCGGGCGAAACCGGGCCGGTGGATCCGGCGCCAGCGGGAAGGAGGGGGCCGTGGCCGGTGGGATCGACGCGGAGGACGGGAGGGGACGGGCACGGTGACCGAGGACGACAGAGACGACAGGAACGACAGGGGTGATCCGGTGGACCGGCAGGACGGGAACGCGGTGGAGACGGGGGCGGACGGGGACGAGGCGTGGTGGAAGTCCGCGGTCGTCTACCAGATCTACCCCCGCAGCTTCGCCGATTCGAACGGCGACGGGGTCGGCGACCTGGACGGCATCACCTCCCACCTCGACCACCTCGTCGAACTGGGCGTCGACGTGCTGTGGCTGTCACCGGTCTACCCGTCGCCGCAGGCCGACAACGGCTACGACATCAGCGACTACCAGGACGTCGACCCGCTCTTCGGCGACCTGGCGGCGTTCGACCGGCTGCTGGCGGCCGTGCACGCCCGCGGCATGCGGCTGGTGATGGACCTGGTGGTGAACCACACCTCGGACCGCCACCCGTGGTTCCAGGAGTCCCGCGACCCGGCGAGCCCCAAGCGCTCCTGGTACTGGTGGCGCCCCCCGCGCGAAACCGTCGACCCGAACGCCGCCGACCCGACCGCCGTCGACCCGACCGCCGTCGACCCGACCGCCGTCGAGCCGCCCGCCGCCGAGCCGAACAACTGGGGCTCGTTCTTCTCCGGCCCGGCCTGGACGTACGACGGGGCGTCCGGCGCGTACTACCTGCACCTGTTCGCCCCCGGGCAGCCGGACCTCAACTGGGAGAACCCGGAGGTCCGCCAGGCCGTGTACGCGATGATGCGCTGGTGGCTGGAGCGGGGCGTGGACGGCTTCCGGATGGACGTCGTCAACCTGATCTCCAAGGACCCGGCCCTGCCGGACGGCCCGCTGCGCGGCGACGGCCTGTACGGCGACGGCTCGCCGTCCTACCTCTGCGGCCCGCGGGTGCACGAGTACCTCCAGGAGATGCACCGCGAGGTGTTCGCCCACCACCCGGGCCGACTGCTGACGGTGGGGGAGATGCCGGGGGTGACGGTCGAGCAGGCCCGGCTGTTCACCGATCCGGCGCGGGTCGAGGTGGACATGGTCTTCCAGTTCGAGCACGTCAGCCTGGACCACGGCCCCGGCGGGAAGTTCGACCCGCGGCCGCTGCGGCTGACCGACCTGAAGGCGTCCCTGGCCCGCTGGCAGCAGGGCCTCGCCGACACCGGCTGGAACAGCCTGTACTGGAACAACCACGACCAGCCCCGGATCGTCTCCCGGTTCGGCGACGACGGCCCCCGCCACCGGGTCCGCTCCGCGACGATGCTCGCCACCGTCCTGCACCTGCACCGCGGCACCCCGTACGTCTACCAGGGCGAGGAACTGGGCATGACCAACGCCCCGTTCGCCTCGATCGGGGACTTCCGCGACATCGAGGCGCTCAACCACTACGCGCAGGCGCTCGCGGCCGGGCAGGAGCCGGAGCGGGTGCTGCGCGGGCTGCGCGCCATGGGCCGGGACAACGCCCGCACCCCGATGCAGTGGGACGCCACGCCCGGCGCCGGGTTCAGCACCGGCACCCCGTGGATCGCGGTCAACCCGAACCACACCACCGTCAACGCCGCCGACGCCCGGCGCGACCCCGGCTCGGTGTACCACCACTACCGGCGGCTGATCGCCCTGCGCCACAGCGAACCGGCCGTCGTGCACGGCGACTTCACCCCGCTGCTGCCCGAGGACGAGCGGGTGTACGCGTTCACCCGCCGCCACCGCGGCACCACCCTGCTCGTCCTCGGGAACTTCACCGGCGAGCACGTGCCCGTCGACCTGCCGCCGCACTGGCGGGGAGCCGAACTGGTCCTGGGCAACCTGCCCGCCGCCGGCGCCGAAGGCCCCGCCGGCCCCGGACCGGGCACCACCACCGTCCTGGCGCCCTGGGAGGCGCGCGTCCACCGCATCACCGCCACGGCAGGAGAGAGCACCCGATGAGACTGACCGAGACCGCCGACCTGTGGTGGAAGAACGCGGTGGTGTACTGCGTCGACGTCGAGACCTTCCAGGACGGCAACGGCGACGGAGTGGGCGACTTCGTCGGCCTCGCCCAGCGGATCGACCACCTGGTGCGGCTCGGCGTGACCTGCCTGTGGCTGATGCCCTTCCACCCGACCCGCGAACGCGACGACGGCTACGACATCACCGACTACTACGCCGTCGACCCCCGCCTGGGCACCCTCGGCGAGTTCACCGAGTTCGTCCGCACCGCCCGCGACCGGGGACTGCGGGTCATCGCCGACCTGGTCGTCAACCACACCTCCGACCACCACCCGTGGTTCCAGGACGCCTGCTCCGGCCGGGACGCCCGCCTGCGCGACTGGTACGTGTGGTGCGACACCCCGCCCGAGGACGGCCCGCAGGGGGTCACCTTCCCCGACGCCGAGCAGAGCCTGTGGCAGTACCACGAGCCCACCGGCCAGTACTACTTCCACCGCTTCTACAAGGAGCAGCCCGACCTCAACATCACCAACGCCGAGGTGCGCGACGAGATAGCGCGGATCATGGGCTTCTGGACGCAGCTGGGCCTGTCCGGGTTCCGGGTCGACGCGGTGCCGTTCCTGCTGGAGACCGCAGGACAGGTGGACGCCGACAACCTGCCCGACCCGCACGCGTACCTGGCCGACCTGCGGGCCTTCCTCGGCCGCCGCAACGGCGAGGCCATGCTGCTGGGCGAGGTCAACCTGCCCTACGACGAGACGCTCAGGTTCTTCGGCGACCCCGCCTCGGGCGGCGACGAGCTGACGATGTGCTTCGACTTCATCGGCATGCAGCGGATGTACCTGTCGCTGGCCAGGCAGCAGGCCGCCCCGCTGGCCGACGCGCTGCGCGGACGCCCGCAGCCGCCCCGCAACGCGCACTGGGCGACGTTCGTGCGCAACCACGACGAACTCACCCTCGACAAGCTCTCGAAGTCCGAACGCGACGAGGTCTTCGCCGCGTTCGGCCCCGAGGCCGACATGCAGCTGTACGGCCGGGGCCTGCGCCGCCGGCTGCCCCCCATGGTCGGCGGCGACCGGCGCCGGATCGAACTCGCCTACAGCCTGCTGTTCACCCTGCCGGGCACGCCGGTGCTCTTCTACGGCGAGGAGATCGGCATGGGCGAGAACCTCGACGCCGACGGGCGGCTCGCCGTCCGCACCCCCATGCAGTGGACCCCGGAGCCGACGGCGGGCTTCTCCGACGCCGACCCGGCCCGCTACCCCCGGCCGCTGACCCGGGGCGCCTTCGGCCCCGAACGCGTCAACGTGCGCGACCAGGCCCACGACCCGCACTCGCTGCTGGCCCGGATGCGCTCCTTCGTCCAGGGCTACCGCGAGGCCCCCGAACTGGCCTGGGGCCACTGCGAGATCCTCGACACGGGCGACCCCGCCGTCCTCGCCCACCTCAGCTCCACCGGGGACGGCGCCGTCCTGGTGCTGCACAACTTCGCCGACCGGCCGGTCACCGCCACCGCCGCCGGAGCACCGGACGGCCGGCTGACCGACATCCTCACCGGAGCCACCGTCGAACGGGCGGCCGGCGCGCCCCGCGTCGAGCTGCCGCCGTACGGCTACCGCTGGCTGCGGGTCGGCGAACCCTGACCCGCGGTCCCGGGTCGGCCCGTTCGAGGGCGGGCCGACCCGGCGCCCCTCAGACCCGCTCCTCCAGCCGGATCGCCTCGCGCAGCTCCCGGTGCGCCCGGTCCCCGTCGCCCGCGTGCTGCTCCAGCAGGGCCGCGGCGATCGCGTCCAGCTTGCGCTGCAGCGCGTGCTCCGCGCGGCGCTCCGCGTTCTTCAGCAGCGCCAGCAGCACCAGGGTGACGGCGGTCATCACGTCACCCGCGAGGATCTGCCACTCGGTCGACAGGCCCAGCGCGTGCACCACGAAGAAGCCCGCCACCAGCAGCAGGCAGAACACCGAGAACACCGGCGAGCTGCTCAGGTTGGACGCGGTCTCGGCCAGCCGCTCGAACCGGCCCCGCCCGCCGTCGGTGCGCTCGGCGGGGTGCGGGAAGACGCTCATGCCGCCCTCCCCGTACGGTGGTTCGCCGGTGCGTCGGCCCGGCGCCGGTGCGCGCCCGTCACCGTCGGCGCCCGACGCGCGCGCCGAGGACCACGGCGGCCGCGGTGGCGGCGACGGCCCCGGCGACGGCGGCCCGGTGGGTGGTGGCCCACAGCTGCGGGCTCCGGGCGCTGGAGTCACCGGAGAAGCGGCCGCGCGCGCCGTAGTCCTCCCGGTCGTCCGCGGGCTTCCACAGGTTGGCCGGGTCGTCGCCCCCGCGCGGCTGGTCGGTCTGCTGCGAGCCGAGCCCGGTCCGGGCCAGGTAGCGGTCCAGCAGCCCCGGCACCACCGCGTTGGCGATCAGGGTGGCGGCCGTGCTGCCGCCCACCCAGTACTCGCGCCGCTCCGGGTGGTCCGCCGCGTGGACGACCGCCCGGGCCGCCACCTCGGGCTGGTAGATCGGCGGGACGGGCTGGGCGCGCTTCGGCAGCCGGGAGAGCACCCAGTCGAACTGCGGGGTGTTCACGGCCGGCATCTGCACCATCGTGGTGCGCACCCCCGAGCCGGAGGCCAGCAGCTCGCAGCGCAGCGCCTCGTGCCAGCCCTGCAGGGCGTGCTTGGCCCCGCTGTAGGCGCTCTGGTACGGGATGCCCCGGTAGGCGAGGGCGGAGCCGACGTGCACGAGCGTCCCCCGGTCGCGCGGCAGCATGCGGCTCAGCGCGGCCCGGGTGGCGTACACGTAGCCGAGGTAGGTCACCTCGGTGACCCGGCGGAACTCCTCCGCCGAGATCTCGGTGAAGGCGGCGAAGACCGAGGTGAACGCGTCGTTCACCCAGACGTCGATCGGGCCGAGTTCGCGCTCGACGCGTTCGGCGGCGGCCTCGACGGCCCCCGGATCGCTGACGTCGGCCTCGATCACGACGGCCGTCGTACCGGCCTTCCGGGCCTCGGCGGCGGCTGCTTCCAGCCCCGCGCTGCCACGGGCGATCAGGGCGAGGCGGTCCCCGCGCGCGGCGAACGCCTCGACGCACGCCCGCCCTATTCCTGCACTGGCGCCGGTGATCACCACGACGCGTGAAGTGGGTGCGGTCATGCCCTGTGGTGTGTCCGGTACTTCGCACCGCAAACCGGTCGACCGGGCGCGCCGCCCGGCACGCCGCCGGATCCCGAGCGGGCGCGACGGGCCGCGGCGGGGTGCGACGGAGTGCCCGAGGGGGCTGCGGAAATCCGTTTCCGCCCGTTCCCGACCTGCCGTTAGGATCACTGCCACCTCCCGGGCGTGGGCGCAGAGGCAGACGCGCCGCCATGGCATGGCGGAACACGCCGGTTCGAATCCGGCCCCCGGGAGGCCCGGACGACGGGCCCCGTGGCGCAGCGGCGGACAGGCCGCACCGCCAGGCCCCGTCCGGCCGGGCCCACCCTCGTCGCCCCGCACCACCACCCCCGGAGGACCGCCCGATGAGCACGCCCCCGTCCAGCCTCCGGGAGGAACCGGACGAGGCCGAACTCGCCGCCTTCGAGCGGACGTTGAGCCGGCTGTGGGCCCTGCCCCCGGACCACCCGGTACGGCTGCGGGCCGAGCGCGGCGCCGAGTCCCTCGTCCGCGACGGCCGGCACGCCCGCCGCCGCGCCCGCCGCACCGAGACCGCCCGGGCCGACGCCGCACTGATCGGCGCCACCGCCACCGGCGCCACCGGCCGCCGCGAGGACGCCCCGCTGCCCACCGCCGCCGGGCACGTCCCGATCGGCGAACTCGCCCGCCCGCAACGCTGTTACGTCTGCAAGCGGCACTACCGGCAGGTCGACGGCTTCTACCACCGGCTGTGCCCCGACTGCGCCGCCGACCACACCGCCCGCCGCGCGCTCAGCACCGACCTGACCGGGCGGCGGGCGCTGCTCACCGGCGGACGCGTCAAGATCGGCTTCCAGCTGGCCCTGATGATGCTCCGCGACGGCGCCGAACTGATCGTCACCAGCCGCTTCCCGCACGACACCCTCGCCCGCTTCCGGGCCGCCGGGGGCAGCGGGGGCTGGCTGCACCGGCTGCGGATCGTCGGCATCGACCTGCGCGACCCGCGCCAGGTCCTCGGCCTGTGCGAGCAACTGCGCGCCGAGGGGCGGCCGTTGGACGTCCTGGTGAACAACGCCGCACAGACCCTGCGCCGCCCGCCCGAGTCGTACGCGCTGCTGGCCGCGGGGGAGCACGGCACGGTGCCCGCGCAGGTCGCCCACGCGCCCGGGTTCCGCCCGATGCCCGCGCTCACCGCCGCCTGGCCCGCCGCCGAACTGGCGCCCGGGAAGAGCGGGTCGGCGCTCTCCGGGGTCGACGCCGGGTCCGTCGACGAGGCCGGCCTGCTGCCCGACACCGCGCCGCACAACTCCTGGTCGGCGACGCTCGGCGGGCTCGACCCGGCCGAGGTGCTGGAGACCCAGCTGGTCAACGCGCTCGCCCCGGCGCTGCTCTGCGACCGGCTGCTGCCGCTGCTGGAGGCCTCCCCGCACCCGTCCCGCTACATCGTCAACGTGACGGCGGTGGAGGGCCGTTTCGAGGTCCGCAACAAGACGGCGGGCCACCCGCACACCAACATGGCCAAGGCCGCGCTCAACATGCTCACCCGCACCAGCGCCGCCGAACTCGCCGGGCGCGGCGTCTACATGTGCGCCGTCGACACCGGCTGGATCACCGACGAGAACCCGGCGCCCAAGAAGTCCCGGCTGGCCGACCGCGGGTTCCGCACCCCGCTGGACGTCGTCGACGGCGCCGCCCGGGTCTACGACCCGATCGTCCGGGGCGAGGCCGGGGAGCCGTTCGCGGGCGTCTTCCTGAAGGACTACCGGGTGGCGCAGTGGTGATCACCGCCCCCACCGCCACGGTCCCGTGGCGCGGATCCGGCCGGCCCCGCCACCGGGGGCGCCCCGCCACCGGGAGCGCCCCGCCGTCGCGGAGCGGCGGCCCGGTGGTTCAGCGGGCGGCCATCCGCAGCGCGCCGTCCATCCGGATGGTCTCGCCGTTCAGGTAGTCGTGCTCGGCGACCATCGCGACCAGCCGGGCGTACTCCTCCGGGCGGGCCAGCCGCTGCGGGAAGGTCACCGTCGCGGCCAGGCCGGAGCGGACCTCCTCGGAGAAGCCCGCCATCATCGGGGTGTCGACGATGCCGGGGGCGATGGTGACCACCCGGATCCCGTACTGCGCCAGGTCCCGGGCCGCCGTGATGGTCATCCCGGCCACGCCCGCCTTGGACGCCGCGTACGCGATCTGCCCGACCTGGCCCTCGAAGGCCGCGATGGACGCGGTGTTGACCACCAGCCCGCGCTGTCCGGCCCCGTCCGGTTCCTGCGCCGACATCGCCTCCGCGGCCAGCCGCATCACGTTGAAGGTGCCGACCAGGTTGACGTTCAGCACGCCGCGGAACAGGTCCAGGTCGTGCGGGCCGCGTCGGCCCACCACCCGCGCCGACGGGGCGACGCCCGCGCAGCTGACCGCCAGCCGCAGCGGACGGCCGCCGGCGGCGACCCGTTCCAGTGCCTCGCGCACCGGCCGCTCCTCGGTGACGTCCGCCCCGATCAGGGTGACGCCGTCCGGCTGCGCGGGGGCGGACTCCACGGCCTTGGGCAGGTCGAGGCCGTACACGGTGGCGCCGAGCGAGGCCAGGTGGGCGGCGGTGGCCGCGCCCAGGCCGGAGGCGGCGCCGGTGACCAGGGCGGCGGTGCCGGAGAGCTGCATGGTGGAACGTCCTTCCGGAACAGGGGGTCGGGTCAGTGGGTGGCGAACTGGCGGCTGATCACCAGTCGCTGGATCTGGTTGGTGCCCTCGAAGATCTGCATGATCTTGGCCTCGCGCATGTAGCGCTCGACCGGGAAGTCCCGGGTGTAGCCGTAGCCGCCCAGCACCTGCACCGCGTCGGTGGTGACCTTCATCGCGGCGTCGGTGGCGACCAGCTTGGCGACGCTGGCCTGTCGGCTGAACGGGCGGCCCAGGTCGCGGCGGCGGGCCGCGTCCAGGTAGGTGGCGCGGGCCGAGTCGACGGCGGCGGCCATGTCGGCGAGCAGGAAGCCCAGGCCCTGGTGGTCGACGATCCGGCGGCCGAAGGTGGTGCGCTCGTTGGCGTACGCGACGGCGTGGTCCAGCGCGGCCTGGGCCAGCCCGGTGGCGCAGGCCGCGATGCCCAGTCGGCCCGAGTCGAGCGCGGAGAACGCGATCGGCAGGCCCTGGCCCTCGGCGCCGATCAGCCGGTCGCGCTCCAGCAGCGCGCCGTCCCAGTAGGCGGCGGTGGTCGGTACCGCGTTCAGGCCCATCTTCTCCTCCGGCGGGCCGAAGGTCAGGCCCTCGACCCGTCCGGGCGCCAGGAAGCAGGACACCCCGTGCGGGCCGGGCGCGGTGCGGGCGAACAGCGCGTAGAAGTCGGCCTTGCCGCCGTGGGTGATCCACGCCTTGGTGCCGGTGATCCGGTACCCCTGCTCCACCGGCTCGGCCCGGCAGGTCAGCGCCGCCGCGTCCGAGCCCGCGTTCGGCTCGGACAGGCTGTAGCCGCCCACCAGCTCGCCCGCCAGCATCCGGGGCAGCCAGCGCTCCCGCTGCTCGGGCGTGCCGTAGGCGGTCAGCGGGTGGCAGGCCAGGGTGTGCACGCTGGTGGCCACCGCGACGGCCGCCCAGCGGGACGCCAGCTCCTCCAGCACCTGCAGGTACACCTCGTACGGCTGCCCGCCGCCGCCGAACTCCTCCGGGTACGGCAGGCCCAGCAGCCCCGCCTGCCCGAGCAGCGCGAACAGCCCTTCCGGGTAGCGCTCCTCCTTCTCGTGGGAGGCGACCTTGGTCGCGAGCTCCCGATCGGCGAGATCACGGGTCAGCGCGATCAGGTCCGCGGCTTCCTCGGTGGGCAGCAAGCGATCCACGGCCATGTTCCGGCTCCAAGCGGTACGCGAAGCGGTACGTCAGTACCGGTCAGCGTAGCGCAGGGTGCCCCGGCGCGGGGAGGGGACGGCATCGGGCAGCCGGCGGGGAGGGGCCCGGTACGGGCGAGCAGCGGCCCGGTCGGGGCCGACTGTCATACTGGCCGGGTGATCGACCGCGCAACCGCCCCCCAGCCCACCGGACGGGGCGCAGCGCGCCGCAGCGCGCTCTTCGAGGAACTGGTGGCGCTGTTCGTGGCCGAGGGCTTCGCCCACTTCACCCTGGACGACCTGGCCGCCCGCCTGCACTGCTCCAAGCGCACCCTGTACGGCCTGGCCGGCTCGAAGGAGCAGCTGGTCCGCGCGGCCGTGGTGCACTTCTTCCGGGAGGCCACCGCCCGGGTCGGCGCCGCCCTGGCCGCCGAGACCGACCCGGCCGCCCGGCTGGCCGCCTACCTGCGCGCGGTCTCCGCCGAACTCGCCCCCGGCTCGGCCCGGTTCTTCGACGACCTGGCCGCCTTCGAACCCGCCGCCGAGGTCTACGGCCGCAACACCGGGGCCGCCGCCCGCCAGATCCAGCAGCTGATCGACGACGGCGTCGCGGCCGGCGCCTTCCGCGAGACGCACGTGGCCTTCGCCGCGGACGTGATCAGCTCGGTGATGGTGCGCATCCAGCAGCGCCGGGTCGCCGAGGCCACCGGCCTGGCCGACGCCGAGGCGTACGGCCACCTCGCCGAACTGCTGCTGCACGGCCTGCTGCGCTGAACCCGGGCGGACCGGCCCGGGGCGGAGGTCAGCCCTCCCGCGCGGCCACCGGGTCGGGCGCCGAGCCGTCCTCCTCGACCGCCGGCGGATCGCACAGCGGGCAGCGGCCGTCCTCGCGGACCCTGCCGCACTCCTCGCAGACCAGGTTCAGGAAGCAGGCGGGCTCGCCGCCCTCGGTGTGTTCCATGCCCCCAGTGTGCCGCGCCCCCCGTCACCCCGGAACTCGTCACCGAATCGTCCTTTCGGATGGTCCGACCCATGTCCGCCGCACGGGTTCTTGCCCGCGCGCGGCGGTGCGCCGCCACCCCTCACCCGCGAGAACGGTCGATCCTGCCGGGAGTTGACGACGACGGGAGGCGGTTGAACGGTGAGCATCGGTCGGCGCGGTTGGTGGCGCATCGGCATCGCGGCCGCATTGTGCGTGGCCGGGACCGGAACGGCGGCGGTGGCGTCCGGAGTGGCGCCGCTCGGCGGACGCGCGCAGGTCGGCGCGGACGAGCAGCGGGCCCCGGACGGCGAGGACGGCCTGCAGGTGGTGAACGTGACCGTGGACCGCACCGGGGTGCGCGGCCTCACCGTGGTGCGGGCCCTGGTGGCCAACCTCGGCCCGAACGAGACCAGCCGGAACTTCAAGACCACGGTGCGGCTGCCCAAGCGCGTCACGGTGGAGGGCAGGGTCTTCCCCGACAACTGCCAGTACGACGACGCGCGGCGCGAGTTGACCTGCGACTTCCGCAAGGGCCTGACGCTGCGCCGCACCGCGACGGTGCTCCTCCCGCTGCGGATCGCGGACGACGTCCGGGCCGGTGAGCGGCTGTCCGGCGGCGCGGTCTCCGTCCTGGACCCGGACCGCCCCACCCGGACCGTCCCGACCCGCGCGTTCACCATCGACGTCGAGTAGCCCGGTGCCAGGCAGCCGCCGTCCGGCCTCCCCGTTCCTCCCGTCTCTCCCGTTTCGACGGCCGATCGGAGCTCCGTGTCCCTGCCCCGCCGCGTAGCGCTGTTGTCGCTGCTGCTCGTCGTACCGCTGCTGCCCGCCGCGCCGGCCTCCGCCGCGCCGCGGATCCAGCAGCGCAGCCTCGCCCCCACCAGCGCCCTGCCGGACACGCCGGTCGCGGCGACGCTCTCGGTCGGCTCGCTCTCCACCTGCGTCACCGTCGACGAACTCGGCGTCGGGGTGCGGGACGCCGACCAGCAGAACCTGGACTTCCCCGGCGCCGCCGCCGACGTGCGGATCTGCCCGGAGGGGTACGTCCTGACCACGGCCGCCCGGAGCTTCCCCGAGGGCACCTACACCGAGTTCGGCTGGTACCGGACCGGCACCGAGTACCACAACCTGCCGAGCAAGACGCTGACCGTCAGCAAGTCCGTCACCCCGCCGTCCCCGCCGCCGGTCCCCGCCGGCCGGCTGGTGTTCGACGAGAACTTCACCGACCCGCCGCAGCTCGGCACCACCTGGAACGCCACCACCGCCAGCGCGTACCGGTACGGCAACCACAACCCGGACGACGACAAGCTCGACTGGCTGCAGCCCGGCGCGCTGAGCACCCGCGACGGCGCCAACACCTTCACCGCCACCTCCGGCGCCAACCGGCTGGAGAACGGCAAGCAGTCCTGGGACACCGGGCTGCTCACCACCGAGAACACCCAGCAGGGCTTCCAGGTCCGTCCCGGCGACTACGCGGAGGTCCGGCTGCAACTGCCCAGCGGGTACGGCGCCTGGCCCGCGCTGTGGACGTGGAAGGACAGCGGCAACGAGATCGACTCCTTCGAGTACCACCCGGACAACCCGAACCTGCTGGAGCTCTCCAACCGGATCAACAGCGCCGGCACCTACTACACCGACGCCGACGAGATCCACCCCGGCGCCTGGGTCACCATCGGCGTCCACTACGGGGCGTACAACAACGACTGGTACGTCAACCACAAGCTGGTGTTCTCCGACCACACCGGCACCGGCCCGAACTGGAGCGCCTACCTGATCCTCAACCTGTCGATCTGCGCGGGCTCCTGGCACCCCTCGCCGACCGACGACAACGCGATCAGCACGGCCGCGGACTACCTGCGGGTGTGGCGCCCCCGGGCCTGAGCGAGGCGCGCACCCCGCCCGCCCGGAGCAGGACTGGCCCCGGCGCGGGACGTTCGTATCCGCAACCGAACGGTGGTGCACGCCAACGGACTTGACCCGGCCCCGGTATCGTCGACCCGACGACCGGGGCCGTCCGGCGGCATCCACGGGGGACGGAGCCTGACGCCCGGCAGGCCCGCCGCCGATCACCGTTATGGAGTCTTTACCTTCAGGGCGAGACCTCCCGGGGCGCCTGCGGCGTGTCTTCAGGGCGTCGACGAAACACCTTTCCATCCGGGGGACCACATGACCGAGGAGCTCGGCTTCGACGAGTTCGCGGCCAGCCGGGCACGCCGCCTGTTCCACCTGGCGTACCTGATGTGCGGGGACTGGCACCAGGCCCAGGACCTGGTGCAGACCGCGCTGTCCAAGCTCTACCCGGTCTGGGGGCGATTGCGGCGCGCCGACGGCGAGGTGGGCATCGACGCGTACGCCCGCAAGGTGCTGCTGCGCTGCTACCTCTCCCACCGGCGGCTGCGGCGCTCCAGCGAGCTCGCGGTCGACGCGTTCCCCGAAGAGCCGTCGATCGGCACCCACGAGGGCAGTTCGGCCGCCCTGCGGCTCACCCTGATCGCCGCGCTGCGCCAACTGCCGCCCCGCAACCGGGTGGCCGTGGCGCTCCGCTACCTGGAGGACTACAGCCTGGAGGAGACCGCGGAGGCGATGGGCATCACCGTCAGCGCGGTCAAGAGCCTCAACACCCGTTCGATGGTCCGCCTGCGCGCCATCCTCGGCCCCGACCGGACCCTGCTGCTCCAGGACTGACCCGGCCCCGCCGCACCCGCCCGACCCGCGCGACACCACCTGCCAGTACGGAAGGCATCGGAACTTGGACCCGGACCTGGACCTGGAGCTCTCCGACCTGATGGAGACGAGCGTCAAGGACCTGTGCGTGCCCGTCGCGGTGATCGTCGCCGAGAGCGAACGGCGCGGCCGTCGCAGGCAGTTGGTCCGGCGGCTGCGGATGGCCGGAACGGCGGCGGCCGTCGCCGCCGTCGCGCTCGGGGGGGCCAACCTCGGCCTGCCGCTGGTCGAGGCCGGCCCGCGGCCCGCCACCGGCATCGCCCCGGCCGGCTCCCCGCCCGCGCCCGCGCCCTCGCCCCCCGCGTCGCCCTCGCCTTCCGACTCACCCGCCGTCTCCGCCTCGCGGACTCCGTCCGTTCCGGACGCCTCGCCCAGCTCGTCCGCGACCGCCGTCTCGGCGCGGCCACTGCCGCTGGAGGCGGCCCCCCCGCTGGGCCGGCCCGCTCCCAGCGGGAAGCTCACCGAGAAGGGCCGGCTGAACTTCGACGTCCTCAACGTGCTGGATGACCTGGAGGCGATGCAGCCGGGCATCAAGGCGAACGCCCGCCAGAGTTGGGGCCCGGACGCGGCGGGGCAGTTGTACCTGCTCTACCAGGGGCCGGGCCGCAGCAAGGGCGCCCTGCAGCTGTCGGTCCGCCAGGCGGACCGGCTCTTCCCGGTGGGGAGCGTCCAACTCTCCGAGCTGCAGAGCCAGTTCCGGTGCGGCAAGGACAGCGGCACCGCCGGCAACCACCAGGAGATGTGCACCTACGGTTTCCTGCCCGACGGGAGTTGGGAGATGGTCGAGGCGAACGACGCCATGACCCCCGGCGTCTACGGCTACCACGTCGCCGTGTGGCGGCCCAGCGGCCTGGTCGTCGAGTTCACCGAGTACTGCGGGAGGATCGACAACCGGGGCGTGGTCGTCAAGGACAACCAGAGCGAGTTGCCCTTCGACCTCACCACCTGGCGCGCCTTCGCCGAGAGCCCGAGCTGGGAGTACTACCAGCCGGTGAACGTCGAGGCGCGGTGACCCCCGCCGCCCCGCCGCCGGGAGCGGCCCCCGCCGCGGCGGACTTGTCCGACTCCCGGTCGGCCCCCGGCCGAACGCGTAGGGTGGCCGGGTGAGCGAGCAGACGCACAACGTGGTCGGCGGCCAGGCCCGGGTGGACAACCTGGTGCAGGCCCACCGCATCGACACCGTCAACGTCCACCAGGCGAGGGTCCTGGTCCACCACCCCTCCTTCGAACTCCCGCCGGAGAGCGCCCACTTCGTCGACCGGACGGACGAACAGCTCCGGATCGCCGCCGCCGCCGTCCCGGACGGCGACGGCACCCGCCCCCGGATCCTCACCGTCAGCGGCCTCGGCGGCGTCGGCAAGACCGCCCTGTGCGTCCGGGCCGGCCACCGGCTCGCCGAGCACTACCCCGACGGCGCGTACTACCTCGACCTGGACGAGCACCGGCGCGACGGCCTGCCCGACCTCGCCGCCCTCCTCACCGACCTGCTGCGCTCGCTCGGCGTCGAACAGGAGTGGCTGCGCCGCGACTTCCGCGGCCTGGTCCGCCAGTTCTGGGACCGCACCCGGGGCAAGCGCCTGCTCCTGGTGATCGACAACGTCCGCGGCGCCGCCGAGGCCGAACCGCTGCTGCCCGCCTCCGCCCGCAGCCTGGTCCTGGTCACCAGCCACGGCCCGCTGTACGACCTCGACCCGGCCGCCGAGGAGGTCGCGCTCGCCCCGCTCGGCACCGAGCACACCGTCGAACTGCTGCGCCTGCTCCTCGACGGGCGGCACCCGGCCGACGCCGACCCCGCCGCCGTCCGGGCCCTCGCCGCCGCCTGCGCCGGACTGCCCAAGGCCGCCGAGGTGGCCGGCGGACTCGCCCGCAAGTACCCGCACCGCGGCCTGGCCGCACTCGCCGAACGGCTCACCACCGAGCTGCACGACCGGGGG
This sequence comes from Kitasatospora phosalacinea, assembly GCF_000716545.1. Lineage (GTDB taxonomy): Bacteria > Actinomycetota > Actinomycetes > Streptomycetales > Streptomycetaceae > Kitasatospora > Kitasatospora phosalacinea. Next base: position 117,658 of record NZ_JNWZ01000033.1, read on the forward strand.
AGCGCGCCCGTGGAAGCCGTCTGGGACGCCGCCCACGCCGAACTCGACCCCGCCGCCGCCCGGTTGTACCACCTGCTGCCCGAGTGCCCCGGCCCGTTCGTGGTCCTGCCCACCGCCGCCGCCCTGCTCGGCCTCGACCTGCTCGACACCGAGGACGCCCTCTCCGCGCTCCGCGCCGCCGGCCTGCTCGACTACCGCTCCGGCGGCTACCGCCAGCACGCCCTGGTCCGCGCCCACGCCCGCCGCGCCGCCCGCGCCGCCGACCCCCGGGGCGCCGAACGCGCCGCCGCCCGCGTCCGCCTGCTGCACTGGCTGCGCCGCCAGACCGCCCGCGCCGACCTGCTGATCGCCGGCCCCCGCGCCACCGTCCAGGCCGAGCTGCCCCCGCTGCCCGGCGTCCCCGACGCCGACCTCGGCACCGCCAGGGCCGACGCGCTGCGCTGGATGGAGGCCAACCGGCACGTCCTGTACGGCGCGGTCGGCCTCGCCCACGACAGCGGCCGCGACGAGGACGCCGTCGCGCTCGCCGAATCGCTGTGGACGCACTTCCTCGACCACCCCCGGTACGCCGACGCCACCGGCGCCTTCCGCACCGCCGTGGCCGCCGCCGACCGCACCGGACGGCTGCCGGCCCGGGTCCGCACCCGCAGCATGCTGGCCCGCCCGCTCTGGGAACAGGGCCACTTCGCGGAGGCCGCCACCGAACTCCAACAGGCCTGTGCGCTGGCGCAGTTGCTCGACGACTCCGCCGAACACCGCCGGATGGCCGGCTCCGCGATCGACTTCCGCGGCCAACTCGCCCTGGCCAGGGGCGAATCCGCCCTCCGACAGGGCGAACGGGACGCCGCGCTGGCCGACTTCGCCGCCGCCCGCGCCGACTTCGCCACCGCCCGCGCCGTCCAGCTCGGCATCGGCAACGCGTACGGCGCCGCCCTGCAGACCTACCAGCTCGCCAAGACCGCGGCCGCCGCCGCCGACCACCCCGCCGCCGCCGAACTCTTCGCCGCCGCCAGGGCCGAGTTCGCCGCCCTGCCCGGCCGGGAGCGGATGGCCGCCCGCACCGCCTTCGGCCTGGCCCGGGCCCTGCGCGAACTCGGCCGCTACCGGGAGGCCGAACCCCCGCTCGCCGAAGCCCTGGCGGCCGCCACCGCCCGCGGCTCCAGCCACGACGAGGCCCGGATCAGCGACGAGTACGCCGAACTCGCCGACCGCACCGGCCGGCCCGAGGACGCCGCCCGCCACCGGGCCCGCGCCGCCGAACTGCGCGCCGAACACGGCGGGGAGCACGACGGGGGACCCGGCGGGGAGCCGGACGCCCGGTAGCCGGACGCCCAGTAGCCGGACGCCCGGCGGCCCCCGGGGCTCAGAACTCGGCGTCCAGCTCCGCCGACCCGGCCGTCCCCAGCTCCAGCCGGGCCGTCACCGGGCCGACCGTGCAGTCGACCACCGCCGGCAGCCCCCCGACCGGGTGCGGCTGCGCGACCAGCCAGGCGTACGCGGCGGAGACCGCCGCGGCCGGGTCGATCCGGCGGATCCGGCCGCCCGCCCGCTGCGGGGCGACGCGCAGGGCGAACGGGCCGAGCCGGCGGTGCACCAGCAGGCAGAGCTCGGCGGAGAGCAGCGCGGCCGCGACCCGGCAGGAGGGCAGCTCGTCCAGGACGTGCGCGGCCCAGCCGGCGGCCGACCAGCGGCCGGTGCCGGCGCGCCGCCACAGCACCTCGGCGCTGCGCTGCTCGGTCAGGCCCGCCGCGCCGTGCCGGGCGGCCCGGTGGTGGACCGGCAGCCCGGTGGCGACCGGGAAGCGCTCCAGCCGCACCCGCGACCCGTCCACCTCGGCGCGCACCGCCAGCGCCGCGGCCGCCGGCCGGGACACCACCGGATCGGGCAGCAGCGCCGGGGTCAGCGGCGTCCGCGGGGGCGCCAGACCGAGCAGCCGGTACAGCTCGGCGCGCAGCAGCCCCAGCGCCTCGCCGGGGCGGGCGAAGGCGTCGGCGGCGTACCGCGCCGGATCGGGGACGGCGGCCGCGCGCAGCAGCCCCGGCAGGTCGGCGGCCCCGGTGAAGCGCGGCGCGGCGGCCAGCAGCCGGGCCATCGGCGTGCCGGGCAGCAGCTCGCTCCCGCCGTCGTACCCGTCCAGGACGACGGTGCGGCCGAGCGCGGCCGCGTACAGCGCGGTCGAGCCGTGGTCGGTGAGCACCGCGTCCGCGGCGACCAGGACGGACGCCCACTCCTGGTGCGGGGAGGGCAGCAGCAGCCCGGCCCGCAGCGCCGGGCCGAGCTGCTCGGCGAGGTCGAAGGGGGTGCGGGCGCTGACCTCGTTGGGGTGCACCACCAGGGCGACCAGGTAGTCGTCCACCGGCAGGTGCAGGGCCAGCTCCAGCGGCAGGCCGTCGCGGCGGGCCAGCAGGCTCTCCGGGCCCCAGGTGGTCAGCACCGCCAGCAGCGTCCGGTCGCCGACGCCCAGCCGGCGGCGGTAGGTGTCCCGGCGGCCGGTCGACTCCCGCATCCGGTCCAGCGTCGGGTCGCCGACCACGACCGCGCGGGCGGCGGCCGGCGGGCAGAACTCGGCGAGCCGGGCGAGCTGCTCGTGGTGCCCGAGGCCGTGCAGGTCGGCCCACGGCTCGCCCGCGGCGAGCAGGTACGCCGGGTCCAGGCCGGACGGCAGGCGCGGCGAACCCTCGTCGTCCAGCGCCTTGTTGAAGCCCGCGCCGTGCGGCAGCAGTGCCCGGGCCCGGCCGGACAGGCTGGTCAGCGCGCCCTTGGGGCTGGTGGACAGGATCAGGTCGAAGTGCCTGCCGCGGGCCTCGTCGAAGTCCACCACCCGGGCGCCCGCCCGGTCCAGCACGGCCAGCGCGTCCGTCCCGAACCGGGAGCCGGGCACCAGGGTGAACCAGCGGTCGATCCGCGGGTCGCCCTCGAACACCGGCAGCACGTCCAGCAGCCGGTTCAACGCCACCGCCGAGCGGAACGCCAGCAGCACCGAGTGCCTCTGGTTCCGGCCGTGGTCAGGCATGTGCCGATGCTATCGGTGCCCGCGCGGGGCCGCCCGCCGGCCCGGCGACTGAACGCGCGTCAGGCCCGCCCCCGGGCGACCCGCCGGGCGGGCCTGAGCGCACGTCAGCACGTCAGCACGTCGGCACGTCGGCACGTCGGCACGTCAGCGCGTCAGCCGGAGGTGAGCTGGACGGCCGCCTCCACGCCGGAGGCGACCGCGCCGGAGATCCACGCGTGGTAGCGCGGCTGGCAGTGGTCGCCCGCGAAGAACAGCCGGCCCGCGACCGGGGCGGCGACCTGCGGGCCGAGGCTGAGCAACTGGCCCGGCGTCTCGATCACGGCCTCGCCGAGCGCCCAGCGGTTGCGCAGCCAGGACTGCGAGACGTGCCGGTCGGTGGCGTAGCGGCGGATCCGCTCGCCGAACAGGCCCGCCAGGTGGTCGAGCGCCTCGGTGTGCCGGTCGGCGGGGGTGAGGGCGTCGAAGCGCAGCGCGTCCTCGGCCCAGTTGTAGGCGGCCAGCACGATGCCGCCGGGCGCGCCGCCGTCGCTCGGGTGGGAGGGGAAGTAGACGAACCGGCTGGCCTCGTCCGAGACGCAGCCGCCGCCGACCGCCGCGACCGCGTCCCCGTGCGGGGCCGGCCGGTAGTCGGCGCCCAGCTTCGCCCTCCAGGTGTCCTCGTCCCACTCCCACCAGCGCTCGGTGAACTCCACCAGCACCTTGTGCGCGGTGTCGTGCTTGAGCTCGGCGATCGCCCGGCGCTTGCCGTACGGCAGGATCGGGTCGAAGTCGACGTGCCGCAGCGCCGCGTACGGCACCGCCAGCACCACCGCGTCCGCCCGGTACTCGGACCGGCCGCCGCCGACCGCGCCCTCGCACGCCTCGTCCTCGGGGCCGCTCTCCGGCTCGGCGACCACCGTCACCCCGCCGTCGCCGAGGCGCACCCGCGTGACCACCCGGCCGCGCTCGATCGGCAGGCCCTTCGCGAGCGCCTCGGTCAGCGCGTCGGTGCCCGCACTGAACTCGAAGTACGTCACCGCCGGGTTGATGTCGGACGCGTCGAACACCGAGTGCAGGAAGCCGTACGACAGCCGGCTGGTCAGGTTCTCCAGCGTGCCCACCGCCTGCACCTGGGCGTCGCTCCACCCCTCGCTCTCCTGCAGGTAGCGCAGCAGCGAGTAGCCGTCCAGGTCGTACAGCAGCCGCGCCATGCCGGTCACCCGCTGCTCGATCGGCTTGTCGCTCCAGGAGCCGTCGCCGTTCTTCACCATGGTGTACGCCCGGGCGGTGTCCAGCGCGCGGTCGAAGGCGGCGGCCGCGGTCTGGCCGCTGTCCCAGCCGAAGCTCTTGTTCACCGGGCGCGGGTCCGCCGCGTACGCCGCCTTGCTGACGGTCTGTCCGTTCACGTGCACCAGTCGGCCGCCGAGGCCCTTCGGCGCGGTGTACGCGGGCGCGGTGCCGGTGGCGAACTCCTCGCCCGTCCACGACCGGTACACCACCCGGGCGTCACCGGAGGCCAGGTCCGGATCGGGCGGGACGTCCACCAGGTGGAAGGGGCGGCGCGGCACCTTCAGGTGGTCGGCCAGCGCGAGCGTCAGCACGTGACTGGACGGGATCCGCATCGCGCCCGCCTCGGCGTGCAGCCGCGGATCCTGCCACAGGTCGCCGCGGAAGGTCTTCACCCGGCCGCCGACCCGGCTCCGGTTCGCCTCCAGCACCCGCACCTTGTGCCCGGCCGCCTGCAACAGCCGGGCGCACACCATGCCCGCCACGCCCGCGCCCACCACCAGCACCTCGCGCGCCGCGACCGGACGCAGCCGCTGACGGCCGGTCAGCAGCTTCAGGTAGTCCAGCGTCAGGTCGCGGTGGTCGGCGTCGGTCAGCAGGATCCGGCGCGCCATGGTCAGCGCCGCCTCCTGCCGCGCCGGGTCGAGCGGCGGCGGCGCCGCACCCGCCGCGCGGGAGAAGCCGGCCCCCGGGCCGGCCAGGGCGGCGGCGGTCATCGCACCACCGGAGGCAAGGAACAGTCCACGTCGAGAGATCACCCGCTCACCCTGGCAGCGCCCCGCCCCCCGACACGCTGCCTCCGCCTACGAACCAACCCCCGTCACCCCCACGGGGGCGCTCGAAGCACCCCCCGGCGCGCCCCCGCGCCCTCACCCCTCCCGGGGCGGCGTCCACGCGGGGTCGTCGTCCGGCGGCGGGGCGACCGTCCGGGTGCTGCGGACCGTCGCACCGGTCAGCGGCGGTGGGTCCGGGGGAGGACGGCGGCGAGGCCGCCGATGGCGGCGTAGTCGAGGGACCACCAGCAGGCGGCCGCCCAGGAGACGCGGGGGAGGGAGGTGGCGCAGACCAGGGCGCCGACGGCCAGCAGCATCCCCGGGTACCCCGCCAGCGCAGCACCCGTCCCCGTCGTTCTCCATGGGCACGAGTGTTCCGACCCCGCGTCACGTCCGGGTCACGGCGTCTCGGCTCGCACCCGTGCCCGCGGACGTCTCCCGGACGTCACCCGGGGCGTCACCCGGCGGTGACCTCCTCCAGGTCGGCCAGCAGCTCGGAGGCGGCCACCGGGTCCAGGTCGCCGTAGCGCAGCGGGTAGTCGCCCCGGCTCCAGTGGTCGCCGGGCTCGGAGGCCAGCCAGACCGTCTCGAAGGTCTGGTCCGGGAACTCGTCCACCATGCCCACCGCGATGCCCTCGTCGAGCTGGATCACCAGGTGGCAGTCGTCGCCGAGCCGCTTGGAGAACCAGCGCTCCACCCCGGCGTCCTGCGGCTCGCCGCGCTCCCAGCCGCGCTTGGTCAGGCCGAGCAGCCGGCCGACCGGCACGGTGCGGCCCTCGAAGCGGTGCAGCCGGTTGGCGGTGGCCTCCTCGGGCGTGAACCGGTGGACGGGACGGCCGAGTTGGGGGAACGGCTGGAGGACCTCGTAGTCGGCGAACAGCTCCGACCAGGCCGCCACCCGCTCCTCGCCCAGCAGCAGTGGGTGGGCCAGCCGGACGGTCGCGTCCGCGGGCAGCACGAAGGGCTCGTCGTCCGCGTCGGCGAAGGTGCGGTCCTCGGCGACCCGGAAGGCGGTGTCGTCGGCCGTCCAGACCAGCCGGCGGGCCAGGTGCCACACCAGCGGGTGCTCGACGAACAGCGAGGTGAACTCCTCGGCGCTCCAGGTGCGCCGGGCGACCATCGCACCCTCCAGCCGGCGGATCTGGTCGCCCGCGACGGTGCGCGCGTCCTTCTTCAGCGCGGCGAAGCGCTTGCGCTCGGCGGGGGCGAGCTCCTGGTCGTCGCGCACGCCCGGCACCGGCAGGTCCTTGCGCCGCTTGCCGTCACCGTCCAGCACGAACGGGCGCAGCTGCTCGTCGAAGCCGACGGTGAACCGGCGCGGCCCGTAGTCGATCACCGTGGTGCCCTCCGGGTCCAGCCCCAGGTCGGGCACCAACCGGTCCGCGAGCTGCTCGGCGGTCAGGCCCAGGCCCTCCGCGACCTCGGCGATCTTCTCCTGGGCACGGGCCCGCAGCGCCTTGAACTTCACCCGCTGGGAGATGCCGTGCAGGTGCAGCAGCGCCAGGTCGGTGCCGATCGCGGCCAGCACGTCCAGGCCCTCGACGGCCCGCTGGTGCGCACCCCGGCCCGGCCACTCCCGCACCACCGGGGTCAGCCGGCGCACCGTCGTGTCGTCGCCCAGCACCCCCAGCGCGTGCAGCGTCCAGCTCTCCTTCGCGGGCATCCCGGCCTGCTGCCACTGCTCGAACAGCGCCCACCCGAACGCGGCCAGCCCGTCGGCCCGGCAGGTCTCGGCCACCACCGCCAGCCCGGGGTACGGCACTCCCGGCCGGGACAGCGCCAGCATCGTCAGCACGTGCCGCACCGCCTCCGCCGGCAGCGCCGCCGCAGGCCCGTCCGAAGGCCCGCGCAGCAGCAACTGCGGCAGGACGGCGGGCTGCGCCCAGACCGGCAGCACCGGCATCCGGACCGGCAGCGCGTTCTCCAACGGGTCGGCGGCCAGCACCTCGGCGACCAGCTCCGCCGCCTGGGCGCCGTAGCGGGCGTCCACCGCGGCCGGCAGCTCCGCCCCGCCGGTGTCCCCGGCGACCAGCCGCAGCGCCCGCTCGGCCGCGTCCCGCTCCCGCCCGGCCGGGCCGACCGCGTCCGGGACGAGCAGCAGCGCGCCCGCCACCTGGTGCCGGGCGAACCACGAACGGGCCGTCGCGTGAACCGACTTGAGCCGCACCAGGCCGTCCGCCAGCAGCCGGGCCGCCCGCACGTCGAGGTAGGGCAGCAGCAGCGAGGAGAGCGCCGCGGGCTGGGACCGGGCGGCGTGCAGCGCCATCGGCAGCGCCGCCGCGCCGTACCTGGCGACCACCGCCGGCAGGTACTCCGTCCCGCCCCACAGGTCGTCGGGCCGCCACTCGGCGAGGGCCGGGGCCAGCACCTCCGCGGGGCCCTGGGTCAACAGCCGGGTCGGACGCCAGAGGCCGGAGGTCCCGGTCAGCGCCTTCCGCGCCTCGACGGCCCAGTCGGTGTCCGCCGGGTACCGCCACGAGCTGTTGAAGCCGACCTCGGCCCAGCGCTCCCGCTCACCGGCCCGCCAGACCAGGCGCACGTCCTCGTCCGGCCGCAGACCGTCGAGCACCCGCACCGCGCGGCGGGTGCGCGGCCGCGTCCACGGCGGCGAGACCAGCAGCGGCGGCAGCGCCTCCGGCCCGGCCTCGGGCGCCTGCGGGCGGGCGCCGTCCAGCTCCGCGACCAGCGCGGACGCCGCGGCGTCCAACCGCGGCAGGACCAGCGGCAGCAGCTCCCGGTGCAGCAGGACGTGGGTGTTGAGCAGCGCCCTGGCCGTCGCCCCGTCCCGGCCGCCGCCCGCCACCACCTCGGCCAGCAGCCGCGCCGCCCGCACCGGGTACCGCCGCGCGGCCTCCAGCAGCGCCGGGCGGACGTTCTTGTCGTCCAGCCCGCCCAGCAGCAGCCGGAAGGCGTCGTCGGTCGGGAGGAAGGCCAGCGCGGCGGCGAGCTCCCTGGTCGCGTCCGACCCGTGCGCCCGCGCGAACCCCGCGCCCAGCAGCGGGGCGCAGGCCGCGCCGACGCCGTCGGCGACGGTAGCGACCAACTGCGGCGTCCAACCGTTCCAGGCCGTCCAGGGGTCGCGGACGAACGCCTCCACCTGAGCCGGATCGTCCAGGGAGTGCAGCAACTGCAGTTGGAGCTGCGACTTGTCGTCGCCGTAGCCGGGCATCTCCGCGAGGCACTCGTCCAGCCAACCGGGCACGCCCGGGGCCAGGTAGGAGGCCAGCGCCCGGCGCCGGGGGGTGTTCCGGCGCTCGGCGATGACCGCGAGGGCCTCCCGGTACTCCGGCTCCGGCGCGGCGGCGAGCAGCCGGCGCACCCGCTCGTCGGCCGGGAGCGACAGCTTCCCGTAATAGAGCGGGCCGGTGGTCCGCGGGCGCAGCGCGATGTCCGAGACCACGTGCCCGGACTGCTGGTAGTGGGTCTCCACCGCGTCCCGCTCCAGCAGCGCGCGCACCGCGAAGGGCAGCCCGTGCCGGGCCGTCCAGACCTCGGCGAACAGCGCGTGCTCCGCGGGCCCGGCCTGCCACGGGGCCGGCAGCATGCTCGCCACCGCCGCCGCGCCCACCGCGTCCGGCGCACCCTCCAGGTAGGCGCGCGCGGCCCGCACCAGCTCCGGGTCGGAGGCCGGGGCGTCCAGCACCCGCTCCACCCAGTCGCCGCGGTCGGCGATCCGCCGCCGCTCCCGCTCCAGCGCCTCCGGCCCGGGCCACGACACCTCCGGCGCCCGGCCCCCGCGCCGCGGCACCGCCGCCCGCCGCCAGGCGTCGGGCAGCACGAAGGCGTCCTCGTCCGGCAGTTCACCCACCTCGGCACCCTCGGCCCGCGCCACCGGCCCGGCCTGCGGCACCCCGGCCTGCGGCACCCCGGCCGCGACCGCACCGTCCGCCGCCACCTCCGCGTACCCCTTGCGCTCCTTCTCCGCGACCTGCTTGGCGAAGTGCGCCCGCGCGGCCTCGGCTGAGGCCAACTCCTTGACCTGCTCCCGCCCTCCGGTCCCGACGCGGCCGTAGCGCACCCGCACCGCCGCGCCCTCGACCGCGCCCTCCCAGAACTTCGCAGAACCGCCCCCGACGAACTCCCAGTGCCGCACAGCCCACTCCTCCGCGCCCTGACCACCCGATGATCGACAGCGGAACCCTAACGACGGCCCCCGACACCCCCGCCCCGGTGTCCTGAAACGCAGAAAGACCCCAGATCGGCCGGGGTCTCATGCTGACGTCCGAGGTCAGTTCTGACCTGCGGAAACGTGCTTCTGCTGCCTCCGTCGGCGGTCCCTGGCTTGGTCGCGCTACCTGGCGTTTCTCGCCGCTTCTGGCCGCTGTTGGTCATGCGTTGGTCACGTGACCATCGGCCGCGCTGGCTCGCTGAGACGTCGGTGTCGGGTCAGTTTCCAGTAGCGGAAACCCTGACCTCTTGCGTCCGTCTGATCGAGGCCGGGAGGATCAAACTCGACAGCGGAGCCGGCAGAGGGGGCACGGTGCTAGTCCGAAAGCTGATCAGCTCTTGTGACGATGGGGACTGTCCGACGCTGTACGTGACCGACCAGGGCACTCTGCTGGTGCAGGGGGCGACCCCGGCCGACCATGGTCTGAGGTTGCCTGCCCACGAGACCGTGGTCGAGATCCCGATCGAACTCATCCGAAAGGCCATCCGTGACCAGCTCATCTAGGACCCTCGCGGAGTGGTTCGAGACTTTCGAACACGATGCCTTTCGACTCGAAACCCTGGATGACTACAGCCAGTCAGGTGGAATCGACGCGTATCATGCTTTCCTCGCAGGCGATTCACAGCCGGATTCGTACAAGTCGGCTCCGTGGGTCGATACGGTTCGAAGGGCGACTGAGGCCGGAAAGCGCATGTACCGAGTCCACATTCTGTCTAGACCGCTAACGCCGTACCTCCGGTTCGAGCTTGGCTGGGGATACCAGAGGAACGCGGCGGCCGGCGAAGAATTCTTCATTCTCGACACTACCGAGCAGGGAAACCCCATCCCTGATGCTCCGGACTTTTGGCTGTTCGACGGCCGAGCGGTCGGAGCCATGGCCTATGACAGTGAGGGTAAGTACCTCGGGGCTGAATTCGTTGACGCTGATCGTATCTCCGAATTCCTCGCGTACCGTGACACCGCGCTGGCGCACGCTGAGCCGTTCGCCGGATGGTGGGCTAAGCACGGCGAGTGAATAGGACCGATCTTGGGGCCGCGCTGCGGGCACTGCGAGAGGCATCCGATAAGGAAGCCAAAGCGGTTGCCCGTGGCGCACTCATGTCCCCGAGCAAACTCAGCAAGATCGAGACCGGGAAGGCTCCGGCCGGTGTCGTTGACGTTGAGCGCATCCTCACGGCCATAGGGGTGTCCGAAGAGGTCAAGGCCAAGTACATGGCGGCGGCCCGCGCGGCTGCTACCGAGGCCACTGCGTGGCGCCTCTTCCGCCGGCTCGGCTACCACAGGAAGCAACAGCAGATCCGGGCCCTGGACGAGTCAATGGGGTCGCTGAAGCTATTTCAGCCGTCGTTGATTCCCGGCCTGTTGCAGACTCCGGAATACGTCCGAGCCGTGCTTGCTCGAAAGGATCTCGCAGAGGAAACCCTCGCCAAGACCATTTCCGCAAGGCTTGAAAGGCAGCAGGTCCTCTACGACTCCGGCAAGCAGCCCCAGTTTATTATCACGGAATCAGTGCTGCGTTGGCGTCTTCTGCCGCCCCCGATGATGGCCGGGCAATTGGACCGCATTGTTTCACTCTCCAGGCTGCCGAACGTTGACATTCGGATCGTCTCGCTAGCCGCAGATCAAGTAGACGTTCCGGGGCACTCGTTTGTCATTCGGGACGACCGGATTGTAACGGTCGAAGCCGTTCACGCCGAGATCGTGGTGACCGATCCCAGGGACGTGGCTGTCTATCTCCAGAAGTTCGAAGGCTTCGCTCGAACGGCAGTATCGGGTGACGCGCTGCGTAGCCTGATCGAGGGCATCCGGGATGACTTCTTGCGGCAACAGGAAACTGCCTAGGGCGGCGCAGATCCGGGCCGTAGCTTGGTCTCCCACCTGACGGACCTGAGAGCCACGGGGAGCCATCGAATGCCTGCCACAGAGCCGGACCAAAGGCGGCCCAGCCGCACGACGAACAAGCGATGCGCCGAATGTGCACGGCTGGCTGAACAGGCCCAGGCCGCAGTGCTGACGGTTGACCGCTCGCGGCTGTCCGATGTGCGGGTGTTGGAGCGTCGCCACCGCGACGAGGCGCACGGCACGCAGGAGTGCGCGGCATGACCCGGGCTGTGTACCGCTTCCGGAACTACACGATGTCCAGGGACGAGACAGCCGCTCCGACCTACGAGGCAACGTGCGTCGCGGGCGAGGACACCGACTGTGGAGCAGCGTCCGGGGAACACCTCGCCCCCACGCCGGTCGAGAAGTGGATTGCTGAGCACACCCGAGACACGACACACACTCGCTACCGGCGCACGTTCAGCGACTACACCGACGTGCAGCCCGATCAGTGGCTCTGAGTACCGGGCATCTCGCAAGACTTCCGCCCACCTCTTGGGCGGAGATCGGCCGTCTTCGGCCACGTACACAGGAGGTAGCACTATGGAGCGCATCGACCTGTACGAACTCCCGATCGGAACGCTGGAGTTCCGCCGTGCCTGCGGTGGCAACCAGGGTGGCGGGGACGACACCGAGACGTGCGTGACGCTCGCCCCGATCCCCGGTTCTCCCGGAGCGTACGCCCTGGGCGACAGCAAGCGGCCCGACCGTGAGCCGCTGCTCTTCACCGCCGACGAGCTGAGCGCCGCCGGGATCGACCCGGCCCGGTTCGGCCTGTCGGTCTAACCGCCGAGACAGCCCCGGTCGGCCACACCCCCGTTTCGGCCGGCCGGGGCTCACCCGTTCCCCGAGGAGAGGCGCAGTGCAGCAGCACATTCACGGCTACTGGTGGACCGGTCGAGGTCAGGACCTTGCGAGTGAGGAAGGGCGGCGGCCCGAGCATCCGGAATTCGATCCCAAGCACCCGAGCATCGCGGAGCGGAAGCGGCCTGTGCTGTTGTTTCGGCATGACGATAGGCCACCGCTGATGGTCCATCACTGGTTGCTCAAGCCAGTCCGCCCACACGAGACCTTTCGGGCGCCCAAGGAAGCGGCTGACTGGATGGCCGAGGAGTGGCGGACATCCGGCGCCGAGGCGGCCGACTACCTGTCCACGGCGGTGCGCAGAGACGGGGCGGAAGATCAGTTGGAGCAGGGTAACGACGTGGTGTGGTCCCTGTGGCTGCTGTCCGGCGCCGTCGTCTACCGGGCCTGCGTGTCGTGTCCGCCTCGCGGCGTCCACGGCCCTGTGGTGCCGTGTCCGATCGGCCTGTAAGTGGGTGTCGCCGAGAAGGGGTCAGCAAGTGGAGATGCCCCGGCCGATCGGCCGGGGCCTTGTCACTGAGCCGGTGGTGGAGACGGGTTTTGGGCGTGGATACGCGCCTTCTCAAGGTCGGCTTGAATCCTCTGGCGCTCCGTCTCGGCCTCGATCTCCCGCCACTTCGTCTCCGCATCCAGCTCATTCTTGCGAGCACTGACCTGGATGGTGTCTCTGACCGCAGCCACGATTTCGCGCCACAGGGACACGAGTTCCTGGCTCAACTCGGGCCTGGCACCTCGCTCGATCGCTCGGGCCGCATGACTCCTCTCGGCCGCAGTCTCGATCTGCCTGGGTGCAGGCTTGCGAGTGTGGACTTCCGGGAGCCTCGTTGGCTTGTCTGGCACGCAATCAGAGTAGGGGTTGCTCGGGACAGGTAGCCCAGAAACGACGAAAGGCTCCCGGCCCGAAGGCCGGAGCTGCTTGGATCGTTCGTCACAGCAGGTCAAGGAACGGGTTGCGGGGCATTGCGAATTCCTGCGGTCGGACTGTCGGTGCGGGTATCTGCCTGGACATGGGTGCGGGCGTGCTCGCGGCCTTCGGGGCGCGCCGGTAGCTCTTCAGACGGATGACCGGGGCCGGGGCCCGCAAGCTGGCCGAGAGCAATGCCAGCCGGATCGGCCTGTCTTCCCTGGTCTAGCAGGGGATTCGCTGGGCTGTTGGTCACGTGGTTGGTCACGCCACAGCCTGGAAAAGCAAAAAACCCCAGATCAACTGGGGTCTTAGCTGGTGTCCGAGGGGGGACTTGAACCCCCACGCCCGATAAAGGGCACTAGCACCTCAAGCTAGCGCGTCTGCCATTCCGCCACCCGGACCGGGTGTCGTCCTCGCGGGGTGCTCCCCGCGCTGACACCGACAACAGTAGCAAAGATCGACTGGTAGACCCAAAACCGGGGGCGGGGGCAAGGGGGTGAGGG
>NZ_JNWZ01000034.1 GCF_000716545.1 Kitasatospora phosalacinea
GGCCCACCGACCGGCACCCACTGTTCACCCGGTCCGGGCCGCGTCGACACCCCGCACCCCGCACCCTCCCGCCCCGTCCCGCCCCTGTCCCGCACCGCCCCTCCTCCCGCGGCCACCGCCCCCGCGGCCCACCGACCGGCACCCACTGTTCACCCGGTCCGGGCCGCGTCGAGTGGTTTGGTCGGCTGATCGCACGGCAAGGTTGGCTGTATGGCCGATCACGTGTCCGAACGCCCCCAGCACTCCGGAGCCGCCCCGATCCTGGTGGCCTCCAACCGCGGCCCGGTGTCCTTCCGCACGGAGGACGACGGCACGCTGACCCTCCGCAGAGGCGGCGGCGGCCTGGTCTCCGGCCTCTCCGCGATCGACGACCCGAACGCGGTGTGGGTCTGCGCCGCGCTCTCCGACGCCGACCGCACCGCCGCCCGGCAGGCCCCCGAGGGGCGCCTCGACCTGGCCGGGCACGACGTCGGCGGACAGGCCGTCCGGATGCTGGACATCGATCCGGAGACCTTCGCCCGCGCCTACAACGGCGTCGCCAACTCCACCCTCTGGTTCGTCCACCACCTGCTCTACCAGACGCCCGTGCAGCCCGCCTTCGACGCGGACTTCCGCACCGAGTGGGACGCCTACCGCGCCTACAACGCCGCCTTCGCCGAGGCGCTCGCCGCCGAGGCCGCCCCCGGCGCGGCCGTCCTGGTGCAGGACTACCACCTCTCGCTGGCCCCCGCGCTGCTCCGCGAGCTCCGCCCCGACCTGCGGATCGGCCACTTCTCGCACACCCCGTGGGCCCCGCCGGACTACTACCGGCTGCTGCCCGACGACGTCGCCGCCGCCGTCCTCGAAGGCATCCTCGGCGCCGACCGCGCCGCCTTCCTCACCCGCCGCTGGGCCCTCGCCTTCGCCGACTGCTGCGAGGCCGTCCTCGGCGCGGAGGTCGACCGCGACGCCCTGACCGTCACCCACGGCGGCCGCACCACCCGGCTCGGCGTGCACGGCCTCGGCGCCGACGCCGAGTTCCTGCGCGAGCGCGCCCACCGGCCCGACGTCGACGAACGGCTCGCCGCCCTGCGCGGGGCCGTCGGCGACCGCCGCACCATCGTCCGGGTCGACCGCACCGAGCTCAGCAAGAACATCGTCCGCGGCCTGCTCGCCTACCGGCACCTGCTGCGCACCCGCCCCGAATGGCTCGGCGAGGTCGTCCACGTCGCCTTCGCCTACCCCTCCCGCACCGACCTCGCCGAGTACCGCGACTACACCGCCGCCGTGCGGCGCGTCGCCGAGGAGATCAACACCGAGTTCGCCACCGACGACTGGCAGCCGCTCATCCTGCACGTCGACGACGACTTCCCGCGCTCCCTCGCCGCCTACCGGCTCGCCGACGTCGCCTTGGTCAACCCGATCCGCGACGGCATGAACCTGGTCGCCAAGGAGGTCCCCGTCGTCTCCGACCACGGCTGCGCCCTCGTCCTCTCCCGCGAGGCCGGCGCCCACGCGGAACTCGCCGACGACGCGATCACGGTCAACCCGTACGACGTCATCGCCACCGCCGACGCCCTCGCCGAAGCCCTCGCCATGCCCGCCGCCGAACGCGCCGACCGCACCAAGCGCCTCGCCGCGGCGGCCACCGCCCTGCCGCCCCAGCAGTGGTTCCTGGACCAGCTGGACGCGCTCCGGTAGCCACGGGACCGGCGTGGGACCGGCGGAGGACGGGCGTGCGGGGGACCGCGCGCCCGTCCTCCGCCGGTGCCTCCTACCGCAGCAGTTCCGCGAGCCCGTTCAGCAGGTCGACCACCCCCGCCGGTCCGGCGACCACCAGGTCCGCACGGTCCGCCAGTTCCGCGACCGGAGGCTCACCGGTGACGGGGCCGCTGCAGACCAGGAGCCCGGGGTGGCCGGCTTCGCGGCGGGCGGCGACCTCCGCGTAGGCGGCGAGGTCACCGAGGTCGTCGCCGGCGAAGACCACCGGGCCCGCGTCCCGTTCCGCCAGGAACCCGCGGAGGGCGACGCCCTTGTCGACCCCCGGCGGCCGCAGTTCGAGGACCATCCGGCCGGGTTCGACGACCAGCCCGTTGCGGTGGGCCAACTCGCCGAGCGGGCCGCGCAGCCGCTCCAGCAGCGCGTCCGGCTCGGCGGCCCGCCTGGTGTGGACGGCCAGCGCGCGCTCCTTGTCCTCCACGAAGGTGCCCTCGGGCACGCCCAACTCGCGCAGCAGCGCGGGAAGTCCGTCCCGGACGGCGGCGACTCCCGGCGGGGGCGGGGCGGCGGTGACGGCACCGCTGTCCGCGTCCCAGCGCTCGGCGCCGTAGTGGCCGAGGACGGTGAGGTGTTCCAGGCCGGGGGCGTCCGCGAAACCGCCGTACGCGGCGGCGGTCGCGGCGGGCCGCCCGGTGACCACCACGACCGCGCCGACCAGCGGGGCGAGCGCACCGAGCGCGGGGACGACGCCGGGGTGGGCGCGGGCCCGGTCCGGGTCGGGGACGATCGGGGCGAGCGTGCCGTCGAAGTCGAGCCCGACGACCGCGGACTTCGGATCGGCGAGCAGCCCCGCCAGTCCGGTCCGCCCCGCCTGGGTCGTGATCTGTTCAGCGATTCCCATGCCCCGACGCTACCCGCCACCGGGGGTCGGCAGCCCTACCTCGGCGTCACTGCCTGGCGTCGCGCCGCTGCTGGCGGACCCGGCGCAGCCGGTTGACCAGGACCGGGTCGTGGGCGAGCGCCTCGGCGCGGTCGAGCAGGGCGTTGAGCAGCTGGTAGTAGCGGGTGGCGGAGATGCCGAGCTCCTGCCGGATCGCCTGCTCCTTGGCGCCGGCGGTCCGCCACCCGCGGGCTTCCAGTTCGAGTACCGCCCGGTCGCGTTCGGTCAGTTCGGCCATGCGTCCAGGCTAGGCCCCGGGGCCGTCAGCACCCGGTCCGGCCAGCCCCGGCGGCCCGGCGCAGCCCCGGCGGCCCGGTCAGCCCTGGCGGCCCGGTCAGCCCTGGCGGGCCCGGTTCGACTCGGCGGTGGCGTCGGACTGCAGGTCGCCGAGCACCTGGTCGCCACCGCTCTTCACGGCGCCGCCGATGCGCTGCTTGATCAGGCTGCTGACCTTGTCCCAGGAGGGCGCGCCGTACGGGTAGAAGTTGGCGCTGGGCAGGTTGTCCAGGAACTGGGTGAGGTCCTGGTGCTGGGGGTTGTCCTTCATCTCCGTCAGGGTGTCCTGGGTGACGGGGAGCATGTTGTACTCCTCGTCGAACTCCAGGGTGTTCTGCTTGGAGAGGGCGAAGTTCAGGAACTTCTTGATCTCGGTCCGGTGCCCGTTGGCCTTGAAGGCCATCAGCCAGTCGGCCACGCCGAAGGCGACCGGCTTGGCCTCCTTCGTGCTCTTGAGCGGGATCGGCGCGATGCCGTACTGGATGCCGGCCGCGGCGGCGTCCTTGAGCAGCGCGGGGTGGCCGTTGAGCATGGCGACCTCGCCCTTGGCGAAGGCGGTGAAGGCGGCCTTCCGGTTGACCGTGCCGGGGTCGGGGTAGGTCAGGCCCTTGTCGACCAGGTTGGTGCGCAGCCACTTGAAGGTGTCGCGGTTCTGCTGGCTGTCGATGGTGTAGTTGCCGACGCTGTCGGAGATCGCGCCGCCGCCGCTCATCGTCCAGATCATCGACTCGGCCTGGGCCTCCTCGGGGCCGAGCGGCAGCGCGTACGGGGTGACGCCCGGCACCTTGGTCTTGATCAGTTCGGCGTCCTTGCGCAGCTCCTCCCAGGTGGTGGGCGGGGCGCCGATGCCGGCCCGCTCGAAGATCGCCTTGTTGTAGACGAACGCCCGGCTGGAGGAGATGAACGGGATGCCGTACTGGCTGCCGAGCACCTGGCCGGCCTTGTTGAAGGAGTCCAGCAGGTTGGCCTGGGCCTCCATGGAGAGCACGTCGCCGACGGGGTAGAGGCGGTCGGCGGCGACCTGGTCGACGAAGCCGCCGGTCTGCACGATGTCGGGGGTGTCGCCCTTGGCGATCAGCTCGGCGACGTGCTTGTCGATGTCGTCCCAGGAGACCACGTCGACGTGCACCTTGATGCCGGAGTTGGCGGCCTCGAAGTCCTTGGCGACCTTGTTCCAGTAGATGCTGCTGCTGTTGGAGTCGTTGGTGCCGTAGTCGGCCGCGACCAGGTCGAGCGTCACCTCTCCCCCGTCGGACAGGATGCCGCAGCCGGACAGCAGGAGGCATCCGGCGAGGGGCAGAGGGATCAGCGCTGATCGCTTCAAGGGGGACCGCCTTAGGGAGGGTGACAGGCGCGACCCTGGCAGTTACCGCGCGCGATGGTCCAGACCTCTTGGGGCGGAAGTTATCGAAGTGTCAGATCCTGTTGCACCAGGCGCAACGTGGACTGCACAACTGTCCGATATGCGGACTGTCATGCCGTCAGTACGGTCACCCCGGCGTCGGCGAAGGCGGCCGCCACCGCGTCCGGCACCTGGTCGTCGGTGACCAGGGTGTCGACCGCCTCCGAGCCGCAGATCCGGGCGAAGGTCCGGCGGCCCAGCTTGGAGGAGTCGGCGGCCACCACCACCCGCCGGGCCCGCTCGGCGAGCAGCCGGTTCACCGCCGCCTCGCCCTCGTGGTGGGCGGTCGCGCCGTGCCCCGGGTCGAACCCGTCCACGCCCAGCACCGCGGTGTCCAGGGCGAGTTCGCCGAGCACCCGGGCGGCCAGCGGGCCGATCAGCTCGTACGACTGGGGGCGGGCGACGCCGCCGGTGACCACGATCTTCACCTGCGGACGGACCGTCAACTCGTTGGCGATGTTGAGCGCGTTGGTGACCACGGTGAGGCTGCGGCCGCCCTCGGGGCGCTCGGCCAGGTCGGGGCGGACGGCCAGCGCCCGGGCCACCTCGGTGGTGGTGGTGCCGCCGTTCAGGCCGACCACCTCGCCGGGCTCGACCAGGCCGGCCACCAGCGCGCCGATCCGCTGCTTGGCGTCGGCGTTGCGGGCGGTCTTGTACCGCAGCGGCAGGTCGTAGGAGACGCTGTGCGCCACCGCGCCGCCGCGGGTGCGGGTGAGCATCTGCTGGCGGGCCAGTTGGTCGAGGTCGCGGCGGATGGTCGCGGCCGAGACGTCCAGCGCGCCGGCCGCCTCCTCGACCTCCAGCCTGCCGTGCTCGGCCAGCAGTTCCAGCAGCGCGTTCCACCGCTCGTACCTGGACACCGTCCTCGCTCCTCCCGCGCTCGGCCGCGCGCCCCGCGCCCGGTCGGGACAGCTTCGCACACCCGGACCCCACCTCATCGTTGCGTAATCATGCGCGAAACAGCTATAAATCAATCATCTTCGCGCACTCGACTCCGCTCGTCCGTGCGCAGCCCCCGGGGAAGCCGAAGGAGCCCTCACCCATGCCGCACCCCTCCCTCACCGCCCAGGAGATCGCCACCCAGCCCGAGGACTGGCGCACCGCCGCCGCACTGGCCGCGAGCGGCCCGGCCGGGCTGCCGCGGCGCGGCGAGCGGGTGGCCGTGGTCGGCTGCGGCACCTCCTGGTTCATGGCCCAGGCGTACGCCGCGCTGCGCGAGTCGGGCGGCCACGGCGAGACCGACGCCTTCGCCGCCTCCGAGTTCCCGCACCCGCGCCGCTACGACCGGGTGCTGGCGATCACCCGCTCGGGCACCACCACCGAGGTGCTGCGGCTGCTGGACGGCACCGACCTGCCGTCCACCGCGATCACCGCCTGCACCGACCAGCCGGTGGCCGCCGCCGCCGACCACCTGGTCGACCTGGGCTTCGCCGACGAGCGCTCGGTGGTGCAGACCCGCTTCGCCACCACCGTGCTCGCCCTGCTGCGCGCCCACCTGGAGCTGGAGGACGCCCTCCCGGCCGGGGTGCGCACCGTCGCCGAGGCGGCCGGGGACGCCGAGCGGGCGGTCGCCTGGCAGGTGCCGGACGAGCTGGTGGCGCTGGAGCAGGTCTCCTTCCTGGGTGCGGGCTGGACCAACGGCCTGGCCCAGGAGGCCGGCCTGAAGATGCGCGAGGCGGCGCTGGCCTGGACCGAGGCGTACCCGGCGATGGAGTACCGGCACGGCCCGGTCTCGATCACCGCCCCGGGCCGGGCCGCCTGGATGTTCGGCGAGCTGCCCGCGGGCCTGGCCGACGAGGTGGCCGCGGTCGGCGGCCTGCTGGTGGCCGACTCCGGGGCGGGCGGCCTCGACCCGCTGGCCGACCTGGTCCGGGTGCACCGGCTGGCCGTCGCGCTGGCCGCGCACCGCGGCCTGGACCCGGACCGGCCCCGCAACCTGACCCGCTCGATCGTCCTCGGCTGACCGCCGCCACCCGGCGCGGTCGGTAACGGCTTCGCCACCCAAACCGCCCAGGAGGCGGCAAAGAGCGATAAACCTCACCTCTCAGGACCAGACCAATCGAGCAACTGGACTAGACCTCTTAGACCCGGCCAAGGGAAACTGTCCCCCGTGAAGCACGTCATCGCACTCGATGTAGGCGGCACCGGCATGAAGGCCGCGCTGGTCGCCCAGGACGGCTCCGTGCTGTTCGAAGCACGCCGACCGACCGGGCGGGAGCACGGCCCTGACGCCGTCGTCGCCACCATCCTCGACTTCGCCGCCGACCTGGCGCAGGAGGGCCGCACCCGGTTCGGTGCCGCCCCCCTCGCGGCGGGCGTCGCCGTGCCGGGGACGATCGACGAGAAGAACGGGATCGCGGTCTTCTCCGCCAACCTCGGCTGGCGGGACCTGCCGATGCGCAAGCTGCTCGGCGAGCGCCTCGGCGGCATCCCGGTCGCCCTCGGCCACGACGTCCGCTCCGGCGGCCTCGCCGAGGGCCGCATCGGCGCCGGACAGGGGGTCGAGCGCTTCCTGTTCATCGCCCTGGGCACCGGCATCGCGGGCGCCATCGGCATCCGCGGCACGATCGAGGCGGGCGCGCACGGCTACGGCGGCGAGATCGGCCACGTGGTGGTCCGCCCCGGCGGCCCGCAGTGCGGCTGCGGCGCCCGCGGCTGCCTGGAGACCCTGGCCTCGGCCTCCGCGGTCTCCCGGGCCTGGGCCGAGGCCAGCGGCGACCCGGACGCCGACGCCGCCGCCTGCGCGAGCGCCGTCGACGCCGGCGACCCGAGGGCCCTCGCGGTCTGGCGCGACGCGGTGGACGCGCTCGCCGACGGCATCGTGCTGGCGCAGAGCCTGCTCGACCCGTCCACGGTGATCGTCGGCGGCGGGCTCGCCGAGGCGGGTGACACGCTCTTCACGCCGCTGCGCGCCGCGGTGACCGAGCGGCTGACCTTCCAGATGCCCCCGAAGGTCGTTCCGGCCATGCTCAAAGACACCGCCGCGTCCCTGGGCGCCGGCTTGCTCGCCTGGGATCTGCTCTCCTTGGAGGTGACCGCGTGACCGCGGACCGTACTGCACTGGCCGGAGCCCGACTGGTCCTGCCCGGCGGGGTGATCGACGCGGGCCGGATCTCCGTCGAGGGCACCCGCATCGCGGGCCTCGGCGGCGAGGCGGACCCGAGCGACCTCGACCTCACCGGGTACACCGTCGTCCCCGGCTTCGTCGACCTGCACGTGCACGGCGGCGGCGGCGCCTCGTACGCCTCCGGCATCGCCGAGGAGGCGCTCACCGCTGCCCGCACGCACCTGGAGCACGGCACCACCACCACGATGGCCTCCACCGTCACCGGCGAGATCGACGAGGTCTGCCGCCAGGCGGCGGTGCTCTCCGAGCTCGTCGAGGACGGCGTCCTGGCCGGCATCCACTTCGAGGGCCCGTTCATCTCGCACAACCGGTGCGGCGCCCACCGCCCCGACCTGCTGCGCGACCCCGACCCGGCGCTGGTGCGCAAGCTCGCCGACGCGGGCCGCGGCCACACCAAGATGTTCACCCTGGCCCCGGAGCTGCCCGGCGGCCTGGAGTCGGTGCGGATGCTGTCCGACCTCGGCATCGTCGCCGCCGTCGGCCACACCGACTCCGACTACGAGACCACCCTGCGGGCGATCGACGCCGGCGCCTCGGTGGCCACCCACCTGTTCAACGCGATGCCGGGCATCCAGCACCGCGCCCCCGGCCCGATCGTCGCCCTGCTGGAGGACGAGCGGGTCACCGTCGAGCTGGTCAACGACGGCGTCCACCTGCACC
Organism: Kitasatospora phosalacinea; assembly: GCF_000716545.1. Lineage (GTDB taxonomy): Bacteria > Actinomycetota > Actinomycetes > Streptomycetales > Streptomycetaceae > Kitasatospora > Kitasatospora phosalacinea. Next base: position 8,104 of record NZ_JNWZ01000034.1, read on the forward strand.
CCTCGGTGGTCGAGCTGGCCTACGGCACCGCCGGCGCCGAGCGCGTCGCGCTGATCACCGACGCGATGGGCGCGGCCGGCATGGGCGACGGCCTGTACCCGCTCGGCCCGCTGCAGGTCCGGGTCGAGGACGGCGTGGCCCGCCTGGTCGAGGGCGGCTCCATCGCCGGCTCCACCCTCACCCTGGACGTCGCCTTCCGGCGCGCCGTCACCGTCCTCGGCCTGTCCCTGAACCAGGCCGTCACCTCGCTGTCCACCGTCCCCGCCCGCCTGATGGGCCTGGGCGACACCATCGGCACCCTGGAGGCCGGAAAGAACGCCGACCTGGTCGTCCTCGACTCCGACAGCCACGAACTCGTCGCGGTGATGCGCCGCGGCGAGTGGATCGTCGGCGCGGACCGCTTCGCCAGGGCCGGCAACCCGGCCTGACCCGGCGCCGCCCCGCCGGGCGGCCCCGGTCCTCCCGCCACGGGGGTGAGCAGCGGAACCTGCGCCTCGCTACTCACCCCACCGGGAGCTCCCCCTTGCCGCTCGCCCGCACCTGTGACCTGCTCGCCTCCGCCGTCGCCGAACGGCGCGGCCTGCCCGCGTTCAACGTGATCACCCTGGAGCACGCCGAGGCGATCGCCGCCGGCGCCGAGGCCGCGCGGACACCCGTCGTCCTGCAGCTCAGCCAGAACGCGATCGCCTACCGGGGCGGTCGGCTGCTGCCGATCGCCCGCGCCTGCGCCGAGGTCGCCGCCGCCGCCCGCGTCCCCGTCTCGCTGCACCTCGACCACGTCGAGGACCCGGACCTGCTGCGCGCGGCCCCCGCCGCCGGGTTCTCCTCCGCGATGTTCGACGCCTCCGCGCTGCCGCACGACGAGAACGTCAAGGCCACCGCCGAGGCCACCGCCTGGGCCCACCGCCACGGCCTGCACCTGGAGGCCGAACTCGGCCGGGTCGGCGGCAAGGACGGCGAACCGCCGCTCGGCGCGCACGCCCCCGGCGCCCGCACCGACCCGGCCGAGGCCGCCCGGTACGTCGCCGAGACCGGGGTCGACGCGCTGGCCGTCGCGGTCGGCTCCGCGCACGCGATGACCACCCGCACCGCCGCCCTGGACCACGCCCTGATCCGCGAGCTGGCCGCCGCCGTCCCCGTCCCGCTGGTCCTGCACGGCAGCTCCGGCGTCCCGGACGCCGCGCTCGCCGAGGCGGTCGCCGCCGGCATGGTCAAGATCAACATCGGGACGGCGCTCAACCTCGCCTGCACCCCGGCGATCCGCGCCCGGCTGGCCGCCGACCCCGCCGCCAGCGACCCGCGCGGCTACCTGGCGGCGGCCCGGGACGCGATGGCGCGCACCGTCGAACAGCTGGCCCGGGTGGTCTCCGGCCGGGCCTGAACCGGCGGCGCGGGGGAACCCTCCCCCGCGCCGCCGCCGCTACTTCGGGTACTCGTTGACGCTCATCGGCGTCAGCGCGACCTGGTCCAGCAGGACCGGGTTGGTCGCCCCGGCCGGCACGGTCAGCGTGATGGTGTTCGGCCCGGCCTTCAGCTCCGGCCATATGTTGGTGCTGAACCAGGAGTACGCCGGGTCGGCGGCCGGGTTCTTGGAGTAGTTCTTGAAGGTCACGCCGCCCGGGTGGTCCTTGCCGTTGACGGTGACCTGGGCCGGCTGGTCGGCGCCGGTGTTGTTGAAGTGCAGCCAGAGCTTGGCCTTGCCGTCGGCGTCCGCGTTGACCGTCCAGGTGAAGGTCGACCCGGCCTGCAGCACCAGGTAGCCGCCGTCGGCGGAGACCGCGCCCTTGACGGTGGCGGCGGTGGCGGCGCCCTGCGCCTGCAGCTTGGACGCGTCGCTGATCGGCTCGCTCGCGGCGCTCGGGCTGGGCGCGGCGCTGCTCGCGGGCGCGCTCGGGCTGCTCCCGGTGCTGCCGCCGGCGGTCGCGCTCGCCGCCGGGGCCTTGCCGGTGGGGTCGGCCGCGGCCTTGCCGCCCGGGTCGCCGGTGGACAGCGCCACGCCGGCGCCGATGGCGATCGCCGCGACCACCGCGACGGCGCCGATGATCGCCGCCTTGCCGCGGCCCGCGGGCCGGTCCTCGCCCGGCCGCGGGCGGGAGCGCTCGGCGTACCGGGGCTGCTGGGGCAGCGCCGCGGTGGGATCGTGGGGCGCCACCGGGCCCTGGCCGTAGCCGGGCGGCGGCGGGGCCTGCGGGTAGGTTGGGCGGTCGCCGTAGGTGGCGCGGCCCACCTCCATCGGGCGCTGGTAGCCGCTGCGGGGGCGCTCGGCGGCCGGCTGCTCGCCCTCGGCCGGTCGGTACAGGTACGCGAAGGGGTCTTCCCCGCCCGCGCCCTCGGGCGCCGCGCCGCTGTTGCCGGGCGTGGTCACGTTCGACTCCCCTGGACTGGTTGTACTCGTACCCAGGGCACCCTACCTGCCCCCGGCGAGCGGGGGACAAGCGGTTCAGCCCGCCCGGCGGTGCGAGCGCTCGCCCCGGGAGCCGCGGGCGGGGCCGCCGCGGGTGCGCTTCTCGTCGTACATCCGCTCGTCCGCGGAGTGCAGCACCTCGTCGATGCTCATCCCGCAGCCGGCCCAGCCGATGCCGAGGCTGACGCCGACCCGCACCGCCCGGTTGTCGATCCGCATCGGCGGCAGGATCGCGCTGCGCAGCCGCCCGGCCAGCTCCTTGGCCTCCTCGCGGCCGATGTTGTCGGCGAGGACGACGAACTCGTCGCCGCTCATCCGGGCCACCGTGTCGCCCTCCCGGACGACCTGCTGCAGGCGGCGGGCGATCTCGATCAGGACGGCGTCGCCGGTGTTGTGGCCGTGCCGGTCGTTGACCAGCTTGAAGCCGTCCAGGTCGCAGTAGAGGACGGCCAGCCCGCGCTCGCCCACCGGGGCGCCGCCGCCGCGGCGGTGGCCGTGCCAGAGGTCCCCGGGCGGCTGCTCGGCGGGGACCACGGCGTGCACGTGGTGGGCCGGGACGCCGGAGTGGTGCAGCACCTCCCCGGCGGCGAAGGCGGCCCGGTCGCGCTCCAGGGCCCCGTCGGGGGCCGCGTAACCGTGCGCGAGGGGTACGGGGGCGCCCACCGGCGCGCGGCCGTCCTGGGCGGCGTGGGCGCCCTGGAGGGGCGCCCCGGCGGGCGACGCCTGGCCGGGCACGCCGGCGTGCGGTGCGACCGGACAGAGTCGGCGGGCGAGCCTGGCCCGCAGCTCCGCGCCGTTGGGCAGGCCGGTGAGCGCGTCGTGGCTGGCCCGGTGGGCGAGCTGCAGCTCGTGCCGCTTGCGGTCCTCGATGTCCTCGACGTGGGTGAGCAGGAAACTGGGGCCCTCGGCGGCGTCGGCGACCACCGAGTTGCGCAGGCAGACCCACTGGTAGCCGCCGTCGCGCCGGGCCAGCCGCAGCTCGGCCCGGCCGCCCTCGGCGCTGGTGCGCAGCAGCAGGTCGAGGTCGTCGGGGTGGACCAGGTCGACGAAGCGCTGCTGGCGCAGCGCGGCCCGGGGGCGGCCCAGCAGCCGGCACAGGGCGTCGTTGACGCGGCTGAGCTGGCCGGTGGCCTCGCCGTGCAGCTCGGTGATGGCCATCCCGCTGGGGGCGTACTCGAAGGCCTGCCGGAAGGACTCCTCGCTGGCCCGCAGGGCCTGCTGCTCCTTCTCCAGCCGGGCCAGGGCGCGCTGCATCTCGGCCCGCAGCCGGGCGTTGCCGATCGCGATGGAGGCCTGCAGGGAGAACATCTCCAGGGCCTCGCGGGTCCACGCGCCGGGGCGCTTGCCGCTGCGCGGGCGGTCCACCGAGAGGATGCCGAGCAGGTCGCCGCCGGCGCTGTACATCGGCGCGAGCAGGACGTCGGAGGGGTGCCAGTCGTTGCCGTAGACCGGCATCGGGCCGTTGCCGGTCCAGGTGGGGATGTCGGTGGCTATCGCCCAGCCGCGGTCGTGCGGCAGGAAGCGCAGGGTGCCCCAGTGGTCGGCGACCTGGAGCATCCGCTCCCAGGACTCGCGGGAGCCGACCTGGCCGAGCAGGACGGCCGGGCCCCCGAAGGCGCTCTCCTCGATCTCCCAGACGGCGGCGACCACCAGGTCCCCGTCGGGGCGGACCAGGCTGACCGCGGCGGCGTCGAACCCGAGCCCGTGGACCGCGCCCTCGACGACCGCCTGCAAGGTCCCCGCCAGGCTCCGGGCAGCGTTGAGGTCCGCCACGACCCGGTGCAAGGTGCGAAGGGTCGCGAGGCGGACGTAGGGCTCCGACTCGGCTTCCATGCGGGGGCTCCCCGGCTGCTTCGGATGGTTCTTGACAAGGTTTCGTCCGATTGCCAGAAGAACTGAATCACAGCGAGCACTCCGATAGGCACGCTCGGTCAGCAATAGGCTGTGACTGTGACTCAAATCACATAATGATCAAGACCTTTGCGACCGAGGACCGAACGGACCTACGACCGGACTACGACCACGGCCCGATACCGGCACGCCCGGTCGGCGACTAGCGTGCGGTACGTGTACAGCTCCCAGCAGTCCCCCGCCGCCCCCGCGGCCCCCGCCGGCGCGGCGGCGGCCGGCGCCGCCCCCGAGGAGTTCCGGGCCGCCCTCGGCCAGCTCGCCGCGGGCGTCTCCCTGCTGACCGTGCACGACCCGGAGGACGGCGAGGACGCCGGGATGACCGCCACCTCGCTGCTGTCGGTGTCGCTGGAACCGCCGCTGGTGCTGGTCTCGGTCCGCGAGGACTCGCGGATGGACGAGCTGCTGGCCCGGGCCGAGACCTGGGCGGTGTCGCTGCTCGCCGAGGAGCACCGCGCGCTCGCCTCCCGGTTCGCGATGAAGGGGCGGCTCAGCGACCGGCTGCTGTTCGCCGACGCCGCCTGGCACCGCGGGCCGCACACCGGCGCCCCGCTGATCGACGGCGCGCTGGCCACCCTGGAGTGCCGCACCGAGCAGCGGATCGCCGCCGGCGACCACACCCTGGTGCTCGGCCGCGTCCTGGCCGCCGAGGTGCCCGCCCCGGCCGGACGGCCGCTGCTGTACCTGCGCGGCGGCTACCGCCGGCTCGACTGACGGACCGTCACTGCGGGCGGATCCGGCCGCGGCCCTGCTTGAGCCCCGAGCGGTGCCGCTTGTTCTCCAGCCGCCGCTCGACCATGCCGCGGCTGGGCTTGGTGGCCCGCCGGGCCTTCGGCGGCGGCGCGGTGGCCTCCCCCAGCAGCGCGGCCAGCCGGGCCGCCGCCACCTCCCGGTTGCGCCACTGCGAACGGTGCTCGGAGGCCCGCACCACCAGCACCCCGTCCACCAGCCGCGAGGCCAGCCGCTCCAGGGCGCGCTCCTTCCACACCGCGGGCAGCGCGTCGGAGGCGGCCAGGTCCCACCGCAGCTCGACCCTCGAGTCGGAGGTGTTCACGTGCTGCCCGCCGGGGCCGGAGGAACGCGAGAAGCGCCAGACGAGCTCGGCGTCGGGGACGACCACCGAGCCCCGTACGCGCACGGGCTCAGTCATGCCGCCCATCATCCCGCCCCCTCCCGGCCCCCGTCACCTGGTTAAGGCGCCCGGACCGAACGGGCACAATGGCGGGCGTGATCGAGCTCGGCTACTCCCTCTCCACCCGCTTCCCCGACCCCCCGCAGACCGACTACCGCACCGCGTCGGTCCACTCGCTGCGGCACGACCTGTTCGCCGGCGACGTGTACCTGGAGGCGGACGGGGGCGCGGCCCTGGAGACCCACTGGCACTGGGTGCCGGTGCTCGACTTCGCCTGGGCGGTGTGCGACATCGCCGAACGCCTCGACGAGGGCCCGCGCGGCAGCCGGGAGGCCCGGGTCCGCACCGAGGACCTGGACTTCACCCAGAACACCGAACTGCTGCGCTTCGCCCGCCGGTTCGGCTGGGTGGAGATCACCGCCACCTGGCGCCCCGACGACGAGCCCCTGGTGGTGCGGCACGCCGAACTGCGCCGCGAGGCACGGGACTTCCTGCAGGACGTGCTGGCCGACCTGAGTGAGCTGCACGAGGGACTCGCCGACAACCCGAACATCTGGACCGTGCAGGGCCGCTACCCGAGAATCTGATGCGGCGCGGGGCGTCCGTACGGGGGAGAAATCCGTCCGTCCACCGGGCGGTGGAACCAATGACCGCCCGTCCCGCGTTCTCTGGGCAAAACCGACCGAAGGGACACCACAGACCATGCCCGTGAGCCTCTCCAAGGGTGGCAACGTCTCGCTGACCAAGGAGGCCCCCGGCCTGACCGCGGTCACCGTCGGCCTCGGCTGGGACGTGCGCACCACCACCGGTGCCGAGTTCGACCTCGACGCCAGCGCGATCGTCCTCAACGGCGAAGGCAAGGTCTACTCCGACCGGCACTTCGTCTTCTTCAACAACACCAGCACCCCGGACAGCACCGTCGTGCACACCGGCGACAACCGCACCGGCGAGGGCCAGGGCGACGACGAGCAGATCAACGTCAACCTGGCCGCGCTGCCCGCCGACGTGCAGCGGATCACCTTCCCGGTGTCGATCTACGACGGCAACAACCGCGGCCAGAGCTTCGGCCAGGTCCGCAACGCCTACATCCGGGTGCTGAACCAGGCCGGCGGCGCCGAGATCGCCCGCTACGACCTCTCCGAGGACGCCGCCACCGAGACCGCGATGGTCTTCGGCGAGCTGTACCGCAACGGCGCCGAGTGGAAGTTCCGCGCCATCGGCCAGGGCTACGCCTCCGGCCTGGTCGGCATCGCCCAGGACTTCGGCGTCAACGTCTGACCCGCACCGCACGCGCGAACGGCCCCCCGAGGCTCCCGGGGGGCCGTTCGCGCGTTCCGGGTCAGGACCGGCCGGCCCGCAGCTCGGGCAGCTCCAGCAGCTCGGTCTCGTCGTGCGCGGTCAGGTCGACCACCTCGGGCTCGGTGTCCGACTCGGCGTGCTGGTGGCTCGGCGGCTGCTCCACGGCCTGGTGGCTCGGCGGCTGCGCGGCGTCCACCGGGGCGCCGCCCAGCACCGCGTAGCGCTCGCTGTCGGCCAGCGCCTCGTCGCCCACCACGTCCGCCAGGTCGTCGACCGCGGGCGCCGGGGCGCCCGGGCGCAGCGCGGCCCGGGCCGTGCCGGGGCGGCCGAAGAAGCTGAACGCGGTGGCCCGCGGCCGTTGCGGCGCCGGCACCGCCGCCGGTGCGGCACCCCGCGCGGGGATCGCCGGGCCGACCGGGCGCAGCGCGTCCGCCCCGGTGGCCGGCACCGGGTCGGGCATCTTCGGGCGCAGCTCGACCTGGGCCCGCTCGTCCACCGCGCGGCGCGCCTCGGCGGCCGCCGCCTGCCGCTCCAGGTGCCGCACCGCGGCCTGCGCGCGGACGAACGAGGCGGGGGTGACCGGGTGCTTGGGCCGGGTGGCCTCCAGGGCCTCGCGGGCCGCCTCGGCCTCCTTCAGGGCCTGCTCGGCGACCATCACGGCCCGCTCGCGCAGCAGCCGGGCGATCTCGGTCTCGGCCTTGGCCAGCCGGGACTTCTCCGCGGTCAGCCGCCGCCCGAACCGGGTGGCGCGCTCCTCGGCGACCTCGGCCGCGTACTCGGCCTCGGCGATCTGCTCCTCGTAGCTCTCCTCGGCGCGCAGCCGGCGCACCACCGCCAGCTCGGCGGCGGCCCGGGCGGCCCGGTCGCGCTGGCGCAGCACCAGGGCCAGCCCGACCACGGCGACCACTGCGGCGACCCCGACCGAACGGGCCACGACCTGGTCCGGGCTGGCCACCAGCGCGGCCACCGCCGCGACCACGAGCACACCGGAGGCGGCCGGGGGCAGCAGCCGGCCGAGGACGGAGGAATGACGGTGGCGTCCGCGAGACATGGCTAGAAACTAGCGTGCGAATCACGGCCCTGTCAGCCTCGCCCCCCTTTCGGGCCTTGACAGGCCGTGCCGGGTGCCGGAGGCGACGGGCGGGCGGTGGTGCGTCAGCGCGGGGAGGCGGCCGTCCCGCGCGGGTGCTCGGGGTCGTCGTGGTCGTCGGGGAGCCTGCAGACGTGCTGCAGCCACAGCGCCACCGCGATCACCGCCGCGCCCGCCAGCACCGCGAACAGCGCGGTGGCCGCCTGCGTCCGGCGGGCCGCGATGTCGAGCGAGCCGAGCAGGAACACCCCGACGCCCGCGTAGACCCCGGTCACCACCGCCGACACCAGCGCACTGGCCTGCCCCAGCACCAGCGCGCGGGCCGCGTGCAGCGGGTCCACGCCCTTGGCGCCGGGCTGCCGCTCCCGCACCGCCTTCAGCCGGGAGCGCAGCGAGACCGCCGCGGCCAGCAGCACCACGGCGACCGCGGCCAGCACGTACGGCGCGTAGGCGGGCACCCCGGGCAGCGTGCCCAGCGAGTCCCACAGCCGGGCGCCGCCCCAGGACAGCAGCCCCGTGATCGCGGTGATGCCGAGCAGCAGGCGGAGACGGAGCGGCTTCACGCGGACGGGCTTCCTTCCAGTGGTTCGACGGCGGGCGCCACGACCAGGCCACCGTACCGGCCCGGCCGCGCCCCAGGGAGCTACGCCCGCGGGCGCCCGGAAGTTCCCGGGCCTACTCCGGCAGGCGCAGCTGGAGGTCGGCGCGGAGCCGCACGCCCTGCGCCTCGGCCCCGCCCAGGCCCGCCAGCAGCTCGGCGACCGGCCCGTGGCCCGGTACCTCGGCCGCCGGGTCGGCGTCCTGCCAGGGGGCCAGCACGAAGGCCCGCTCGTGGGCCCGCGGGTGGGGCAGCGTCAGGTGCGGGTCGTCGCTGGTGACCCCCTCGTAGGCGAGCACGTCGACGTCCAGGGTGCGCGGCCCCCAGTGCACCTCGCGGACCCGGCCGAAGGCGTCCTCCACCGCGTTGGCCCGCTCCAGCAGGTCCTGCGGGGGCAGCGAGGTGCGCAGCACCGCGACGGCGTTGAAGTAGCTCGGCTGGTTCTCGGGGCCGCCGACGGCGTCGGTCTCGTACACCGCGGACAGCGCGGTCACCCGCACCCCCGGGGTGTCCTCCAGCGCGTCCACGGCGCCCTGGAGGGTCTCCAGGCGGTTGCCCAGGTTGCTGCCGAGGGCGACGGCGGCGGTGCGGGAGTCGTGCAGGGTCGACTCCGCGCGGTCCACCCTGCCCTGCAGGTCGAACGTGGTCGGCGTGGCGGTCGGGTCGGTCGTGGCCAATGGAGTTCCCTCTGTTCGGGCTCCACCGGGGGCGGTCAGGCCCGGGCCCGGCGGATCGTGATGGTGACGTCGTCGAACGGGACGGTGATCGGGGCGTCCGGCTTGTGCACGGTGACCTCGACCTCCTCGACCACCTCGTGCCGCAGGCACTGGTCGGCGATCCGCTGGGCCAGCGTCTCGATCAGGTCGACCGGGTCGCCCGCGATCACCGCGGTGACCTCCTCCGCGATCACGCCGTAGTGCGCGGTGCGGGTCAGGTCGTCGCCCGCGGCGGCCGGCCGGGTGTCGAGGAACAGCACCAGGTCGACCACGAAGGTCTGTCCCTCGATCCGCTCGCGCTCGAAGACGCCGTGGTGGCCGCGGGCACGCAGCCCGCGCAGGGTGACGCGGTCCAGCAAAAGAATCACTGCTCCCAGCTGACGGCCCCGCCGGGGCGGGGACCGGCGGGCACCGTCGCCCGCCGCCCCTCGAATCTACCTTCGACCGCCGACGGCCCGGGGCCGCCTCCCCGGCCGACCGCCCGAACGGACCGGCCGCCGCGGCCCTTGACGCCGCCCGCCCCGCCGCGCTACTCGTCGTCGTCCTCGTCGTCCTCGTCGTCCCCGCTGGTGAGCACCGGCGAGCCGTGGTGCGACCACAGCTTCCACCCGCCCGCCGTCCGCCGGAACAGGTTGGTCGACACCACCTTGCCGCCCACCAGCGGCCCCAGCTCGCCCTCCTCCTCCGGCTCGCCGCCGGACAGGATGTTCTCCGTGCAGGTCACCAGGGCCACGTCACCCTGCACGTCGGCCTCGACGTCGGTCAGGAAGAACTGGATGTACTCGGTGTTCGCCATGATCAGCATGTACGAGCGGGTCACCTGGGCCCGGCCGACCAGGGCCGGCCAGCCCGGGTGCACGCAGACCACCCCGCCCTTGTCGTCCGCCTCGCCCGGACCGAGCCAGATCGACTCGACGGCCTCCAGGTCGCCGTTCTCCAGTGCCTCGTACAGCGCCTGGTTGACCGCCAGGACCGCTTCCCGGTCCGGCTCCAGCGCCGCCGCCCGGTCGTTGCCGCCGCTCGCTGCCTCCGCCACGCCTACCCCCTCTGCGCCGCCTGCTCCCAGGCCGCGACGACTCGTACGGCGTCAGCCGTGCCGGACACGTCATGCACCCGAACCGCCCAGGCACCCGCCCTCGCCGCCAGCACCGAGACCGCCGCCGTGGCGTCGTCCCGCTGCCGCGCCGGGCGCAGCTCCCCGGTTTCCGGGTTGGCCAGCAGCGTACCCAGGAAGCGCTTGCGCGAAGCCGCCACCAGCACCGGCCGTCCCAGCGCCGTCACCGCGTCCAGCCGGCCCAGCAGCGCCCAGTTGTGCTCGCCGGTCTTCGCGAACCCCAGGCCGGGGTCGAGGATCAGCTGCTCCTCCTTCACCCCGGCGGCCAGCAGTTCCTCCACCCGGACGGTCAGCTCCCGCACCACGTCCGCGACCACGTCGCCGTACACCGCCAGCGCGTCCATGCCGGCGGACTGGCCGCGCCAGTGCATCACCACGAACGGCGCGCCGGTCTGGGCGACCACCCGCGCCATGTCCGGGTCCGCGAGGCCGCCGGACACGTCGTTGACCACCCGGGCGCCCGCCGCGACGGCCGCCGCGGCGACGCTCGCCCGCATGGTGTCCACCGAGACCACCACCCCGGCCCGGGCCAGTTCGGTGACCACCGGCACCACCCGGCGCAGTTCCTCGGCCTCGGTCACCCGCACCGCCCCGGGCCGGGTCGACTCCCCGCCCACGTCCACCAGGTCGGCCCCGCGGGCCGCCAGGTCCAGCCCGTGCGCGACCGCCCGCGCCGGGTCCAGCCACAGCCCACCGTCCGAGAACGAGTCCGGCGTGACGTTGACCACCCCCATCACGGCACAGCGCTCAAGGACGGGCAGACCGGGGACGTTCTCGTTCATGCGTCCCATTATCGGCGCACCGGCCGCCCCCGGCCGACCGGCGCCCGCCGGGTGCGCGGAGGGCCGCCGCGCCGGGCGCGGCGGCCCTCCCGGCCGTCCGGTTACGCGGCCTTGTCCAGCCGCGCCGCGGGCTCGCGCATCAGCCCCTCGCGCTGCCGCTTGCGGCCGAAGCGCGGCATGCCGAGGGTGATGAACGCCTCCGCCTGCATCGCGGCGAAGCCGATCCGGGGCAGGTCGCGGGTGTGCTGGTAGACCAGGAAGCGCGGCTCCCAGACCGGCTGGAACTTCGCGTTGAACTTGTACAGCGACTCGATCTGGAACCAGCGCGACAGGAACACCAGCAGCCCGCGCCAGGCCCGCAGCACCGGCCCCGCGCCGATCCGCTCGCCGCGGGCCAGCGCCGAGCGGAACATCGCGAAGTTCAGCGAGACCCGCCGCACGCCCATCGCCCCGACCTCCTGGAGGGCGGCGACGATCAGCAGTTCGTTGAGGCCCGGGTCGGCCTCCCGGTCGCGCCGCATGAGCTCCAGCGAGATGCCGTCGTCGCCCCACGGGACGAAGTGCAGCACCGCCTTCAGGTCGTCGTCCGAGGCGGTCTCCCCCTCCTCCGGCGCCTTGTGCGCGGTGACCACCACGCAGTCGTCGTCGCCCGGGTCGCCGAAGCGGCCGAGCGCCATGGAGAAGCCGCGCTCGGTGTCGGTGCCGCGCCAGCGGGCCGCCGCGTCGCCGATCCGGCGCTTCTCCTCCAGGGTCAGGTCGCCGACCCGGCGGACCTTGCAGGAGTAGCCGTTGCGCTCGATCCGCTTGACCATCTGGCGGACGTTGCGCATGGCGCGGCCGGAGAGCGAGAAGGTCGCGGTGTCGACGATGGCCTCGTCGCCGAGTTCGAGCGCGTCCAGCCCGGCCTCCCGGGTCCACACCTCGCCGCCGACCTCGGAGCAGCCCATCACGGCCGGCGCCCAGGCGTGCTCGCGGGCGGTGGCCATGAACACCTTGATCGCGCCGGGCCAGGCCTCGACGTCGCCGACGGGGTCGCCGGAGGCGAGCATCACGCCGGAGACCACCCGGTAGGAGATCGCGGCCTTGCCGGTGGGCGAGAACAGCACGCTCTTGTCGCGGCGCAGCGCGAAGTAGCCGAGCGAGTCGCGCTTGCCGTGCCGGGCGAGCAGCTCGCGGACCTTGATCTCGTCCTCGGGGGTGAGCTCCGGCTCGGGCTTCTCCGGACGCAGCGCCAGGTACGCGGTGGCCAGGGCGGTGACCAGGCCGAGCCCGCCCAGCGAGTAGCCGACCAGGTCGCCGATCCGGTCGGAGGTGTAGTGGATCGGGCCCTCGAAGCCGAACAGCCCGTAGCCGACGTGCTCCAGCCGCTGGAACAGCGACGGGTCGCCGACCTCGGCCTTCCAGCGGACCGAGACCACGACCAGGCCGAGCAGCACCGACACCGCGCCGAGCAGCACGAACGCGGCCACCGCGCGCCAGCGGGTGCGCGGGTCGGCCTTGGCGTAGAACTCGCGCCGGTGCACCAGCATCACGGCGAACAGCGCCAGCGAGATCGCGGCCTGCCCGAACTGGTGCCAGCGCATCAGGTGCAGCGCCGCGCCGACCGGCAGCAGCACGCACACCGCCCGCCAGGCGCGCGCCTTGCGGCGGCGCAGCGCGTGCGCCAGCAGCACCAGCAGCATGCCGACCATCAGGGTGCCGGCCGCGGCCAGCGTGGTCGTGCCGCCGGGCAGCTGGCCGACCACGGTGTGCACCCTGGTGAGCCGCAGCCGGGGGGAGACCGCGCAGGCGATGTCGATCAGACCGATGGCCAGGCAGGCGTACCCGACCGCTCCGGGTACCCAGGACCGCGGCACCGCGGCGGCCTGGGTGCGGAGCGCCTGCAGACCCCGCCGCCGGGGTGTGTCGGTGGTCTTCTCAGCGGACACGGGAGCGCTCATGAGAACTCAGCCTAGAGGCACCGGGGCGCTGTGCGCGCACTCCGGGAACGGGGGCGTGATGGACCTTCATGACAGTTCCTTCTTCTGGCAATCCGCACGTCAAGTGCGGTCCACGAGGGGGTGCGGGCCGCCCGGACCGGGCCCGGTTCGAACGGTTGCGCTCGTCGCTCCGGGGGACGCGGCGGCGGCGCCGCGCCTCGCACCCGTGACCGCCTGCCCGGCGGTTCGGCGCGTCTCCCCCCGGGGGACGCCGCGTTCCACTGCGACGGTTCCCTCGCACGAGGCACACCGTTCGTACGTTTTTCCGACGCCCGGTCAGCGTACCCCCACTCGCTGCCGACGGCCCGTCAGATGACGATGGCGGAGCGGGAGTCGAGGAAGGACGCGGGAGCGATGGAGCTGACCAGCCGGACCCTGGTGTACGTGCTGACCTCGGTGGCCGCGGCCGCCCTGCTCGCCACCCTCTGGCTGTGGCCACGGCTGTCCCGGCAGCGCCTGCTGCCGGTGCTCGGCCGGCTGGGGCTGCTGACGCTCACCCAGGCGGCGGTGCTGTCCGTCCTGCTGCTGTCGGTGAACGACGCGTACGGCTTCTACAGCTCGTGGAACGACCTGCTGCGCCCGGGCGGCGCCCCGCTGGCGCTGGCCGCCGCGAAGTCCCCCGGCGCCGCCCCGGAGAACGGGCAGCTGGTGCGGCCGACCGACGAGGGCGGCCTGGAGACGGTCAAGGACGTGCTGCCCGAGGGCACCCCGGAGGAGGTCGGCCGGGTCGACTCGGTGCGGATCGCCGGCCCCGCGTCCGGCCTGTCCGACCAGGTCTTCGTCTACCTGCCGCCGGAGTACTTCAACCCGCGCTACGTCCGCGAGCGCTTCCCGGTGCTGCTGGCCCTGGCCGGCTACCCGGGCCCGTCGCTGCACCTGGTCGAGGGGCTGCGGCTGCCGCAGACCGCCGCCGCGCTGCAGCACGACGGGCGGATGGCGCCGACCGTGATCGTGATGGCCCGCCCGACCGTGGCCCCGCCGCGCAACACCGAGTGCGTGAACGTCCCGGGCGGGCCGCAGGCGGAGACCTGGTTCGCCGAGGACGTCCCGGCGGCGCTGCGCTCCGCGTACCGGGTCAGCCGGTCGGCGGGCTCCTGGGGCGTGTTCGGCTACTCCACCGGCGGCTCCTGCGCGCTGCGGCTGGCGATGCGGCACCCCGACACGTACCGGAACGCGGCCGGGATGCACGCCGACTACACGGTGCCGAACGACCACTGGACGGACGGCGACCTGTTCCGCGGGGACCAGGACGCCGCCCGGCAGTCCGACCTGAACTGGCGGCTGAAGAACCTGCCCGCGCCGCGGGCCGACCTGCTGCTGGTCTCCACCCGGGCCGAGGCCGACTTCGCGGCCACCGAGCAGTTCCTGGCCGCCGCCCGGCAGGTGGCGGCGGCCCACCCGGAGCTGCAGGTGGACTCGATCTTCCTGTCCGACGGCGGCCACTCCTTCGAGACCTGGCGCCGCGAGCTGCCCGCCACCCTGGAGTGGCTCAGCGACCACCTCGACCCGCCGCCGGACCGCGAGCCGAGGCCCTGAGGACGCGCAGGGGCGCCACCCGCACGGGTGGCGCCCCTGCCGCCGCTCGACCGGCCGTCAGCGGACGGCGCGTCAGCGGCCGCCGATGATCAGGCTCATCGCCTCGTTGCGGGTGGCCGGGTCGCGCAGCTGGCCGCGGACGGCGGAGGTCAGGGTCTTGGCGCCGGGCTTGCGGATGCCGCGCATCGACATGCACATGTGCTCGCACTCGATCACCACGATGGCGCCGCGCGGCTCCAGGATCCGCATCAGCGCGTCCGCGACCTGGCTGGTCAGGCGCTCCTGCACCTGCGGCCGGCGGGCGTACACGTCGACCAGCCGGGCCAGCTTGGACAGGCCGGTGATCTTGCCGCTGGTGGACGGGATGTAGCCGACGTGCGCGACGCCGCGGAACGGCACCAGGTGGTGCTCGCAGGTGGAGTACACCTCGATGTCCTTGACCAGCACCAGCTCGTCGTGGCCGAGGTCGAAGGTGGTGGTCAGCACGTCCTCCGGCTGCTGCCACAGGCCGGCGAATATCTCCCGGTAGGCGCGGGCGACCCGGGCCGGCGTCTCCAGCAGGCCCTCGCGGTCCGGGTCCTCCCCGACGGCGATCAGCAGCTCGCGGACGGCGTTCTCGGCCCGCTTCTGGTCGAACTCGCGGACGGGGGTCTCACCGTCGAGCGTCACCGGATCGATCATGCGTGCCTCGCTGCTCGTCAGTCGGGAAAATCTCGGTAAAGAGGGTCGGCGCAGCACGGATGCCGCGCCTCCAGGGTACAAACCCGGGAAACGCGGCATCCATTCCGAACGGATATTCGGTCGTTCAGCTCTCGACCTGGCCGCCGTCGACCGGCGGGAGCTTCACGACGTCGACCGGGTCCGTCGCGGTCGGCGCGGCGCCGTTGGTCAGCGCCAGCTCCTTCGGCGACTGCACCGGCGGCCGGGTGGACGGGGTGCGGCGGGCCGACCCGGTCCACGCCGGACGCGGGGGACGCTTGATCACCGGAGCGAAGATCTCGGCGATCTGCTCCTTGTTCAGCGTCTCCTTCTCCAGCAGTTCGAGGACCAGGTTGTCGAGCACGTCCCGGTTCTCGACCAGGATCTCCCAGGCGTCGTTGTGCGCCGTCTCGATCAGCTTCTTGACCTCCTCGTCCACCAGCCCAGCGACCTCTTCCGAGTAGTCGCGCTGGTGGCCCATCTCGCGGCCGAGGAACGGCTCGGAGTCGGAGGTGCCGAACTTGATCGCGCCCAGGCGCTCGCTCATGCCGTACTGGGTGACCATGGCCCGCGCGGTGGCGGTGGCCTTCTCGATGTCGTTCGAGGCGCCGGTGGTCGGGTCGTGGAAGACCAGTTCCTCGGCCGCCCGGCCGCCCAGCATGTACGAGAGCTGGTCGAGCATCTCGTTGCGGGTGGTCGAGTACTTGTCCTCGTCCGGCAGCACCATCGTGTAGCCCAGGGCGCGGCCCCGGGACAGGATGGTGATCTTGTGCACCGGGTCGGAGTAGTTGCAGGCCGCCGCGACCAGGGCGTGTCCGCCCTCGTGGTACGCGGTGATCTTCTTCTCCTTCTCGGACATGATCCGCGAGCGCTTCTGCGGACCGGCCACGACGCGGTCGATCGCCTCGTCCAGCACCTGGTTGTCGATCAGCTTCTTCTCGGAGCGCGCGGTGAGCAGCGCCGCCTCGTTCAGCACGTTCGACAGGTCTGCGCCGGTGAAGCCGGGGGTGCGCTTGGCGACGGCCGAGAGGTCGACGTCCGGCGCGATCGGCTTGCCCTTCTGGTGCACCTTGAGGATGTCCAGCCGGCCCTGGAGGTCCGGGCGGTCGA
Organism: Kitasatospora phosalacinea; assembly: GCF_000716545.1. GTDB lineage: Bacteria > Actinomycetota > Actinomycetes > Streptomycetales > Streptomycetaceae > Kitasatospora > Kitasatospora phosalacinea. The sequence continues at coordinate 24,471 of NZ_JNWZ01000034.1, forward strand.
CGGCGATCTGCCGGTCGAAGCGGCCGGGGCGCAGCAGCGCCGGGTCCAGGATGTCGGGGCGGTTGGTGGCGGCGATCAGGATGACGCCGCCCTTGACGTCGAAGCCGTCCATCTCGACCAGCAGCTGGTTGAGGGTCTGCTCGCGCTCGTCGTGGCCGCCGCCGAGGCCCGCGCCGCGGTGCCGGCCGACGGCGTCGATCTCGTCGACGAAGATGATCGCCGGGGCGTTGGCCTTGGCCTGCTCGAACAGGTCGCGGACGCGGCTGGCGCCGACACCGACGAACATCTCGACGAAGTCGGAACCCGAGATCGAGTAGAACGGCACGCCCGCCTCGCCCGCGACGGCACGGGCCAGCAGGGTCTTGCCGGTGCCGGGCGGGCCGTACAGCAGCACGCCCTTGGGGATCTTGGCGCCGACCGCCTGGAACTTGGCCGGCTCCTGCAGGAACTCCTTGATCTCGTGGAGCTCCTCGACCGCCTCGTCGGCGCCCGCGACGTCCGCGAAGGTGGTCTTCGGAGTGTCCTTGGTGAGCAGCTTGGCCTTCGACTTGCCGAACTGCATGACCCGGGAGCCGCCGCCCTGCATCTGGTTCATCAGGAACAGGAAGACCAGGACGATGATCACGATCGGCAGCATCGAGAAGAGCAGGCTGACGAAGGTCGACTGCTTCTCGGGGCTGACGGTGTAACCGTCGACGATCTGGCCGTCGGCGTACTTGCCCTGGAGCTTGGCGGCCAGGTCGGCGGCCTGCTGTTCTCCGGTGTAGGAGGCCTGGAAGCGGGTGCCGGACGGCGACTTGCCGTTCGAGCCCGCCTTCAGCTTCTGGCCGTCCTGCAGTTGGATCTTGATGAGGTTCGAGTCACCGGTGGTGAGCTGCGCCGACTTCACCTGGTTGTTGTCGATGGCGCTGACGATCTGCCCGGTGTCCGCAGTCTTGTAGCCGCTCGAATCCGAGACGAGCTCCATCAACGCGAACACGGCGAGGGCGGCCAGCACGACCCACATGATCGGCGCACGGAAGTATCGCTTGACGTCCATCCATGCGGGGCGTCACCGCCCCGTCCCTCCTGCCAGTTCAACGGGCGCTGCTCGGCTGTGGGGCCTCGGCGCATCCGATATGTGCTCGTAAGACGAGCGTTTGATTGGACCGTACCGCAGCGACCCCCGGTCCCGGCGGGATCGCATCACGGTGCGGCCTATTTTCCTACCCCCGCACAACGGGTGGGAACGGGGCACTGTTCCCACCCGTCGCCCGAACGGTTCAGCCCCCGTACACGTGCGGCGCGAGCGTGCCGATGAACGGCAGGTTGCGCAGCTTCTCCGCGTAGTCCAGGCCGTAGCCGACCACGAACTCGTTGGGGATGTCGAAGCCGACGTACTCGACGTCGATCTCCACCTTGGCGGCGTCCGGCTTGCGCAGCAGGGTGCACACCTTGAGCGAGGCCGGGCCGCGCGAACCGAGGTTGCCCAGCAGCCAGGACAGCGTCAGGCCGGAGTCGATGATGTCCTCGACGATCAGCACGTCCTTGCCGGCGATGTCGGTGTCCAGGTCCTTGAGGATCCGGACCACGCCGGAGGACTTGGTGCCCATCCCGTACGAGGAGACCGCCATCCAGTCCATGGTCACCTGGCTGTGCAGGGCCCGGGCCAGGTCCGCCATCACCATCACGGCGCCCTTGAGGACACCGACCAGCAGGAGGTCCTTCCCGGCGTAGTCCTGGTCGATCCGCGCGGCCAGCTCCACCAGCTTGGCGTCGATCTCGTCCTTGCTGATGAGCACCTTCGCGAGGTCTGCGCCCATGTCGTTCTGGTCCACCGGGGATACGTCCTCAAACGTTCGGGGTCTGGGTTCGGCGGCGGTGGCGCGACTCGGATCAGCTCAGTCGCCCTGCCGCCGAAACACCAGCGTGCCACACCGGCGCACGGCTTCGACGCCCCCGGGTAGGTGCAGCGGCCCCTGGCCGCGCCAGCCGGTGACCAGCAGGTCCACGGTTTCCAGGTGCCGGGCGAACAGGTCGCCCGCCGGACAGCCCGCGCGCAGCGCCGCCCGCCGCAGCACCCGGCGGCGCACCGCGGGGGGCAGTTCGGCGAGCTTGCCGGCGTCCAGGGCGCCCTCCGGGGAGCGCAGGTCGCGCTCGGCCAGGGCGGCCCACTGGTCGAGGGCGTCGGCGTCGTCGCGGAACAGGCGGGCGGTGCGGGCCAGCGCCTCGACCACCCCGCCGCCCAGGTGCTTCTCCAGCACCGGCAGCACCTCGTGCCGGACCCGGGAGCGGGTGTACGCCGGGTCGGCGTTGTGCGGGTCGTCCCAGACCGGGATGGACTGCGCGGCGCAGGCCTGCCGGGTGGCGGACCGGTCCAGCTCCAGCAGCGGACGGCGGTAGCGGCCCTTCTGGGCGGGCATCCCGGCCAGCGAGCGGGCGCCGGAGCCGCGGGCCAGGCCCAGCAGCACGGTCTCCGCCTGGTCGTCGCGGGTATGGCCGAGCAGCACGGCCAGCGCGCCGTGGCGCTCGGCGGCCAGGTCCAGCGCGGCGTAGCGGGCGTCCCGGGCGGCGTTCTCCGGGCCGCCCTCGCGGCCCACCCGGACGGCGACCGCCTCCACCGGGTCGAGCCCGAGCTCGCGCAGCCGGACGGCGACCTGCTCGGCGCGCTCGGCCGAACCGTCCTGCAGGCCGTGGTCGACCGTCACCGCGCCGACCCGCAGGCCCAGCTTGGGGGCCTCGAAGGCGGTGGCGGTGGCCAGCGCCATCGAGTCGGCGCCCCCGGAGACCGCCACCAGCACCAGCGGGGAGCCGGGCGCGGCGGGCGTGCGGGGCAGGCCGGAGGGGTGCCGGCGGGCGTTGGCGATCAGCGTGCCGGGCACCGCCGCGGTGCCGGCCAGCACGGGCACCGGCACGGGCGCGGGCGTGCGCGGGCGCACCTGCCCGCCGGGGACGACGCCCGCCTCGGCGGCGAGCTCGGCGAGGGTACGACGGACGGCGAGGCGTATCGCCGCGACAGCGGGGTGTGGGCCCATGGTTGGCACTCCTTGGCGGAGGGGGGGTTCGACGGCCGCCTGTCAGCTCTCGGTCACCAGGCGCTCACAGATGGTCGCAGAATCCGGCCACCGCCCACGCCACCCGCGCCAACGGCGGATCCACGGTCCCACGTACGGGTGAATGGAGAAACGTTACGGCTGCCGCCAGGTGTACGACTCGACAGGTTGAGGGACCGGTCGCGACCGGACGCGGAGCGCGCCTTCCCGGTCGGGTTCAGCCGATCACCCGGGCCACCCAGGACGCCGGGTCGTGGATTTCCTCCTTGGTCGGCAGCGTGTTCGGCGAGGTCCACACCCGGTTGAAGCCGTCCATCCCCACCCGCTCCACCACGCCCCGGACGAACACCGCGCCGTCCTGGTACTGCCGCAGCTTCGCGTCCATCCCGAGCAGCCGGCGCAGCGCCAGGTCGAGCCGGCCGCTGCCCCGGTCGCGGCGGCGCTGGAACTTCTCCCGGATCTCCGCCACCGAGGGCACCACCGCGGGCCCGACCCCGTCCATCACCACGTCCGCGTGGCCCTCCAGCAGCGACATCACCGCCGTCAGCCGGGCCAGGATCTCCCGCTGCGCGGGCGTCTGCACCAGCTCCGTGACGCTGGTCGTGCCCGCGCGGTCGGCACCGCCCTCCCGGTCCGCGCGCCGACCGCCCAGGCCCGGGATCGGCAGGCCGCCGAACGCCTCGCGCAGCCGCTCCAGGAAGGCCGCCGGGTCGATGTCGGTCTGCGCCAGGAAGTCCTGCACCTCGGACTGGATGTGGTCGCGCAGCCACGGCACCGCGGTGAACTGGGTCCGGTGGGTCTCCTCGTGCAGGCACACCCAGAGTCGGAAGTCGCTCGGGGAGACGTCGAGTTCGCGCTCCACCTGGACGATGTTCGGCGCCACCAGCAGCAGCCGCCCGGGCGGGGCGGCCAGCCCGCGCCGGGGCTGGTCGAACAGGCCCTCCGGGCTGTCCGGGGCGCTCGGCAGCTCGGCCGGGGCGAAGGTCTCGTACTGGCCCAGCACCTTCGTCGACAGGAAGGCCAGCACCACGCCGACCTCCACCCCCGTCGCCTTCGCGCCCGCCGAACCGGCCACCGCCGCGCCGCGGCCGCCGCCCTGCCGGCGGGCCGCCAGCTTCTCCGTCAACGGGCGCACCACCGTCCGGAAGCCCGCCACGTTCGCCCGCACCCAGCCCGGCCGGTCCACCACCAGCACCGGCGTCCCGGCCACCGCGGTCGACCCCATCCGGGTGTACTCCCGCACGTGCCGCTCGGCCTCCGCCGCGTGCCGCCGCAGTTCGGCGACGGCGGCCCCGGCCTCCTCCCGACCGATCCGCGGCCCCGGCCGGGCGAGCCGCGTCGCGGTCGCCACCGCGAGATCCCAGTCGACCATCTCCGCACCGCCGCTCGCGCTCGTCATGCCCTCACCGTACGTGCTCGTCCCCGCCCGGGGGAGGGACCCCGCGCACGGCTACCCCGCGAGAGCCCGGACACACCCGTCCCGGACGCGCGGGGACCGGTCCCCCGCGCGCCGCGCCGCCACCGCCCTGGCGCACCGCGACCGCCCTGGCGCGCCGCCCTCCGGTCGGCCGCCGGGGTCAGCAGCCGCAGGCGGCGATCTTGGCGACGACGCGGTCGACGGCGGCGCGGGCGGCGGTCGGGTCGGCGTCGGTGCGGGTCATCAGGGCGAAGGCCAGCACCCGGCCGTCGGCGTCGACCACGGTGCCGGCCAGGGTGTTGACGCCCTGGAGGCTGCCGGTCTTGGCGCGGACGATGCCCGCGGCCTCGCCCGCGCCGGACTTCGCGCCGAAGCGGTTGAGCAGCGTGCCGGAGAAACCCGCGACCGGGAGGCCGGTGAGCACCGGGCGCAGTTCCGGGTGGGCCGGGGCGGCGGCCGCGGCGAGGAGTTTCACCAGCGTGATCGGCGGGATCAGGTCGGCCTTGGCCAGGCCGCTGCCGTCGACGATCCGCACGCCCTCCAACGGCACGCCGAGCGCGGCCAGTTCGCCGGTGACCGCCTTCGCCGCGCCCTCGAAGCTCGCGGGCTGCCCGGCGGCGGTCGCGGCCTGCCGGGCGACCGCCTCGGCCAGCGTGTTGTCGGAGGTGGTGAGCATCCGCTCCACCAGCCGCCCGACCGTCGGCGACTCGACCCGGGCCAGTTCGACGGCCCCGGCGGGCGCGGCGGCCTGGTCGGGCTTGCCCCGCACGGTGACGCCCTCGGCCCGGAGCAGGCCGGCGAAGGTCTCGGCGGCCTGCCCGGCCGGGTCGAACACCCGGGCCGGGGCCTCGTCGGGCGAGCGCGGGTCGATCCGGCCCTCGTCGACCATCAGCGGGGTGACCGCGGCGACGTTCACCGCGTCGTGGTCGGGGTGCAGCAGCGGGCCGGCGTACAGCGAGGTGTCGTAGGAGAGCTTCACCGCGGTGGTGCCGGCGGCCTTCAGCGCGGTGGCGGTGCGGTGGGCCAGGTCGGCCATCGAGGCGGGGGCGCTGTCCCGATCGACCGGGGCGCCGCCGATCCGGACCTGGTCGGCGGGCAGGGCGGTCAGGGTGGGGTCGCCGCCGCCGACCAGGGTGATCTCGTCGGGGGCGCCCCGGACGACGGTGGTGGCGATCCGCCGCTCGGCGGGCAGCAGGGCGAGGGCGGCGACGGCGGTGGCGAGCTTGGTGGTGGAGGCGGGCGTGGCCGGGGCGTTCTCCTGGGAGCCGAACAGGAACTCCCCGGTGGCGGCGTCGGCGACCGCGAAGTTCAGGGTGCCGAGCGCCTTGTCCTGGACGGTGCCGCCGAGCGCGGTGCGCAGCCCGCCGCCGGTCGGCGCCCTGCTGTCGGCGGCGTCGCCCGCGGCCAGCACCGGGCCCTTGACCGGCACCGCGCGGTGCCGCCCGTCCTGGCGCCGCCGCGCGGCGTCGTCCCCGCCGTCCCCGCCGTCCGGCCCGTTCCGGTCCTGGTCCTGGCTCCGGTGCCGGTCGTCGTCGGCGCGCCCGCCGTGCGCGGAGTCCGGCGAGGACTGGGCCGCGGCGGCGGGCCCGGCGAGCGTCGTCCCGGCCGCCAGCACCACTGCCAGCGCGGCCGCCAGCGCGGTTCCGCGCCCGCGTCCCACCCCTGCCCCTGATCTCACCGACCGGCCCCTTTCCTGAGCACACCCCGCCGTAGGAGACACTTGGATTCTGTCAGTCCCAACCCTTGGAGGAACCGTTGGAGTTCGACGTCCTGATCGAGATCCCGAAGGGCTCGCGCAACAAGTACGAGGTCGACCATGAGACCGGCCGGCTCCGTCTGGACCGCATGCTCTTCACCTCGACCCGCTACCCGGCCGACTACGGCTACGTCGAGGGCACCCTCGCGGACGACGGCGACCCGCTGGACGCACTGGTCATCCTGGAGGAGCCGACCTTCCCCGGCTGCCTGATCAAGTGCCGCGCCATCGGCATGTTCCACATGACGGACGAGGCCGGCGGCGACGACAAGCTGCTCTGCGTCCCGGCGACCGACCCGCGCTGGTCGCACCTGCAGGACCTGCAGGACGTGTCGGAGTTCGACCGCCTGGAGATCCAGCACTTCTTCGAGGTCTACAAGGACCTGGAGCCGGGCAAGTCCGTCCAGGGCGCCGACTGGGTCGGCCGGGCCGAGGCCGAGGCCGAGATCGAGGCCTCGATCAAGCGCCTGCAGGAGCAGGGCGGCCACTGAGCCGTGTCCGCCCTCCGGGGCACCCCGCAGCACCCGTGCGAGGGGCGGGAGTCCGACCGGACTCCCGCCCCTCGCGCGTTCCCGGGTACCGGGCTCAGGCGCCGTCGTTGTCGTCGAGCCGGAAGCCGACCTTCAGGCCGACCTGGTAGTGCTCGACCTCGCCGTCCTTGAGGTGGCCGCGGACCTGCACCACCTCGAACCAGTCCAGGTTGCGCAGCGTGCGGTTCGCCCGGGCGAGGCCGTTGCGGATCGCGGCGTCCACGCCCTCGTGCGAGGACCCGACGATCTCGGTGACCCGGTAGGTGTGGTCGGTCATGGCGGTCTCTCCCTGGTGCGGCGGCGGGTGGCTCCCCCGCCGTCCACCGTGCACCGAAGTGCCGCCCCGGGCATCCCGGAGTCCGCCGATGGTGCGTCCGCCGACGGCTCGTCAGAAGGCCGCGCGGACCTCGCCGACCACGTTGCCGCCGCCGTGCAGCGGGGCGGCGGCGATCCGCTCCAGCACCGGGTCCTGGACGCCCAGTCGGCGCAGCGCGGCGGCCAGCACCGGGCCGCGGGCGCGCTCGGCGCCGTCCTCGATCTTGAAGGCGAGGGCCCGGCCGTCGGGCAGCGCCACCACCTGGACGGCCTCGGCGCCCATCTTGGACAGCGCGCCGGGCACCGCCCGCATCAGCCAGGTGTCGGCCCGGCGGGTGCCGGCCACGTACTCGGGGTGGGCGCGCATCGCGTCGGCGACCCGGCGCTGCTCGGTGCCGGGGCCGGCCAGCAGCAGGGCGCGGTAGCCGCGGGCCAGGCCGGTGAGCGAGACGGCCAGCAGCGGGGCGCCGCAGCCGTCGGTGCCCAGGTGGGCGGCGGCCTCGCCGGTGGCCTCCTCCAGGGCGGCGCGGGCCAGCCGCTGGATCGGGTGGTCCGGGTCGAGGTAGTCCTCCAGGCTCCAGCCGTTGGCGGCGCTGGCGGCCAGCCAGGCGGCGTGCTTGCCGGAGCAGTCCATCAGGATCGGGGCGCGCTCCCCGCCGGAGCGGAGCAGTTCCTCGGCCTCCACCTGGTCCAGCGGCAGGTCGGCGGGCAGCCGCAGGGCGGCCTCGGTGAGGCCGGCGTCGGCGAGGACCTTGCGCACGGCGGCGCGGTGGAACGGCTCGGCGGAGTGGCTGGAGGCGGCCAGCGCGAGCTGTTCGCCGCGCAGGTCGAGGCCGGCCCGCAGGGTGGCCACCGCCTGGAAGGGCTTGGCGGTGGAGCGCGGGTAGACCGGCAGTTCGGGGGTGCCGAGCGCGTACTCGACGGCGCCGTCGGCGTCGAGCAGGACCAGCGAACCGCGGTGGCGGCCCTCGGTGAAGCCGGAGCGTATGACCTCGGCGAGGGCGGGCGGGGCGGACTGCGACACGGGTGGGTCTCCAGGGCGGTGCGGTGAGGGTGAGGGCGGCCCCGGCCGCGTCCGCCCCGCTCAGCCTTGGCTGAGCAGGTCGTCGACCCGGGCCTCCCCTTCACGGTACCTGCGGGTGATCTCGGCCCCGCAGTCGTCCGCGGTGCGCTGCAGGGCCTGGCGGCGGCCGGAGACCTCGCGCTGGTGCTCGTCCAGGCGCTCGACGGCGGCCAGCAGGTCGGCGGTGGCGTGCGCGGCCAGGTCGGCCAGCTGGACGTCGCCCATCAGGGCGTCGGCCTCCTGCTGGTAGCGCGCGCCGCGCGGCGGACCGAGGGTGACGTGCCGGGCCGGGCGGCGGGTCGCGGAGGGGGCGTCGGCGAGGATCGCCGGCAGCCGGTCCAGCAGCGCGCACGGCGTCTCGCCGGCGGCCTGCAGCGGGATCTCCCGGCGCTGCAGTTCGGCCCGCAGGATGTCCATCCGGCCGTGCAGCAGGCGGCGCAGGTAGGAGAGGTCGGCCTCCTGCTCCAGGGCGTCCCGGCGGAGCACCCGCAGTTCCTCCAGGGCCAGGCCGGCCAGCCCGTCGACCGCGCTCACGTCCATCAATCCGACCACCTGCCGTAGTACCAGTGCCCGCCGTTGACACGGGCCGCCCGCCCCCAGGGTTCCCCCCGGCGGGCGGTGCCACTCGTGCGGGTGACGCGGTTCGCCGGGACGGCGGACACCCCCGCGGGGCCCGGAAGGCCCCGGGCCGTCGGACAGCGTGCCACTCCGGGCCCCGGCGCCGCACGCCCGGGTACCCGAACGGCCCCGTGGCGAACACCCCTGGCTAGTACGAAGAATCCCCGCCACGGGCTCACCTGCACGGATCGGGGCGCACCACGCGCGACCCCGGCGTGCAACCGGACGCCGTGCGCCCCCCACGGGCCCGGCCCGGCACAATGGGCGGCATGCGAGCAGTGGTGCAGCGGGTCGCCGGGGCGGCCGTGACGGTGGACGGCGAGACGGTCGGCGCGATCGAGGGGCCCGGCCTGTGCGTCCTGGTCGGCGCCACCCACGAGGACACCCCGGCCCGCGCCGCCCAACTGGCCCGCAAGCTCTGGACGCTGCGGCTGTTCCCGGGCAGCCCCGAGCGGTCCTGCTCGGAGCTCGGCGCCCCGCTGCTGGTGATCAGCCAGTTCACCCTCTACGGCGACGCCCGCAAGGGCCGCCGCCCCACCTGGAACGCCGCCGCGCCCGGCCCGGTCGCCGAACCGCTGGTGGACGCGGTGGTCGCCGAGCTGCGGGCGCTGGGCGCGAAGGTGGAGACCGGACGGTTCGGCGCCGACATGAAGGTGTCGCTGGTGAACGACGGGCCGTTCACCGTCCTGCTGGAGGTCTGACCCCTAGGCGGGAACGATCACGTCCTGGGTGCCGGGGACGCCGTCGGCCAGCAGCAGTGCGTCCACCGGGGTGTTGCGCTTGACCAGGGCCAGCGCGATCGGGCCCAGCTCGTGGTGCCGGGCCGAGGAGGTGACGAAGCCGACCGGCCGCTCCTGGCCCGCGACCCGGACCTCGGTGCCGTGCGCGGGCAGCTTCTCCTCGGTGCCGTCCAGGTGCAGGAAGACCAGCCGGCGCGGCGGCCGGCCCAGGTTGTGCACCCGGGCGACCGTCTCCTGGCCGCGGTAGCAGCCCTTCTGCAGGTGCACGGCGCTGCCCAGCCAGTCCACCTCGTGCGGGATGGTGCGGTGGTCGGTCTCGAAGCCGAGCCGCGGCCGGTGCCCCTCGATCCGCAGCGCCTCGTACGCCCAGACGCCCGCCGCCGGGCCGAACTCCTCGGCGGCCGCGGCGAGTTCGGCGCGCGGCAGGAACACGTCCCGGCCCCAGGGGAGTTCGCGCACGGCGGCGGCCCGCTCGGCCGGGGCGGTGGAGCCGGCCGGCAGGAACACCACGGCGTACCGCTCGGTGGCGTCGGCGACCTCGACCCGGTTCCAGAACTTCATCGACTCCAGGTACGCCACCAGGGCGGGCGCGCCGCCCGGCTCGACGTGGATCCAGGTGGTCTCCCCGTCGTCGACCAGGTAGAGCGCGTGCTCCACGTGCCCGTTCGGGGAGAGCACCAGCGCCTCGGTGGCCCGCTGCGGCGGCAGTTCGCTGACGTGCTGGGTGAGCAGCAGGTGCAGCCAGCTCAGCCGGTCCGGGCCGGTCGCGGTGATCACGCCGCGGTGCGACAGGTCCACGAAGCCGCGCCCGGCGGCCAGCGCGCGCTGCTCGCGGAACAGGTCGCCGTAGTGGGCGGCGACCCCCTCGTCGGGACCTTCGGCCGGGACGGCGCCGGGCAGGGCAAGCAGCGGACTCTTCATACCCGCCAGCTTACGGCCGGCCGTCCGCCAGCTTGGCGGTGCAGTCCGCGCAGCGGCCGAAGATGGCGAAGTGCTTGAGGTCGGTGTCGAAGCCGTGCTCGGTGCGCAGGCTGTCGATCAGCGGGGCGGCGATCGCGGTGTCGGTCTCGGTGACCTTGTCGCAGTCCCGGCAGACCAGGTGCAGGTGGGTGTGCCGGCCCGCCAGGTGGTAGGTGGGGGCGCCGTGGCCCAGGTGGGCGTGCGAGACCAGGCCGAGCTCCTCCAGCAGCTCCAGCGTCCGGTAGACGGTGGAGATGTTGACGCCGCTGGCGGTCTTGCGGACTTGGCCGAGGATCTCGTCCGGCGTCGCGTGGTCGAGCACGTCGACGGCCTCCAGCACCAGCTGGCGCTGCGGGGTCAGCCGGTAGCCGCGCTCGCGCAGGTCGGCTTTCCAGTCGGTCGTCTCGCTGTTCGCCACGTGTGTCCCTGCCCGGTGAGAGGTCGTGCGACAAGTGTAGGGACCGACCGACCGGTCGGCCCCTACCCGTGCGTGGGCGATCGGGTCAGCGGAAGAACGCGATCCCGTCGTCCGGCAGGTCGTTGATGTCGTTGATCAGCTGCGCCGGGTTGAGCACCTTCTTCAGCTGCGCCGACATGTACGGCCGCAGCGGCACCTCGGGGGCGGCCTTCTCGCCGACCCACAGCAGCTCGTCCTTGACCAGGCCGTACAGCCGCTTGCCGCCGCTGTAGGGGGCCGCGCCCTCGATCCGGGCGACCGCGTCGGTGGCCAGGTCGATCTGCGGCTTGCCGTCGTGCAGCTTGCCGTACCAGATCTCCACGGTGCCGTCGTCGCGGACCGAGGAGACCTCGATCTCGCGCTCGCCGCTGGTGCCGTGCTGGTTGCTGGTGACCCGCCAGAAGGAGTGCTCGGTCTCCAGCGGGCGGACCTTCTCGCCCTGCTCGTCCAGCACCCAGGTGCGGGAGCGGAACTCCAGGAAGGGACGGCCGTCGTGCCGGAAGACGATCTCCTGGCCGAAGTTGCACTTCTCGCTGCCCGGGAAGTCGTGGACGCCCGCGCCCTCCCAGGTGCCGAGGAGGAAGGCGAGCGGGACGACGTCGCGGTGGAGGTCGGAAGGAATCTCGATCATGGTCCTGGCTGGTGTCGTCGGACGGTTACCGGGTCAACCGTACGGCAGTCGTCAGCGCTGGCCCTGGTAGAGCTTCATGACGGAGAAGATGGCGAACCAGGTGATCAGCACGGCCATCAGAGCCAGCAGGCTGTCGAAGAAGATCTCAAGACCGGACACGGTGCGCTCCAGGGGCGGGTTCGACGGGCTGTGGTACGGCGCGAGTCTATCCGGCGACCCCCGCGCCCGTAGTCTCTGGGGCATGTCGAAGAAGCTGGTCATCAAGGTCACCGCCGGTGCGGACGCCCCGGAACGCTGCTCGCAGGCCTTCACGGTCGCCTCGGTCGCCGTCGCCAGCGGCGTGCCGGTCTCGCTCTGGCTGACCGGGGAGTCCGCCTGGTTCGCCCTGCCGGGGAGGGCCGCCGAGTTCGAGCTGCCGCACTCGGCGCCGCTGCCGGACCTGCTGGAGGCCGTCCTGGCGGGCGGGAGCGTCACCCTGTGCACCCAGTGCGCGGCGCGCCGGGACATCGCGCAGGCCGACGTGATCGAGGGGGTGCGGATCGCCGGCGCGCAGGTGTTCCTGTCCGAGGTGATGGCGGACGACGCCAGGGCGCTGGTCTACTGACGCCCGTCCGGGGGCTCGCGGTCCGGCCGGTCCCGGTCGTGGCCGGGCTGCTCCCAGCGCGGGTCGTCCCAGCGCGGGTCGTTCCACCAGTCGTCGTCCCGGTCCCGCTTGTTGGCGAGGACGGCGGCCACCGGCGGGATCACCATCGCGACCACGCACATGCCGATGGCGGCGCCGACCGACCAGAAGCGCACCACGCCCCAGGCCAGGACGAACAGCGCCAGGCAGACGCCCATCATCACGAAGTAGCGCACGTGCCGCCGGTGTGCCTGCACCCTTCCAGGGTAGGCCGAGGGGCCCGGTCGTCAGAAGACGTCCGGGCCCCTCGGCACGCTGCTGCCGCGCGGTCGTCAGACCGCGATCGCGACCTCGGTGAACTCGCCCTGGGTGGCGACCACCTGGCGGTCCACGGTGGCGCCGGGCACCAGGGCCCGCAGCGTCCACTTGCCCGGGCGGGCGAAGAACCGGAACTGCCCGGTCGCCGAGGTCGGGACCTCGGCGGTGAACTCGCCGTTCTCGTCGAGGAGCCGCACGTAGCCGTTGACCGGCTCGTCGTTGCGGGTCACCGAACCCTGGATGATCGTCTCGTTGGCCACGTCAACTCCTGCCAGGTCCGGGCCGCCGGCCTTCGCACCGCACATGTCTGTTTCCCTCTTCCTTGCTGTCGCGCGAGCCGGGTCTCAGTTGCCGAGCTCGATCGGCACGCCGACCAGGCTGCCGTACTCGGTCCACGAACCGTCGTAGTTCTTGACGTTCTCCTGGCCGAGCAGCTCGTGCAGCACGAACCAGGTGAGCGCGGAGCGCTCGCCGATCCGGCAGTACGCGATGGTGTCGGTCGCCAGGTCGACGCCCTCGGCCTCGTAGAGGGCCTTGAGCTCGTCGTCGCTCTTGAAGGTGCCGTCGTCGTTGGCGTTCTTCGCCCACGGGATGTTCTTGGCGGACGGGACGTGGCCCGGGCGCTGCGACTGCTCCTGCGGGAGGTGGGCCGGGGCGAGCAGCTTGCCGGAGAACTCGTCGGGCGAGCGGACGTCGACCAGGTTCAGGGTGCCGATCGCGTTGACCACGTCGTCGCGGAAGGCGCGGATCGAGGAGTCGGCCGGCTGCGCGGTGTACTGGGTGGCGGCCCGCTCGGGCTGCTCGACGACCAGCTCGCGGGAGTCGAGCTCCCACTTCTTGCGGCCGCCGTCCAGCAGGCGGACGTCGCCGTGGCCGTACAGCTTGAAGTACCAGTAGGCGTAGGACGCGAACCAGTTGTTGTTGCCGCCGTAGAGCACCACGGTGTCGTCGTTGGCGATGCCCTTGGCGGACAGCAGCGCCTCGAAGCCGGCCTGGTCGATGAAGTCGCGGCGGACCGGGTCCTGGAGGTCCTTCTTCCAGTCGATCCGGACCGCGTTGCGGATGTGGTTCTTGTCGTAGGCGGCGGTGTCTTCGTCGACCTCGACGATGACGACCTTCGGGTCGTCCAGGTGCGCCTGGACCCAGTCGGCGTCGACCAGGACGTCGCTGCGGCTCATGTGGTTCTCCATCCGGGGGCGGTTGGCGGAAGGGCTGCTGGAAGGTGTCCGGACCGCACGCGTCCCGCACACCCGTCCGCATGGTGGGACGGGGAGGGCGCGGCTTCGGCCGGGGTGACTCAGGGGGTGATTTCGTCGCTCCGGACGCACCGGTGCCCGCGGCTACCGGTCAAGCGGCGTCGGAACGGGGCGGACGTGCCGGGACTGCGGGGCGCGACCGCCGGGTCAGCGCATTCGACACAGGCAGCTCGACACGCGGCAGTGGTCTACCGCCCGCCGCTTCGTGAGGTCCGCCTGTCGCTTCATGACGACGATGCTAGGGAACCGGTGGGGGCGCTGTCATCATCGTGTCGGATGCTGAGACTCGATCATCCGAATATTGGGATTTCCCGGTTTTCGCTCGCGCGCCGCTCGGCCCGGACCCCGTGCGGGGACCGGGCGAGCGGGCGATCCGGGACGTTCCGGCACCCGGCCTGGACAGCTCGTCTCGCCCAGCGGACGGCCGGACGGCCTGACGCCGGGGCTCGGTGGACCTAGTGGCCGAGCCTGGTGCCGGGGGCGAGGGTGAAGCGCAGCCGGACCCCGTCCGGCTCCGGGGTGGCCTCGGAGAGCGAGAGGCCGGTCGGCAGGCCGGTCAGGGCGAACCGGCGGGGCTTCAGCAGGTCTCCGGCCAGGCCGTTCAACTTGGCCGCCACGCCGTTGAGTTCGAAGCCGTCCACCACCACGTCCGCACCCTCGCTGCGCAGCTTGCCCTCGACCGTGACGCCGGCCACCGAGGTCTTCACCTTGCCCGGGCCGGCGTACTGCAGGACGATCTGCCCGCCCGCCACGAACTTCGACAGGTCCTGGTACGAGATCACGCCCTGGCCGTCGCCGCGCCCGACCGTGACGCCCCGGTAGGAGTCGGTGAACTTCACGTCGGACATGTTCGCCCTGAAGGAGTGCACCGTGACGGTCTGCCTCCCGTCGGTCACGGTCATGCCGTCCGAGCTCATCGTGACCTTGTCCAGCTCGCCGGCCAGCGCGCCGGTCAGGAACGGGAAGTCGTCGATCTCGACGTCCGGCCTGCTGGTCATCCACCCGGAGGAGACGGCCGCGTCCGCCGCCTGGTCCTCCGCGACCCCGACGGCGATCCGGTCGGCGCCGACCAGCAGGCCGCCCACCACCCCGAGGCCGATCAACAGCTTCACCGAGCCATGCATCGCACTCCCCCTGAGACGTTCGGTCCGGAGGCAGTTCGAAGACGAATGACTTCCGGGCTACGGACATAGGGACGATCGCACGCGTGCCCCAGTTCCGGAACGCCACCCGGGTGAACCGGTGATCAGCCTCCGGCGAACGGCGGCAGCACCTCCACCGTCCAGCCCTCGGACAGCACCACCCCGGCGGCCTCCCGGCCGCCCGTCTGCTCGCCGTCCAACAGGAACGAACACACCGCCAGCAGCCGCAGCAGCTCCGGCCGGTCGGCGTGCGCGGCCCGCACCTCGGCCAGCGCCCCGGCCAGCGTGGCGGCCTCGAAGCGCTCCTCGGCCCGGCCCGCCGCGGACTTGGCGGCGGCCCAGTAGCGGACCGTCCCGCTCACCCGCACGGGTGATCCGGCGGTGCTGCGGGCATCGGCGGTCGCGGTCACGGCAACCCCTCTCGACTGTCCTCGCCCGGTACGGCGGCCGGCCCGGTGCCGGCCGGCCCACCCGTGGAACGGGGTACACGTACGGTGCGGCCGGTGCGGCCCCCATCATCGCCCGCACCCCCCACCCGGAGGCAACCACCCGGGCCCGCGGCGCCCCCGCGCGCCGCCCCGGCCCGCCGCCCGGAGCCCGGATCGACCCCGCGCGCCCCGCTCGCGCCTCTCCCCAGGCCACGGTCGGTCGGCTATTCTCGGTTCCGTGAGGGATCCGGGCAGAGTCGCCCCCGGGTCCTTTTGTGCTTTCAGGACGCCGTACGGACGTTCTTGCGAACGGTGCACCACCCGCACCCGCCGCCGGAGCGCCCCCGCCGCCGGCCGCACGACGAGGTGCGCAGCCGGCGGGACAGACCGGAGGGTACGCCGATGGACGAGGTACCAGCGGGACGCCAGGGGTTGCGGGACCCCGGGCGGGCAACCGCCGCCCCGTCCGTCGACGCGCCCGTCGGCCCTGTCGGCGCTCCCCCACCCTGTACCGTTGCCGCCACCCTCCCCCGGCGGCCGCGACCGCGACGACCCGGAAAGGGGACTAACCGGGTATGAGTTCACTGCTCCTGCTGACCAACGCCCTGCAACCCTCCGCCGAGGTGCTGCCCGCCCTCGGGCTGCTCCTGCACAGCGTCCGGGTGGCCCCCGCCGAGGGGTCCGCCCTGGTCGACACGCCCAGCGCCGACGTGATCCTGGTCGACGGCCGGCGCGACCTGCCGCAGATCCGCAGCCTGTGCCAGCTGCTGCGCTCCACCGGCATCGGCAGCCCGCTGATCCTGGTGGTCACCGAGGGCGGCCTGGCCGCCGTCACCGCCGACTGGGGCGTCGACGACGTGCTGCTCGACACCGCCGGACCGGCCGAGGTCGAGGCCCGGCTGCGGCTCGCCCTCGGCCGGCTGAACGCGACCGCCGACGACAGCCCGATGGAGATCCGCAACGGCGACCTCTCGGTCGACGAGGCCACCTACTCCGCCAAGCTCAAGGGCCGCGTCCTCGACCTCACCTTCAAGGAGTTCGAGCTGCTCAAGTACCTGGCCCAGCACCCCGGCCGGGTCTTCACCCGGGCCCAGCTGCTCCAGGAGGTGTGGGGCTACGACTACTTCGGCGGCACCCGCACCGTGGACGTCCACGTCCGCCGACTGCGCGCCAAACTCGGCGTCGAGAACGAGCAGTTGATCGGCACCGTGCGCAACGTCGGCTACCGCTTCGTGGTGCCCGAGCGCCCCGAGAAGGGCACCGACCGGGCCGAGCAGAACCGCACCGGCGCACGGCAGGAGCACTGACGGACGGCCGGGCGGGCCGCACCTCGCGCGCACTCGCCCGGCCCCGCGGGGACACTCGCCCGGCTTTGCCCGGATCGGTCCCGAAAGCGCCGTCCCACCAGGTGTCACCCCGGGCCGGAGCGCCGAACCACCCGCGTAGACTCCCCCCGTGGCCAAGGTGACGCGCGACGACGTAGCCCGACTGGCTGGCACCTCGACGGCGGTCGTCAGCTATGTGATCAACAACGGTCCCCGGCCGGTCGCCCCGGCCACCAGGGAGAAGGTGCTCGCCGCCATCGAGCAGCTCGGGTACCGGCCCAACTCGGTCGCCCAGGCGATGGCCTCCCGGCGCACCAACCTGATCGGCATGGTCGTCCCCGACGCCCGGCAGCCGTTCTTCGCCGAGATGGCGCACGCCGTGGAACGCGCCGCCTCCGAGCGCGGCAAGCTCGTCCTGATCGGCAACTCCGACTACGTGGACGACCGCGAGGTGCACTACGTCCGCGCCTTCCTCGGCATGCGGGTCTCCGGCCTGATCCTGGTCAGCCAGGGCCCCTCGCAGCGCGCCGCCGAGGAGTTCGCCGCCATGGAGGGCGCCAAGGTGGTGCTGCTGCACCGCCGCCCCGAGGCGATCGACGACGTCGCCGTGGTCACCGACGACATCGGCGGCTCCGAGCTGATCGTCCGCCACCTGCTGGAGGTGCACGGTCACCCGTACGTGGCCTGCTTCGGCGGCCCGGTGGAGTCCCCCGCCCCCGGCGACCCGGTCATCGACCACGTGGCCGGCTGGGAGCTCGCGATGACCGCGCACGGCCTGCCCACCGAACCGCACCTGATCGACGCGCCGTTCCACCGCTACGGCGCCTACCAGGTCGCGCTGGAGCTGCTCGGCTCCGACCGGCGGCCGCCCGCGGTCTTCTGCTCCACCGACGACCAGGCGATCGGCGTGCTCCGGGCCGCCCAGGAACTCGGCCTGCGCGTCCCCGAGGACCTCGCGGTGGTCGGCTTCGACGACATCCCCGAGGCCGCCTTCGCCTCCCCGCCGCTGACCACCGTCGCCTCCGACCGGGACGCGATGGCCCGGGCCGCCGTCGACCTGGTCCTCGACGACTCGCTGATGGTGCCCGGCAGCGACACCGAACGCGTCCGCAAGTTCCCGTCCCGGCTGGTCGTGCGGCGCTCCTGCGGCTGCGGCGGCCACCCGGCCTGACCTGCGCGTCCGCTGTCGGCCCGATCACCGGCCTGACCAGGCTTTATGAGAAGCTGACGCGCTTCTCGGGGAACCTGTACCACGCTCTCATCCGGTCTTCATGAAACGGGCGGAGCTTGGTCGTCATGAGCGACCAGCACCGCAGCACCCACGAGCCCTACCCCCAGGACGGCGGCGCGGGCCGGTTCGCGCCGCAGCCGCCCGCCGCACCCGCGTACCCGCCGCACCCGGCCGAGCCGTACCCGGCCGATCCGTACGATCCGTACCGGGACGTCCCGTACCAGGAGGCCGCCTACCCGGCGCTGCCGCCCGCCGCCGACACCGCCGACCCGGCCCCGCTGCCCGCGTCCTCCGCCGCCGCGCCCCCCGTCGGCGGCGCCGACCAGCCGCCGCCCGCCGGGCACCGCGCCCGCCGCGGCCTGCTGCGCGGCCGGCTCGCCCTGGTCACCGCCGTCGCCGCGGTCGCCGCGCTGGTCGGCGGCGTCACCGGCGGCGCCCTCGCCCACGACCACGCGGGCTCCACCAGCGCGGGCAGCACCCTGGTGCGCCCCGTCTCCGCCAACGCCGACGGCAGCGCGAACGTCTCGGCGATCGCCGCCGCGGTCTCCCCCGCCGTCGTGCAGATCACCGTCAAGACCGACAGCGGCACCGCCACCGGCACCGGCGTGGTGCTCACCGCCGACGGCCAGATCCTCACCAACTACCACGTCGTCTCCGGCGCGGTCGGGGGTGGCGGCCGGATGACGGTCACCTTCCAGGACGGCTCCACCGCCTCCGCCACCGTCACCGGCACCGACAAGTCCCTGGACACCGCCGTCGTCACCGCCTCCGGCGTCAGCGGCCTCACCACCGCCGTCCTCGGCGACTCCGACGCCACCGCCGTCGGCGACCCGGTGGTCGCCATCGGCAACCCCGAGGGCCTCACCGGCACCGTCACCTCCGGCATCGTCTCCGCCAAGGACCGGCAGGTCTCCGTCCAGGTCGACGAGAGCACCACCAGCAACAACGGCGGCTTCGGCTTCCCCGACCTGCCCGGCCGCAGCGGCTCCTCCGGCTCCTCCAACTCCTCCGGCTCCTCCGACACCGCCACCTACCGGGCGCTGCAGACCGACGCCGCGCTCAACCCCGGCAACTCCGGCGGCCCGCTGATCAACACCGCCGGACAGGTCATCGGACTCAACTCGGCGATGTACTCCGCCTCCGGCTCCGGCTCCGGTTCCGGCGGCGGCAGCTCCGACGCCGGCAGCGTCGGCCTCGGCTTCGCCATCCCGATCAACAGCGTCAAGCAGGTCCTGTCCCAGATGCAGGCCGGCAAGACCCTCTGACTTCCCCCGGCGACCCCCGCCGACAACCCTCCCGATCCGTCCCACCCGATCCGCCCCGACCGGCGGACAATGGCCAGGACCGCACCGGACTCAGAAAGGGCCCCGCGCCGATGACTCCCCCCGCCGACGACCGCGCTCCCGCCGAGGCCCCGGGCGGCGGCGCCCGCGTCCTCGTGGTCGACGACGAGCCCGCGCTGCGCGACGCGCTGGAATCCAGCCTCGCCTTCGAGGGCTACCAGGTCACCACCGCCACCGACGGCTACGAGGCCCTGGCCGCCGTCGAACGCGACCGCCCCGACCTGGTGCTGCTGGACGTCATGATGCCCCGGATGGACGGCCTCACCGCCGTCCGCCGGATGCGCTCGCGCGGCGACACCGTGCCCGTCCTGATGCTCACCGCCCGCGACGCCGTCGGCGACCGCGTCACCGGCCTCGACGTCGGCGCCGACGACTACCTGGCCAAGCCCTTCGAACTCGACGAACTCCTGGCCCGGGTCCGCGCCCTGCTGCGCCGCAACGCGCTCGCCGCGGAGGCCGCCGCCCGCACCGCCGCCGACGAGGACGGCGGCGAGGTGCTCGCCTTCGCCGACCTGCGGATGAACACCGCCACCCGCGAGGTCACCCGCGGCGGCACCCCCATCGAGCTCACCCGCACCGAGTTCATGCTGCTGGAGATGTTCCTCTCCCACCCGCGCCAGGTCCTCACCCGCGAGCAGATCCTCAAGGCCGTCTGGGGCTTCGACTTCGAGCCCTCCTCCAACTCCCTCGACGTCTACGTGATGTACCTGCGCCGCAAGACCGAGCAGCACGGCATGCCCCGCATCATCCAGACCGTCCGCGGCGTCGGCTACGCGTTGCGCGCCGCGACCGGCGCCGCGGCGTGAAGCCGGTCGGCCGGCTCACGGGGTGGTTCCGCAGCAGGTCGCTGCGGAGCAGGCTGGCCATGCTCACGGCTGCCGCGGTGGCGGTGGCGATCGCGGTCGCGGCGGCGGCGTGCTGGTTCCTGGTCCGCGACACGCTCTACCAGCAGGCGCGCACCAAACTGGAGGACGCTCCCCGGCCGGGCCCGGGCCGCGACATCGGGCTCCCGTTCTGCGGGGACAGTGCCGAGGAGGCGCTGGCCGGCGTGCCTCCCACCAACGACAAGTTCCACCAGAACGAGTGGGACATCCAGGTGCTCGTCGCCAACGGCAAGGTGTGCTTCCCGCTCGGCTCCACCAAGGCGATCGACACCGTCGCCTCCGACCTCGCCCACGGCGACTCGTCCCGCCCCACCTACCGGGAGGGCCAGTACGCCGACGGCGAGCCCGCCATGATCCGGGTGCTGCCCGTCTCGGTGGCCAACACCTCGGTGGGCAACACCAAGGCGGTCATGCTGACCGCCACCTCGCTCAAGAACGTCCAGGACTCGCTGAACAGCCTCGCCCTGCTGATGGTCGGCGTCGCCGGTCTCGGCGTGATCGGCGCGGGCGTCACCGGCCGGCTGATCGCCCGGTCCGCGCTCAAGCCCGTCGACCGGCTCACCGACGTGGTCGAGCACATCGCCCGGACCGAGGAGGTCGGCACCACCATCCCGGTCAACGGGCAGGACGAGATCGCCCGGCTGTCCACCTCGTTCAACTCGATGTCGACCGCGCTGGCCAACTCCCGGGAGCGGCAGACCAGGCTGATCGCCGACGCGGGCCACGAGCTGCGCACCCCGCTCACCTCGCTGCGCACCAACGTGGACCTGCTGATCCGCTCGGACGCGCAGGGGCGGGCGCTGCCGCCGGAGACGCGGGCGCGGATGCTGGGGAACATGAAGGCGCAGATGCAGGAACTGACGCTGCTGATCGGGGACCTGCTGCAGCTGTCCCGGCCGGACACGCCGAACCCGGAGGCGGTGCGGACGGTGGTGCCGTTCCACGAGACGGTGGGGCGGGCGCTGGAGCGGGGCCGGCTGCGCGGGCCGTCGCTGGTCTTCGACGCGGACGTGCGGCCCTGGTACGTGCACGGGGACCCGGCGGCGCTGGAGCGGGCGGTGATCAACCTGCTGGACAACGCGGTGAAGTACTCGCCGCCCGCCGGGACGATCGAAGTGCGGCTGCAGGGCGGCCGGTTGACGGTGCGCGACCACGGCCCGGGCATCCCCGCCGACGAACTGCCGTACGTCTTCGACCGGTTCTGGCGTTCGCCGTCCTCGCGGCAGCTGCCCGGTTCGGGCCTGGGCCTGTCGATCGTGGCGCAGACCGTGCAGGACGCCGGCGGGCAGGTCTCGCTGGGCCCGGCCCCGGACGGCGGGCCGGGGACGCAGGCGGTGATCGTGCTGCCGGGGCAGCCGGACGAGCCGCGCTGAGCGGAACGCCGGAGGGCGGGGCACCCGGGTGCCCCGCCCTCCGTCACGTGCCGTGCGGTCAGCCGGTCTGGCCGGCCGCGATGACCTTGATCCGGTCGGCGGCCGGCGGGGCGAGCGGGGCGCCCGCCGAGCTGTGGCCGGTCAGGTACGCGTTGAACAGGTCGAGGTCGGAGGCGCCGACGAGCTTGTCGGTGCCGGCCGCGAAGGCCGGGAAGCCGTCGCCGCCGCCGGCCAGGAACTCGTTCGCGGCGACCCGGTAGTCGGCGGCCGGGTCGATCGGCGCGCCGTTCAGGCGGATCGAGTCGACGACCACCCGGGCCGCGCCGGACTTGGTCAGGTCGAGGGTGTAGTGCAGGTTCGAGGAGACCTGCAGCACCCGCGGGGAGGCCTCGTTGGAGCCGGAGACCTGCTGCTGCAGGACCTGCACCAGCTGGGCGCCGGTCAGCGTCTTGACCTGCATCATGTTGGTGAACGGCTGGACGGCGAACGCCTCGCCGTAGGTCACCACGCCGTCGCCCTCGGCGCCACCGGCCTTGTACACCAGGTCGGCGCGGATGCCGCCGGGGTTCATGAACGCCACCTGCGCGCCGCCCTTGTCGGCGGCCGAGAGGCCGGCCAGCTGGGCGTCGGCGATCACGTCGCCGAGCGGCTTCTCCAGCGCGGTGGAGCCGCGGCCGTTGATGTCGGCGGTGATGTAGCCGGTGGCCCGGTTGGAGATCGGCGCGGCCAGCTTGCTGTACCGCTCGAGCAGCGCGGTCAGGTCCGGCGCCTTCGGCAGGTCGCGGCGCACGACGTGGTTGGCGGCGGTGACCGACGGGCGGACGATGGCGCCGGTGCGCTTGTCCAGCTTGAGGTTGATCTCGGTGTACAGGCGGCCGAAGGAGGCGGCGCTGGTCACCGAGCGGGGCACGCCGTTCGGGTCCGGGATCGAGCAGGCGTACGAGTTGTGGGTGTGGCCGGTGACGATCGCGCCGACGGCCGGGTCGATCTTCCTGGCGATGTCCACGATCGGGCCGGAGACGCCCGCGCCGGCCGCGCCGCAGTCGTAGTTGTAGACGTTGCTGGCGGGCAGGCCGCCCTCGTGGATCAGCGCCACGATCGAGTTGACGCCCTGCCGCTTGAGCTCGGCCGCGTACTTGTTGACGGTGGCGACCTCGTTGCCGAACTTGAGGCCCTGCACGCCGGCGGCGGTGACGATGTTCGGGGTGCCCTCCAGGGTCACGCCGATGAAGCCGACCTTGACGCCCCGGACGTTCTTCACCCAGTACGGCTTGAGCAGCGTCTTGCCGGTCTTCTCGCTGGTGACGTTCGCCGCCAGGTAGGGGAAGTCCGCGCCCTCGAAGGTGCGGCCCTCCTCGTAGCAGCCGTCGGTCGGGTGGCAGCCGCCGTTCTGCATCCGCAGCAGCTCGGCCGAGCCCTCGTCGAACTCGTGGTTGCCCACCGAGGTGACGTCGAGGCCGATCTCGTTCATCGCCTCGATGGTCGGCTCGTCGTGGAACAGGCCGGAGACCAGCGGGCTGGCGCCGATGATGTCGCCGGCCGCGACGGTCAGGCTGTTGGCGTGGCCCTTGCGGGCGTCGCGCAGCGCGGTGGCCAGGTACTCGACGCCGCCGGCCGGGGTGGCGACGGTCTTGCCGGTGGCCGGGTCGATCTCGGTGATCGTGCCCGAGGAACCGGCCGGGGGCTCCAGGTTGCCGTGGAAGTCGTTGATCGCGAGGAGCTGCAGGTCCTCGTACTTGGGCTTGTCGTGGCCCCGGCCGTGGGCCTCGGCGGTGGCCGGCAGGGCCATCGTGCCGAAGAGGGCGGCGGCCGCGGCGACCGCGAGGGCGGTCGTGCGGCGGCCGGTGGTAGCGGAATTGGGCATGGGTGTCCCCTGGACCGTCGGGGCCGCGGCGGCGCGGCCTGGCGTTGTCAGGGTGCAGCCTAGGGTCAACGCGCGTAGCTGTCAGGAACCTGCGAGTAACGAGCTGGTATCCGCAACCTGACGAGCACCCGTCGCGACGGCCCGTCAGATCCTCGGGTGCGCCGCCAGCTGCTGGTCCGCCCGGTCCCGCTCGGCCACCGTGTCCTCGGTCATCGCCCGGTCGGTGTAGACCAGCGGCCGCTCCGCCTCGGTGATGATGTGCTTCACCACCTGCACGTTGCCGTTGACGTCCCACACCGCGATGCCCGGCGACAGCGTCGGGATGATCTCCACCGCCCAGCGCGGCAGGCCCAGCACCCGACCGGTGGCCCTCGCCTCCTCCGCCTTCTGCATGTAGATCGTCCGGGTCGAGGCCATCTTCAGGATCGCCGACGCCTCCTTCGCCGCCGCCCCGTCCACCACGTCCGACAGGTGGTGGACCACCGCGACGAAGGACAGGCCCAGCCGGCGGCCGAACTTCAGCAGCCGCTGGAACAGCTGCGCCACGAACGGGCTGTTGATGATGTGCCAGGCCTCTTCCACCAGGAAGATCCGCTTCACCCGGTCCGGCCGCAGCCAGGTGTGCTCCAGCCACACGCCGACGATCGCCATCAGGATCGGCATCGCGATCGAGTTCCGGTCGATGTGCGACAGGTCGAAGACGATCAGCGGCGCGTCCAGGTCGATGCCCGCCGAGGTCGGGCCGTCGAACATGCCCCGCAGGTCGCCGTCGACCAGCCGGTCCAGCACCAGCGCCACGTCCAGGCCCCAGGACTGCACCTCGCCGACCTCCACGCCCAGCGACTCCACCGCCGACAGGTCGGGGCTGCGCAGCGTGTCGATGATGTCGTTCAGCACCGGCTGGCGGTCCTTCACCGTCGCGTGCACGTACGCGTGCGCGGCCTTCAGCGCGAAGCCGGCCCGCTCCTCCAGGCCGCGCCCCATCGCCACCTCGATGATGGTGCGCAGCAGCGACAGCTGGCCGGTGGTGGTGATCGCCGGGTCCAGCGGGTTCAGCTTCACCCCGCCGTCCAGGGCCGCCATCGGGTCCAGCCGGACGGACTTTATGCCCAGCGCGTTGGCGATCAGGTTCCACTCGCCGACGCCGTCCTCGCCCTGCGCGTCCAGCACCACCACCTGGCGGTCGCGGAACCTCAACTGCCGCAGCACGTACGTCTTCTCCAGCGCCGACTTGCCGTTGCCGGACTCCCCCAGCACCAGCCAGTGCGGGGCCGGCAGCTGCTGGCCGTACAGCTGGAACGGGTCGTAGACGTAGCCCTTGCCGCTGTACACCTCGCGGCCGATGATCACCCCGGAGTCGCCCAGGCCGGGCGCCGCGGTCGGCAGGTACACCGCCTGCGCCTGGCCGCTGGAGGTGCGCACCGGCAGCCGGGTGGTCTCCACCCGGCCGAACAGGGTGCTGGTGAAGGAATCGGTGAGCTTACCGAGCATCGACGGGCCTCCGGGGGTCAGCGGCGGATGCCGGTGGCGAACGGCAGGGTGTTGGCGAACGCCCGGTGGTGCTCGCGGTCGCACCACTCCAGCTTCAGGTAGCTCTTGCCGGCGGACGCCCGGATGGTGCGCTTGTCCCGGGCCAGCGCCTCGGGGCTGCGCGAGGACACCGTCAGGTACCCCACCAGGTTCACCCCGGCCGCGCCGGACGCCAGGTCGTCGCCGCGCTGGTCCACCCGTCCGGTGTGCGCCAGGTCGCGCGGGTCCACCGTGCGGTTCATCTTCGCCGCCCGGCTGGCCTCCGCCTCGTCGTTGGTCTTCTCGGTCAGCATCCGCTCGATCGCCACGTCGGTCGGCTCCAGGTCCATGGTCACCGCGACCGTCCGGATCACGTCCGGCGTGTGCACCAGCAGCGGCGCCAGGAAGTTCACCCCGACCGGCGTCAGCGGCCACTCCTTGATCCACGCGGTGGCGTGGCACCACGGCTCCCGGGTCGCCGCCTCGCGGGTCTTCGCCTGCAGGTACTGCGGGTGGGTGGCGTCCAGCTCGGCCGGCCAGGCGTTGCGCCGGCTCATCGCCTGGATGTGGTCGATCGGGTGGTCCGGGTCGTACATCGAGTGGATCAGCGACGCCAGCCTGGCCTGCCCGAGCGGCTGCCGCACCCGGATGTCCGCCTCCGCCAACCGCGCGCAGATGTCGGTCAGTTCACGCGCCATCACGGTCGCCAGACCGTCGTCGTCGCGGGCCCGCTTCTCGCCCCGCCCGTACGCGGTGCGGCCCATCGCGTGCGCCTCGGCCGCCAGGTCCCGGGTGTAGTGCATGCACGCCACCAGGTACGCCCGGTGCTGCTCCGAGGAGGTAGACACCATCGACTGCAACTGGTCGTAGCTCTCCTGCAGCCAGCGCGGCGCCGTGTGGTCGCCGCGCCGCTCCACGTCCTTGGCGTGCGCGTCCGGGTCGGCCGGCAGGGTGCGGGCCAGGATCTGCAGCCTGGTCACGAAGCCGTCGCCGTTGGCCACGTGCTTGAGCAGCGTCCCGAACCGGTCGACCAGCGCCTCCTGGTCCTCCGAGTCGCGCAGGCCCACGCCCGGGCCCTCGATCTCGATCGCCGCCGTCACCGTCCGGCGCTCCAGGTGCATCAGCACCGCGACCTCGTCCGGCCCGAACGGCGCGGTGAGCCAGCGCAGCCGCCCCACCCCCGGCGGCGGGCCGACCTCCACCTCGCGCCCGTCCAGCCGCGTCCCCGCCTCGTGCACGTCCGGCTTCCACACCGCGCGGCCGCTGCGGATCGTCCGCCGGAACGTCCGGTTGATCTCCACCCACTTGTAGAACGTCCGCCGCCGGTACGGCACGTACACCGCCATGATCGCCAGCAGCGGGAAGCCCACCAGGCCCGCGATCCGCAGCGGCAACAGGCTCGGGATCAGCCCCCACACCATGCCCAGGCCGGCGCCGGCGATGATCAGCACGATCTCGCCGTTCTCCCGGTTGCGCCCGATCGGCGCGTTCGGCCGCGCCTTGCCGATCAGGTAGCTGCGGCGCTGATGGGCGTACGGCTGGGCGTACTGGCTGCCGTACTGGCCGAGCTGTTCGCTGCTCATCTGACCGTCACCCTCCCTTCGGGTTGTTGACCGGAGCCTGGACCTGGGCCTGCGCGGGCGGCGCCGCGGGGCGTGGCGGGTTGGCCGGCCGGGAGGCGTGCGCCGCGATGCCCGCGCCCGCCCCGCCGCCGCCAGCCGGGGCGCCGCCGCCCCCGCCCTCCGCGCCGCCGCGCGAACCGTGCGTCGAGATGCCCTGCTTCACGAAGTTCGCCGGGCCGTTGATCATCGCGCTGCCGGCCTGCATCGCGCTCGACCTGGCCCGCCGCATCGCCATCAACTCGTCGCCGAAGCCCGGCACGAACCGGTACACCGCCGCGCTCGCGAAGATCGACAGGAACAGGATCGCCAGCCCCGCCAGCACCCGCCCGAAGTCGTCGTCCGCCCCCGAGCCGGTCGCCACCGCGCCCGCCAGCCCCAAGATGATCACCACGATCGGCTTCGCCAGGTCCACCGCCAGCATCATCGCGGCCCACCGGCGGACGTGCTTCCACATCTGCTTGTCCACCAGCCCCGCGTACACCGCCGTCCCCAGCAGCGCGCCCACGTACAGCATCGCCGCCCGGATCACCAGCTCCACCCACAGCACCGCCGCGGCCAGCACCGCCACCAGTGACACCAGGATCAGGATCAGCGGGCCGCCGCCCATGCTCCCCTTCTCCAGGGTGTCCGCGAACCCGCCCAGGTACGTGCCGGTGTCCGACTTCGTCCCCGACGCGATCGCCTCGGTCAGCCCGTCGGTGACCGTCACCACCGTGTACAGGATCAGCGGCGTGAACGCCGAGGCGATCACCGTCAGCCACAGGTACCCGACCGCCTCGCCGAACGCCTGCCCCAGCGCCGCCCCGCGCACCGCGCGCTTGGTCACCGCCAGCAGCCACAGCACCAGCGTGATCACCGTCGAGACCGCGAACACCACCGCGTACTGCTGCAGAAACGCCGCGTTCGTGAAGTCGACCTTCGTCGTCCCGTCGATCGCCCCCGACAGCTGCCGCACCACCCACGCCGCCGCCTGCGCGCACCCCTTCGCCAGCGACCCCAGCGGATCGGTGACCCCGGACACCGCGTCCGTCCCGGGGATCACGGTGGCACCGGAGGGGGCGCACTGGCTACCCGCCCCGGGCAGCGGCACGTTCTGCGCGGCGCAGGTGGGGGAAGGGCTCGGCGACGGGTCCGCCGCCACCCGCTGCGCGACCACCAGCGCGGTGAGCTGGAACACGCTCATCGCGGCGCCGAGCGTTCCGGCGCGGCGCAGGAAGCGGAGTCTGGGCGACCCGTCAGCGGGCATAGCGGAACCCTCCGAACTGCTGGACGGCATCGGCGATCTCTTTCGCGGTGGCCGCCTGCTGGTCGCCCGGCAGGGGGGCGGGGCCCGCGGCGCGGGAGTAGTCGGTGAGCTTCCAGTCGCTGCCGGTCCAGCGCATGGTGACGGTCAGGGTGTACCAGTCCTGGGTGACCGGGACCGTGGAGCCCTCGCCGGCCAGGCCGTACAGGCCGGTGCACCAGACGTCGACCCGGGTGGCGGTGTCGGCCCCGTTGGTGGTGCGGGTGCCGACCGGGACGATCCGGCTGACGAAGGTCTGGCCCTTGGGCGCCCTGCCCTCGGCGTCGAGCCCGTACCGGGTGACCGTCTCCGGCGTGAACGCCTGGTCCAGGCGGGCCTGGAGGGCGGGGAGGGCGGTGGGGTCGGCGAGGGTGGCGAGGACGGTGCGGCGGCTGTCGGTGCGGAACATGTCGGCGGAGCCCAGCGCGACGGCGTAGTTGGCGGCGGCGGACTGCGCGCCCTGGTCGGTGTGCGGGTAGCCGGTGCCGATGCCGTTGACCGTGGCGGTGACGGGCTGCTGGCCGCTGGCCGCGGTGCGGTCGGGGGAGGCCCCGGCGGCGGGGGCGCGGTCGCCCGAGGTGGCGGAGGTGCCGCGGTCGACCGGGGGCTTGTCGCGGTTGGCGACGGAGACGGCGACGACCAGCAGGGTGACGATGCCGAGGACGGTCAGGAGGGCGCGCAGCGGCCTGGGCTGGCGGCCGGTCACGTGGGCGGTCTGTTCGGCGACCGGTAGCCGCGTACGGGTGTGCGGCTGGTCGTCGGACAACGGCACGGGGGCCCTCCTGGTGGGGCGCCGTCGCGCGGGGCGGCGGCGCGGTGGCGTGACGGGTGCCCGGTGCGGGAGCGGGCGGTGGCGGGGTGGTGGGTCGGGTCGGGTCGACTGCGCCGGGGCGGGAGTTGTCCGATCGTCAGATGGCCATGCCGTACACAATGGTGAACAGGGTGCCGAGCGAACCGATGATGAACACGCCGGTCAGGCCGGCGATGATCAGCCCCTTGCCCTGTTCGGCGCTGAAGGTGTCGCGCATCGCGGTGGCGCCGATCCGCTGCTTGGCGGCGCCCCAGATGGCGATCCCGAGGCAGACCAGGATCGCGACGGCCATCACGACCTGCACCATCACCCGGGCCGAGGAGCCGAGGGTGGCGAACGGGCCCCAGTCGGGGGCGATCCCGCCGATGATGGTGTCGATGTCGGCCTTCTTCGGCGGGTCCTCCGCCAGGTACCGGATCACTGCGCTGTCCACGTTCAAGTCCATCCCATCTCACCGCCCGATCAGGAAAATTCAAGGCCCCGGACCACGGTCGAGCGAAGGGGCAGGTCCCATTCTTGGCCAGATCTGACGTCGACTTGGCTGCTTCTCGCGGATTGCTCGTGGCTGGCCGGACGCCTCCGCCAGGATGGCCGGTGCCTCAAGGATACTTCGCGCTCCTGGTATCTGTGATGATTGCACCGGGCAATTGCGCAACAGGACATGGCCGCTGACGTTCCGTCGGGATGGTGCTGGATGGTGCTCCGGAAAGCTCGGCTGGCGGGTGCCGCGACGGCGGTGCTCGCCATCGGTTTCGTCGGCGTCGTGACGCTCGGCACGTACGCGGCCGGCGGGGTCCCCGGGCGCTCCTCCGCGCGCAACCCGGGGCTGTCCGGCGGGACGGTGCCGGCCGCGTACCGGGAGCAGATCCAGAAGTGGGGCGCGCTCTGCGCGGAGATCTCCGCGCCGATGCTGGCCGCCCAGCTCTACCAGGAGAGCGGCTTCGACCCGCAGGCCAAGAGCCCGGCCAGGGCGTACGGGATGGCCCAGTTCCTGGAGGCCACCTGGGCCACGTACGGGACGGACGGCGACGGCGACGGCAAGCGGGACATCTGGAACGCCTACGACGCCATCGCCTCCGCCGCCACCTACGACTGCGCGCTGGCCCGGGACGTGGACAAGGTGCCCGGCGACCGGCAGGCCAACATGCTGGCGGCGTACAACGCCGGTCCGTACGCTGTGATCGAGCACAAGGGGATCCCGCCGTACAAGGAGACCCAGGGCTACGTGCGCAGCATCCAGGCGCTGGCGAAGTCCTTCACGACGCCGGTCGACCCGGGCACCCGGTCGGCGCTCTCCAAGGAGGCGGCCGGGGCGATCTGGTTCGCGCAGGGCAAGCTGGGCACCGACTACCTGTGGGGCGGCACCGGGCAGACCTGGGAGGACGGGCGGTTCGACTGCTCGGGCCTGACCCAGGCCGCGTACGAGAGCGTCGGCATCCAGCTGCCCCGGGTCGCCAACGACCAGTGGTACGCCGGGCCGCACCCGTCCCGGGACCAACTGCTCCCCGGCGACCTGGTGTTCTTCGCCAACGACCTGGGGGACCCGCGCACCATCCACCACGTCGGCATCTACGTCGGCGGCGGGTACATGATCGACGCCCCGCACACCGGGGCCAAGGTGCGCTACGACACCATCGACCAGCGGGACTACATCGGCGCGACCCGGGTCACCTCGGACGGGGCCGCCGCGCTGCCCAACCGGAACCCGAACGACGGCACCATCACGAAGAGCGGGGGCCCGGTCGTCAGCTGACCCGACATGTGCACGCCCGGTGGACGGTGAGTCAAGTTTGCATAACAGTGCGTTTCGACGGAAACCGCGGCGGCCTTGATCGCGTTGACTGAGGAGGCTACCGGTCGTCCGCACCCGGAAGCACCACGATCTGGGACCACTGCGGAGAGCGGACAGGGAGGTGCGGCGTGCCGACGCTGCTCGCCGACGCCGGAACCGGTTCGGGCGACCCCGACCTCGGCCTGCTCAAGGCCGTCAACGGCCTGGCCGCCGACGCCCCCGGCTGGCTGGACTCACTGGTCGCCTGGACGGCCGAGTACGGCATCCTGCTCGGCCTGGCCGTGGTCGGCCTGGTCGCCTGGCTGAGCGCCCGCCGCCGCCCGGACGCCCCGGTCGCGGTGGCCGGCGTGCTGTGGGCGCCGCTGGCCGTCGCCATCGCCGAGCTCGCCAACCTGCCGATCTCCAAGCTCGTCGACCGGCCCCGCCCCTTCGTCAGCCACCCCGAGCTGGACGTCCTGGTGCCGGGCAAGGAGGACACGCTCTCCTTCGTCAGCGACCACTCGTCGATGTCCATGGCGATCGCGGTCGCCCTGTTCCTGGTCAACCGCAGGCTCGGCCTGGTCGCCGGCGCGCTCGCCCTGCTGCAGGGCTTCTGCCGGCTGTTCGTCGGCGTGCACTACCCGACCGACGTGATCGGCGGCTACGCGCTGGCCACCGCCGTGGTGCTGCTGCTCGCCCCGATCGCGATGGCCGTCCTGGTGCCGCTGTGCCACGCCCTGTCGCGCACCGCGCTGCGTCCGCTGGTGGTGGCCCGCGGCGCCGGCGCGGCTTCCGGCGGGCGCCGCTCGGCCGCGTCCGCCGCCCGCCGCCCGGGGCGCCGCCGGGGCCAGGACGAGCCGCGGCCGGGCCGGGACCGGGAGTCGGACCTCGCCGCCTGACCGGGCGCCCCTGCGGGGCGGCCGGGCGAGGGGGGCCGCTGGGCGGGGGCTCAGGCGACGTTGCTGTCCGCGCCGTTCTCCGCGAGGTGGCCCGCGGCGTCCCGCCGGGACTTGTCGCGGGAGCGCCGGCCGGGGGCGAACCAGCCGCAGCCGCACTGGGCGAAGCTGAACGAGCCGCGCTCCACCACCTCCACCCGGTGCTCGTCCGGGCGGTCGGTCCGTGATGCCCGGCCGGGTGCCTCCGGGCCCTGTTCTGCCACGCCCTTCACCGTATCCCGCCGGGGCGGCGCGGCTTCCCGTCCGTCCGGTGAACATCGGCGTAACCTTCCCCGCCCGGTCTCGTTCACCTGGCGAGCGCTCCGCCCATCCGGGGCGGTTGCTTGCCGGGTCATCCGGGCCCGAGGGGGTTGTCGAAGAAGTGAAGATGCTCAACCGCGCCGCCACCGCGGCCCTGCTCGTCACCGCACTGTCGGCCTGCACCGGCGGCGGGCAGGACCGGTCGTCCTCCGCCGACCAGCTGTCCCCGGACCCGCTGACGGCGGTCCGCTCGGCCGCCGACATCACCGGCCGGACGGGATCGGTGCGGGCGGCCACCGAGCTGATCACCGAGTCCGCCGAGAAGAAGGCGGTGTTCAACGGCGCCGGCGGCTACGACTACGTGAAGCGGATCGGCCGGCTGGAGATCGACGTCCCGCCCGGCGCCGCGACCACCGGGAAGATCACCGAGGTGGTGCTGCCCGGCACGGTGTACCTGCAGAACAGCGGCGCGAAGATCCCCGAGGGCAAGTGGGTCAAGCTGGACGTGCGCCAGCTCCCGGACGGCAACCTGGTCAGCTCGGGCGCGACCGACCCGGCCACCGCCGCGGGCGCGCTGCGCGGCGCGCAGCGCGCCGAGTTGGTCGGCACCGAGTCGGTGGGCGGCGTGGAGCTCAAGCACTACAGGGGCGCGCTGGACTTGGCGAAGGCCGCCGACGCGACCGGCGGCCGCGGGGCGGACGGGCTGCGGATGGCCGCCCAGACCTTCACCGTGAAGGAGGTCCCGTACGAGGCCTGGCTGGACGGCCAGGGCCGGCTGCACAAGGTGGTGGAGAACTTCACCTTCGCCGGGGTGGCCGGCTCCACCGCGGCGAAGGACCAGGTCAAGGTGGTCTCCACGCTGTCGCTCACCGACTTCGGCAAGCCGGTGGAGGCCGCCGAGCCCGCCGCCGCCGACATCTACTCGATGAAGGCCGACCCCTCGCCGAAGTGACCCGCGGTGCCGGGCCACCCGTTTCGGGCGGCAGAGATGGCCCGTCCGTGCCATGTGGCCCGGCCCGCCGCTGCCTACGCTGGTGGGGGCGGGCGAGCGGGGCGGCGGACGGGCGCGGAAGGGGTGGAGGCCATGGCATCCGGGGAGAGCGGCACCGGCGGCCACGACAGAACCGCGCTGGACGAGATCGACCTGACCGGCGAACTGATGATCGCCGCCTCGGCCAGCCGCGCGGAGCGACTGGCCGCCGAGCAGATCGACGAAGTCCTGCTGGCCCGGCGCGAACCGGACCTCCCGGCGAACGGGCCGCGCGACTGACCTGCGGTCAGCCGACCCGGCCGGGGCGGGCGTTCACCGGCTCAGGTGCGCAGCAGCCGGGCGATGGCGGCGCTGGCCTCGGCGACCTTGGCGTTCAGCTCCTCGCCGCCGTCCTCCGCGGCGGCCGCGGCGGCGACGCAGTGCCGCAGGTGCTCCTCCAGCAGGGAGAGCGCGAAGGACTGCAGCGCCTTGGTGGAGGCGGACACCTGGGTGAGGATGTCGATGCAGTACACGTCCTCGTCGACCATCCGCTGCAGGCCGCGGATCTGACCCTCGATCCGGCGCAGCCGCTTGAGGTGCGCCTCCTTCTCGCCGCTGTAGCCGTGCGGCCCGGCGGCGGCGCCGTGGCAGGCCGCCGGCGCGGTGTCGGTGCTCGGGGTGTCGATGGTGGTCATCCGGTCTGCCCTCTTGGTCTCGGTGCTCGGCCCGCCCCCGGCCCTCGGCCGGGAGGTACCCCCAGATCCAACACTCGGCACCGGCCTGGTGTTCCGCCGTCCGGGCGTCAGGTCAGAGATCCCCCTGCAGAGCGGGAGCAAACCGGCGTGTCGTGGGACACACTTAGGGCGCGCGTCGGCAACCCCGTGTTCATGGACGGGGGGCGTGCGCCTAGCATCGTCAAGTACCGACCCCGCACATCGGAGATTTCCGTGCGTTTTAGCCTGACCCCGAAGGAGACGAGCTTCTACGACATGTTCGCCGCCGCAGCGGAGAACCTCGTCGTCGGATCGAAGCTCCTGCTGGAACTGCTGGGCTCTGACGTGTCAGCCCGCGCGGAGATCGTCGAGCGCATGCGCGCCGCCGAGCACGCCGGTGACGACACCACCCATGCGATCTTCCACCAGCTGAACTCCTCGTTCATCACCCCGTTCGACCGGGAGGACATCTACAACCTGGCCTCCTCGCTGGACGACATCATGGACTTCATGGAGGAGGCCGTCGACCTGGTCGTGCTGTACGACATCGAGGTCCTCCCCAAGGGCGTCGAGCAGCAGATCGAGGTGCTGGCCCGGGCGGCCGAGCTGACCGCGGAGGCGATGCCCAACCTGCGGTCGATGTCGAACCTCACCGAGTACTGGATCGAGGTGAACCGGCTGGAGAACCAGGCGGACCAGATCCACCGCAAGCTGCTGGCCCACCTGTTCTCCGGCCAGTACGAGGCGATCGAGGTGCTGAAGCTCAAGCAGGTCGTGGACGTCCTCGAAGAGGCCGCCGACGCGTTCGAGCACGTGGCCAACACGGTGGAGACCATCGCCGTCAAGGAGTCCTGACCTCCGTGGACATGGCAGCACTGATCGTCGTCATCGGCGTCGCTTTCTTCTTCACGTACACGAACGGCTTCCACGACTCCGCCAACGCCATCGCCACCTCGGTCTCCACCCGGGCGCTGACCCCCCGGGCGGCACTGGCGATGGCCGCGGTGATGAACCTGGCGGGCGCGTTCCTCGGCAGCGGGGTCGCGAAGACCGTCTCCGAGGGGATCATCGAGACCCCGACCGGCAGCAAGGGCATGGCGATCCTGTTCTCGGCCCTGGTCGGGGCGATCGCCTGGAACCTGCTGACCTGGTACTTCGGCCTGCCCTCCTCCTCCTCGCACGCGCTGTTCGGCGGCATGGTGGGCGCGGCGCTGGCCGGCGGCATCGGGGTGGTCTGGCACGGCGTGGTCGACAAGATCATCGTTCCGATGATCGTCTCGCCGGTGGTCGGCCTGATCGGCGGCTTCCTGGTGATGCTGGCGATCCTGTGGATCTTCCGGCGGGCCAACCCGCACAAGGCCAAGCGCAACTTCCGGGTGGCGCAGACCGCCTCGGCGGCCGCGATGGCGCTGGCGCACGGCCTGCAGGACGCCCAGAAGACGATGGGCATCGTGGTGATGGCGCTGACCATCTCCGGCCACCAGTCCGGCAACGGCATCCCGATCTGGGTGAAGATCTCCTGCGCCGCGATGCTCTCGCTGGGCACCTACGCGGGCGGCTGGCGGATCATGCGCACCCTCGGCCGGAAGATCATCGAGCTGGACCCGCCGCAGGGCTTCGCCGCCGAGGCCACCGCCTCCGCGGTCATGTACGTCACCTCGTTCGTCTACGCGGCGCCGATCTCCACCACCCACGTGATCACCTCGGCGATCATGGGCGTGGGCGCCACCAAGCGGGTCCGCGCGGTCCGCTGGGGGGTGGCGAAGAACATCGTGATGGGCTGGTTCATCACCATGCCGGCGGCGGCGATCGTGGCCGCCGCGATGTACGGGATCGTCAACCTGCTGGTGCTGTGACCCGCACGGACGGTTGAACCACCGCGGCCGCCGGCCGCGAGCGCGCACGGGAAGGGCCCGCCCCCACGGCACGGGGGCGGGCCCTTCCTCCTGACTCCGCGGCGGCACCGCCATGCAGCGCCGCGGAGCGGTTCGTGCGGCGCGGGGCCGATCAGCCGAAGCGGCCGGAGATGTAGTCCTCGGTGGCCTGGACGGACGGGTTGGAGAAGATCCGCTGGGTGTCGTCCAGCTCGACCAGCTTGCCGGGCTGGCCGACGCCCGCCAGGTTGAAGAAGGCGGTGCGGTCGGAGACCCGGGCCGCCTGCTGCATGTTGTGGGTCACGATCACGATGGTGAACTGCGACTTGAGCTCGCCGATCAGGTCCTCGATGGCGAGGGTGGAGATCGGGTCGAGGGCCGAGCAGGGCTCGTCCATCAGCAGCACCTCGGGCTCGACCGCGATCGCCCGGGCGATGCACAGGCGCTGCTGTTGGCCGCCGGAGAGGCCCGCGCCGGGCTTGTTGAGGCGGTCCTTGACCTCGTTCCACAGGTTGGCGCCCTGCAGGGACTTCTCCACCACGCCGTCCAGCACGGACTTCTTCTTCACCCCGGCCAGCTTGAGGCCGGCCACCACGTTGTCGTAGATCGACATGGTGGGGAACGGGTTGGGGCGCTGGAACACCATGCCGACTGAGCGGCGGACGGCGACCGGGTCGACGTTCGCGCCGTACAGGTTCTCGTCGTCCAGCATCACCTTGCCCTCGACGCGGGCGCCGGGGATCACCTCGTGCATCCGGTTGAGGGTGCGCAGGAAGGTGGACTTGCCGCAGCCCGAGGGGCCGATGAAGGCGGTCACCGAACGGGGCTCGATGGTCATCGAGATGTCGTCGATGGCGCGGGTGGAACCGTAGTAGGCGGACAGTCCGCTGACGTCGATGCGCTTGGCCATGGTCTTTCGTCTTCTCTCGTCTGTTCGTACGTCAGTCGGTGTCAGTGCCCGCCCTTGGGCGAGCGCCAGCGCGCGATGCCCCGGGCAACGAGGTTGAGGGCCATCACGAAGGCGATCAGCACCAGGGCGGCGCCCCAGGCCCGCTGGTACCCGTAGTCGTTGTTGATCTGCGAGTACTGCTGCCAGATGTAGAGCGGGAGCGACTGCTGCGGCCCGTTGAACGGGTCGCTGTTGATGAAGTCGGCGCCGAACACCAGCATCATCACGGGGGCGGTCTCGCCGGTGATGCGGGCGACCGCCAGCATCACGCCGGTGGTGATGCCGCCCACGGCGGTGGGCAGGACGATCCGCAGGATGGTCTTCCACCTGGGCACGCCGAGCGCGTACGAGGCTTCGCGGAGCTCGTTCGGGACGAGCTTGAGCATCTCCTCGGTCGAGCGGACCACGACCGGCATCATCAGGATCGCCAGCGCGAGGCTGCCGGAGAAGCCGGAGTACTCGAAGCCGAGGGCGATGTTCCAGACGGAGAGGACGAACAGGCCGGCGACGACCGACGGGATGCCGGTCATGACGTCGACGAAGAAGGTGACCGCCTTGGCGAGCCGGCCGCGGCCGTACTCCACCAGGTAGACGGCGGTGAGCAGGCCGATCGGCGCGGCGATCAGGGTGGCCAGCAGGACCTGCTCGATGGTGCCGATGATGGCGTGGTAGATGCCGCCGTCCGGGCTGAGGGTGGCGACGACGCCCTTCATCGAGTGGGTGAGGAACTCGGGGCTGATCGCGCCGATGCCCTGCTGGACGGTGTAGACGGTCAGCGAGACCAGCGGCACCACGGCGCAGACGAAGGAGACCCAGACCAGCGAGGTGGCGAACCGGTCCCTGGCCTGGCGGCGGCCCTCGACCGAGGCCGAGACGGTGTAGCTGACGGCCAGGAAGAGCAGCGCGGAGATCAGGCCCCACTGCACGTGGCTCTTGAGGCCGGCGGCGGCGCCGATGCCGCAGCCGAGGGCGATCGAGGCGACGGCGGTGCCGGCCGGCGCCCAGCGGGGCAGCCGGGCCGCGGTCAGCCGCTGGGTGAGCTGCGGCGGAGTGGCGTCGGTGATGGTCACGGTGCTCACGCGGCGGCCCCCGAGTACTCCTTGCGACGGGCGATGATCATGCGGGCCGCGCCGTTCACCAGCAGGGTGATGACGAACAGGACCAGGCCGGAGGCCATCAGGGCGTCCCGGCCCAGCGGCTGGGCCTCGTTGAACTTCAGCGCGATGTTCTGCGCGAAGGTGCCGCCGCCCGGGTCGAGCAGGTGCAGCGACAGCACGCTGTTGGTGGAGAGCACGGTGGCGACCGCGATGGTCTCGCCGAGCGCGCGGCCCAGGCCGAGCATCGACGCGGAGATGATGCCGGGGCGGCCGAAGGGCAGCACCGCGGTGCGGATCATCTCCCAGCGGGTCGCGCCGAGCGCGAGCGCCGCCTCCTCGTGCATCCGCGGGACCTGCCGGAAGACCTCGCGGGTGACCGCGGTGATGATCGGCAGCACCATGATCGCGAGCAGGATGCCGACGGTGAACAGGTTGCGCGCCGGGACGCCGGCGCTGGACTGGTCGAAGAGGTACGTCCAGCCGAGGTACTGGTCCATCCAGCTGGTCAGGCCGTCCATGTGCGGGACGAGGAACAGCACGCCCCACAGGCCGTAGACGATGGACGGGACGGCGGCCAGCAGGTCCACCAGGTAGGCGAAGGGCTGGGCGATCCGGCGGGGCGCGTAGTGCGAGATGAACAGCGCGATGCCGACCGCGACCGGGACCGCGATGATCATCGCGATCAGCGCGCTGACCAGGGTGCCGAAGGTGAGGACGGCGATGCCGAACACCGGCTTCGCGGCGTCCGGGGTCCACTCGAAGCTGGTGAGGAAGTTGCCCTCGTTCTTGCCCAGGGCGAGGAAGGAGCGGTAGGCGAGGAAGCCTGCGATGGCGGCCATGATGACCAGCAGCAGGATGCCCGAGCCCCGCGAGAGGTTGAAGAAGACGCTGTCGCCGCGGCGGCTGTCGCCCCGGCTCCGTCGAGCCCGTCCCCGCGCGTCGGCGGGGGGTGCAGAAGTCATGATCGTTTACTCCGGTCTGGCGGCGCTGCCCCGCGGAGGGCGGCACCTTGGCGGCGGTGCCCCGGACGTTCTCGTGGTGTGTGGGTGGTGCGCTGCGGCGAACGCCCCGGCCGGACGGCCCCTCCCCCCTCCTTGGGGGGCCGTCCGGCCGGTCGCCGCTCAGGCTCAGGCCAGGGCGTCGATCTGGGTCTTGACCTTGGTCGCGAGCTCGGCCGGCAGCGGCACGTAGCCGACCGCGCCGATGGCCTGCTGGCCGGCGTCGCTGACGGTGTAGTTCAGGAAGGACTTCAGGACCGGCAGGGTCTCGGCCTTGTTGCCCTTGTCGCAGACGATCTCGTAGGTGACCAGGGTGATCGGGTAGTTGCCCTCGGCCTTGGTCGCGTAGTCGATGTCCAGCGCCAGGTCGGCACCGGTGCCGGTGACCTTGGCGGAGGCCAGGGTGGCGGCGGCGTTGGCGGCGGTGGCCTCGACCGGCTTGGAGGCGCCGGTGTTGATCGCGGCGCTGTTCAGCTTGTTGGTCTGGGCGTAGGAGAGCTCGACGTAGGAGATCGAGTTCTTGGTCTGCTTGACCAGGGCCGCGACGCCGGCCGAGCCGTTCGCGGACTGGCCGCCCTGGCCCGCCCAGGCCTTGGCCGCCGGGTACTTCCAGTTGCCGCCGCCGGCCTTGGCCAGGTAGCCGGTCAGGTTGGCGGTGGTGCCGGAGTCCTCCGAGCGGTGGATCGCCTGGATGTCGGCGGCCGGGAGGTTCACGCCCGGGTTCAGGGCGGCGATCGCCGGGTCGTTCCACTTGGTGATCTGCGAGTCGAAGATCTTCGCCAGGGTCGGGCCGTCCACGACCAGCTTGTCGACGCCCTCGATGTTGAAGACGATCGAGACCAGGCCGCCGACCATCGGGAGGTCGATCGCCTGGCCGCCGGTGCAGACCGCCTTCGAGGCGTCGACCTCGGCCGGCTTGAGGGCCGAGTCGGAGCCCGCGAAGGCGATCTTGCCCTGGTTGAACTGGGTGACGCCGGCACCGGAGCCGCCGCCGGAGTAGGTCAGGGTGGCGCTGGAGCAGGCGGCGCTGTAGGCGGCCTTCCAGACGTCGATGGCCGGAGCCTGCGCGGTCGAACCGGCGCCCAGCAGCTGACCGCCCTTGTCGGCACAGACGATCTTGGCCGGGGCGGCCGCCGTCGAACCACCGGAGGCGGAGGAGCCCGAGGTGTTGTTCGAGCTGTTGTCGTCCGTGCCGCAAGCCGAGAGCGACAGCGTGGAGACGAGCGCGACGGCACCGATGGCGAGGGCCTTGGAGCGGCCGTTCCGCAGGTTCACTGGGTGTCCCTTTCTGAGGCAATGCCGGTCTGGGAGCGACCGGTTTTGCTGTGGTCCGGGGCCCTGTCCGGCCCTCCGGTAATCCAGAAGTTAGGCAGGACAGGTGACGCGTCAGCCCGACGCAAATGAACGGGGAGTGAACCTCGAAGGGACGTCAGGAAACTGCGGCCGGTAGTAACGGTTGCGTCACGGTGGGGGCGCGGTGAGATCACCCGCACGACCCGTGCGGACCACCCGGACGGCCCTCAACCGAGCAGCAGCTCCAGCAGCGCGTCCACCAGCACCCGGTCCCGCGGGTGGGTCAGCCGCTCCCTGGCGCGCTTCGGCGGCAGCCACTCCAGCCGGTCCACCTCCCGGTTGGGCCGGAACGAGCCACCCGTCGGCACCGCCGACCAGTACCGGACCTCCTTCGGCCGGCCGTGCGCCAGGTAGTGCTGCGCCGGCAGCTCCGGGCCCAGCACGCAGCGCATCCCGGTCTCCTCCAGCACCTCGCGCAGCGCCGCCGCCCGCCAGCCCTCGCCCGGGTCCAGCTTCCCCTTCGGCAGGCTCCAGTCGTCGTACTTGGGCCGGTGCACCAGCGCGATCCGCGGCTTCTTGCGGCCCTTGCCGCCCTTCTTCGGCGGCCCCGGCACCCACAGCACCGCCCCCGCCGCCAGCACCGTCGAACGGGAGCCCGCCGCCGGACGGCGGTCGAGCCGGACCCCGCCCGACCGGGCCGGGGCGCGGTCGGGCGGGGAGGAGCGGTCTGGCATGAGCGGTACGCGGTCCATCCGGGCAGGGGGAACAGGGGCTCAGTCCGGCAGCACCGCCACCGGGCCGACCAGCCCGGGCGCCACCCCCGGCCACTGGCGCCCGAAAGCGTACCGGGCCGACTCCACCTCCAGGCGCTGGTCCGCGTGCACCACGCCCAGCACGTACGCCGTCGCCGGGGTGATCCGCGGCGTGCGCGCCGCCGTCGCCACCGTCGCCGCCGCGTCCGACGCCTCCTGGTGCCGCGCCAGCACCCCGTCCAGCTCCGCCAGGCCCTCGCCCGGCGCCCCGCACACCTCCAGCGCGTACCTGGCCCGCTTCACCAGGATCCGGGCCCGCAGCCACGGCGCGTCGTCCGCCGCCAGCGCCGCGTCCGCGTCCGCCGCCGCCGCGCGCGCCGCCGGGACCGCGCCCGGCTCCGCCGGCCCCGCGCCCAGCCGGTGCAGCCCCGTCCCGCCGTACGCCCGCGCCGACCGCCGCCACGGCAGCCGCTCGCCCGCCCCCAGCAGCGCGCCCAGCGCCGCTGCGGTCTGCGGCAGCAGCGCCGCCGCCGGCTCCGCGGCCGCCGGCGCCACCAGCGGCACGTCCCCCGCCAGCAGCGTCATCCGGTCCGCCAGCGCGTGCAGCCGGGCCGAACGCAGCTCCTGCAGCAGCGCGGTGTGCGCCCTGGTCCTGGCCAGCGTCAGCTGCCGCTCCAGCAGCGCCCGGGCCTTGGGCGCGCCCGCGTGCCCGGCCAGCATGCCCGCCGCGTCCGGAGAGGTGTCGGCCAGCGAGTCCAGCGCGCCCAGCAGCCGCACCGCCCGCCGCTGGTAGCCCGGCTCCTGCGCCAGCAGGTTCAACAGCCAGCGCAGCTCGGTGCGCGACTCCTGCGCCCACTGCGGCTCGAACACCGCCGCGAAGGTGTGCAGCGCCCCGCCGACCCGGCGCACCACCCGCAGCAGGTCGTCCGCGGCCCGCGCCGACGCCGGGAGCGCCCCCGGTCTGGACCCCGCCTCGCCTACCGCCTGCGGCAGGGCGCGCAGGAACGCGCCCGCCTGGGCGGTCAGGTAGCCGGCAAGGACCTCCCCGGCGGTCGCGGCGCGCGCCACCGGGGCCGTCGTCGGCGCATCGGTCATGGCTGTGGCTCTCCCCGTTTCCCCTCCCTGGGCCTGCCCCAGGGGTGCAGTCCGCCCGCGCCGGGGCTCCCGGCACGGGCGGGGTGCCGCTCAGCGCGCGGCGGCGGAGCCGCGGTTGCGGCGGCGCGAGTCGATCAGCAGGTCCTGGACGTGGCGCAGCGGCCGGCCCTCGGCGTCCTGCGCGTGCCTGGTCCAGGTGCCGTCCCCGCCCAGGTGCCAGGAGTCGGTCTCGTCCGAGACGCCCAGCTCCAGCAGGCCGTTCAGCTCGGCCCGGTGCGCCGGGTCGGTGACCCGCACCAGCGCCTCTATCCGGCGGTCCAGGTTGCGGTGCATCATGTCGGCGCTGCCGATCCACACCTCCGGGTCGCCCCCGTTGCCGAACACGAACACCCGGGAGTGCTCCAGGAACCGCCCGAGTATCGACCGCACCCGGACGTTCTCGCTCAGCCCCGGCACGCCCGGCCGGATCGCGCAGATCCCGCGCACCCACACGTCCACCGGCACCCCGGCCTGCGAGGCCCGGTACAGCGCGTCGATCACCACCTCGTCGACGATCGAGTTGACCTTGATCCGGACGAAGGCCGGCCGCCCGGCCCGGTGGTGCGCGATCTCCCCGTTGATCCGCGCCACCAGCCCGTCCCGCAGCCCGCGCGGCGCGGTCAGCAGCCGCCGGTACGACTCGCGCCGCGAGTACCCCGACAGCCGGTTGAACAGGTCGCTCAGGTCGGCGCCGACCTGCGGGTCGGCCGTCAGCAGGCCCAGGTCCTCGTACAGCCGGGCCGTCTTCGGGTGGTAGTTGCC
The DNA here is from genome assembly GCF_000716545.1 of Kitasatospora phosalacinea. Lineage (GTDB taxonomy): Bacteria > Actinomycetota > Actinomycetes > Streptomycetales > Streptomycetaceae > Kitasatospora > Kitasatospora phosalacinea. Next base: position 66,509 of record NZ_JNWZ01000034.1, read on the forward strand.
GGTGCCCACGTGCGAGTAGCGGCGCAGCGTGTCGCCCTCCTGGCGGACCACCAGCGACAGCTTGCAGTGCGTCTTCAGCCCGACCAGGCCGTACACCACGTGGCAGCCGGACTCCTCCAGCTTCCGGGCCCACTTGATGTTCGCCTGCTCGTCGAACCTGGCCTTGATCTCCACCAGCACCAGCACCTGCTTGCCGGACTCCGCCGCGTCGATCAACGCGTCCACGATCGGCGAGTCGCCGGAGGTGCGGTACAGCGTCTGCTTGATCGCCAGCACGTGCGGGTCCGCGGCGGCCTGCTCCAGGAACGCCTGCACCGAGGTGGAGAACGAGTCGTACGGGTGGTGCAGCAGCACGTCCCGCTCGCGCATCGCCCCGAAGATGTCCGGCAGCGTCGCCGACTCCACGTCGGTCAGCCCGCGCGCCGTGCCCGCCACGAACTTCGGGTACTTCAACTCCGGCCGGTCCAGGTCGGCGATCCCGAACAGCCCGGTCAGGTCCAGCGGCCCGGGCAGCGGGAAGACCTCCGCCTCGGTGATGTTCAGCTCCCGCACCAGCAGGTCCAGGATGTACGGGTCGATCGACTCCTCGACCTCCAGGCGCACCGGCGGGCCGAAGCGGCGCCGCATCAGCTCCTTCTCCAGCGCCTTCAGGATGTTCTCGGTGTCGTCCTCCTCCACCTCCAGGTCCTCGTTGCGGGTGACCCGGAACGCGTGGTGGGCGAGCACCTCCATCCCCGGGAACAGCTCCTCCAGGTGCGCCCCCATCACGTCCTCCAGCGGCACGTACCGCTGCGGCGACGCCTCCAGGAACCTCGACAGCGACTGCGGGACCTTCACCCGGGCGAAGTGCTTGTGCCCCGACACCGGGTTGCGCACCACCACCGCCAGGTTCAGCGACAGCCCCGATATGTACGGGAACGGGTGCGCCGGGTCGACCGCCAGCGGCGTCAGGACGGGGAAGATCTGCTGCCGGAACAGCGTGTGCAGCCGGGCCTGCTCGGTCTCCGCCAAGTCCGGCCAGCGCACCAGTTCGATGCCCTCGGCCGCCAGGTCCGGCAGCACCTCCTGCTGGAACGTCGCCGCGTGGCGCGCCATCAGCTCGCGCGAGCGCCGCCAGATCTGGTCCAGCACCTCGCGCGGCTGCAGGCCCGACGCCGAGCGCTGCGCCACCCCGGTGGCGATCCGGCGCTTGAGGCCGGCCACCCGCACCATGAAGAACTCGTCCAGGTTGGACGCGAAGATCGCCAGGAACTTGGCCCGCTCCAGCAGCGGGATGTCCGGGTCCTCCGCGAGCTCCAGCACCCGCTCGTTGAACGCCAGCCAGCTGCGCTCGCGGTCCAGGAAGCGGCCCTGCGGCAGTTCCCCCTCCTCCGCGCCGCCCGACGCCCCCGACGGGAAGGCCGCCGTCACCGCCGCGGGCAGCGCCGTCGCCGCCCGCGGCGACTCGGCCGCGGACCCGGGCTTGGCGTCCGTCCTGGCGCCGGACTCGGGCTCGGTCCCGGCGTCGGACCTGGGCTCGACCGACCTGCCCTTGCCGCGCGCCGGCACCGCGCGCGGCCGCACCTCCTTGCCCGACTCCTTGCCCGCGTCCTTGCCGGCGGCGACCCTGCCGCCGGCACCGGACCCGGTCCTGACACCCGACCGCACGGCCGGCTTCTGCTCACTACCGCGCTCGGCCGGGTCGGCCGAGCCGGAGACGGGGCGGGGGATGCTCATCGGTTCCAGCTCCTCCTGCAGGACGCGGCCCCGGCGGGGCGCAGGGCATGACTCCGCAGGCTGCTCGTCATCGTCGAGCCAGGTCCACCCGCCCGGCGGCGCCGGGACCCGCCCGAACGGGCGGTGGGTGGAGCGGTGACGCGGACGCGGCAATACGGACGACATTCTGTGATCTTCGCGGCGTCAATTGAATCCACGGTAAACACCGCATGGCCAGGAGGAAAGCTGAGTCCGTCGCCCCTGTGGCCGTCGGCGGACGCTCCTCTCCGCCCGCGTTCGACCAGCTCAGCGCGGGCCGGACGGCTCCCACCGGTACATGAGGTCGACCTCGTGGACGGTGAAACCCAACCGCTCGTACACCCGGACGGCGGCCGCGTTGTCCGCGTCCACGTACAGCATCACCGTCGGCAGGCCGCGATCCAGGACCAGGTGTCGCAGACCCACCGCCGTCAACGCCTTACCCAGGCCATTACCCTGCTCGGCCGGATCCACCCCCACCACGTACACCTCGCCCGGGCCGTCCGGCTGGGTCTTCGTCCAGTGGAAGCCCACCAGCCGGCCGTCCCGCTCCGCCAGGAAGAAGCCCTTCGGGTCGAACCACGGCTCGGCGATCCGCTCCGCCAGGTCGCGCTGCGTCCAGGAGCCCTGCTCCGGGTGGTGCGCGAAGGCCAGCGCGTTCAGCGCGAGCCAGGACGCCTCGTCCCGGCCCGGCTCGAACGTCCGCAGCTCGACGCCCGCCGGCAGCGGCACCGCGTCCGGCGCCGGTGCGGTGCGCCGCATCTGCCGCAGCTCGCGCACCAGCACCGCCCCGTGCACCCCGGCCAGGTGCCGGGCGGCCGGGAGGCCGCCGTGCGCCCAGAAGTCCAGCCCGGCGTCGGCCCCGGGCCCGGCCAGCACCTCGCGCACCAGCTCGCCGCCCAGGCCCCGGCCGCGCTCGGCCGGGGCCACCGTCAGCTCCACCGTCCCCGGCCCGGCCCCCTCGACCTGCGCGTAGCCGACCACGGCGCCGTCCACCGACTGCACCAGGTGCCGCACGCCCTCGCGCGGGCTGTCCGGCCGGATCCGCAGCCGCCCGGCCTCCGACACCGCCTCCCGGCCGTCCGCCCGGGCCGCCGCCGCGAGCAGTTCCCGCACCTCACCGGCCTGCCCGGGCGTCAGCGCCTCGACCCGCTCGACCCGGCCCGCACCTGACGTGTTCTCAGAAATCCGCATGCGGCGAGCCTACGTTCTCCGCTCCGCTTCCAGCAGGGCTCCGGTACCGTCACGGCCCCGGCCAGGCCGCCAGCGCCAGTTCGGCCGTCGCGGCCAGCTCCGCCGCGTCCGCCCCGTCCCTGGCCCGCTGCGACATGCCCTGCAGCACCGCCCCGAAGTACCGGGCCAGCGCCGCCGGGGACACCCCCGCCGGCAGCTCGCCCAGCCGCCCGGCGTCCGCCAGCCGCTCCTCGAACAGCCGCAGGTTCGCCGCCCGCAGCCCGCGCAGGAACTCCGCCACCTCCTCGTCCTGGGCCGCGATGTTCACCGCCGCACTGATCACCAGGCACCCCGCCGGGTGCGCCGGATCCGGGTAGATCCGGGCCGCCTCCCGCAGGATCCGGGCGAACGCCGCCCGCGCCGACGCCTCCTCGGCCAGTGCCACCGCCACGAACTCCCCCGCCGGGGAGCTCCCGTACGCCTCCACCACCTCGCGGAACAGCGCCGCCTTGTCACCGAACGCCGCGTACAGGCTGCCCGGCTTGATCCCCATCGCCCCGGTCAGCTCGCCCACCGAGGTCGCCTGGTAGCCGCGCTCCCAGAACAGCCTGGTCGCCGCCGCCAGCACCGCCGCCCGGTCGAAGGCCGGCGGCCGGCCCCGCTTCGCCGCCGTCCCGGTCGCGCCCGCCTTCTCCACTGCCATGCCGACCATTTTAGAGCGGTCGCTCAAGAAAGGCGTCGAGGCGTGCTAATTTTCTTCTTGAGCGATCACTCAAGAAATGAGCGACGCCGAGAGAAGGGACCCACCATGCCCGCACGCCCGCTCGACGGCCGGACCGCCCTGGTCACCGGCGCCTCCCGGGGCATCGGCCGCGCCATCGCCGAACGCCTCGCCCGGGACGGCGCCACCGTCGCACTCACCTACGCCCGCGACCGGGCCGCCGCCACCGCCGTCCTCGACGGCATCCGCAGCCGCGGCGGCCGCGCCTTCCCGGTCCACGCCCCGCTCGGCACCCACGGCGACGCCGCCCGGCTCTGGGCCGCGTACGACGACGCCCGGGCCGGACACCTGGACGACCCGGGCATCGACATCCTGGTCAACAACGCCGGCATCGGCCGCAGCGCCGCCCTCGCCGACCTCACCGAGGAAGCCTTCGACGAGGTCTTCGCCGTCAACGTCCGCGCCCCGTTCTTCCTCGTCCAGCAGGCCCTGCCCCGCCTGCGCGACGGCGGCCGCGTCATCAACATCTCCAGCGGCGTCGCCCGCATCGCGATGCCCGAGATCATCGCCTACGCCGCCACCAAGGGCGCCCTGGACACCTTCACGCTCAACCTCGCCAAGGAACTCGGATCCCGCGGCATCACCGCCAACTCCGTCCACCCCGGCATCGTCGACACCGACATCAACGCGGCCTGGCTCCGCGACGACCCCGCCGCCCGGGCCCACGCCGCCTCCCTCGCCGCCCTGGGCCGCGTCGCCGACCCCGCCGACATCGCCGACGTCGTCGCCTTCCTCGCCTCCCACGACGCCCGCTGGGTCACCGGCCGGATCATCGACGCCACCGGCGGCGCCGGCCTCTGACGCTCCGCCACCACCGTCCGCCCGCCCATCGGTTCAGGTTCAGGTTCAGTAGACGGGTGCCGACCGCTCCAGTTCGTCATCCGGCACCGCCGCGACCACCCACACCCCGGTGAACCCCGTCGCGTTCCCCCTCCGTCCGACCCTGCGGATCCGGAAACGCAGAAAGGGCCCCAGCCTGACGGCTGGAGCCCTTTCTCTGAAAGATTGTTCGGCGGCGTCCTACTCTCCCACAGGGTCCCCCCTGCAGTACCATCGGCGCTGTGAGGCTTAGCTTCCGGGTTCGGAA